>JAJPJA010000070.1 GCA_021324455.1 Pseudomonadota bacterium | reverse complement strand
TGCTCCATCGACGGTAACCTATCCGCAGGGATTTGCGGTTTCGCCCCCGCTGTCCGCCATCCGCTCCGCGCCCAGCGGGCCGGCGGAATTGAAGGTGCGCCGGCGCCGGCCGATACCGCATCACTTTGCCAAAACGGTCAACAGCTCCGACGGCGCCGCACAGACCGTTTCGGGCAAGCCTGCGCGCGTGCGCGAGAATCCGAACTTTCCGGGCATGAGCGAAAACGGATACATCCCATCGGACGCCAACATCGCCGTCGGTCCCAACCATATCGTTCAGGTCGTCAACTCCGACATTGCGATCTTTGACAAGAACGGAAATGTTTTCTCCGGCTATCCGAAAACTCTGGGCTCGCTGTGGGCGGCGATGGGGGGTCCATGCGCAACCAATAATGCGGGTGACCCCGTGGTCCAGTACGATCGCCTCGCCGATCGTTTCATCGTCACCGAGCTGGGCAGCCAGAGTTCTCCGTATTCCGAATGCATCGCGGTCTCGGTCAGCGGCGATCCCACCGGCAGCTACTATCTTTATTCATACAGTTTCGGCAGTAACCTGAATGACTATCCGAAATTCGGGGTATGGCCGGCAACGACCAATCCGGCGTATCTGGCCACCTACAACCTGTTCGCCAATGGCGCTTCGTTCGTGGGCGCCGATCTGTGCGCGTACGATCGCATGGCGATGCTCAGCGGGGCGCCCTCGGCGGCCTCGATATGTTTTCAGATATCCGGCGGCGGATATCTGCCGGTTGATCTCGACGGCTCCACGCCTCCTCCCGGCGGCGCGCCCGGTTATTTCATGGGCTTCGACAGTACGAGCAGCCTGCGGATTTACCAATTGACGCCGGATTTCGCCAATCCGGCCAGCTCCACGCTGAGCGGCGGCAGTGAAATCGCGGTGGCATCCTTCAATGAGGCGTGCGGCGGCGGCACCTGTATTCCCCAACCCGGAACCTCACAGCAACTCAGCTCGCTGGGCGACCGCCTGATGTACCGGCTTGCCTACCGCAGATTCGCCGACCACGAGGCGATGGTTGCGGCCCATTCGGTGACCGCCGGCTCCAGCGTGGGCATGCGATGGTACGAACTGCGGAAAACCACCGGATCTTTCGTCCTGTATCAGCAGGGGACCTTCGCGCCCGATTCGACTTACCGATGGATGGGGAGTATCGCGATGGATCAGGTGGGTGACATCGCGCTGGGTTACAGCGCTTCCAGCGCGGCGCTGTTCCCTTCAATCAATTATACCGGACGAACGCCGGCCGACCCTCTGAACACAATGGAAGCGGAGAAGGTGCTGGTGGCGGGAGCGGGATCGCAAACCGGATTCGATCGCTGGGGAGATTATACCGCATTGCGCATCGACCCCAGCGACGATTGTACTTTCTGGTATACCAATGAGTATTACCACGTCACTTCCAGTTATGTTTGGAATACCGCCATCGGCTCGTGGAAATTCGCCAATTGCACCGCCAGCGCGGATTTCACGGTGTCAGCCTCCGCCGCGCCGCTCACTCTTAGCGCCGGTCAGCCGGGCAGTTCGACCGGTTCGGTATCCGTAACGTCGCTCAACGGGTTCAGCTCAACCGTGGCGCTATCCGGTTCGGCAGCCTGCGGCACCAACGGCATCACCTGCACCGTGACCCCGTCGTCGGAAACGCCGCCGGCGGGCGGATCGGCCGCTTCCAACCTGAGCATCGCCACGACCAGCGCCACGCCCGCCGGGTCCTATACGATCACAATCGTTGGCAGCAGCGGCAGTTTGGTCCATTCGAGCAGTTTAACGCTGACCGTGCAGCCGGCAGCGGCGGATTTTACGATCTCGGCGTCGCCCACTTCATTGATCGTCAAGCGCGGGCAGCGGGGAAAAGTCGCGGTGTCCGTGGGTACGGTGGGCGGGTCCAGTTCCGTCAACCTGAGCGCGAGCGGGTTGCCGAAAAAAACCAGCGCGAGTTTCAGCCCCAATCCGGTGACCACGCCGGGTTCTTCAACTCTTACTTTGGCCGTCAACAAAAGCGCGCCAACCGGTACTTATTCGCTGACGGTCACGGGAGCCAACGGCAATTTCAGCCATTCCACCGCCCTCACTCTTACGATCCAATAATCGGAGCTGCCGGCGCGGTGAAAGGCGCGCCCACAGCTTACCGGAAAACCCATGAGCAACCGACCACCAACCCCCACGGAGTGTTGAGACTCAGGTTGGTGGTCGCACCGTTGCTTTCCTTTCCGTTAAGACTGCCATTGGAGACATGCTGAGCCTCGAGGCCGGCATACAGCACGGTGCGGTTGTCGACCAGCCAGGCGACGCCGGCCTCGCCCTTGATAAGCGCCATGAACGGACCGGTCAACTTGGTATCATCGTCGACCCGGCCAATATTCAGGTCGGAGTAACCGGGCCCGATTGCGGCGCCGATCCAGGGCAAAAAGGGTCCATAATGCAGCCGCACGAAATAGTACCTCGCTTCGGCCAGAACGCCGACATAGTTCTGATGCACGGTGTTGAAGCGTTCGAAAGCCGGTTCAAGTCCCAGCTCCAAAGCGCCGTCCATCCAGCCATCGAGTATTCTCCGGTTGTGAATCACACCGAACGGCATCAATGAGATGCGTGCGCCTACGTTCCAGGCGTTGATATAACCGCCCGCCAATCTGCCCGAGGTGTAACGAGCGATCGCTCCTTCGACCGACACCGCTTTGGTCATCGGAACGAACGTATTTTCGATATCGTACGCATTCGCGGCGCGGCTGCCGGCCGTGAGAATGAATGAGACCAGGACGAAGATGCATGCGCAGTTGCGAGGCATGCCAAAGCAGGTGCGGTCAGGCATGTCAGTCCTCCGCGGGGGTAAAGAGGGCGGGAACAAATATGCTTCTAATGATGGCGCAAACGATCGCTAATGGGCAGCAAATATACCGGAGGGAAAAAATTTGCGGTATTTTTTCCGCAAGCGCGGTTTTGACCTTATCCGTTAGATTGGTAATTTCGGCAGGTGCGCATACACGAGCCGGTCAGAGCATTCATAGCAATTCGCCTGACGCCCGAAGTGGACGCCGCCATCGCCCGCTTTCAGAACGGCCTGCGCGCCCTGCGCAGCGACGTTTCATGGACCAAACCGGACGCGTTTCATCTGACGCTGCGTTTTCTGGGCAACCGCGTACAGCCGCTTACGATAGACCGAATCGCCCGTGGATTGGCCCCGATTGCCGCGGCCACCGCGCCATTTGCGGTGCAGGCGCATGGCGCCGGCGCATTTCCCTCGATCGGGCGGCCGCGCGTCATCTGGATTGGACTGGCAGACGGCGAATTGTCGAAACTGGCCGCGCAAATCGAGGCGCTCAGCGTCAAATGCGGGCTGGAGCCGGAGGAACGCCGCTTCACCCCGCATCTGACTATTGGGCGGATGCGTAATCCGGCGCGCGACCCGCGGATGCGTCAGGCGCTGGAATCTGCCGCCGAACTGGATTTCGGCAGCTCTCCGATTACCTCGGTAACACTCTACCGCAGCCATCTGTCGCCGCACGGCGCGGCCTACGAAGCGCTCGCGACGCTCCCCTTTACGGGCTAGCCCGACGCGCAGCTTTGCGCGCTCGCAAAGAGAGTCAGCTTTCGGCGCGGTCTTCGGAGGCCACCGCCGTCGACGCCGGAGCCACCTTGATCTCGGCCGCAGGCCGGCGCGGCTTGCCCAGCGGCACCAGGCCCAATTCGGCGGCGCCTTGCTCGATCGCCCAATACGCCGTGCGTGCGGAATCGATTCCTTCGCCCACCCCCAACACACCGACCGCCAGGATCAGGCCGGCCAACGTCAAATCTATCGCCGGTGTGGCGAAAATCAGCGCGGCGCCCGCGGCCGCGGCCGCACCCAGCCCGAACAGGGCCTTGGCCAGGAGGCTGAACCGGACCTGCGCCTGCACCACGGTTTTGATGCGGCCGCGCTCATGCTCCTCGTCGGCGGTCTTGATGTTTACGCGGGTCCAGGGGTCGGGCCGCAGTTCCAAATCGTAGTCGTTCCATCCGCTGTCGACCCGGACTGGAATCGCGGCGCGGGTAAAGGTCCGCACCAGGCGATCGATCAGACTGTCGCGCGGCATGCCGTCCTCGCTCCAGTAGGCGAGTTTCAGCGCCCGCCGGGTGATTTGAATCGACGGCCGCTGGCGTGGCGCGCCCTCAAGGGCCTCGCGTCCCGCCAGGCGAAACTTGTATCGGGTAAAAGTGCGGAACATGGGTCCGGTATAAGCCAGGAACGCGACTAGAAGCCGCGAACCAAAACGGTCGTGACACTTCTCAATCTGCGCGTTAAAGGCGTAGTAAAGCGCCCATATCGGCCCCAGCGCAAGCATCGCCAGGGCGGGCAACGGCGACAACCCGATAGCCAGCGAGAGCAGCAGCAAGGCCGACCACAACGCGTTCCATTCCAGGGTTTGCGGGAGGAACTTCAGCAGACCCATCGGTGGTTCATAGATGGTCTGGAAGAAACCGCTGCTGGTCCTGATCCATCGCACCAGGCTGCGCGCCCCCGGCATCGTGCGGGCCAGCCCCGGAATCCGTCCGCGCCACATCACCTGGCCCAGCGCGTTGAACCGATCGGGATACTTGAAATAGAGCATCGCCTCGGCTTTGCCGTAGCCGCGCTGCTGATTGTAGTAGGCCTTGATGGTATTGCGGCGGAAATGCCAGACGAACGCCGCGGGACAAAAACCCAGAACGAAGCCGGCGTCCAGCGCGCGCCAGCAGATATCCACGTCGTCGCCGGCGGCGGTGAACTGCGGATCGAATCCGCCGATCTGCTGCAACACCGCCTTGCGGAACACCATGTTGCATCCGGCAAGATGCTCGGCGCGGTCTTCCGCCGTCAGCACCTGGCAGGGCGCGCCAGGCGAGGCCGAAACGCATCCTTCGATGCGTCCGTCTTCATGCGGGGCGTAGTTGGGCCCGCCGCAGGCGTCGAACCCGCTGGCGGTCATCGCGCCGACCATGAAGGTCAGCCAATGCGGATCGACCACGCAGTCGGAGTCGGTGTAGGCGACAATCTCGCCCAGCGCCGCCTGCATGCCGACGTTGCGCGCCACGCTGAGTCCCTTGTTGGGCTGACGGATCAGGCGGAATTCCGGGAATCGGGCGGCGATTTCGGCGGTGCGGTCGCGGGAACCGTCGTCCACCACGACGACTTCATAATTGGGATAATCCAGCTCGCGCAGCGACTTCAGACAGGCTTCCATCGTGCGTTCGGCGTTGTAGGCGCAAATCACCACCGACACCATCGGCGGTTTGGGCAGCGTCGGCGGACAGTTGCCGTTGAGTGCCGCGAAGGGCAACACCTCTTCGGCCTGCAGATTGATCAGGGCAAGCGAGCCGGTTCGCGGCGCTTCGAACGACGGCGCCACGACGCCGGCGGCGCCCGCGGCAAAAGCGCATCCCACGCGCTCGTCCTGGTCGCCGCATCCCGGCTCCAGCTCAACCACCACCGGGCGCGACTCGGCCATATTGTGCAGACTTACGATATAATTAGTCAGATCGAAGCCCGACAGGCCGGTAGCGGTGCTGTAGATAAAATCCTCTTCCAGTGCGGCCAGGGCGCGGGTCGATGGATGATGGCGCACGGCAAACAACTGGTCCCCGCCGCTGTGACGTTTGAGGTAGCGGACCAGCCTCGCCATCGTGTTCCGCATCCGCTCCACCCCGGCCATCCTCAGCCATTCGGCGTCGATCGCCGGGCTCAGCAGGTAGCCGATCACTCCTGGACGCCCGCCAAACCTGCGGCTGACGGCCAGGACCTCGGCGCGCAGGGCCTTGAGGGCGCCGCGCTGGAGCAGACGCTCGGCGCCGACGGCGATCTCAATCAGGCTGTGAAGTCCAACGGCGGCGGCGATATCGACCACGCCGTCGGCGTGCGCGAGGTTGACCACGAGGGTGGTGGTATGTCCGCTTTGGATTTGGGCCAGCCGCGCGCGCAATTCGACCTTGGACGCAAAGTTGTCGGCTTTGGGCGTCCAATCCAGGCGCATTCCTTTGAGAAAGAACTTGGAGCCCGCGCGGCGCAGAAATTTGCCGTATGCGCTAACCGGTGGTGGGTTGGGGACGCTCAGGTCGCTGCTCATGGCGAAAAGGCCAATGAGCCAGAGTCGTGCCAGCGCAAAGCTGGTGGAAATGAAAGAGCTATCCTCAAAATTGGCGCATCGCTGCGACAAATTGGGGTGTCTGAGTAACCGTTTTCGGCTGTAATCGGGTTTTGCTCCGTTGGAAATTCACCGGCTTCGCAAACTGCAAAGCCATGGAACCCTTGTAGCTTGGTTTTCGGGCAGGTGTTAATGTCGCTTCAGATGACGACGAAGAGGAGCATTTTCTAATGCCTTCAGTAGCCGGACGTCAGGCGGACAGCTCCGACCCCTCGCATAAAATCTGCGGATGCTCCAACAAGCCGGTCGCGGCTGCGTTGCGGATGGCTGAGGATGTGGTCGACCCTACCCCGCAGGAGATTGCTTCTGTCCGCAGTCAGTTGACCGTGATCGAGCCGCTGCTCAACGCCCTCTTCGGCGAGACCTGGAGCAGGGAGCCGTCGAGCCTCAAGGCGCGCCGGCTGGCGGCGGAGCTGATCGAGCAGCATTTCGACGGCATCGTGGCCGAATGGGAGCAGGCGGTGGCGCAGGTGTTCGGCGTCTCGGGTGCGGAAAAGCGGCGCGAGAATCTGCATACCTCCCTGGTCCGGTTCGTGGCTCATCTGCGCGACCCCGACAACCTGGATACCTACATCAACCTCCGGCAGCATTGTCAGGAGGGGATGCTATCGCGGGCCAATCCGGCCCAATTCAACCTGGTCCACATCGCGCTCAAGCAGAAGATCCTGCGCCACGTCAGGGCCACGCTGCGCGGCCGCAAGCAGGAGCTGGTGCGCGACGCGGTGGTTGCGGCAATCGACGAGTTGCGCATGATGGTGTCGGGCTTCTATATCGAATCGCGCGAGGCGGCGCTGCGCGCTTCGGAGGAAAAATATCGCAACTCCATCAACCACGCGCCCGACCCGATGTATGAAATCGATCCTGATACATTCGCCATCATTGCCGCCAATTCCGCCGCCGTTAAGCTGACCAAGTTCACCTCGGGCGCGGAAAACAGCGACCCGGTCGGACGCCACATCGGACAGCTGACCGCCGACGGACTTTGTCCCGGACTGGTCGCCCATCTGAAGACGGTGGTCGAAAAGGGCAGCGCGCAGGGCTATGACTTTCCCATGGCGGGGCGCTACTTCGACGTCAATTCCGCGCTGATTCCCTTCGGCAACAAGCGCTTCATCCAGGTGATCCTGCACGACGTTACGGAAAAGCGCGAGATGCTGGACGAGCTGCTCAAGGCCGAGCGGCTGGCCGCGACCGGCACCTTCGCCGCGGGCGTCGCGCATGAGGTCAACAATCCGCTGGCGTCGATCTCGTCGTTGGTGCAGTCGCTGTCAAGCGGCGAAAACGATCCGGCCCGGCGCACCACCGTGCACACCATCCTGTCGCAAATCACGCGCATCTCGGCGACGCTCAAGGACCTGGTCGATTTCGCGCGTCCATCCACCGCCGAGCGCCGTCCGCTCAACCTCAACAATCTGATCACCGAGACGCTGCGGCTGCTGTCCTACAACAAGCGCTTTTCCGGAATCGCGATCGAACCGCGGCTGGCGCCCGACCTGAACCTGGTCTTCGCCGACAACAATGAAATCCAGCAGGTGCTTTTGAATCTGCTGCTCAACGCCGCCGACGCCACCCAGGGCAGCGACGGCCAGATCAAAATCGTCACCGAGAACCATCGCGGGGCCGACCACCACATGCGCGTGGTGATGCGCATCATCGACAACGGCATCGGCATCCCGCGCGAACACCTGGAGCGCGTGTTCGAGCCTTTCTTCACCACCAAGCCGGCCGGAGCGGGCGCCGGCCTGGGCCTGTCCCTGTGTCAGCGCATCGTGCTCGCCAACCGCGGCACGATCCGCATCGACAGCGAGGTGGGCAAGGGCACGACCTTGAAAATCGCACTGCCCGCCTATGAGCCCGATCAAGATACGCGAGAATTGTCTGCCGCCCGATGAGTGCCGAGCAACCGTGGCCCGCTTCCGAGGGGGTACCGCCCCGCGTCCTCCTGGTCGAAGATGAGGATCTGATGCGCTCGATTATCTCGCAGCTCTTGCGCGCCGAGGGCTACGAAATAATCGAGGCGCACGCCGCCGAAGTCGCGCTTGCCATCTTCGAAAATCAGAAGATCGACGCCGCCGTTCTCGACCTCAATCTCGGCCATGGCGGCAACGGGCTGGATCTGCTGGGTAAGATTCGCGACCTCGACCCCGAGGTGATGGGAATCATCCTCACCGCCTACGCCAGCGTGGAGTCCGCCGTCGACGCGCTGCGCAAGGGGGCTTACGACTACCTGACCAAGCCGTTCGCCAACGATCATCTCAAAGCGGTGGTGCGCAACGCGCTGGCGCAAAAGGCGCTGTTCCGCGAAAACCGGTTTTTGCGCCGCGAACTGCGCGACAAGTACAGCTTCGAAAACATCATCGGCAAGAGCGACACCATCCAGCAGGTCTTCCGATTGATGGAAAAAGTCGCGCGCACCGACTCCTCCGTGCTCATCAGCGGCGAGTCGGGCACCGGCAAGGAGCTGGTCGCGCGCGCGATTCATTTTACCTCCGAGCGCGGCAACGGCCGCTTCCTGCCCATCAACTGCGGCGCCCTGCCCGAAACCCTGCTCGAAAGCGAACTCTTCGGCTACAAGCGCGGCGCTTTTACCGGCGCCGTCCAGGACAAGATCGGACTGCTGAAAAGCGCGGACAAGGGCACCCTGTTCCTCGACGAAATCGGCGAGATGCCGCTGCAGTTGCAGGTCAAGCTGCTGCGCGCGCTGCAGGAGCGAGAATGCTATCCGGTCGGATCCAATGAGCCGGTGCGTTTCGACGTGCGCCTGCTATGCGCCACCAACCGCGACCTCGAGCATGAAGTCCGCGAGGGGCGCTTTCGCGAGGAGCTGCTCTACCGCATCAACGTCATCACCATCCCGCTGCCGCCGCTGCGCGAGCGCAAGGATGATATCCCCCTGCTGGCCAATTATTTCCTGCGCAAGTACGAAAAAACCCACGGCCGCGGGCTGATGCGGTTTTCCAAGGGTGCGATGCGTCTGCTGGTCAATTACGCCTGGCCGGGCAATGTACGCGAACTGGAGAACGCGGTGGAACGCGCCGCCATCCTGGCCGAAAGCGAAGTGATCCATTCCCATGACCTGCCCAACAAGCTGGGCCAGGCCCGCATCGCCACCACCGACCTCGAAGGTTTCGAACTGACCCTGGAAGAGCTGGAGCGCGAGCACATCAAGCGCATCCTGACCAAGGTTGGAGGCGACAAGGCCAAGGCCGCGGAAATCCTGGGCATCCATCTCTCCACGCTGTATCGCAAGGTTCAGCGGCTGAAGCTCGAAGATATCAAGGAAGTCCCTGCGGGTATGATCGCAAAGGGGGCGTAGACTCGTCCATGCCGGACGGCCGCGGGGACGGGGGGCTTTTGCGGCCATAGCAACGCCGGCCCCGGCGCGATACAATCTGGATGGCCACCGCGGCATGGCTCAGGAGAGGCGCTAATGGACATTCTGGCACCGTCGCATTTATTGATACTGCTGGTGATCATCCTGATCATCTTCGGTCCGAGTAAGCTCGGCGATGTCGGCGGCGCGTTGGGCAAAGCTATCCGCGACTTCAAAAAAGCGATGAACGAGCCGGATAACAACGCCCCCGCCAAGACGACCCAGGTTGAAGCCAAACCTACCGAACCCAAAGCATGACCTTCCTGGATGATGCTGCCGGCCTTCCCAATAAACGCCGGCGCGAGCCAACCGATGCTTTAAATCGGCGTCGATGACCCGGCAAGGGCCGGCTTGCATTCAAAAACAAACGCCCTGAGGCCCCCGGCACGAAACCCACCGCGGTTTCCTGCGCCTGCCCGCTTGCGTAGCGCTCAATGATTCGATGACGCGGCCGGAGTTGCCGCCGTCTGCGGGGCGGATTGCGGCTGCGGGATATACTGCGGCGGGTAGTTAATGTGCCGCCAGCTCAGCATCAGCAGCGCCAGCGCCCGCGCCTGATCCGGCGGCATGTCATAGTCGGGCATCGCGGTCTTCGGCGAAACCTTGCCCGCCGCGATGAAATGCTCCACGTGCCAGTTGAACACCGTCCTGGCACCGGCGATGTGCGAGAAGTCGAATTGCTCGGGATCCTTGTCGCCTTCGTAGGTCAGGTCCGGGGCGCTGTGACCGCCCTGTCCTTCCACGCTATGGCAGATGAGGCACTTCTTCTTCTTGATCAGAGTCTTCGCCAGGTTGATCGCGTCCATCCCCTGCGTGGAGCGGTCGCGGCGATGGCAGAAGTTGCAGCGCATCTGAAGCAACTCGGCCTCGCTAACGCCGCAACCGGCGGCCAGCCGCCGCGACAGCATCGGCTCCTCCCAGCCGCCTCCGCCGTAATGGGCCGCGTGCGCGTTGGTGGCCCATCCCTGGCCCGCGTGGCAGGGCGTACAGCCGAAGCGGTCGAACGGATGGCGGTTCATGAAGGAAAGGTTCGGATGGGGCGTGAGCGGCTGCCGCAGAGCGGCCGGCAGAATACCGCCCCATTCGTAGCCCAGGTGGCAGCTCACGCAACGGTCGACCACGCCGAGTTCGGGGTTCCAGATCTGGCGTATTCCGGGCTGGAACTTGCGGGCGTCCTGAAAACGGCCGGCGTGCGCCAGCACCAGCTTGAATTCCCGCTGCCACGGGCGCCATGCGGTGGCATATTCGCGCCACAGGCCGATCGCCACCAGGCCGAAGAATATCAGCGACATCAGGACCAGCCAGGCGAAGTCCTGCCGCTCCAACGATTGGTCCCGGCGTTCAGCCATAATAAGGCGCCCTTACAGCACCCGCGGCAGCACCGGACGCGGACTCCACGGCCAGTAAAGATGCCAATACGGCCCGCGCAGCCAGGCACCGACCACGATCAGGATGATGATCACGGCGGTTATGACGACGAAGACCGCGTTCTGCCGCTTGCGCTCGGGCGCAAACCAAACGCCCTCGGCGTCCGTGGAGCGATCCAAGAAGGGCCACAGGATCAACGCGGCGAGCAGGATTCCGGGAACCAGAATCCCGCCCAACAGGCCGCCGCTGATGGTGATCGATCCCAGGTGGACGGTGGTCCAGGACACCAGCTCCTGCAGCCACACAAAATACCAGGGCGCCTTGGCCGGGTTGGGCGTCACCGAGGGATTGGCTGGTCCCTCCAATGGAGCATTGATAAACAGCGACAGCAGCAGGGTGAGATTGAACACGGTCAGGAAGACCAGCATCATCCGCCGCGTCAGATTAGGCGAGGACGCCACCTGATCGCTCTCCTCCAGACCCATCGAACTCGCCACCGCAACCGAAGTGCCCGGGGTCAGGCCGAAAAGCGAGTAGCTTTTGGTGCGCGGCATCTCGCGCGGCTCCGCCCGGCGCAGCGCGCGCAGCGGCTCGATCGCCGCCAGTCCACCGTCTTTGCGCACCCGCCACATGTGGTAAGCGACCAGGATCCAGACCACGGCGGGCAGGAAGAAAACATGCAGGACGTAAAAGCGCAGCAGCGTCTGCTGGCCGACGAAATGGCCGCCCAGCAGGATGTATCGCGCGGTCGGACCGACCAGCGGAGCCTGGCTTGCGATGTTGGTTCCGACCGTGATCGCCCAGTAGGCGAGCTGGTCCCAGGGCAGCAGGTAGCCGGTAAACGACAGCATCAGCGTACCCAGCAAAAGCGCCACGCCCACCAGCCAGTTCAGCGCGCGCGAGCCGCGATAGGCGCCGGTGAAAAACACCCGGGCCATGTGCATGAAGGCCAACGCCACCATGCCTTCGGCCGCCCATCGATGCTGATTGCGCAACAGCCGTCCGAAACTCACCGCGTATTCAAGGTCCTTGATACTGCCGTAGGCGCGCTCGGTGGAGGGCACGTAAAAGAACATCAGCATCACGCCGGTGACGGTCAGAATGACAAACAGGGATGCCGCCGCGGTGCCCAGCCATAAGCTGTAGCTCCACGACAGACTGCGGCCCGACACCTTGGCCGGAAACCAATGCAGCCACAAGTTGCGCACGATCGCTTCGGAGGCTTCGCGATCGCTGGCGGGCGACCACGGCCACGCCAGCTTGCGCCATAACCGCTGGATCCCGCCGGCCACTGGCTTTACGTCTTCTCCGTCGCCACGGTCAGCGAGGAGCCCTCCGGCACGGCGGAGGCGCTGTCGACTTCAAGCAGACCGTCGGGCGCGATCGATATTTCAAACCACGGCAGCGGACGCGGCGCCGGTCCCGAGATGACGTTGCCATTGGCATCGAAACGGCTGCCATGGCAGGGGCAGTCGAATTCCGTGCCGCGCCATTGCACGGTGCATCCCAGATGGGTGCAGACCGCGGAGATGACGTGGAATCTGGCCTCCGCGCGAATCACGAACAGACGATGCTCGGCATCGAAGGTGTAGCCCTGCGGATAAAAGGCGGGTTGCTTGAGCTTGAACGTGGTCGGCGGTTCGTACAGCACGTTGGGAAAAAAAGCGCGGGCCGCCGCGCCGATTTGCGCCACGAAAGCAGCAAACACCGACCCCTTGCCTAACCAGCGTAACAACCTGCGCCGGTCGGTATCCATCAGCCCTGCCGTTCCTCGAAACGGAAGCGTTCCATCGTGATCGCAGCGGTCGGGCAGCGAATCGCGCACAGTCCGCAGCGGATGCAGATTTCCTCGTCGTAGACGAATACGCTGCGATCCTCCGCCGCTCCCTCCGCCGCCTGCAGCAACGAAGGATCCGCCAGGTCCTCCTCGCGCACGAAATGCAGACATCGCTCCGGACAGATATCGACGCATCGGTTGCACAGGATGCATTTGGCGCCGTCGTAAATCGGATGGATGTGACAATACAGGCAGCGCTCGGCCTGCGCGCGCGCCTGCGCGGTGGAGTAGCGCAGTTCGATTTCGGTGATTCCGCTTCGCCGCTCCAGCGGAACGGTCGGGATCGCGCGCGGTATCTGCTCGTAGCGCGGCGCCATCGCATAGGTATCGGTGGCCAGCTCCTCGATCTCCACATGCAGCCGCGGCGGGCCCGGCGGCCGGCCGCTCAGCCAGGCGTCGATCGAGCGCGCGGCCAGCTTGCCCTGTGCGGCGGCGGTAATCAGCAATCCCGGTGGAAACGCGGCGTCGCCGCCGGCAAAAATCTCCGGCCTTGACGTCGCCAGCGTCACCGGATCGATGCGCAGCGTGCCGGCGGGAGTGATTTCCAGTCCATCGGCGGGCGTTATGAAGGAGAGGTCGGGCGCCTGCCCGATCGCCAGAATGACGCTGTCGGCGGCGATGGTCTGGCGCTGCGCCTGGTCGAATTGCGGGCGGAAGCGGCCGGCGTCGTCGTAGACCCGCACGCAGCGTATCAGCTCGATTGCGGCGGCGCGGCCGTTCTCAACCACGATGCGGCGCGGACCCCATCCGGGCATCAGCGCCACCCCTTCCTCGCGCGCCGCCTCCAGTTCCTCGCGTCCCTGCGCCGAGCGCATCGCGGGCATCTCGGGCTCCGACTCAAGACTCACTACCACCACTTCCAACGCGCCGCGCCGGGCCGCCTCGCGCGCCGCGTCCAGCGCCACCCGCATCGTACCCGCCGCAACCGCACTTTCATCTTCGGGTGCGATCGACAGCCCCGGCAGCATCGCGCGCACCGCAGTGCGGGCGGCGTCGATCGCGACCAGGCCGCCGCCGACGACCACGACTCTGTGGCCGAGCGCAAGGCGATAGCCGCGATTGATATTGAACAAATAGTCGATCGCGTTGATCACGCCGTCGGCGTCCGCGCCGTCAAGCTGCACCTGGCGTCCGCGCGCCGCTCCCACCGCGATGAAGATGGCGCCATAGCCCAGCCGCAAAATTTCCCCGACACCGAATCCCTCTTTGAGCGGAGTTTCAAAGCGGAACTCCACGCCCAACGCTTCGATCTCCTCGACCTGCTTGTCGATTATTTCGCGCGGCAGCCGGTAGCTGGGAATCGCATAGCGCAGCATCCCGCCCGCGCGCGCTCGCGCCTCGAATACCGTTACCTTGTAGCCCATCAGGGCCAGGTCGTGCGCGCAGGCCAGCCCCGCCGGTCCCGCGCCGATTACGGCGGCGGGCTTATCATGGCGAGCGGCGTGAAGCTTTTCGCCATGTCCCGGCGTGGTGCTGCCGCCGCCCATGGCGCCGGTCAGGACCGCGCCCAGAGCGGTATTGGACATGGACTCGGGACCGAACTGCTCGTTGACGAAACGCTTGAGCGCGCGGATTGCGATGGGCGCGTCAAGCTTGCCGCGCCGGCACGCGTCTTCGCACGGCGCACCGCATGCGTGGCCGCAGATCGACGCGATCGGATTGGGCGAGCGGGCGACGCGATAGGCTTCGGCGAAGCGGCCTTCGGCGATCAGCTGAACATAGCGGCCGGCGTCGGTTTTTACCGGACAGGCGTCCAAACAGGGGACATTTCTGCGAAACCACCACAGATCGCGCGGCCGGGCGTCAAACTTCGATTGCGATCCCACCTGGGCGTATCTCTACTTGCGGCAGAAGGTGCGCACGTACGCGACCAGACCGCGGATTTCGTCGTCGTCAAACCCCTTGGACCACGACGGCATCTCGCCGCTCAGCCCGACCGACGCGCCGCCGTCCTTGATCGCCTTGAACAGCGTGTCGTCGGAGATCTTCGCCATCGTGGCGCAATCGGTGTAATTGCGCGGCTTGGTATGCAAAGTGGCCGCCGCAGGACCGTTGCCCTGCCCGCTGACGCCGTGGCATTTGACGCAAAACGTGGTGTAGTTGTCCTTGGCCTCAGCCAAATCGGGGCCGGCGGCGCGCGCCTGGCTGACCGTCATCAGCACCAGCATCGCGCCAACAATCATCATCGATATCTTCAACACCGCTTCCTTTCCTGTTCCCTGAGTCCGGCCTCAGCGGCCCGCTTTGAGATACTCCAGCACCGCCCGCGCGTCGCGCGCCGGCAGATTGGCCTGAGTGCGCATGTGCATCATGATCGCGTCCCATTGATAGGGGGCGAATTCCGAGCCGGGCCGCGCGTTGTGGCATTGCGCGCAATATACCGGCCACAGCCGGGCGCCGTCGCGAAACAGACGCCGCTGCTCAGCCTTGCCGATTTCCTCCGCGCCGCCCGCTGCACAGGTCGCGGCAAGCACGGCCAGCGCCAGAAAAATCGCGATCGGTACTCGCTTCATCCGCCCGCCCCTCCTTAAAACCCGATCGCCAGCTGGCTCAGGAACGCCACGTCGTTAGGAGTGGCGCCGCGCGGGATCACGGTCGGCGTCGGATTGCCGCCGAAGGCGATGATCGAACCGCCCGCCTCGGGCAGCTCCAGATCGACTTCGTTCTGCCACACGATCGACGGCGCCACCCAGTAATCCAGTCCCAGCGCCACTTCGCGCGCGTGCGGCGTGAATATCGAAGGCGAGCCGCTGAAGCCGGTCTCGGGCAGGGTGGAAACTTCATCCTGCACGATCGCGCGCTGGTTGACTCCCGAGTAGCGGATGAGCGGTTCCAGCCGATGGATGAAATCGGCCACCGGGTCGGGCGCAAACGGCAACGGGAGCTGATTGAGGAAGTAGCCGACTTGAACGTACCATCCCTGGCGGTTATCGGCGTTGCCCGTCGGCATCTGCCGGTACATTTCCAAAAACTCGCCGCGCGCCTGCAGCGGTCCGCGCAGATAAGCGAAATCGACGCCCCAGGCGTTGTACCAGTTGCCGTGCAGCCATTTGCCGTTGAGGGTGGACGCGCCCAGCTCCAGCCGTCCCAAATTGGAATCCAGCGGGAACGGATAAACGCGCAGCCGCCCACCGTAACCCTGCCCGTTGGTGTTGACCTTGATGGTATTGACTCCGTTGATCGCCTGCCCCACCACCGGCTGCGGAATATCATTGGCAAAACTGGGCCCGTTGCTGACCCACGCGGTGTAGTCGATATCCTGCCCCAGTGCGCCCCATTGCGCGCCGCCGCGCAACTGCACACCGATGTCGGTGGGCGGAATCAGAGCTTCGACTGAATAAGGCAGCGGCGCGGTGACGAAGCGATTGACCCAAAACGGGCTCTGATCCTCGTACCAGTCGCCGAAGGGCTGATCGAAGATGCCGGCCTGCACTTCCAAGTAGTCGTTAAGGAAAATCTGCGCGGTCGCCACCGGCAGCGAAAAATCCGCCCCGCCGCCGGCCGGAAGGTTGGCCTCGATGGTCCCCTCGAACAGCAGCCAATCAGTGACGCGATACAGAATGATCGGTTCGAAATCCAGCGCGAAGGTGTTGGTCGCGGTCTGGCGGTCGTAGATGAAGTCGCCGCCCACCGCGCCGGTCAGAGTAAAAGTGTGGGTGCCGAGATAATCGTGAAAGGTGCGCGCAAAATCGGAGGCGCTGCTGCCGAGCTGCTCATTGATCTGCTGCAGCTGCTGAGTGGTCCGGGTCTGCATCTGCGCGCTGGACTGCTGCAGTTGCCGGTTCTGGTTCTCGAGCTTTTCCACTTTTTGCTCGAGCTCGCCGATCAGCCGCTCGTCGCGCTGGCGCTGACGCTCCTCGTCGGCCCGGATCTGCTGGATTTCGCGCCTGATCTGCCGCAGCTCGGATCCGTCCTCCGCGCCGCAAATCCCGCCTGCGGCGATTACGGTGATGATCAGAATGGTCAATATGAAATACCGCATCTGCCCTATCCGCTTCAGTGGACGCCGGTGCCGAATCGTTTGTTTTGTATAGCAACTCTGCCGCCGGTAAAACAACCTGACATCGAGATTGGTTCCGGGTTCGCCCGCCCTTGACCGTGTCGATCGCTGTCTGCCGACGCTTGTACGCCGGACCCTGTCAAGCGGCTGATAATTAGATGGTGAAATCGGCGGATGCGGCTGCTACTTGATGACAGTTACGCGAACCAAAAATGATTGGAGTAGACGCCTCGGTATAAAACCAATTCTCCGCAACAACCGCCGGCTCGCGCTCTTGAACCCGCGCCGCGCGCCTACCACAATCTCGCAATGCTCGCGTCGAGGCCGAGGCGGTTGAAGTTTCTCAAAGGCGTTTTATGGACTATGGTGGCCGCATTGGGCGCGCTCGCGCTGGCCGTACTGGCGGTGCTGCACGGCGAACATCCGCCCAACGCGCTGTGGTTCATCATCGCCGCGCTGTGCGTCTATGCGATCGGCTACCGGTTTTACTCCGCTTTTATCGCGGCGCGCGTCCTGGAACTGGACGACGCGCGCCCCACGCCGGCGGTGCAGCTCGACAACGGGCGCGACTACATCCCAACCTCGCGCTGGATCACGTTCGGACATCATTTCGCCGCCATCGCCGGTCCCGGACCGCTGGTGGGTCCCATTCTGGCGGCGCAGTTCGGCTATCTGCCCTCGATCCTGTGGATCGTAATCGGCGCGGTGCTCGGCGGATGCGTCCAGGACTTCGTCGTGCTCGGGCTTTCGCTCAGGCGCCGGGGCCGCTCGCTGGGCCAGATGGCGCGCGAGGAGATCGGCCCGGTGGGCGGCTTTACCGCGCTGGTGGGGGTGCTGCTCATCATGATCATCCTGATCGCGGTGCTGGGGCTGGTGGTGGTCAATGCGATGAAGGAAAGCGCGTGGGCCACTTCGACCGTCGCCGCGACCGTGCCGATTGCGATGCTGGTGGGAATCTACATGACCTGGATTCGCCCCGGGCGCGTGCTCGAAGCGTCGATTATCGGCGTAGCCCTGATCCTGGCGGCGGTGGCCGGCGGGAGATGGGTCGAGTTCAGCGAATGGCGCCGCTACTTCGTGATGGACGCGGCGCATCTGTCCTGGTGGATCATCGGCTACGGCTTTATGGCGTCGGTGCTGCCGATCTGGCTGCTGCTGGCGCCGCGCGATTATCTCTCCGCGTTCATCAAGCTCGGCACCATCGCGCTGCTCGCCGCCGGTATCGTGGCGCTGCATCCGCCCACCCTGATGCCGCCGTTGACCCAGTTCGTCAACGGCAAAGGCCCGCTGTTCGGCGGCAAAATCTTCCCCTTCGCGTTCATCACCGTGGCCTGCGGCGCGATCTCCGGCTTCCATTCGCTGATTGCGTCGGGCACCACGCCCAAGATGCTGGCGCGCGAGAGCGACGCCCGCATGATCGGCTACGGCAGCATGCTGATGGAATCGTTCGTCGCCGTGATGGCGCTGATCGCGGCCGGCGTGCTGCATCCCGGAGTCTATTTCGCGATCAACAGCCCCGCCGGCGTGGTCGGACGCGGCGCCGCCGCCGCAAAGACCATCTCCGGATGGGGCTATCCCGTAACCGAGCAGGAGATGCGCCAGCTGGCCGCCGACGTCGGCGAGACCACGCTGCTGGCGCGCACCGGCGGCGCGCCGTCGCTGGCGGTCGGGATGGCGCATATCTTCGCGCGCTCGCTGGGCGGACGCGCCGTGATGGGCCTGTGGTATCACTTCGCCATCATGTTCGAGGCGCTGTTCATCCTGACCACGCTGGACGCCGGCACCCGCGTGGGCCGTTTCATGCTCCAGGATCTGCTGGGCCATCTGTACGCGCCGCTGGGTGAGACCAGCTCCTATCCCAGCATCCTGCTGACCTCCTTCCTGATCGTGGCGGCGTGGGGCTACTTCCTGTATTACGGCGCGATCGATCCGCTGGGCGGTATCAATTCATTGTGGCCGCTGTTCGGTATCGCCAACCAGATGCTGGCCACCATCGCGCTGTGCGTGGCCACCACCGCGCTGATTCGCGGCGGCAAGGCGCGCTGCGCGTTCGTGACCCTGCTGCCGCTGGGGTGGCTGGCGGCGGTGACCACCACGGCGGGCGTCGAGAAGGTATGGAGCGCGATGCCCAACGTCGGATTTCTGGCCCATGTCCAACTACTGCGCGCGGAGTTGGCCTCGCCCGCGATCGGCGCGGCGCGCGCGGCGGAAATCCACCGGCTCATTTTCAATGACCGGGTTGACGCTTTGATGACCCTGGTGTTCATCGTGCTGGTCGCCTTGATTATCGCGGATTCGGCACGCGTATGGCTGCGGCATCTGCCGGGAAGCCGGGCGGTGGCCGCGGCGCGGATGGAGACAGCGGCATGAGCTGCGCGATACGCAGGATATTGAGGTGCTTGAGGCGCGAACTGGTGCGGCTTAACCGTATCGGCCTGGGCGCCGCGGCCGGCCGCAGGCATGAATCGATCGCGTTTCGGGCCGAATTGGCGCGCCGCTACCGCGATCGTCCGCCCTGCTGCTGATGGGCCTCGCGATCGCCTGGCAGGGGGTTGAAAAACGAGGACGACCGAGTTAACCGTGACCGCCCTCAACACCCTGCATGGAAACCGGCTGCCCCTTTGGAAGAGATAAGAGAGAGGAAGCAGGCTGTGAAGAATCCTTTTCAACAGCCTGCTAAGCGATCTTTTCCGCTCTATTAAGACATCTATCCCCGCACGCTGAGTGTTTTGCTTATACCCCGCAAAGCTTTGGCGGTCTAACTGGGAATGCAGCTTAGATCGTGCGCAAACGCATCGCGCGCACTTTGGGGGGAAACCAGTGCGATCGCGCAGAGCCGCCGCGCAGTCCACCGCTGCCCGCGCCAAGTTCGACGCCCATTTGCGGCCCCAACGTTTCGAGCTCATCTCCAACCTCTCTCACGAGCTGCGTGTCCCGCTGCAGATTCTCAACGGCTATGTCGAGATTCTGGCCGAGGACTGGGGAGCGCGTTTGGGCGAGGAACCGATGCGGATGCTGGAGCGCATTCGCCTCGCAACCGGCGAGTTGACCCAGACCCTGGAGAACCTGCTCGAATATGCCGCCGCGATGGCCGGAACGCAGGCCGCCGTCAGAGAGACGGTGGACGCGGCGGAGCTGGCGGCGGAACTGCAGCCGACGTTTGCCGCAATGGCGCGGCGCAAGAAAATCTTCCTGGTCTGGCGGCTCGAACCCCGGCTCAGACTTGTCAACTGCGAGCGCCGACGATTAGTATCAATTCTCGCCAATCTGGTATCCAATGCGATCAAGTTCACCGAACGCGGCGGAGTTACCGTAAAGATGCGGCGCGTAAGGCTCAGAGGCGAGTCCATAATCGAGCTCGAGGTGGCGGATACCGGTATCGGCATCGATCCGGAACGGATCGAGGAGGCGTTCGCGCCTTTCGTGCAGCTCTCAACTTCCGCCGTGCGGCGCTATCGCGGTCTGGGCCTGGGTTTGGCCCTGGTGCGCCGCAACGCGAAATTGATCGGCGCGAGCATCGAGGTGAAATCGAAGCGTTCCGCCGGGACCCGCTTTAGGATAAGATTTCCCGAGAGTCCGCGGGGCTGAGCGCCCGTCTGCGAAATGTGGTTATGCCGCGGGTCAGTTTTTTCAGAACCAGGAAAGGCACGGTGACTGCCTCATCGTCCGGCGCCAACTCTCATACCGTGATTGAGATCGCCAACCGGCCCCGGCGCCCGCATCCGCTCCGGGCCGTCCCCGATGCGGCGGATAAAAGCGCAAGCGCCGGCGCGCAGCCGCTCAACTGCCATTGGTGCGGAGCACCTATAAGCCGCTGGAATTTTCTGGGCATCCGCAGAACCCCGCCCTTATGCTCGCGCAAGTGCGTACGCGCGTGGCTCGGCCGCGACCTGTAAAGTCCCCACCCGAATCAGATTCATAGTTGGTGGAATTGAGCTGCGGCGTATGCCGCGGCCGCTTGACGTTCCCGCGCGCCGCCCGCAACCAGTAATCCAACCTGGACGAAATCGGCGCGCGCATATGTCCGGCGCAAAAATTCTGCGAAGACCTCAACCGACGCAATGCGGGCCCAAGCCTCGCCCTAAATAGTAAAGAATCGCGTTGTGTATCAAGCGGAAATAGTCAGTTAACGATACCGCGCAACCGGCCGGCCTGGGAATGGTTATTGCCAGACGCTCGATGCCGCCCGCTCATTATTATAATCACGGGCACAATATTATAATCGCGGTCACAACGGACTTCCGGTCATCGGAGCATGCAGACGCCGGCAATCGGGTGAACGTCCACCCCGCCATTCGCCCGGGCATGTCCGGCGCCGCCGAGCGCGCAATGCTAGGCTTTGGGGGGGAACTTCACGGTCGCCGTCGCCGTCACCAGGCGGTCGCCGTCTTCGTTTTCGATCCAGATGTCCAGTTCCGCGGTGCGCTCGCCGTGATCGACCTGGGTGACGAAGCCCTGCAGGCTCAGATGATGCTCTGGCAGTACGGGACTGCGGTAAGTGGTGCCCAGCCGGATCAGCCGTGCATTGGCGGGCCGCGCCCAGTCGGTGACCAGCTTGCCGATCAGGGCGGCGCTCATGTTGCCGGGCGTGATCATGCCCGGCAGACCCTCTTTGCGCGCCAGTTCGTCGTCGGTAAAGCGGGGCACTCCCGCCAAACCGGCGGCGTTGCAGTAGGCGCGGACCCGGTCCTTTTCCAAAAACAGCGGCTCGGGGCCGATATTGTCGCCAATCTGAATTTCTTCCAGTGTACGCACGTCCTTGCCGCTCTTCTCTGATAAGGCTTACAGCCGGTCTTAAGGGCCTACAGCCGGCCCATGAAGCGATGGTCGATGTGGGCGACCACTTCGTTGTTCTGGTTTTTGACCGTGGACCGCACCGTGACGAAGTACATAGCGCCGCTGCGTCCGGTCTTTTCGTAGATTTCCTTCACATGGGAGACCAGCGTGATCTGGTCGCCGGCGCGCACCGGTTTGAGAAACTCGACGTCGCGCCCGGCGTCGAAGCCGCCCTTGCCGAAGCGCGGGATGTTCTGGAAGAACTGGCGGCCGTTGCGGAAGGTCAGCACGAACAGGGGCGGCGCGGTCAATTCGCCGTACGGCCCTTTGCGCGCGGCGTCTTCGTCCGTGTACCACGGATTGTTCTCGCCGACGGCGGCGCAGAAGTCCCTGATCTCCTGGGCGGAGACCGCGACCGGATCGGTTTCTTCGAAGATCTTGCCGATTATCGCTGGATCAAAATCGAGTGCCATTTTCCTTTTTCCATCGGGACGCAATCCCCACAGCGTCCGGACGCGGTAATACTATGCGGTCTGTTCCGGAACTGCGCGCGGCACCGGCTTGCGCGGCGCGCGGAAATCCACCGGTTGGTAACGCCCCGATTTGAGCTCGCGCACCAGTCCCTCGATATCCTTTATGTCCGCCTCGAAGCGGGTCGCGCATACCCCGATCAAACTCACCAGATGCGAATCCGATCCGCCGGTGGTGCGATAGCCGTATTTGGCGACCAGCTCGGCGGTGCGCTCGTCCTCGCCGCGCCGCGAGCCGCCGTTGAGCAGTTCGACGGCAACGACGTTGTGCAGCGGCGGCTTGCTGGCGTAATGCTCGCACAGGCCGACGGTGGGTCGTCCGGGATGGCACGGGACCACGACCCCGCCCATCCGCGCCACTTCGTCGATCAGTTCCTGGGCCGGAATCCTGATGTTGGCGAAGTCGAAGCGCTTGGCGATGTCCTCATTGACGCCGAACACCAGCATGTGTCCGTAGTCGGTCTCGGCTTCGGTCGCCTTGAGGATCATGATGCCGTACTTGTCCTCGAGTTCGCGGTAATCGCCGGCGGCGTTCCATTGGCGATGCTCGGTCAGGACGATCCCGTTGACGGGCCGTTCCCGCCGCCGCAGCTTAATCCAGTTGAGATAGGCCTCAACCGGAGCGCGGCTGTCCTCGGACGCCTCGCTGTGGCTGTGCAAATCCAGAATGGTGGCCATCGGATAAGGTGGTTCCCCTGGCGCGATTACCTGGCCGGACGGAAATTAACCAACGTAAACTCAGGCGTAACGTCGGTGAAGGCCGCCTCGACCGGCATCCCTATTTTAACCTCTTCAGGTTTGCAGTCGACAACGTTGGCGAAGATTTTGACGCCCTCATCAAGATCGACGTAGGCGACGATGTAGGGCAGCGCATCGCGAAATCCGCGGCCCGGATTCTGATTGGTCACCGACCAGGTATAGATCTTCCCCCGCCCGCTCGACTTCAGCCACTGCACGCTGGAGGATAGACAGGCGGTGCAGACGGCGCGCGGATGGAACTGGACGAAGCCGCAATCGCGGCATTTCTGCACGTACAGTTCATGCCGTTTGGTCGCCTCCCAGAACGGACGGCTTTCCTCGTCGATGCTGGGGAGAAATTTCTCGTAGCGCTTCTTTTCTTTTTCCTCGGCCATGATGCGGACCTATTCGTTGGACAGGATGACGGTGGCGGCGGCGTGGCGATAGCCCAGATTGCCGCCGATTCCGGTGGCGATTGCGGTGCGCAGCGGCTTTTTGCATTGGCGCGCACCGCCTTCGCCGCGCAGCTGTCTGGCGGCCTCGATCAGCAGGAAAATCCCGCGCATCCCCGGATGATTGGACGACAGCCCGCCGCCGTCCGTGTTGATCGGAAACTCGCCGTCATAGCGCAGCCGCCCGCCGCCGACCCATGCGCCGCCTTCGCCCTTCTTGCACATCCCGAGCGCCTCCAACTGCATCAGCACGGTGATCGTGAAGGAGTCGTAGATCATCGCCATGTCGATATCTTTGGGCGTCAGCCCCGAGCGCTCGTAAACCTGGCGCGCCGAGTCGTTGGTCGCGATGTCCATCAGATCGCGATGCCCCGCGGCGGCATGGCGCATCGCTTCGCCCGACCCCAGAATATAGACCGGCTTTTTGCGCAGATCGCGAGCGCGCTCCGCCGACGTCATCACCACCGCGCCGCCGCCGTCGCTGACCACGCAGCAATCCAGCAGATGCAGCGGCGAGGAGATGACGCGCGACTTGAGCACGTCCTCGACCGTGATCGGGTCGCGATACTTGGCGTTGGGATTCATCGAGGCGTGCAGCCGCATGGTCACGGCGATTTCCGCCAACTGCTCCGAGGTGGTGCCGTATTCATGCATATGGCGCTGCGCCGTCATCGCGTAGCCGTTGATGATGGTGACGCCGTAGGGGTTTTCGTAATTCGAACTGGGGTCGCCGGCCATCGCTCCCGCGATTCCCGCCATCGGCGTCGACACCGGCGTGGCGCTGTAACAGATCAGGGCGACCTTGCACAGCCCGGCGCTAATCGCGGCGGCGGCGTGCGCGGCGTGGCCGACGAAGGATGAGCCGCCGTAATTGGTGGTGTCGGTGTAAGTGGGAAATATGTTGAGATAATCGGCCAGCGCCAGACTGCCCAGCAAACCGCCGCCGCCGGCGTTGAACAGACCGTCCACGTCCTTGATCGTCAGTCCCGCGTCGGCCAGCGCCTCGCGCGCGCTCTCGGCGATAATCTGGTAGGTGGTTTTGCTGGGCGCGAAGCGGGTCGGATGCTCATAGACGCCAACGATGGCTGCTTTCTTTTTCAGGCTCACGTGCGTGGTTCCCAAAGCTTAGAGTTGCGCGAGGAATTGCTCGATCGCGGCGTTGACCTCGGCCGGCTTTTCGGTGGGCAGATTGTGCGCCGCGTCCGCAATCGTGACCAGTTTTGCGCCCGGGATATGCTCGGCGATAAACTGCGCGTCGGCCACGGTGGCGATGGTGTCGTCGGCGCCGGCCAGCACCAGCGTGGGTTTTTTTATTCTGCCCAAATCGGCCCTCAGATCTGCCGCCGCGCATGCCTTCACGTCGGTCCAGCGCACGCGCGGGTCGGTTTTGACCTGCTCGCCCCAGCCCTCGCGGATCACTTCGATTTTTTCCTTGACCGTCTTGGGCGAGTAGCCGTCGTTGTTGAACTGCTGGCTGGCGCGGCCCTTGGCCACCGCTTCGAGCGCTGCCAGGCGTTCGGCGGGAATATTGAATCGGGCGGCGGTGCAGATCGCGATTACGGCCTGAGTCCGGTCCGGGTAGCGGAGGGCGAAGTCCAGCGCCACCATCCCGCCCAGCGAGCGTCCGGCGATAACCGCGCTTTTGATCTTCAAAGCGTCGAGAAAGGCCGCGGTGAAGTCGGTGTATTGCGCGATGGTCTCGAAGCCGGCTACGCCGTCGGAGCGCGCATGCCCGGGCATATCCATCGCGATCGGGCTGTGTCTGGCGCCCAGAGCGTCGATCTGATGATGCCAGTTATGGCCGTTGGAACCCGAGGCGTGAACCAACACGATCGTTTTGCCGCGGGAAAAATCGGGCACCACGTCGGGCGTGGTCGTCGCGCCAACATAGTAATAGTAGGTCGGATGTCCCGCGACCTGCGCGTATTTGGTCGGCATCTGAAAACAACCTTTCCCCTCGCAACTCTCCCTCTCGCTTGATCCAAAACAGTCCGTCTGGTTCCCTCTCCCCGACCAGGGAGCGGGTTAGGGTGAGGGCGCCTTGCGGCGAATTTTTCTCGCCATAGGGCTAGTGGTTTGCC
This sequence comes from Pseudomonadota bacterium, assembly GCA_021324455.1. Classification (GTDB taxonomy): domain Bacteria; phylum Desulfobacterota; class Binatia; order Binatales; family Binataceae; genus JAJPJA01. The sequence goes on along the minus strand of JAJPJA010000070.1, from coordinate 110,471 downwards.
CAGCGGATGTCAAATTACCATAAAGCGCGAGCAGCCGCTCCAGCCAGAAGTAAAACGCGGCCCATCCGCGCCATCCCTGCCACTTCCGCGCGATGGTCCGCAGTTCCTGTTCGGTGGCGCTGCGGTCCAGCCCGTAAGCCTTTCCGATCGACTTGCGCAGCCCGGCGTCGGCGGCCGGGATCGCGTCAGGAAACCCCAAAGCGCGAATCAGAACGTATTCCGCCGTCCAGCGCCCGATTCCCTTGATCGCGATCAACGCGTTGAGCGCCTGCTCCGGCGCCAGCGCGCGGAGTTGTTCGAAATCAATCCTGCCGCTCAATACAGCGGCGGCGATGGCTTTGACATATTCAACCTTTTGGCGGCTGAACTGGCGTTCGCGCGCCAGTTGCGGGTCCAGATGCACGACCTGTTCGGGCTGCGGAAAGAGGTCGAAGCGCTCGCCGATCTCCAGCTGCGCTCCGCACATTTCGATCAACGCGATCTTGAGCCGCCGCGCGAAGGCCAGATTGATCTGCTGACCCAGCACCGTCCACAACACCGCCTCGAACGGATCGATAATCTGGATCGGGCGGATTGCGCACAGCCGCTGCGCCACTTCGGCAAGGACCGGATCCGCCCGCGCCGCTTTCAGAAACGGCGCCGGATCGGTGTCGAGCAAGAACGTGCGCCGCACCAACGCCGCCGCCTGCTCGACCGTCGCGCGGTCGAGCGCGGGCGCGCAAACTTCCAGCAGCAGCCGCGGACGCGCCGGGGTGCCGGTCGAATGCATCGACAGCAGCACGCCGCGCCCGCCGATGCGCACCGCGCGCCGGTAATAACCGCCTTCGATTCTTTCCAGCACGGCCGCCGGCCAGATGCGCAGGTAATGCAGCACCAGATCGAAATCGAACGGCGCCGCCGCGCGCAATTCCACCGCGGCGCACCGGCTTTTTGCCGCACCCGGGACCAAGGCCGTGACTGCTCGCGATGGCATTGCAACCGGATTGAGACACCGCGCGGCGCGCGACGCGAAAGCTCAGACGCGCCCCAGCGCTTTCAAGACGCCGATCGCGCGGCGCGCCGCGTCGATGTAACAGGACTTCGGGTTCATCGCATGCTCGCGCAGGCATGCTTCGGTGAATTTGATCGCATGCTCGTCGCCGGCGTCGATCGCCTGCTGGAACAGCTCGTCCGCATCCGCGCGGCTGCCGGCCTCCGAGTCGGGCTGCGGCGGCCGCAGTCCGTAGATCGAATAAAGCGCGGCGCTGGCCTGCCATGCGTAAGACAGGCCTTCGCGCACGCCGCCGCTATCGAGATACGCCGCGATGGTGCGCAGAGCCGCGGGAGCGTCAACCGCATGGATGAACGCGATGGTGCTGACGATGTCGTGGGCGTTGGTCAGGTAAACGCGCGCGAAAGTTTCGGTCAGGTTGGAGATGAAGGCCGGCGCACTGGCGTCAGTATCGGCCAGCGAGATGGTTTCCGCGAAGGGCGGGAAATCGTCGAGCTGCACCAGCGCCTGGACGATGTTATGAAAATGTCCGCGGCTTTGAACCGGCAGTATCGGCACCGCGGCAATCGCCTGCGAGGGCATCCCGGCGCGCCGCGGCGTGCGCCGCTGCGGCAATTCCTCGTAGGTAGCCGCCCAGTAGGCTAAACCGTCCGCCAGTTCAGCCAGCCGCGCGGGCGTTTCCTGGTTGGCCAGACTGCGGACCGCGTGGCCGGTGCGGATAATCCCGTGCGTCGCCGCGCCCACCAGGCCGGGCGAGAGCAGCGCGCCCCATTTGCGAATCACCCGCGGCCACGGCTGCGCCTTGAGTTCCGCGCGGAAAAACTCGACCCAGTCGGCGAAGCGGTTGGCCGCGCCCAGCGCATCGCGCCAGGCTGCCGGATCGATCTTTTGCGCGGCGCGGGGACGCTCCGTAAACATGTGGCGATAGTTCTCCACCCACGCCATCACCGCGTCGGCGCGGCCGCGCGCGCACATCGCCTCCGCGCCCATCGACGCGTGGCTGGTGAAGCCGTTGGTGAGATCCGGCCCCGCTTGCAGCACCATTTCAAGCGCGGCGTCCATGGTCGAGTAATCAGGTGTCATAGCGCGGTCTCCGCCGCATGATCCTACACCGAAATCGGCACCCAGGCGCGCTCAAATCGCAGCGGCGAACGCGCCGGCGCGGGATTCCCCGGCCGCAGTCAGGCCACCGCGCCGTCGAACTTGAGCCGCGCGATTTGTTCCGGCGGGTAACCCAGCACGGACCCCAGGATTTCGGCGGTGTGCTCGCCGAGCATCGGTGCGCGCGCCAGCGCGCGCTGGGAATTTGACGACGCGCTCCAGGGCTGCGCCGTATGCTTGCGGCGGCCTGCTTGCGGATGGTCCGTTTCGATCACGAACCCGCGTTCGGCCAGATGGCGATCCGCGAACAGATCCTCGTTGGTCAGGGTGGGAAACGCCGCCACGCCCGCGCGCTGCATCCGCTGCGCAATGTCCCAGCGGTCGCGCTCGCGCGTCCATTGCGTGATGATGGCGTCGAGTTGGTCTTCGTGGTGCTTGCGCGCGGCGGCGGTGGCATAGCGCGGATCGGCGGCCAAATCGGGCCGGCCGATAACCCCGCACAGCGCGCGCCACTGGGCGTCGCTGCCGGCCGCGATCGTCACCCACATCTCGGCGTCGCCGCGCGCCTTGTAGCAGTTGTGCGGCGCCATCCAGCGGTCGCGATTCGCCATCCGCCGCGGCTCGCGCCCGTTGATCGCCACCTCCAGCAGTCCTTCGGCCGCCAAGGTGCCCATCGCTTCCAGCATCGAGAGGTCGATGTACTGGCCCGCGCCGCTGAGTTCGCGATTGACCAGCGCCAGCAGGATAGCGGCAGCGCCGAAGATCCCCGCCGCCGGGTCGGCATAGGTGGCGCCGAGGTCGCGCGGTTCATCGTTGGCATGACCGTTGTGGGCGTAAAAGCCGGAGTACGCACCGGTGATTCCGCCGTAACTGACGTAATTGCGCAACGGACCGCTCTGGCCGAATCCGGAGATCGACAGCATGATCAGGTCAGGCTTGATGGCGCGCAGCACTTGGTAGCTGAGGCCGATTTTTTCAATCACGCCGGGCGCGAAATTCTCCACCACCACGTCGGCCCATCGCACCAGCGAGCGCGCAATCTCCAATCCCTGCGGATGGTCCAGTTCGATCACGATGCTGCGTTTGCCCTGGTTGACCTGGTTGAACAGCCCCGCCCGGTTGAGCCCGGGAATGTTGTCCGCAAACGGCAGCAGCCTGCGGAACAGACACGGGCGGCGCGCGGATTCCACCCGAATCACGTCGGCGCCGAGCTGCGCCAGGTTCAGGGTGCAGAACGGGCCGCCCCACACCCAGGAGAAATCCAGCACGCGGATACCGCTCAGCGGCCGCGCTCCGCCGTGCGCGGCGGGCGCCGCCGGACCTTGAGCGGCCGGCGGCTGCGCGGCGATTCGCCTGATCTCCTGGTCGTGCTCGCCGAGCCGGGGCGCGCGCCGCCGCAGCGCCCATCGCATCGTGCTGAACTTGTATGGAGCTCCGGGCACGTCGATGGGGCGCCCGGCGCCGTGCTGTTCAGCGAGCGGCACAAAAAAATTGCGCGCGCGCAGATGCCGGTCGGCGTAAAGCTCGCTCATCCGGTTGAGCGGCGCCACCGGCAGACGCATCTTCTGCGCGGCATGATAAAGCTCGCTCACGGTATGCCGCCGCGTGATTTCCTCGAGCAGCGGGCGCAGCGCGTCGAAGTGCTTCGCGCGGCTGGTGCGATCCTTGAAAATCTCCTCGCGGCCCCATTGCGGATTGCCCAGCAACTCCAGCAATCCGAGCCATTGCTGCTCCTCGATGCAGGCCAGATAGAGCTTGCCGTCGGCGCATTCCGCTGCCATCCAGGGCTGGATCGGCCGGACCCCCAACCGGCTGGTCCTGCTGCCGGCGTAGGTGAAGAACGCGGGACTCGACCCGAGCATCGCGAAGATACATTCCTGCTGACTCACATCGACGGCCTGTCCCGCCCCCGTGCGCCGGCGCTCCAACCATGCGGCGAGCGCCACCACGGCGGCGTGCAGGCCGCCCTGAAATTCCGCCTGCTGGCCGAATAATTTGGCCGGCGGCAAATCCGGGTAGGGCGAACAGGCGGGATTGATCGCGGCGAAGCCGCTGGAATGCATCAGGTTGACGTCATAGGCGCGGTAATTGGCGTAAGGCCCGCGCTCGCCGAAGGGCGAGATGCTGGCGACGATAAGCCGCGGAAAACGCGCGCACAGCCGCTCCGCGGCCAGGCCGCGGCGCGCGCGGTCGGGCGGCCTGACGTTGTGGATCAGGATATCGGCGCGGTCCAGCAAGGCGTCGAGCAGGTCGCGGCCGCCGCTTTGCTCCAAATCGAGCACGGCGCCGCGCTTGTTGGCGTTGAGGTAGAGAAACAGGCCGCTGCGTTCAGGGTCGGGATGGTCGTCGAAGTATGGGCCCCGCCGGCGCGTCAGGTCGCCGCCGGGCGGCTCGATCTTGATCACGTCGGCGCCTAAGTCTGCCAGCAGTTTGGCGGCGAACGCAGCCGCCACGCCCTGGCCGCATTCGACCACGCCAATCGCGCTCAACGGACCCGGGACACCGGCGTCGGAATTGACTGGTTGTGATGCCATGCAGATGCCCCGCAGGACTTACAGGGCGCCGCCGCGGCGCCGACAGGCATTTTGAAGCACAGCGGCGCCGATTCGGCAACCTTACCCGCGATCGCCTTGACCTGGTTCGGCTTCGGGTGAAAATCTCACACCACTTTCGCGCCGGAAAACACCATGGGCCGATACGCAATCGTTTTAGCCGCCGGAGCAGTCGCATCCTCAATCGCCCTGCCGCTGATGCTCGTTGCGCTCGCGCCGGCATACGCCAGACAGCATCGCAGCGAGGCGGCGCGCGTGAGCGATCGTCTGCTGGCGGCGCCGCACATCAAAACCGCGCCCGGCTTTACCGCCCGCATCGTGGCGCCGCCGGGCGAGTTGTACGATCCGCTGCAGATGGTGCCGCGCGGCGGCGCGGTGTGGGTCAACGACGACGGCGGCGAGAGCGCAAAGGGCGGCGGACGTCTGGTTGCGGTGGACGAATTGGGAAAGACGTCGGTCGTGGCCGCGCCCGAAAACATGCTGCCGGACGTCGGGATGGACGCGGCGACCGAGAACTTCGGCCCCTACGGGGGACAGCTTTTTCTGCTGACGCAGCCGGCCAAAGGTGAAAAGGGCTTGTGGGCCAATCATCTGATCCAGCGGCTCAGTCCCGACACCAATACGCTGCAGCCCTTCTGCACGCTGCCGTCCGCCGGCAGCGCCGGGCATGGGATGGTCGGAGCGGGGTCGGCGCTATGGTTCGGGCCGCAGCAAAGCCCGTTCGGCGGGCGTATCTTTGCCGTGACCACGCAGAACGACATGATTTATCAGGCGGGCAAGGACGGCAAATGCGCGCCGTTCGCCGATTTCAGCCGCTACGGCGTGCCGCTGGAACTGACCTTCACCCCCGACCATCAGTGGATGCTGGTTGCGGTCACGCCCGCCAACGCGCAGGGAGTGCCCGACGCCAACGCACGCCGCGGCATGATCATGAAAGTTTCGCCCAGCGGAGCAATCGAGCCCAAGCCGCTGGTGTGGGGGCTGCGCACTCCGGGCGGGATGATGTTCGCGCCGGCCGGTTTTGGCCGGTTCGGCGGCCAGTTGTTCTTTACCGATGTGGGCGAGTTCGAGGCTCCGGTGCCGATGACCCAGCCGCTGCGCGCCGACGGCACGGTGATGCGCCTGGCGGGCGGCGGGATTCCCAAGCTGGTCGCCGCCGGCTTCATCAATCCGCTGCATCTTCGGTTTATCGGCAACCAGCTGTGGGTCAGCGACATCAACGGCGATTTTCTCGACGGCAAACGCGAACTGCCCGACGGCTTTATCGTGGAAATCGCCGCGTCAGCGGCGCAGTGATATCCTGAGCCGCGCCAGGAGCATCCGGTATGGACAGCACCACCGAAGGACGAATCACGACCGAGGCCCGCGGGCATCTTTTTTTGATGGGTATCGATCGCACGCGCAAGATGAACGCGTTTGACCGCCCGATGCTCCGGTCGCTGATGGCGGCGTACACCGAGTACGAAAACAACGATCGGTACCGCTGCGCCGTGCTGTTCGCGCACGGCGATCATTTCACCGCCGGTATCGACCTGACCCAGGTCAGGCCCGAGCATTTCATCACCGAGCCCGGCGTTATCGAACCGATGGGAATCTACGGGCAGGCGCGCACCAAGCCGGTGGTGATCGCGATTCACGGCCGCTGCCTGACCATCGGGATCGAGCTGGCACTGGCCAGCGATATCTGCGTGGCGGCCGACAATGCGCGGTTTGGCCAGATCGAGGTCAAGCGCGGCGTGTTTCCCGCCGCCGGCGCGACGGTGCGGATGGTGGCGCTGATGGGATGGGGCAATGCGATGCGCTACCTGCTGACCGGCGACGAATTCGACGCCCGCGAGGCGTATCGCATCGGTTTGGTGCAGGAGGTGACGCCGGTGGGGCGGCATCTGGAGCGCGCGGTCGAACTCGCACAGACCATCGCGGCGCAGGCGCCGCTGGCGGTGCGCGCCACCCTCATCTCGGCGCGCAAGTCGGTGATGGAAGGGGCGGCCGAGGCGCTCAAGGCGCTGCTGGCGCAGTATCGCGATTTGGAGCGATCGGAAGATGCCAAAGAGGGAGTGCGCTCATTTGTCGAACGCCGCACCGCGCGTTTTTCCGGCCGCTGAATCAATCCTTGCCGGTTCAAAAGCTCCTTCATCCGTTGCTGCGCGGGTGGGCGGGATACCCGCCTGTCTCAAATCGCGGCTGCATCCAAAGGAGCTGCCGCGATCCGAGTCATGCGCCGTTCGATGACCGCCGTCGAAGGCATTGACAGCGGCTGCTACTGAATGGCACGTTTCTTGACAAAAAGCCGAAAGATGCCGAAAGACTCAACCTCCGTGATTTTTCCCATATTTCACTCCGCTTGCGGGCAAAGCCGCGATTTGCGGCGCCGGCCTTGCCATACGCCGTCATCCGCGCCGCCCCGAGTCCGAACCGCCGCGCTTGTGCTGTTGGCCGGGGTATGGGCCATCTGCCTGCAGGCGGGCCTGGGCGGTTCGGCGCTCGCCGCCGTCTGCAGCGTTACGATTTCGCCTGGCGCGTCGATCAACTCCACGCTTTCCGCGGTCGGAGCGGGAGCGGTGGTCTGCCTCAATGACGGCAACTACGGCCAGGGCGTTAAGTTTCCCAAGTCGGGCACCGCCGCGGCATGGATTACTCTGACCGCGGTGCATCCGAACGCGGCCACTGTGAATTCGGTCGACATCAACAATCAGAGCTACATAGAAGTCGACAATCTTCATGTAACCGGGGGCACCGACCTCGGCATCTCCGCCCAGGGCGGCCATCATACGCGGGTAATCGGCAACCTGGTGGAGAATATGCCCGGCGGCGGAATCAATTTGAATTCGGGCGATTACCGCACAATCGAGGGCAACGTGGTGCGCGGCTGCTCGGCGGGTACTTCGGGCAATACCTCGGCCATCTCGATCTGGGAGCCGGCGGCGTTGGATACCGCGCCTGGTTACCACAACTATATCGGCTACAACACGGTCTACGGCAATCACGACCCGGTGGGCGGCACCGACGGCAACGGCATCATCTTCGATGACGCCAACGGCACGCAGGTAAGCCACGTTGTGTACCTGGGAGGAGCGCTTATCGAGGAGAATCTGGTGTGGGACAACGGCGGGGCGGGGATCAAGGTCTACCAGTCGCAGAACGCGCTGGTGCGCAACAATACTGCCTACTGGAACAACAGCTTTAACAGCAACGGCGCCACGCTCCGCGGCGAGATCCAGAACGAAAACGGCACTCACAACATCTTCGTCAACAACGTGGCGATCGCCAATTCCGCCCTCAATTCGAGCAACACGGCGCTGTGCGAATGCGTCAGCTTTGCCGATGTGTGGGACAATAACATCACTTTCGACAGTGCGCTGGGCGCCGGACATCCCAGCGTCAACGGCAGCATTACCGGCTCCGGAAATCTGCTCGGCGTCAATCCGATGCTGGTGGGTCCGCCCAGCGATATGCATCCGGCCTCCGGCAGCCCGGTAATCGGCGCGGGAACGACCGCGTACGGGATGCCGGCGGGCGACTTCAGCGGGCTTAACTGGAATACCATCGACATCGGCGCCTACGCCTATGCCGGCCGCTCGGGCCCCACTCCCACGCCGACTCCGATGCCGGCTGCCACCGCGTCGGCGACGCCGACGCCGACGCCGAGCGCGGTGCCGACGCGCGCGCCCATCATGTTGATCCAGCAGGCGGTCAAAAGCTGCGGTCAGTGCGCTTCCGCCTCATTGCCGGTAACGGTGCAGAACAGCGGTTCGACGCTGGTCCTGCTGGTCGCGATCAATACCGGCGGCGCCACCGTGTCGGCGGTCAGCGATACCAGCGGCGGCGCCTGGTCGCCGGTCGATCCGGCGCTTTATCCGGCGCGTGCCGGAATCGACAACACGACGCTGGACGCGTGGATAGCTTCCAATCATCCGGGCGGATCGACCACGGTTACGGTGAAGCTCTCCAGCGCCAAGGACTTCAACTTCAATCTGCTGGAGTATACCGGCGTGTCGAATGTGAGCCCGCTCGACCGCGATACCAAGTCACGCGACAATCTGGTCACCGGGGTCATTACGACGACCAATGCGACCGATCTTTTGGTCGGGGCGGTATCGGTTTCGCTGATTACTCCGCCCGCGCCGCAGCCAATCGATTACGGCAGCGGCGGTGGAATGCCGACTCCGTTAACTGTCGTCAATGGCACCATCTCGGAGCTGATTCCGGCGGTACAGGTCGCAACCGCTCCCGGTAATTATGGCTTTCAGTGGACCAACGGCTTCACCAGCGTCGGCATGATTTTCGCCCTCAAAGGCGCCGATAGCCATCCGACCAGCACCATAACGCCGACGCCCGAGCCGACCCAGACCCCGACCCCGGCCTCCACCAGCAGCTGGGCGCCGACCACCAAACCGACTCCCACGCCGACTCCGGCGCCGCAAGCGATAACCGTCGCGCCGTCCGCGCTGTCCTTCGGCGCAGTTCCATCCGGCACCACGAGCGCGGCCCAGTTCGTCACCGTAAGCAACACTCAGGCGATACCGATCTCGCTCAGTGCCGCTATGGGCGGTTCCAATCCAAGCCAGTTTGCGATTGCATCGGGCACGACCTGCGGCTCCGCTCTGGCCGCGAACAGTACGTGCGCGTATGCGGTGACGTTCAGACCGAAATCCAGCCGTTCCTACAAGGCCACGCTTAAGATCCGCGCCAGCCCCGATGCGAGCAGTCCGCACTTGATTGCGCTAAGCGGCACGGGCCTGTAGCCGCATAGCCTGTTCAGGCGGGGTGGATGGTCCGCAGCATCGCGCCGCACGCCTGCACCGCGTTGAGAACTCCGTCGGCGACGCGGCCCGACCGCGTCGCCGACAGAAAATCGTTCACGGTCCTGTCCCACAACCCGCGATCCGCCGCGGCGTAGGTTTCGTGGTCGGCAATGATCTCGACGTAGCGCTCGGCCAGCGAGACGAAAATCAGCACGCGCCGGCGCGGCGTTCCGCCGCGGGCGTATTGGGCCGCAAATTCGCGATGCGCCAGTTGGCGGGCGTGGGCGCGTTTGACCCGCTCCGGCACCAGCCTCAGGCGCAGCGGCGGCAGATCGAGGATGAGCGTCGCGGCGACCAGCACTACGAACTCAAACGCGATCGCAATCCGCGCCGGGATCGACGGACGAATCAGCACCACCATCGCGGCCGCCGCAATCGCCATCGCCGCGGCCCACACCAGCGGATACAGCGAATAACGGTCGCTGGCGCGCACGACCACCAAATCGAGGTCGGCCGCGGTGGCCTGCTCGATGCCGGCAATGGCGTCGTGGATGCGGCGATGCTCGTGGTCGGTGAACGGCCGTGCGGTTACCAACTTCCCGAAGCGCCTCCGCCGCCGAACGATCCGCCGCCGCCGGAGAAGCCGCCGCCAAATCCGCCGCCCGATCCGCCCAAACCGCCCCAAAAGCCGCCCGGCCCATAGTATCCGCTGCGGCCCACGCGCCGGATGATGCGCGGATTGCGGGCCATCGCGCGCATTACAAGCGCGTAGAGGATCCAGACGCCGAACAGCGCGAAGATGACCCAGCTCAGATCCAAGCTGTTGCCGCCGGCGGCAACAGCCGGCGCGGCCGCTTCCGGATGCCCGCCCAGCACGTTCAGGATCGCGCGCGTGCCCGCAATCACGCCGGAGTTGAAATCGCCGCCGCGAAACCGCGGCAGGATATCGCGCTGAATGATCACGCTGGACTGCGCGTCGGTGAGTTCGCCTTCCAGACCGTAGCCGACTTCGATCCTGACCTTGTGCTCGTTGGGCGCGACGATGAGCAGCGCGCCGTTGTTCCTCCCCTTCTGTCCGATTCCCCAGTAGCGCCCCAGTTGGTAGCCGAACTCCTCGATCGGATAGCCCTGCAAAGACGGCAGCGTAACGACCACCACCTGTTCGCCGGTCGCTTGCTCATGCCGCGCCAGCATGGTGTCGAGTTGTTTCACCGCCGAGGAACTGAGAATCCCGGCGTCATCGACGACGCGGCCGGTAAGCGCGGGAAATTTCGGCCCGGCCAACAGCGGCGCGGCCATACCCAGCAGCGCCGCAAGCCAGGCCGCGCAGGCGCACAGGCGCGCGGTGTCGCGGACAGGATGCATCAGAATTTGACCTGCGGTACTTTTTGCGCTTCCTGCGGGATGGTGAAAGTCTCGCGCACCTTGAGGTCGGGGTACAGCAACGCCGCCACCCATCGATCGGGAATCGTGCGCAGCGCGGTGTTGTAGTTCCGCACCGCGATGATGTAGTCGCGGCGCGCCACCGCGATGCGGTTTTCGGTCCCCTCAAGCTGCGATTGCAGCGCGAGGAAGTTCTGGTCCGACTTGAGCGTCGGATAGCGTTCGCTCACCACCAGCAGGCGCCCCAACGCGCCCCCCAGCGCCGCCTGGTTCTGCTCGAATTGATGAAACGCCTGCGGGTTGGACAGGATGTCCGGCGGCAGTTGCATCTGGGTCGCCCTGGCCCGCGCCTCGGTTACCTGGGTCAGCACCTGCTGTTCCTGATGCGCGTAGCCTTTGACCGTTTCGACCAGGTTCGGAATCAGGTCGGCGCGGCGCTGGTACTGGTTGAGCACTTCGCTCCACGAGGCTTTAACCTGCTCGTCCAGCCGCGGAAACTTGTTGACGTCGCATGCCGAAAGACTGCCGAGCACAACCGCAAAAATCGCAACGTACGCAAGCCGCCTGACTCCCGTCGCAATCATCAGGTACCCTCCCTGGCTGATTGTACGCGATGGAGGGCCGGATTGCTGCCGGAACCAGACCGCGCTGGCGCATCGGCCAACTGCTCAAGCGCCGTTTTGACGAACGGAAGCATGGCCTCGGCCACAACCTGATTGCCGGCTTCGATCAGGTGAGCGTCATCGGTGTAATAGGAGCGGTCGGTATCGGCAAAAACGCGGCTGAGGTCCACCACCTGTTGCGCGGCGCCGAGTTCGCGCATCCGGGCGTAGCTCTTAAGAAAGAATTCCCGATAGCCGGGAAAGTCGCGTTCCCCCTCTTGCACCAGCCGCTGTTCGAACGGCGCGAGGCGATTTTTCTCGTAAATCACCGGCTGCCAGAAGAACAGGCAACGAAAGTTGCGGCCGCGGGCCATCGCCTCGACCGTCCGCTTGTTGAACAGGTAGGTATCGATCACGCCGTCAACCAGTTGGGCGTTGACGGTTTCGGATGCCGGCAGCCCGGATGCCCTCAAACGGGCGTTTGCCAGCCGCGTCCTGACATTGTAGGCGGCTGTGGACAGAAATTTGTCGGCCAGCCATTCGGCGGTCAGTCCCGCGTAAGAGTAGCGCGCAAGGTTGTAAACGGCGAACGCCGATAGATCCAGCCGGCGATCGACATTAAGCAGGTTGAACTCACGGCCGCGCGCCAGTTCGTCGAACGTCAATCCAGGCGCGTGATTCTCGAACGCGGTGGCAACTTCGTTGATGCCGTCGTAGAAAATCGCCAGATCGGGAATATCGCCCCGGCGCAGATGCTCGGCCAAAAGCAGCGATTCCTGGGTATTGGAATAGCCCTCCTGGCCGAAATTGACGACCTCGGCCGGCACTCGCGATTGCGCGGTCAGACTTTTGGCCAAAAGTGACGCAATCGTGTAATCGTCGCGCGCGTTGTCGCCGAACATGGTCGAGCCGCCGAATACGAAGACGCGTAAAGGTTTGACCCCGGTATGCTTCGCCGCCCGCGCCGCATGCCAGGTCGCACGAATGCCCTCCCCGTTGACATTGATGTAAGCGCTTTTGATCGGGCTCATCAGAAAATAGACGTACGGATGCCACCTTACCGATAGACGGTCGTAGATCGCATAGTAATCGCGCAGCCACGGAATTTGCGGGTAGGCGGCGATCGCCGCCGCGTGACCGCCGTCGGGTTGCAGATAGGTCAGCGGCGCGGCCAGCCGGCAAATCGTGTCGAGCACCAGCATGAACAGCAGCGCTATGCCGATCTCCATCCACACCAGCGCGGCAAGCATCGCGATCCGGCGCGGCAGACTGCGCCAAACTGTCATACGCATCTCCCCTTTCGAAGGCGAATGCGCTCAACGCCAAGGTGGGCATCCGCCGGCCAGGTATGTTAGTTCAAAAGCAACATCGGAACAGCCGGATGCCGAATGGGGCGGGATGGCACGGGGCGCGCGCGACAGACAGCCGCCGCTTGACATCCTTTTTAACAAAGGTTCAGAGTTCTCTGAGGAAGGAGACCGCCATGCATGACCTCGTAATCAGAAACTGCACTATCGTGGACGGCACCGGACGCCCCGGCTTCAACGGCGATATCGCGGTCGACGGCGGCACAATCGCCGGCGTGGGCGGCAAAGCCGGATCGGGCCGGCGCGAAATCGACGCGGCCGGACTGATGGCCGCGCCCGGATGGGTCGACATTCACAGCCATTACGACGGCCAGGTGGCGTGGGATCCTTACGTCAGTCCATCGAGCTGGCATGGCGTGACCACCGTGATCATGGGCAACTGCGGGGTTGGCTTCGCACCGGTCAAACGCGGCGCCGAGCAGTTCCTGATCGCGCTGATGGAAGCGGTCGAGGACATTCCCGTCGCCACGCTGAGCGCGGGGATCGATTTCGAATGGGAAACCTTCGGCGAGTATCTCGACTCGCTCTCGCGCATGAAGCGCGCCATCGATATCGGGGCGCAGGTGCCGCATTGCGCGCTGCGGGTTTACGCGATGGGCGAGCGCGGCGCGGGCAACGAGCCGGCCACGGCGGATGAAATCGCACGGATGCGCGCGGTGGTGCGCGACAGCGTGCGCGCCGGCGCGCTGGGCGCCAGCACTTCCCGCACCCGGGTGCATCGCACACGCGAGGGCGAATTGGTTCCCGGAACCCTGGCCGCGATCGACGAAGTGATGGCGATCGGCAGAGGACTGGGCGACGCCGGACGCGGGGTGTTCGAGGTGATCTCCGATCTGACCGGCGTGGACAAGAGCATGGAATGGATGACGGAACTCACGCGGGAAACCGGGCTGCCGCTATCGCTGGCCGCGCTGGGCAACGGTCCGACCGGTCCCGGCGTGCGGCGCCGTCTTGACTTCATGCAGCAATGCAACCAGCGCGGCGCCCGTTTGGTCAGTCAGATCGCGGTGCGGTCGCCGGGACAATTGAACGGCCTGGAGGCCTCGACCAATCCATTTCTGAACCTGCCCTCGTACCAACCCATCGCCGATTTGCCGCTGCAAGAGCGGGTGGCGCGGCTGCGCGACCCGCAACTGCGCGCGCGCATCCTGGCCGAGATGCCGCACAAACCGGGCAATCAGTTCGATGTTCCTTCCGACGGGTACGAAGGACTGTTCGTGCTGGGCGATCCGCCCAATTACGAGCCGGGCGCCGAGATGAGTCTGGCCGCGATTGCGAAGCGCGAGGGCCGGTCGCCGCATGAAGTTTACTACGACGCGCTGCTACTGCGCGGCGGCCGCGAGCTGATCTACCAGCCCTTCAATTACACCCGTTCCTACAGCCTCGATCCGCTGCTCGACCTGCTGATGCATCCGGTCAACGTCATCAGCCTGGCCGACGGCGGGGCGCATTGCGCGCAGATCTGCGATGCCGGCACTCCCACGTTCCTGATTTCGCATTGGGTGCGCGACCGCGGCCGCAACGGCCGGCTTCCGCTCGAGGCGGCGGTCAAGCGACAGACCCGCGAAACCGCTCTGCTCTATGGCCTGGATGATCGCGGCGCGCTGCTGGAGGGACTCAAAGCCGACATCAATCTGATCGATTTCGATCGCCTCAATTCGCGGGCGCCGGAGATTGTCCGCGATTTCCCCGCCGACGGCAAACGCTTTGTGCAGCGGGCCGAAGGCTACAGGTACACTATTGTGAGCGGCGAGGTGGTGTTCGAGGACGGTCAGCCGACCGGCGCGATGCCGGGTAAGGTCGTCCGCGGCGGTGGTTCCAAGCCATCCTGAGCGCGCGCGGATTGCCAGGACGCCGCCGGATACACACCACGATGCGGGCGCGGAAAACGCGTCCGCATGCGTTTTGTGACGGCCTGCGGTTGGGCGCGCGGACCGCCGCCCTGATCGCCGGCGCGTTGATTGCCGTTGCGGCGTCGAAGCCGCGCGCCGAGCCGCAAACCCGGGTCTGCACGCCCGCGGCCCTGGCCGCGCTCAAAGTAATTCCGCAGCCGCCCTTTCCATGCCAGGACGGCACTCAGCTTTGTTCGAGCGACAAGCCCCTGGGCGCCGACGGCGATCAATGCAAGTCTGCCGTTGATACCTATGAAAAGACATTAGCCAAACTGCTCACTCCACGATGGTGGTCGGCGCCGCCGCCGACCCTGGAAGCCTGCCGCGTTCGCGCCCAACCCGGCCCCTTGACCAGGGAAGAGAACGATGCCCTTGAGCAGGGATACGGCGAGCAGGTACAGGGCACGAACCGGGTGCGGATGCTGGTGGTGGGCGGCGCCTGCGGCGCGGACGGCATGAGCAATATCTTTTTGGTGGTGAGGACCGCGGCCGGTATCGCGCTGACGCCGCTTTACTTCGACTTCAACCAGGGCGGTCAGGAAGCGCCGTTCCATCTGGACGTGGTCAATGACAAGTCCGGAACTTTCGCGCTCTTCACCACGCAAGGACATGACATGCAGAGCGCGTACACCACCACCGCGGCCTACAAGGTGGATGCGCGCAGCGGCCATGCGTCGCCCTATCCGCTGTTCTATGACGCGCATGGCGGCAGGACCATCCTGTCCCAGTCGGAGCCGGTAATTTCGGGCGCGGAACTAAGCGGCAATGAAATCGTGCGCGAGGGTAAATTCGTCAAGCGGTTCAATAAATTTCAGGATAACCTGTGCGATCCGAAAAACGACAAATGCCCGCCGGTCAGCATCGAGACCTATACCTGGAACGGCCGGGCGTTCTTGGTGAGCGACTACGCCAGGCGGCACGAGGATTTCCTGCGCAAGCTGGCGGCGCAGCGCGAATGCGTCAGCAGGAGCTTCGATCCGGCCAAAGGCACGGCCGCCTGCGCGGTGGAGTCGGAGTGCGAGAACTACAACGATCTGGCGCGGCTCAATTTCAAAGCCGGCAATTTCACCAACGCCCGCAACAACGCCGAGATGGCGTTGCAATACTGCGCCGGCTACCCCAAAGAGTACCAGGCCGCACAATACAACTACCGTCAAAGCGCGCGGAAGCTGGGCGCGCAATGAACGGCGCGCGGATGCCCTTACCGCCTCAGCCGCGCCCGATCAGCGGCATCCGGGTCGCCATCAGCGTCATGAACTGCACGTTGGCGTCAAGCGGCAGGCTCGCCATGTAACGGATCGCCTCGGCCACGTGGCTCATGTCCATGGTGGGTTCGGCCATGATGGTGCCATTGGCTTGCGGCACGCCCTGGCTCATCCGCGCCGTCATCTCAGTGGCTGCGTTGCCGATATCGATCTGACCGCAGGCGATGTCGTACTTGCGGCCGTCAAGCGAGGTGGATTTGGTAAGCCCCGTCAGCGCGTGCTTGGTCGCGGTGTAGGGAGCCGAGTTGGGACGCGGCGCGTGCGCGGATACGGATCCGTTATTGATGATGCGGCCGCCGCGCGGGTCCTGCTCCTTCATGATCCTGAACGCCTCCTGGGTGCACAGAAAAGCGCCGGTCAGGTTGGTGTCCACCACCCGTTTCCATTGATCGTAGGTGAGATCCTCGAGCAGCCGGGGCGGCCCGCCGGTGCCGGCGTTGTTGAAGAGCAGATCCAGCCTGCCGAAGGTCTCCCGCACCTTCGCGAACAGATTTTTGACTGATTGGGGATCGGCCACATCGCCCGCCAGCACAATTACCCGCGCGCCCAGTTCCCGCGCCCGCGCGGCGGTATCCTCCAACGGCTGTGGACGGCGGCCGCTAAGCGCAAGCGACCAGCCGTCGGCAGCCAGCGCCAGCGCCGCCGCTTTTCCGATTCCACTTCCCGCTCCGGTAATAACCGCGATCTTTGATTTTGCGCTCATGTCATGCTCGTGGATCGGAACCGGAAGCCAAACCGCATCGCCTCTACCGAACCTTCTTTTCGATCCGCGGGAACAGCGCTGATGCGGGGTTTACTTGATGGCCCGCCTTCAGGCCCTGACCGTAGGGCGCGGCGGCGGCCGCCTGATCCACCGCGAGCAGATCCAGAATCCGCCGCGATGTTACCGGCATGAACGGATCCAGCGCATAGCCGACCACGCGCAGCGCTTCGGTCAGATTGGCCAGAATCTGCGCGACCCGCGGCAGCTTGGCCTGATCCTTGGCCAGCGTGAACGGCGCGGTCTGCACAATGTATTTGTTCGCCACGTCGAGCGCCTGCCAGATCGCTTCCAGCCCGCGATTGAACGCCAGCGTCTCCACCTGCGCGTCAACCCGCTCGACCAGTTGACCCAGCGCGGCGGCCAACGCGGCGTCGGGCGCGTCGTCCTCGACGGCGGGCGCGCAAGTTAATTGGCCGCCGAAGTAGCGCGCCGCCATCGACAGCACCCGGCTGGTGAAGTTGCCCAGATCGTTGGCGAGGTCGGCGTTGTACCGCTCGATCAGCCTTTCTTCGGAAAAATCCCCGTCCAGGCCATAGACGACTTCGCGCAGCAGGAAATAGCGCAGCACGTCGGGTCCGAACGCGGCCTCGTAGCTGACCGGGTCGGCGACGTTGCCGGAGCTTTTCGACATCCGCTGGCCGCCGAAATTCACCCATCCGTGAACGTCCAGATGGCGGAACAGCGGCAGCCCCGCCGACAGCAGCATCGGCGGCCAGTAAACCGCGTGGGTCTTGAGTATGTCCTTGCCGATGAAGTGATCGGCCGAGGGGAATACCTCGGTGATGAAACCGGGGTCGCGGCTGGCCGGCGCGCTGACGTACGCCCAGAACGCGTCGTACCAGACGTAGGTCACGTAATTGGAATCGAAGGGCAGCTCGATACCCCATTCCAGGCGCGCTTTGGGCCGCGAGATGCACAGGTCGGCCAGCGGTTCGGCCAGCATGTTGAGCGCCTCATTGCGATAGCGATCGGGCCGGATGAAATCGGGATGGCGCTGAATGTGTTCCACCACCTGCGCTCGATACTTGTCGATGCGCAGGAAGTAGTTGCCCTCGCTGATGCGCTCCACCGGCTGGTTGTGGGTGGGACAGACGTTTGCGGGCAGCAGCTCCTTTTCGGTGTAGAAGCGCTCGCAGCCCACGCAGTAGAGTCCTTCGTAATCCTTGAAGTAGATGTCGCCGCGCGAGTGGCTGCGCGCGAGCATCTGCTGGACGAATTGCTCGTGCTGAGGATCGGTGGTGCGCACGAAGTAATCGTAAGAGACGTGCAAGCCGTCCCAGGCGCGGCGGAATACGGCGCTGGTGCGGTCGGTGAACTCCTTGGGCGGCATTCCCTCGGCTTCGGCGGCGCGCCGGATTTTGTCGCCGTGCTCGTCGGTGCCGGTCAGAAAGCTGACCCGGGCGCGTCCCAGGCGCCGGCGCTGCGAACGGGCATAGGCGTCGGCCGCCAACGCTTCGTAGGCGCTGCCCACGTGCGGCGGCGCGTTGCAATAGAAAATCGCGGTAGTGATATGGAGCCGGTCTGTCATGGTTTAACAATCAGTTCAGGCGCGCGCCGCAATTTATCCGGCGCGCTTGTCCACGATATCTTCCAGCGCCGCCTCGACCACGCCGCCGTCCTCGTCAAGCTGGATCAGCACCGTTTGCTTGAGAACATTCTGGCGCAGCACCTTGCCATCACCCTTGACCGACTCGACCCGCTTGCCGGGGGCGGGCAATCCGCGCTTGAGCTCGACGTAGGTGGCGTACTCGTAGCGCAGGCAGCATTTGAGCCGGCCGCACATCCCGGCCAGGCGCGAGGGATTGAGCGCCAGTCCCTGCTCGCGCGCCATCTTGACCGTGACCGCTTCGAAATCGCGCAGCCACGACGAGCAGCATAATTCGCGCCCGCACGGGCCGATACCGCCGGTGGCCTTGGTTTCGTCGCGCGCCCCAATCTGCTGCATCTCCACCCGCACGCGCAGCGCGTTGGCGAGGTCGCGCACCAGGTTGCGAAAGTCGATGCGCTTTTCCGCAACGAAGTAGAACACCGCCTTGCGTCCGTCATAGGTCATCGTGACGTTGACCAGCTTCATCTCCAGATTGCGCTGGAGAATTCCTTCAACGCACAAACGCCGCGCCTGCTGCTCGCGGTAGCGGTTCTCCTCCTCGACCCGCAGGTCGTTCTCGTTGGCCATGCGCAGAACGGGCTTGAGCAGCGACGGATCGAGGCTCACGGCCGGCGGGCTCGGTTCGGTGACGACGGTGGCAAAACAGGTGCCGGCGTCGGTTTCGACCACGACGCGGTCGCCGCGTTTTAAATCGATGCCGCCGCTCAGATAATTGAAGATGTGTCCGACCGGTTGCAGGCTGACGCCGACGACCATCGGCCGATTCTCATCGGGACCGGATATTGTGTTAAGTTCGCTCACCTTTGCCTGACCTAAGCGCGTCGCCGGCCGCCATCCATAAGCCCTCGGCCTGCAGCCGTGGATTGGCCATCGCTTCGACCGCGGCGGCGGCGCGCAGCGCCAATTCCAGCATTATCAGAATACTCTCCAGGCTCAATGCGTCCACCAGCTCAGCTATCCCGGGGATTTCGCCTGCTCCGCGATGCGCGTTGGCGGCGCCGAGTTTGGCCGCCAGCACGTCCTGCAGCAGACGGGCCATCAACTCGAAATTTTCGGTGGCCTGCTCGCGCGTGGCGAACAGGCGTTCGGCCAGATGCCGCGCCTTTACGAAATCCATCCTGCCGGCCTGTTTTATGGCTTGGAGCAGCTCGGCGGCGGGCGGTTCTTCCTCATTGGCCAGCGCCAGGGCGCGCGCCGCGCTGCCGCGTGCCAGGCGCGCCAGGGCGGCGGCGCGTTCGGGCTCTATCCCCGCCTTGCGCTGCAGCAGTGCGGCCAAATCCGCAACCGCAAGCGCCGGAAAATGGACCGGGCGCAGCCGCGACCGCACCGTATCAAGCAGCACGTTGGCGTTGTCCGCGATCAGAAAAATGACGGCGTGGCCGGGCGGCTCCTCCAGCGTTTTGAGCAAGGCGTTTTGCGCCGGCAGGTTGAGGGTCTCGGCGTCGTCGATAATCGCCATACGGACCGGAGCCCGCGACGGTTTGACTCCCAGATGCGCGATCAGTTCGCGCACCTGCTCAATCAGAACGAAGCTGCGCCTGGGCAGCAGCCCGATATAGTCGAAATCCGGATGCAGCCGGGCGCCGACCTGCACGCACGCCGCGCAGCAATCGCATTGGGCCACCGTTTTGGCGCCGCGCCCGCCCGCAGTCCGATCGCCGCGATTGGGGCATTGGTCGGGCGTGCAGCAGAATTCCAGCCCTCCCTTGCGCTCGCAGAACATGCTCAGCACCAGGGCTTGCGCGACCAACTCCTTGCCGACGCCGCGTGGGCCCCACAACAGGTAGCCCTGCGAGCGCCCGCGCTGCAGCTCGCGACACAGCCGATCAAACAATTCGCGATGGCCCACAAGGTTGTTCAGCGGCATCGCGTTTCTATCAGCTCGTCCACCAGCCGGTTGATGTCGGCGAAAACCTGTTCGGCGGTGCGCTCGGAATTAACCAGCCGGAAACGCGCGGGGTCGCTTTCGGCCAGCTTGAGGAAGCCGCTGCGCACGCGCCGATGGAAGTCGAGGTCCGCGCCTTCGAAACGGTCGGGTCCGCGGCGGCCCGCGTTGGTGCGCAATCGGGTCCGCGCCAGACCGAGGCCGACGTCGCAGTCGAGCAGGATGGTCAAATCGGGCGAGACGTGGCTGCAAGCCAGACGGTTCAACTCGCCCAGCAGCTTGAGATCGAAGCCGCGGCCGTAGCCTTGATAGGCCGTGGTGGAATCGGCGTAGCGATCGGAAATGACGATCTCGCCGCGGGCCAGCGCCGGTTTGAGTTTTTCCTCCACATGCTGCGCGCGGTCGGCCAGCACCAGCAGCAGTTCGGCCGCGACCTGCAGTGATACGGCCGGATCCAGGAAGATGGCGCGAATCGCCTCCCCGGCGCGCGTCCCGCCCGGTTCATGGGTCAGCAGCACGCCGCGGCCCTGCGCGCGCAGCCGCTCAGCCAACCGCGCCGCATGGCTGGTCTTGCCCGAGCCTTCGACCCCTTCCAGGGTGATGAACAGTCCGTTGGCCACGGCTACGATAAATACCAGTGGACGAGCTGCGGCTGAAAGAGCGCGAAGATGCCGGCGGCGATCGATAAAAACGGCCCGAACGGCACCGGCGTCTGCAGCAAGCCCTCGTTAACCGCCGGCGGCGCGGCCTCCGAGCCTGGGTCCATCGGGTTGCCGCCAACGGCCAGCGCCTGCGCGGTCTCCGCGTGCAGTTCCGGACTGCCCGGCTGCCAATCCAGCAGGCCCAGCAAGATTCCGCCTACCGCCCCGAGACACGAGCCGACAAACAGCGTGAAGATGACGCCCTGCCATCCCAGGAACGCGCCAATCATCGCCAGCAGCTTGACGTCGCCCAGACCCATTCCTTCCTTGCCGCGCAGCCATCGGTAAGCCTCGCCGATAGCCAGCAGCATCCCGCCGCCCAACAGGATGCCGAGCAGCGAATCGCGCCATCCAATTTCCGGCATCACGAACGCCGCCGCGGCCAGGCCGAGCACCACGCCGGACAGGCTGATCGCGTCGGGGATGATGCGCCAGTCCAGGTCCACCCAGCTGGCGGCGACCAGCCCGGCGCACAGCAAAAAGCGCGCCAGCGCGTCGGGAGCCTCGAAGTTGGCGTACAGGCTCACAGCTATCAGGCCGAGCCCGATTTCCGTGACCAGGTAGCGTGCGGGAATCCAACCGCGGCATCGGCGGCAGCGTCCGCGCAGCGCCAGGTAGCCGAATACCGGAACATTGCACCACAGTGCGATGGGCTCGCGGCAATGGGGGCAGAACGAGGCCGGCCGCACGATTGAGATTTCGCGCGGCAGCCGGTAGGCGACAACGTTGACGAAGCTGCCAATCGAGGCGCCCAGGAAAAAGACCAGGATATTGAGCAATGCGGCGCCGGAATCGATCATGCGTGCGATTGTAGCAGGCTGCGGCGCGCCAGTTCAGCCGAAGCCGGCCTGTCTAGCCGCGCTTCGCGGCTCAGGCTAGATTGCCTCAGGATGTCCGCTGTCCGGCTCTCGCTCATCATCCCGTCCTACAACAGCGCGGGTTTTATCGCCGACACCATCGCAGGCGCGATTGCCTATTTGGAGCGGCGCGGGGAGAGTTTCGAGCTGATCGTGGTGGATGACGGCAGCGCGGACGGCTCGCTGGCGGAGCTGGCGGAGCTGGCTGCCGGCCACCGCGCACTGCGCCTGATTCAAACCGGCGTCAATCGCGGCAAGGGCCACGCGGTGCGCGCCGGCGCCACCCGCTCCAGCGGCGCGCGCGTGGTTTTCACCGACGCCGACCTCGCCTATCCGCTGACCGAAATCGACAAGATATTGAAGGCGCTCGACGCCGGCGCGGATATCGCGGTGGCCGACCGCACCGCGCCGCAGTCGCTGTATCACATGAGTCCGGAATTCTTCAGCTACCTTTATACCCGCCACGTGATGAGCCGCGTGTTCAATCTGATGGTGCGCGGATGGCTGGGGGTGCGGGTGCGCGACTGTCAGGCCGGACTCAAAGGCTTCAGCCGCTCCGCCGCCGATCTCATCTTCGCCCGCCAGCGGCTGGAGGGGTTTGCCTTCGACGTTGAATTGCTCTACATCGCCCGCCGCTTGGGTCTGAGGATCGATCAGGTGCCGGTCGAGTTCCGCTATTTTTCCGAACCCAGTACGGTCGATTTCCTGCGCGATTCGCTGTGCGCGATGCGCGATCTGATGCGCGTGCGGCTGTACGCGGCCCGGGGGTTTTACGCCTGATCCGATGACACAGCTCGTGGTCAACGCCGACGACCTCGGAATGACCCACGGCATCAATCGCGCCGCGGCCGAGGCGCATCGGCGCGGTATCGTCACCTCGACCAGCGTAATGGCAAACGGGGCCGCCTTCGACGACGCGGTCGAGGTGCTGCGCCGCAATCCGGAGCTCGGCGTGGGCTTGCACGTCAACCTGACGCAAGGCAGGCCGCTGGGCGGCGCGAAATCGCCGTTGGCGGATATTCATGGCAATTTCTATCCGCTGCGGGCGATGGCGCTGCGGCTCAGCCTGGGTTTGGTCGCGGCGCGCGATCTGGAAGAGGAAATCAGCGCGCAGGCGCAGCGGCTGATGCGCGCCGGCGCCAGGATCGACCATATCGACAGCCACCAGAACCTGCATCTGCATCCGCGCCTCGCCGTAATCGTTGCCGCCGTGGCCCGGCGCATCGACGTGCGATGGATCAGGTTCAACCATCAGCGTCCGATCCTGCCCTGGCCGCTGCGTGAGGCGGGTTTGCTGCGTTTGGGCGACCACCTGCGCCACGGCATTGCCGCATTGGGTGCGCGGCGCCTGAGCGGCGCCGATACCGGCGGGAAGCGGCGATGGATCGTCGGCGCTCCGCTGCTCGATGTGTCGCCCCGCGATCTGCTGGGCGCGATAGTGCAATCGGCCGGCCCAGGCGTCACCGAATGGGTCTGTCATCCGGCATACATGGACGGCGATCTGCGCGCGCTGCTGGGCGATTGGTCGGCGCCGCGGCGCGAGGCGGAACTGAAGCTGCTGCTTGATCCGGTATCGCGCGAGCGGCTGGCGGCGGCCGGCATCGAACTGGTCAATTACGCGCAATTGGAGGGTTGAACGCCGCGCCGCAGCGTAATCGCACCCGCCCCCCACAGCCCCAACGCGCCGAAACCCGCCATCCCGAGGTCGCGCAGCGGCTCCAAACCGGGCAGCAGCGGGATGAGCCCGCTGGCGGCGACAGCCGCAAAAAACCAGCTCCATTTTCGACCCGCATAGACTTCATCCACACGCGCAAGCAGCAGCAGGCCCATCGCGGCCGGCAGCGCCAGGGTGAAGTAATGCAGATGCGACACCGGACTGGCGAGGATCATGATGATACAGAGGCCGGCCAGCAGAAGTTCGTGCGCAATTGCCGACGGCCGCGGATTGGCGCGCGCGGCCAGCAGCGTCAGCAAGGTCAGGATTATCGCCATCGACCAATGCGCCGCCCTGGCCCATCGCTCCAGCGGCCGTACTCGATAGCGCCGCGCGACGCCGAGAGTTTCGTCGAGATTGCGCCACCTGTGGATCAGCGCGACGAAGGACTGGTTGTCGGTGGCGTTGATGTCGAGCAATTCGCCGGCGCGCGACCGATCGGTTCCTCCGAAAACAGCGGGCTCGATCAGCACCTGGTTCCATTCGCGCGCGTAAGCCATCGCCTTGGCGGGTCCGAAGTATGCCGCCGGCAGGACCGCGAGTCCCAGCACCAAACCCAAACCGCAGGCCGCGATCATCGGCAGATCGCGGCGCCAGATCGGATAAATCAGGAGATAGAGCGGAAACAGCTTGAGGCAAATCGCTCCCGCCAGCCATATACCGGCGGCAATGCGGCGGCCGTTCAGGATCGCCCCGATCATCGCGCACAGCAGCGCCAGCAGCAGCAGGTCGGCCTGACCGCGTTCCAGCGCAACGCCGATGGGCCCCAGGCAAATCAGGATCGGCAGCAATCGCAGCGACCACCATGAACGCGAGCCGGGCGGCGGAATTCCGCTGGTTTGGAAGCGCGCGCGTTCCAGCGCCGACGCCAGGCAATTTACGGCCAGCCCCAAAAACAGCAGGTTCAGCCCGTACCAAATCGCCACCGCCGCCCCGAACGGCAGCGTCCCGCGGCGGCTCTCCCCGCGCGGCGGATCGGCCAGCGGTATCAGCGCAATCGCGAACAGCGGCGGATAATGGTAATGCCATCCGCTGTCGTCGGTAATCGTATAGAGGTCGTGACCGGTGCGCACCGCCCACGCCGCGCGCAGATAGACGTCAAGGTCGGTCATCCGGGCGTTGAGCCACGCCGAGCGCATCTCGACAATCGCGCCGAAGCCGATGGCGCACAGGAAAAATATCGCGATACCGGCTCGCTCCCGGCGCCGCGGCGGCGCCGATGCCGCGGCGCGATCGCCATGGCTATCGGAGCGCCGGCCGCCGGCGGTCCAATTCAAGTGAAAAGCCTCATCTGGGATGGAGATTGGGATGCGCTTTAGCGCACATCGCTTACGGAACTGGGTGCGCGCGCCGGGCTGGACGCGGATTTGAACTGCTCCACCAGCTTGAGGTCCTCTTCCCGCTTGTGCTGGTCGTCTTCATAAGCCAGCGCTTTGCCGGTGTTGCGGAAATGCTTCAACATGTCCTCTTCCAGCCCCCTGGGCATGGCGGCGAAGTGGTCGCGGGCATGATCGCGAAGCAAGTCGATGTAAGCCTGGTCGGCGGGGGCGTATTGTCCGGCTTTAGCCGGCTGCCCGGTGTCCAGGATCAGATTGGCCAGCCGCAGCCTGCCCCTTCCCCTGCGTACAGCGGCAACCTTGTTGAGGTATTGCGTGTACGCGTCGTCAAAGGCGCGGAAGTAGAGCTTTTGCACCTCCGGCGGGAGGGGCTTGAACGGCAGACGTTTCAGCGGCCCCAGGTTCGGGACCACGTTGCCGAGAAAACCTATGAACTGGACGAAATAGCCGGGCTCGCTGAATGCGTTTCCGAACTGCTTGACGAAATCGGCGCGCGAAATCTTAATCACAAACCGCTTCGAGGTCATTCCCGGTTCCATCGCCTGGATATCTTCCCGGTAAAGCTGCCAGGCGATGCCCGTGGCTTCATTGATCAGCGTGCGGAAACCCCATCGATAGGTGTTGAGCGCGATATCATAGTCCTTGAACACGTCTTTGAGTTCCAGCCCGTAAGTTTCCCGAAATACGCGCTCCAGCAGCTGTTCGGGCACCTTGAAGTCGATCGATTGCTCGAACATGTCGGGTATCTGATGGCGGTGGGCGACCTGCAGCACGTCGAACCGGAACTCGGTCATCAGATGCGACGAGGGCGAATCCGCATAGGTCACGTACTGGCCGTATTTCTCTTCGACCTTGGGATAAATGATGGGCACCGCGAGATTGGTAGCCTCGGGATGTCCGATCGAGTCCGCCTCGTAATGAGCCAGCATCCCCAGCGCAAACGCGTACTCCTGCGCGGTGCTCGCCTCGGCCAGCAAGCGGCTGGTGAAATCGCCGGTGCGCACGTAATGCAGCAGGTCGGTGAAGAAGCGGCTGCCCAGCGGAAAATATCCCAGGTCGGGCAGATGAGAACCGCCGCGGGCGTAGGAATGCGCATCTTCCAGGTCCTGCTGGCTGGCGGCGGGAAACCGCTTGCGCACGGCAGGCAGCAGGGTGTTGTGCCAAGCCTGGTCCACGATGCCCTGATGGGCGAGCACCGAAAAGCCGTGACCGGGCGCCGGCACCATCAGCGGCGCCAAAACGCTCAGCAGGATCGCCAGCCGCCACGATGATCGCCGCGCCATCATTGCGTTTGCGCCTTCATGGATAAAATAGGATTTACCTCTTTCAGGGGTTGATTGGGCACTCACACATAGTGGCTGCGCCCAGATTCAGAATAGCTGAGTTTGCCCGGCGGTGAGAACGCAAAAGCTCTGGCGCAGGCGGACACGGACACAGCCGCGATTTCATTTTCAGCACGGTGCGGTAGTCGGCATCCCGGCATCCGCCGGCTCGGGCGGTTGTCATCCACCGCGAACTGAACCAATCTAGGAACAGATCAACAAATCGATGGAGGCCGCAATGGACGCCGTCAATCTGTTTGAATTTCGCGGACAAGCCTTCAAGGCGCTGTGCAAAACCGATCGCAGCACCGTGGACGTCTTCACCCTGCCGCCCAACCACGACCCCGGCCACGAAGCGGCGCATAAGGGCGACCAGATCATTTATGTGATCGACGGCGGCGCCACGGCGCGAGTCGCGGGCGAGGAGCGGGAGGTAAAAGCCGGCGATGTGCTGATGATCCCGGCCGGCACTCTGCATACGCTGCGCACGGCCAAACAATCTCTGTTCGCCATGACAATCATGGCCCCGCCGGACCACAAGTAGGCTGGCGTCGCGCTTTGTCCCTGCGCCAAAGCGCCTTCTTTGCTCCAAAGCGCGGGCGAAGAGCGCGCGTCATCGGCAGACAGCGACGGCTGTCCTGCCGCGGGCGATTTGCATCAGCTTGACGCCGCTGTGGAAATCCAGCTAAAAATATGTGGTTTTTCAGGTTAAAACGTCAAAAAAATCGGCCTAAAAACGCCAGCCATTCGGTGGTTATCTCATCGCCTTCGCGCCCTTTCGTCTTCCTTAAACCGGATTAACCCGTGCAACATCTGATTTGATCTAAGCTGAGGCAAAGGCGGGCATCATCGACGATGCGCGGCCGTATTTCCAACTCAAACAGGAGCCTTTGATTATGGCGCTGCCACTGGAAGGAATTAAAATTATCGATTTCACCGGCGTACAGGCCGGACCGGCATGCACGCAGTTGCTGGCCTGGTTTGGCGCCGATGTACTGAAAGTGGAACGCCCCGGCGTCGGCGACGTCACCCGCAGCCAGTTGCGCGACGTGCCCGATCTGGACGCCCTCTACTTCACCATGCTTAACAGCAACAAGAAGTCCTTAACCCTCAATACCAAGACCCCCGAAGGCAAGGCGATCCTGGAGCAGTTGATTCGCGAGGCCGACGTGCTGGTCGAGAACTTCGCGCCCGGCGCGATGGACCGGATGGGCTTCACCTGGGAGCGCATCCATGAGCTCAACCCGCGCATCATCTTCGGCTCGATCAAGGGTTTCAGCGAAGGCTCGCCCTACGCCGACCTGAAAGTCTACGAGAACGTGGCGCAATGCGCGGGCGGCGCCGCCTCCACCACCGGATTCTGGGACGGTCCGCCGACCATCAGCGGCGCCGCGCTGGGCGACAGCAACACCGGGATGCATCTGGCGATCGGTATTCTGGCCGCGCTGTTCGGCCGCGAGAAGAGCGGCAAGGGCCAGAAAGTGTCGGTGTCGATGCAGGACGCGGTGCTCAATCTGTGCCGCGTCAAGCTGCGCGACCAGGAACGGCTGGATCATGTCGGCTACCTGGAGGAGTACCCCCAATACCCCAACGGCAAGTTCGGCGACGCGGTTCCGCGCGGCGGCAACGCCGGCGGCGGCGGGCAGCCGGGATGGGTGCTCAAATGCAAGGGCTGGGAAACCGATCCCAACGCCTACATCTATTTCACCATCCAGGAGCAGAATTGGGCGCGCACCTGCGAGGCTATCGGCAAGCCGCAATGGGCCAACGATCCGGCCTACATGACGGCCCGCGCGCGCCAGCCGCACATCTTCGACATCTTCAATGAAATCGAGCAGTGGCTGGCGGACAAAGACAAGCACCAAGCGGTCGAGATCCTGCGCAAGTTCGGCGTGCCCTGCGCGCCGGTGCTGTCGATGAAGGAAATCGCCAACGATCCAGCTTTGCGCGCCAGCGGCACGATCGTCGAGGTGCAGGAGGAAAAGCGCGGCCCCTTTCTCACCGTGGGCAGCCCGATCAAGTTCTCGGACTTCAAACCCAACATCACCGGCGCGCCCCTGCTGGGCGAGCATACCGACGAAGTCCTGACCCGGCTGGGCTACAGCGCGGAGCAGATTGCCCGCATGCGCCGCGACCAGATTGTCTGATTGGGTCTCAGGCCCGCGTTTGCTGCGCGGGCGAGCGTGGCGGGCGCGGATCGGGCCATTCGCTCCGCCGCGGCTATTTGGAAAGATATCAGGTTCGCCGCGAGGGGTCTCACCATGTCCAACAAAATCGATTCTCCCGCCCTCACAGACGGATTTCACCTGGTGATCGACGCCCTCAAGCTCAACGGCCTCGACACCATCTTCGGCGTCGTCGGCATCCCGGTGACCGACCTCGCGCGGATGGCGCAGGCCGAAGGTATCCGCTACATCGGCTTCCGCCACGAGCAGTCCGCCGGCAACGCCGCGGCGATTGCCGGCTACCTGACGCAAAAGCCGGGCATCTGCCTGACCGTCTCCGCGCCCGGCTTCCTCAACGGCATGGTCGCGCTGGCCAACGCCACCACCAATGGCTTTCCGATGATCCAGATCAGCGGATCGAGCGACCGCGCCATCGTCGACCTTCAGCAGGGCGATTACGAAGAGCTCGACCAGCTGAACGCCGCCAAACCGTATGCGAAAGCGGCGTTCCGCGTAAATCGGCCTCAGGACATCGGCATCGGGGTCGCCCGCGCGATCCGCAGCGCCGTCTCCGGACGTCCGGGCGGCGTCTATCTCGATCTACCCGCCGACGTATTGAGCGCCGCGCTGGAGGCCGGGGCCGCCAAACACTCGCTGGTGCGCGTAATCGACCCCAGCCCGCGGCAGATCCCGGCGCCCGAATCGGTGCAGCGGGCGCTGGAACTGCTCGCCTCGGCCCAGCGTCCGCTCATCATTCTGGGCAAGGGCGCCGCCTACGCTCAGGCCGACGCCGACATTCGCGCGTTTATCGAGCGCAGCGCTATCCCGTTTTTGCCCATGTCGATGGCCAAAGGGCTGCTGCCCGACGACCATCCGCAGTCGGTGGCGGCGGCGCGCTCCCATGCGCTGGCGCAGGCCGACGTGGTGATGTTAATCGGCGCGCGGCTTAACTGGCTGCTGGGCCATGGCCGCAGTCCGCAGTGGTCGGCGGCGGCGCGGTTCATCCAGATCGACATCGCGCCGGCGGAAATGGACAGCAATCGGCCCATCGCGGCGCCGATTGTGGGAGATATCGCGTCGTCGATCGCGTCGCTGCTGGCGGCGCTCCAACCCGGCCGCATCAAGCCCGCTTCCTCGTGGATCGACGAACTGACGCAGCGCAAGCAGCGCAACGCGCAGCAGATGCGGGCGCGGCTGGCCGCCAATCCCAATCCGATGGACTTTTACAGCGCGCTGGGCGCCATCGCCCGCGTCCTGGAGCAGCACCCCGACGTCTACCTGGTCAACGAGGGAGCGAACACCCTGGATATCGCGCGCAACGTCATCGACATGCGCGCGCCGCGCAGGCGGCTGGACTGCGGCACGTGGGGCGTGATGGGTATCGGGATGGGCTACGCGATCGGCGCCGCGGTGGTGAGCGGCAAGCCGGTGCTGGCAATCGAGGGCGACAGCGCATTCGGCTTCAGCGCGATGGAGATCGAAACCATCTGCCGCTACCGGCTGCCGGTGGTGGTGTTGGTCTTCAATAACGGCGGCGTGTATCGCGGCGACGACATCAATCGCGGCGGCGGCAGCGACCCCGCGCCGACGGTGTTGATGGCGCAGGCGCATTACGAAAAACTGATCGAAGCTTTCGGCGGCGCGGGGTATCATGCGGCCGATCCGCAAACTCTGGCGCGCACCGCCGCCGCCGCGCTCGCCAGCGGGAAACCGGCGCTGATAAACTGCGTAATCGATCCCAAAGCCGGCACCGAAAGCGGCCACATCGGCAACCTCAACCCGCCCAGCACCATCGCGCGCGCGAACTGAGTAATACCTGATACGCACATGGTATTGCTGGAGCCGCGCGCGACGGACGCCGATTCGCAGCCCCATTACCGCGTGCGTACACCCGCAACTCGACCCGCCCGGCGCGTCCAACCGCAGCGCGGGGTCATGGTCGAGCGGAGACGAGACATAACCGTCCATCGTCCAAAATAATGCCGCGCCGAAGATCCGCCCTTCACCGGCCATCGAGACGAATCGATAATCACATATTCGGCGCGTTGGTTACCCTGCTCGGCCGGATCGACGTCTGCCCACCTGCTGTCGCCGGCCGGTTTCGCCAGGACTCTGCGGCCCAGATACTCGAACAAGGGAGTAAGCGGAACATCTCGTCCGGCGGCTACCAGCGCACCGGTCCCGGCGGTTTCATTGATCCATGACGCCGCCTGCCGCAGCGTCTCCAGGCTGTTGCTGGAGTCGCGCTCGTAATTGCGGATCATTTTATAGGACACTCGCACATTCGCCGGTATATTGACGGCTAGAAGCGCTATAAATGCGCCCTGGGCGGCGCTTGATTTCAACCCTCTCCACAGCCAGTTCGCAAGAAACGGGATGAGCGCTATTGCGCAGCGCGCCCCGAGATAGAACGGCCACAGGAATAAGAGCAATCCGAAAGACCCCAGTACGAACAAGGTAATCTGGTCGCGAGGATGGCGCGGGCCTTGACCGATGCCCCGCGCAACCGGCATCGCGAACAGCGCCGCTCCCAGAGCGAGCGCCGCAACCTCCGCGGGAAATGAAATTCGCGCAAGCCAGGGAGCATTGCTGGTGCTCGCCCCGGCCGGAAAGCTCAGCATCGCGTCAACCAGCCAACGACCCGAACAATAAAGCATCGCCTGCTTGCCCACGTTCACTGAGTAGTGGAGGAAGCCGCCCAGTTCCGCGATGCGGACGGGGAGATATGTTCCGTACGTCGGGATGTGGCGCGTGAATAATAGCCACATGATAATCACCGGGCATACCGGGGCCGCAAAACAGATCAGACGCGATGGGCGCCGCAGGTCGCCTCTGAGAAGGCCGAACATACCCAGTGCCCCGACGTAGGCCAGCGCCGTGGTTTTCAACAGATAAAGCAGCGCGGTTAAGACCCCTGCGGCAAGCCACCATAAACACAGCCGGCGGCCGGGTTCGTAAGCCGTCAGCAGCAGCGCCAGAAGGCAGCTGCTGCCGGTAAACATCACGTCCGCCCTGATCCACGCCATCGAGTCGGTAAAGACCGCGGAAGTCCCGACGGCGAGCACAACGGCCGCGGCCGCCGACGTGGACATCTCGCTGACCGCGAGGCATGCGGCCAGCGCTGTCAGGGTAAGGCCGGCGGCAACCCAGTTGGCCAGTTCAAGGCGATGGGCATTTACCGCAAAGGGTTGTCCGGATTCCCAGAAAACTGCCAGCCAAACCGAATATCCGGGTGGATAGATCCCGATGCGCGGCAGATCGATGTACTGCTCGAAGCGGTAGCCATGCCCGGCCCTCAATGCGGCGGCGCCGCCCAGATATGCATTCTGATCATAAGCGAATGACAGTGAATTTGGTAAAAATAGAAATAATAAAGGCCACAGAGCAACGGCTGCGCCGAATAAAACCGCCGTCCGCAGGGCGCTCACCCTGCTCTGAGGGAAAATGCCGGATGCTTGAGGCGAGTGTGAAAGAATCACGCGTTCTCCCCCTCGCGATCATCAATTCTTCTCGCGCAGATGACACGACGGCAGCGGTGGAGAACGGCAGCAGAGCGGAGCGAGTGCTAATACTCCGCTTTACAGGCGTTAGATTTCACGTTAGAGCTCCCGTAACCTTAGTCGATGCGCGTAATAAAGATTTCCTCGTATGCTTTTGACTCTATCGCCGCATTCTGATGGCGTGCAGTCTGTTGTGGACCGGGCGCCAGCATGTTCCGTTGTCGCCCACCCGAATAAATGCGCCGACACGGATGCAGCCGTCACGTGCCAAGGGAACGCACCAGGTACGCGTTAGGCATGCCTAATTTGCAGGAAATCTTCGGCGGAGGGGGGAGGGAGTCGAACCCTCCGGCAACCGCAATGGCTGCCAGGCCGGTTTTGAAGACCGGTGGGGCCACCGGGCCCCTTCCTCCTCCAGGCGCCCCATCATTTGAAACACATGAGCGGCGCAATTCAACCCTCGCTGCCAGCGGTTTGCTGCCGCCCTGGTTCCGATTTGGCGTCGGCCAGTCTGGCGTCGCTCCTCCAGCGTCTTTGCAGCCTGCAGCAGCCGCTCAGCATGGCGCTCTGGTTCCAATCGGCCGAACGGCGTGCGATGGCTTTTTCCAGACGCCTGACCGAATCGACGCTGCCGCGGCCAGTGGCCTGGCCTGTGATCTAACCCGCGCGATGATTGAAGCGCCGGCCGACGATCTCGCTTGCGATCATGCCGCGATGAATTTCCGAGGTGCCGCCGGCGACGGTAGCGGTCCTGACGATGCGGTACATCCATTCAAGGGGCATCTCCCGCGACATTCCCGATCCGCCGAAGATCTGCATCGCCTGATCGCAAACGAAAACCGCCGCTTCGGTGGCCGCCACTTTGGCGGCTGAAGATTCAAGCCGTCCGAGGCTTCCCTGGCCGCCCTTGACCGCCTTGTAAAGCAGCAGCCGGGCCTGCTCCAGAGCGAGATACATGTTGGCAAGCTTTTCCTGGATCAATTGGAAATCGCAGATCGGACGGCCGAACTGTTTTCGTTCGATCGAATATTGCCGCGCCATTTCGAACGCCGCCTGCGCTATACCAATGGATGACGCTCCGGCGGCGCATCGCTCCAGGCTGTAGCTCGACATCAGTTTGCGAAAACCGCCGCCAGCGAAAAGAACGTTCTCCTCGGGAACCTCCGCATTATCAAAAAACAGCTCCCACCAGGGAGTTCCGCTGATGTGATAATGCGGCTTGCTGATCGTGAATCCCGGCGAATCGCGCTCGACAATCACCGCGCCGATACCCGAAGTGCCCGGCGCGAAACGGCAGAACACCAGCACGTGCCGGTCCCATCCCGCATGGCTGCAAAAGGTCTTGTGGCCGTTGAGGCGGCAGACCCCGTTTCTGATCTCGGCATGCGTCGCCAAATCGGTCAGGGCGCTGCCGGCCTGCGGCTCGGTGAGCGCAATCGACATGTTTCCCTCACCGGTATGGATCATCGGGAGATACCTGGCCTTTTGCTGTTCAGTGCCCCATTTGGCGATGAACATTCCCGGCCCGGCGATTGCCATGGTCGCGCTGATACTGGTCCTGGGACACCATCGAGCGATGTGTTCGATGGCCAAAACTCCCGACAGCGCGTCGCGGCCCTGGCCGCCATACTCCACCGGCAGGCAGATACCGAGGATGCCCAGTTGTCCGAGCAGACGCATGTTGTCAATCGGATGGCCGTCCTGGTTGCGGCGTTCGAAGGCTTTGGGCTGGAAGCGCTCGGCTCCGATGCGATCAATCAGACTTACCAGTT
Organism: Pseudomonadota bacterium; assembly: GCA_021324455.1. GTDB lineage: Bacteria > Desulfobacterota > Binatia > Binatales > Binataceae > JAJPJA01. Next base: position 76,948 of record JAJPJA010000070.1, on the reverse strand, counting down.
CCTGATCTTCCTGCGAAAGCGTAAAGTCCATATGAGTATACGGTTTGCGAAAATGGGGCGCGGCTCAAAACGGCATTCGCCTAACGCGGCGGCGGAACCTGGCCGAAACAAACCCGGTCGAGAATCATCAACATGATATCGGTCACCTGCTCCAGATCCGCCGCATGGCCGCGGCACAGTTTTTCGAGAATGTAGCCTTCCGTCATCAGGATCATCGCTCGCGCGGTCTCCCTGACGTTCAGACCCACGGCGCCGCCAGCCTTCTGAACATTCTTCAGATTTTCCATCGCCCCCTGGGTCATGGTCTCCAAATAGTCCTCGAGAACCCTTGCCGCGGCGGCATCAGAGTTTGCGGCTTCGACCAGAGCCCGATAGAGATGACGATGCCTGCGGTGAAGCCTGCAGGAGATCAGGTATTTTTCCCGCAATGCGGCGAGATATCCGATCCGATCCTCCGCCGAAGGCGCCCGCGCGTCGACTTCCCTGGTCAGCGTCGCCATTTCCTGGACGACGCGTCCGGTGAGCATCACGAGCACCTCGTGCAGGTCTTTGAAATACTCGTAGAAGGAGGAACGCGACAGGCGCGTGTGCGCCATCACAATGGTCACATTCAGCTCTGAAAAGGGCATCTTCCGAAGGAGCCGCTCAGTCGCATCGAGAATCTCCGTGCGGGCGAGCTCGACCCATAGCTGGCGCCGCGAGGGTTCCTTTGGGGCCGCATCGAGCTTGCGTGAAGTCATATTTCGCATTGTTGCCACGTGCACGCTCACGGCTCTCATTATAACGCCTGCCGCATCCCTCACCACTCGCGGCGACCGGCATGTACGTTGACAATCGCCGGCGGCTGTGCGAAATCAGTTGTCGACACTCTGATGGTTGACCAACATAGTGTCGGCGAAACAAAGTTCCGTTTCAAGCCCGGGACGGGCCCGCAGGGCCGCCGACTGTCAATCCAAAGGCGAAGCGGAAGAACGGTGCCGGCCGGCTGCGTGCCGGGCGGTGGCGCGCGATTGTAAGCCGGGCGGCAGCCCCGCTGACCCGGCCGGCAAATGGAGACAGGAAAATGAGATTCGGGATGCTCTACGAACACACGGTTCCACGGCCCTGGGGCCCGGACACCGAATACAACCGCTATCAGGAAGCGCTGGATCAGGTGGAACTTGCCGACAAGGCGGGCATAGATTACGTGTGGATCGTCGAGCATCATTTTCTCGAAGAGCACGCACACTCCTCGGCGCCGGAGGTTTTCCTCGCTGCGTGCAGTCAGCGTACGCGGCGGATACGAATGGGACACGGCATCGTGGCCTTGCCGATTCCCTACAACCATCCCGTGCGTGTGGCCGAACGAATTTCCACTCTGGATTTGGTCAGCAACGGGCGGGTCGAGTTCGGCACCGGCGAGACCTCGTCCGACGTTGAACTGGGCGGCTTCAATATCTCGCGTGCGGAAAAGAACGCGATGTGGCGAGAGTCGCTTGAAGTGATAACCAGGATGCTGGTGGAGGAACCGTTTCTGGGATACGAAGGCAAATATCTTCAGATTCCCGTACGCAACGTGGTGCCTAAACCGCGCCAAAAGCCGCATCCACCTCTATGGCTCGCATGCTCCAGGCTCGAACAGATAAAAATCGCGGCGCGGCACGGTCTGGGGGCGTTGACCTTTGGCTTTGTCTCGCCCAACGAGGCTCGTCAATGGTCGAACGAATACTATCGAATCCTGGCCGAGGAATGCGAGCCGATCGGCAGCGCGATCAACCCCAACATCGCTTTTACCGCGCTGCTGCTGTGCGATACGAATCGCGAACGGGCCCAGCGCCTGGGCGCGGAAAATCTCCTGTTTCTAAAATACTGTACCGACCATTTTTACTTTCACGGAAGGCACGAGCCCGGCAAAACCAGATTGTGGGAGATGTACAGGAATACGCCCGGAGCCGGAACCGCGGTGGAGGGAACCAGCGCGGTGATTACGGGTACTCCCCAGGACGCCCGCGAGGCCCTGCGGATCTGGAGAGATACCGGAATCGACCAGATCATAGTCCTGACCCAGTGCGGCAACATGCCCCATGAAGCGACCAGCAGGTCCATCGACCTGCTGGGCCGCGAAGTCATGCCCGAGTTCAGGGAAGAAGAGGAAAAACGTCTGCGCGAGAAAGAGGCGCGAGTGGCGCCGATTATCGAAAAAGCGATGAAGCGCAAGAAACCGCCGCGGCTCCCGAGCCATGACGGTCCGACTATCGTCACCGCGGTGGGCGGCTATGGCGGGATTTATCCCGGCGTATCGCATAACAGCAAACGCTGAAGCATTGCCCTTTGCCGGCCGCAGTCCGAGTCGCGGTTGAGGAGCAGACTTGCGCGCCGCCCGCGGCCTTCCGGCAGGGCGTGACCAAACCGCCTCGCCCCGAGCATGTTTTTGCGCCAGAGCCGATGTATCGATGGCAGACTGCACGGCCGCGAGCTCGCTGCCCAAGTTGCCTTCTACTGCCGAGATGGAGCATGGTCGATGATGATCGGACCATGCCTGCATCAGCGGACCGCCAGCGGAAGATAACGTTTTCGGAGGTGCACCGTGACCCAGACCGGCAACTCGAAAGATTCGAAAGTGGCCATCGTTACGGGCTCCAGCCGCGGCATCGGCCGTGGCTGCGCCCTCGAACTTGCCCGCCGCGGCTTCAACGTCGTGGTTTGCGCGCGCACCGTGCACGAGGGCCAGGCCTTTGAGCATTCGTCGACGGTTAAGAGCTCGAAAACGACGCCGCTGCCCGGCAGCCTGGAGACGACGGCGCGCGAGATCGAGGCACTCGGCGGCCGGGCGCTGACGGTCAAATTGGACCTGCAGGACCGCCAGGACGCACATGCGCTGATCGATCGGACGATCAGGGAGTGGGGCCGCATCGACGTGCTCGTCAACAACGCCCGCTACATCGGTCCGGGGCATATGGATTGGTTTCTCGACACTCCGATCGAGCTGTTCGACGCCCACTTCCAGTGCAACGTTCTCTCGCCGCTCCTGCTGATCAGGCTGGCGGCGCCAATCATGATCAGGCAGGGGGGCGGCGTAATCATCAACATCACCTCGGGGGCGGGCTACCGTGAGACGCCGCATGACATCGGAAAGGGCGGCTGGGGTCTGGGCTATTCGCTCTCGAAGGCGGCCTTCAACCGCATCGGAGCGGGGCTGGCCAAGGAATTTCGTCAGCACCAGATCGCCGTGATCAATTTGGAACCCGGTTTCGTCACCACCGAACGCATGGTCACCGACATGGGGGCCTTCGGCTTCGACGCTTCCAAAGGGCTGGGCGTGAGCGTTCCGGGCTCCGTCTGCGCGTATCTGGCCGCGCATCCGACGCCCATGAATTTCTCGGGCCGCGACATCGACGCCCCAAGTTTCGCGGTGGACGCCGGCCTGGTCGATGGCACGAAGTTGCCGCCGCCCTACGGGCCTTCACACTGGGGCGTACCGGGCAGAACAGTGCTTTAGACTCCGCTTACCAATGACGGTGGACACGGGCGCGCCGCGGTCAATGTGTAGACTTCAGGGTTCAGCCGGTGCCGGCAGCCTGTTACGGTTTATCTCGACCATGATCTTGGTGGCCTGCTGGCGGCTCAGCGGGACGATGCCGCGGTCGATGAAGTCAGGCAGCGCGATGGTCTCGACCCATCCTTCGGTTGGGTAAGCGCCGCGCGTCATCAGGTCGATTACGGCCGGGTAGTCGTTGCAGTAGGTCTTCGCGCCGGTGACGTTCACCTCGCCCGCGAGCAGCGACAGCGCGTTGAACGGGAACGGCTCCATATGCATCGCCACCACCACCAGATGGCCCATCGGCGCGGTGCTGGCCAGGGCGGCCTTGAACGCCGCCGGCACGCCGGCCGCGTCGATCGACGCGTCAGCGCCGCGTCCGCCGGTCATATCGCGGATCGCCTCGACCACGTTGACGCTGCGCGGATCGAGCAGCCGCTCGGCGCCCAGCGCGGCCAGGATCGCGCGCCGCTGCGCCGACGGTTCGCTGATTATCACCTGGATATCCGCCATCGCGCGCAGCGCCAGAAACGCGCCGACTCCAATCGGACCGCCGCCGTGCACGACGATGGTCTGGCCGGCGCGCGGATGCGCCCGCATCACGGCGTGATACGACACCGCCATCGGCTCGACCAGCGCGCCCTGCTGAGCGGATACGCCGGCCGGCAGCCGGTGCGCCATCGCGCGCGGCACGACGGTGAATTCCGCCAGGCCGCCACCCTCGCGATTGTAGCCGTGCACGGCGGGGCGCGGGCAATGGTTGTACTGGCCGAATCGGCACCAATGGCACACGCCGCAGGTCTGAATCGGTTCGACCGCGATCAGGTCGCCGGGCTTCAGGTCGTCGGCGCCGGCGCCCACTTCAACCACCTCGCCGCAGAACTCATGCCCCAGCACGACCGGGTTGTGCACTCCGGTCAGCGGATGGGGGCGCGTACGCGTCATTATCGGACCATGGTAGTACTCATGCAGGTCGCTGCCGCAAATCCCGTTGTAGAGCACGCGCAGCTTGACCTCGCCCACTTTGGGCGCCGGTTCGGGGATGTCGTCGAGGCGGACGTCCTCGCGTCCATAAAAACGGATTGCGCGCATGCCTTGTCCTCCCTGAGAGCGATGCCTTTTGGCTATGATGGCACAGCGAAAGAGGCATTGAATATGGGACCGGGATGTTGAATAAGAGTCTGACGGCGCCGCCTGTTCGCGCCGGCCGCAGCGGGAGGAAAACCACATGCCTTACGATCTTCTGATCAAGGGCGGCACGGTCGTGGACGGGACCGGAGCGCCGCGCTATCGCGCCGACGTGGCCGCGGCGCAGGGCAGGATCGTTGAGATCGGCAAATCGATCGGCGGGCCGGCCCACCAAACCATCGACGCCGCCGGCCTGATCGTCGCGCCGGGGTTCGTCGACCCGCATACGCATTACGACGCCCAGATCTGCTGGGACCAGCAGGTGACCAGTTCCTCATGGCATGGCGTAACCAGCGTGGTGCTGGGCAGTTGCGGAGTGGGCGTGGCGCCGTGCAAGCCGGCGGATCGCGAAGTCGCCGCCGCCGACCTCACCAACCTGGAAGCGATTCCCTTCGACGTTCTCAAGGCCGGCCTGACCTGGGATTGGGAAAGCTTCCCCAGTTACATGGACGCGGCGGCGCGGCGCGGGTCCGCGATCAACCTGGGTTTCCTCGCGCCGCTCACCCCGTTTCGGCATTGGGCGATGGGCCGCGATTCGCTGGAGCGGGCGGCTGCGCCGCGGGAACTGCGTCAGATTGAAGGCGCGCTGCGCGAAGCAATCGCGGCCGGCGCGCTGGGCTTTTCCACCAGCGTCACCAATATCGACATCGGCTACGAGGGCAAGCCGCTGGCCTGCCGCCTGGCCAGCCGCGAAGAGCTCCGGGCCTACTGCCGCGTGCTGCGCGATCTGGGCAAAGGCATCATCCAGCTCAATTTGGCCAACAAGCCCGCCGACATGAGCGAGGCGGAATACGACACGCTGAAGTTCCTGCTCGACGAATCCGGACGTCCGGTCAGTTGGATTTCGCTGTTCGATCGCGACGACATGCCCGAGGGTGCGATGCGGACGCTGGACCGGTTCGAACCGCTGATCAGGCGCGGCGGCGTGCCGCAGATCAGTTGCCGTCCGCTGTTTTTGGAGTTGAACCTGCGCTCGCCGCTGTTGTTCATCACGATGGCCTGCGTGCAGGAGGAGATTTTCAACCGCCCGCTGGAAGTGCAGAAACGGCTTTACGCCGACGCCGGCTTCCGCAACCGGCTGCGCGCGGAGATCGAAAGCTCCGGGATGCATCGGCATACGTTCAGGAACCTGGATCGCGTCGCGGTGCAGTTGGCGGCCAAGCCCGAGCTGCAGGAACTGGTGGGCAAGGATCTGGCCGCGATTGCGCGCCAGCGCGGACGCACCGACGGCCTGGAACTGATGCTGGACCTGGCGCTTGAGGACAACCTCCAGATGCGCTTCGTGGTGGCGATGCTCAACAACAACCAGGAGCGGGTGGGGCGGCTGGTCGCGGATTGGAGGACGCTGATCGCGCTGTCGGACGGCGGCGCGCACGTCGATCAGATTTGCGACGCCGGCTACTGCACGTTTCTGCTCGGCCGCTGGGTGCGCGAGCAGGGCGTGCTGTCGCTGGAGCAGGGCGTGAAGCGGATTACGTCGGAGCCCGCTGACCTGTTCGGAATCAGGGGCCGCGGACGCGTCGCGCAGGGATACGCCGCCGACCTGGTGGTCTTCGATCCGGACACGGTCGGATCGGCCGAGCGCGGCAGGATGCGCAACGACCTGCCGGGCGGCGCCCCGCGCCTGGTGATGGAAGCGCGCGGCGTGCATCACACGATCGTCAACGGGGTGCCGATCAACGAGCACGGCAAGTATACCGGCGCTTTGCCCGGCGCAGTGATTCGTTCGTAATGGCGGCGGGTGCGGGCTAATTCGCGGCCGCGCCGCTGAGGAAAATTCTGCTCACCGTGGAGCAAATCGTCTGGTCGGAAAGGGGCGCCAGCTCCTTGCCGCCCATCAGTTCCTGCGACTGCAGAAAATACCACAGCATCCCGAACAGGCATTGCGCCATCGCGGTGGTATCACCGCGTTTGAGCTTGCCGCGCCTGATCCAGGTCTGAAAGTAAGCCGCCAGCAGGTTGCGGCCGGGCAGCCGGATCTGTTCGGTATAGAGGCGGGCGCGTTCGGGATTGCTGAAAACTTCGCGCACCAGCACGTGCGCCACTTCCTTCTGCTGCTTGATTTGGCGCCAGATTGAATCCACCAGGATCGGGATACCTTCGGCGGGCGGCAGATCGCGGATCGAATCGACCAGCTCGCCCAAGTCGGGCACCAGGCGAAAGCGGTCCACCAGCTTGCGCAGCAGGATCTCCTTGCTGGGGAAATAGAGATAAATGGTGGCCTTGCCGAGGCCGGCTTCGGCGGCGATTTCGTCGACCGAGCTTTCAGCGAAGCCCTTGCGCGAGAACAGGTGCAGGGCGGCGGCGAGGATCTGATCGCGGCGGGCCTCGGCGTACTGGTCGTGGTTGGCGGCGGCGACGCGGGGCATGGGCTTGATTATGACCGACCGGTTGGTTATTATCAAGAGCTATGACCGACCGGTCGGTCATGTATCCGCGCTCCCATGGCTGCCGCCGCACCCAGATTACAACCCCTCCCCGCCGCCCCATCACCCCGGCCGCCCACGCCTGCGCCCGCGGCCCGCGACGCGTCTGCCGGCGCGCCGCATAAATGGCTGGTTGCAATCGCGGTGATGCTTGGCGCGACGCTCGAAATCCTCGACAGCTCCATCGTCAACGTCTGTCTGCCCCACATGCAGGGCAGCTTCTCGGCCAGCGTCGATGAAGTCACCTGGATCATCACCAGCTACATCGTCGCCAACGGCATCATGATTCCGCTGACCGGATGGATCTCGGAGCGCTTCGGACGCAAGCGCTACTTCCTGATCTCGGTGGGCATCTTCGTGGCTGCTTCGGCCGCATGCGGCGCGGCCCAATCCATGACGCAGATCGTGATCTTCCGCCTGGTGCAGGGAGCGGCGGGGGCGGCGATGATCCCGTCCTCGCAGGCCATCCTGATGGAGACCTTTCCGCCGGGCGAACAGGCGCTGGCGATGGCGATGTACGGGGTCGGCATCGTGGCCGCGCCGGTGCTGGGTCCGACGCTGGGCGGATGGATTACCGACAACTGGTCGTGGCGCTGGAATTTCTACATCAATATACCGCTGGGCGCCGTCGCCGCCGTGATGGTTTACATCTTCGTTCACGATCCGGATTTCATGCGCGAGGCGCGCAAGCGCGCGCGGCGCATCGATTATATGGGCATCGTCTATCTCGCTCTCGGACTGGGACTGCTGCAAATCGTGCTGGATCGGGGCCAGCGGGCGGACTGGTTCGCGGCCACCTGGGTATGCGTCTTCACCGCGGCGGCGGTGGCGATGCTGACGATGCTGGTGATCCATGAGCTGCGCTTCCCCGAACCGATCCTGGACCTGACCATTTTGAAGATTCCGCTGTTCGTGATCGCGGTGTCGATGATCACCTTCATGTACCTGATCCTTTACGGCGCCAACCTGCTCAATCCGCTGTTCTTCCAGGAACTGATGGGCTATCCGGCGTGGCGCGCGGGGCTGGCGGTGGTGCCGCGCAGCGTCGGCACGCTGATCTCGATGCTGCTGATTGCGCAGCTGGCGCGCCGCGGCCTCGACACCCGATGGCTGGTGGGAATCGGTTTCGCCGGACTCTCCTATGCGCTGTGGACCATGGGGCATTGGACGCTGGATGTGGGCATGGACAACATCCGGTTCGCCATCTTCCTGTCGGGCGTGGGCGGCGGCTTGATCTTCCCCACCATGTCGGCGGCCACGCTGGCCTGCGTCGAGCGCGAACGGATGGGCTATGCGGCCAGCCTGTACGCGATGATGCGCAACACCGGCTCGGCGATCGGTATCTCGCTGGTCAGCAACCTGCTCAGCAGCCGCCAGCAGATACATCAGTCATACCTGGGCGAGCACGTCACCATTTTCGACGCGTGGAGGCTGGATCACGCGGGCGCGCGGATGCCCGGCGCTCCGCCGATGCATCTGCTGCGCGGCCTGGCAACGCATCAGCCGCAGGGTTTCGGGATGATCTACGCCGAGATTCAGCGCCAGGCCGCGTTAATGACATATAACGACATCTACCGGATGCTGGCGATAATGGCGGCGCTGCTGATTCCCAGCTTTCTGCTGCTCAAGCGGACCGCGGGCAGGTCAACCGTCGCTCACTGAAATAACGCTTCGCGCGCGCCATGCCGCGTCGGCGCGGAATGCCAATAGCCGGACAAGCTTTAAGGCGGCGGGCCGGAGCCAGGGTTGAGTTCGACGATTCGCGCTCCTATCGCGGCGCCGATTTTCAGGATCGCGACCGCGACCGGCAGCGAGAACCGCCGCGGACCGGCGCTGCCCGGGTTGAGGAAGAGCACGCCGCCGCGGCGCTCCATTTTTGGCCGGTGGGAATGGCCGTAAAGTATCGCCGCGTAATGACTGACAGCCGGATCGACCTCCAGTTCAGCCAGATTGTGAATGACGTATATTTCGCGGCGCCCGACCTTGACCGTCGTATGCGGGGGCAAAGCCGCCGCCCACGGCCCTTGGTCGTTGTTGCCGCGCACGGCGTGAACCGGCGCGATGCGCTTGAGCGCGTCCAATACCGCGGATGCGCCGACGTCGCCGCAATGCACAATCAGGTCCGATTTGCGCAGACACTCCAGCGCCTCCGGCCGCATCAGCCCGTGAGTATCGGAAATCACGCCGACGATGCATGAGCGCATTCGGATTCCTGTCCGGATGTGTTCCTTTTTAAAAGTTATCCGACGGGGTTCCCGGGCGGTTTCTTATCATATCATCACTGCGGCGCCCGCGGACTGCAATCGCGATGAAACGCTGACAGCAGCCGTCTCCACTTTGCTCCCGAAGGCCGCTGCGCCCTGGCGTTGCGCTCGGACCGCGCTGCGGCGTGCTTCAGATTCAGCCGCGTTCGCCCACCCCCCGGGGTCTTCCCCGGTACTGCGAGATCGAAGCGGCCCCTATTTTTTCTTGCCGGCGAATTTGTTGGTCAGGTGTCCGATCAGGTAGTTGCGCGTGGCGGGCAGGTCGAGCGTGTCGAGGTCCCAGTCGGCGTCGGGGCAATGCACCACGCGGCTCATTTCCTCCTCGGGCCACAAGCCGATCTGACGCCCGTTGGCTTCGAACACCTGGCCGTTGACGTTGGAGCAGGCGTCGGTACACAGCCACACCGCCAGCGTGGCCGGCTGCTCGGGCCTGATCTCTTCGTCATCCGAGGACAACCAACTGTTGCCCAAGGCGGGGAAGCCGAGCAATTCCTGCTGGATGCGGATGGTTTCGAGCACTTCGGGGATCGCCATCCGGGTTCCCGCGCGCGGGCGGATAGCGTTGACGCGCACGTTGAACTGCCCCAGGTCGCGCGCGACGGTGCGGGTGAAGCCTGCGATTCCCTCCTTGGCCGCGGAGTAGTTCGCCATCGCATAATGCCCCAGCCCGGATTCCGAGGCGGTATTGACGATTACGCCTGAGCGCTGCTCGCGGAAGATTGGCGCCGCATGCCGGGTGCAGCAGAAGGTACCTTTCAGATGCACGTTAATCACCACGTCCCAGTCCTCTTCGCTCATTTCCCAAATCGGCCTGGGCCGCAGATTGCCGGCGTTGTTGATCAGGATATCGAGGCGGCCGAAGCTTTGGATCGCGCAATCGACGATCGCCTTGCCGCCCGCCATGGTCGCGACGCTGTCGGCATTGGCCACCGCCTGCCCGCCCGCGGCCTTGATTTCATCGACCACGGCCTGCGCGACGCTGCGGTCGGCGCCCTCGCCGGTGGGGGCGCCGCCCAGATCGTTGACCACGACCTTTGCGCCCTGCCGCGCCAGCAGCAGCGCCTCGCAGCGTCCGATACCGCGTCCCGCGCCGGTTACAATCGCGACTTTGCCCGCCAGCCGTTGTGCCATCGCAGATTCTCCCTGTCAGTTTGATGAGCTCGCGCACCAGGCTGCCAACCGCCGCGCGCGGTGCAGCGCGGTCCCGGCTATTAACCAGCCCTGGTCATACCACACGATGCGGAAATGCGGCATCACCCCGCGAACCACTCGATGTGCTTGAGTTGTCAGATGGCGCGGCATCGAGCCGGAATGGCACGAGGGCGGCCGCCGCGCGCTCTCCGCCGTCGTGTCGCGTTCGGGCGGAGGCGGAGAGAGGGCGCTTCCCATCCGCCCTGGGGGCGCGGTATATGTCGCCGGGGCGGCGACATTGAAGCTGGAGGAAGCAATGGCAGGCAAGGTCAGGTTCGGGTTGAATCTGGAATTTCGCAATCCGGCGCCGTTTTATCGCGATCCGGCCCGGCTTTATGCCGAGATTATCGAGCATGTGGTATGGGCGGAAGGCCTGGGCTATGACTACATCTTTCTGACCGAGCATCACTTCACCCAGGACGACTGGGCGCCGTCGCCGATGATGCTGCTGAGCGCCATCGCGGCGCGCACCAAACGGGTGCGGCTCAGCACCAGCATCATGTTGCTGCCGTTTTACCATCCGGTGCGGCTGGCCGAGGACGGCGCCGTCCTCGACATACTTTCGGGCGGCCGATATGAACTGGCGGTAGGCTTGGGATACCGGCCGGAGGAATTCGGCGGCTACGGGATGCGGCTGGCCGAGCGCAGCCGCCGCGCCGACGAGATGCTGGAGATTATCCGGCGTTTGTGGGACGGAGAAACGGTAAATTTCCGGGGCAGATTTTTCCAGGTCGACAACGTCCGGCTGACGCCGCGGCCGGTCCAGCAGCCGCGGCCGCCGATAATGGTCGGCGGCTACGCGCCCAACGCGGTGAAGCGGGCGGCGCGGATGGGCGACGGCCTGGTCGGCGTGACGCCGCAGACTTACGAAATTTACGTCAATGAGCTGCGCCGACTGGGCAAGGATCCGGCCCGGGCGCGGATTATCGGCGGCGGCGGCGCGTGGGTGTTCTGCTCCAACGATCCCGAACGCATGTGGAACGACATCGCGCCCTATTGCATGCATTCCGCCAACACCTACGCGCAATGGATGAAGACCTGGAACACGCCGCCCGCTTACACCGCGGCGCGCACCCTCGAGGAGTTCAGGGCCAGCCGCCAGTTGAGAATCGTATCGCCCGGGAAAATGGCCGAGCATGTCCGCAAACAGATCGAGTACAACCATATCGATACCTTCTTCTTCATGGGCAATGAGGGAGGTTGTCCGATGCCGCTGATGCGCGAACATATCGAGCTGTTCGCGACCAAGGTGATGCCGCAATTTCAATGACTTGCCGGCGGGCGGGGGCGTGGCGCAAGCGCGTCCGGCCATAGGCTAAACGATCGTTTCAGGCTATACTGTGAGGCGCTGATTATACGGGGCCAGGGCCGTGTTCGCGCGGGCCCGCAGTCCCCGTCCTGGCCACAACAGGGCCAAGGTACTTAACCATACGCAGCGGAGTGGACCAAACATGAGCGATGCAGACGAAAGACCGCAGGCTGCAATCATCAACTGGCTTTCCGAACCCAGGAAGCCGCAGGAGTTCTACGAAGCAATCAAGAAAAAATTCGCCGAGGAGCGCGACCTGCGCCTGAAGTACCGGCCCGAAGGCACCGCGCAGTACACTTCGGAGCTCGACGGCGAGCTGGCCAAGTACGAGATCGACCCGTACGGCGGCGAAGTCAAACCGCGCGACCCGATCAATGACACCGTGGAGTGCCTGTTCATCGGCGGCGGCTTTTCCGCCCTGCTGACCTCGGCGCGGCTGCGCGAGTTCGGCGTCGAAAGTATCCGCATCGTGGAGCGCGGAGCCGACGTCGGCGGCACCTGGTACTGGAACCGCTACCCCGGCGCCGCCTGCGACGTGGTCGCCTACGATTACCTGCCGCTGCTGGACGAAACCGGCTATGTGCCCTCGCGGCATTACGCCAGGGGTCCCGAGATTTTCGCTTACTGCCAGATGATCGCCCGCCGCTACAATCTTTACGAGCTGGCGATTTTCCAGACCACTGTCACATCGACCATATGGCACGAAGACGAACAGATGTGGCATCTGAGCACCGATCGCGGCGATCATCTGAAAGCCAAGTTCGTGATCTGCGCCAACGGCACCCTCTCCAAGCCCAAGCTGTCGAAAATCAACGGGATGGAGAAGTTCAAGGGCCATTCCTTCCATACCTCGCGATGGGACTACGAATACACCAAGCCCGACCTCTCGGGCCTTAAGGACAAGGTGGTCGGAATAATCGGCACGGGCGCCTCGGCGGTGCAGGCGATTCCCGGACTGGGCGCGAACTCCAAGGAGCTCTACGTCTTCCAGCGCACGCCCTCATCGATCGATATCCGCGACGACTGGCCGACCGATCCGGAATGGGCGCGCAACCTGAAGCCCGGATGGCAGGCCAAGCGGCGTGAACATGCCCGCATGCAGTCCAAGGCGATGGAGGATCAGCGCGGCGAAGCGGCGGGCCTGCCGTTGGAGGAGAAAATCCGCCGCCAGGAAAACGCCAATATCGAATACATGATGAAGATCCACCGCCGCATCGAGCAGATCGTCAAGGACAAGGCCACGGCGGAGTCGCTCAAACCGTGGTACATGTTCATGTGCAAGCGCCCCTGCTTTGACAACGATTACCTTCCCACCTTCAATCGTCCCAACGTCCACCTGGTGGATACCCACGGCAAGGGGATCACCGAGATCAACGAAAACGGACCGGTGTTCGAGGGCAAAGAGTACAAACTCGATCTGCTGATCTATGCCACCGGATTCGAGGTCCAGAAAACCGGCATCTATAACGAGATCAGGGGCAGGAACGGGCTGGAGCTCAACGACAAGTATCGCGACGGGATGCGCACGCTGGTGGGAATCCATTCTCACGGCTATCCCAACCTTTTCATCATGGGCGGCTACCAGTCGTCGTTCCAGTTCAACCTGACCGACATGCTGCAGGCGCAGGGCGATCACATCGCCGCGTGCATCGACTACACCCGCCGGCATGGCTATCACACCATCGACTGCACGCCGGAGGCCGAGGAATGGTGGGTGCAGGAAGTGATCAGGAATCGCGGCAAAACCAGCCGCAATCACGACTGCACACCGGGCTATTACAACTTCGAGGGCGAGTTCAACCGCCGTCAGGACGGCAACTACAACGGCGGCTTCAACCGCTACTGCACGCACATGGAGAACGTGCGGGCAAAGATGGAGGAAAACTTCATCTTCGACCACAAGTAGAATCGCTGGAGGGCGCGGCGTCTTGCCTTTTGACCGGCGGTCCGCCGCGCCCCCGATCGCTGGCACGCGGTTGAAGCAAAGGTAAGAGCGGTTTTTATGACAACCGCTGCGGGCAGCTTGCATACGGGCCGGTTCCCTCAGCAAGCCGCTCCGTTCGGCCGTCCTCCGCGCTCGCGGTTCGGGGATGGCGATTTTCAGCGGTTCTTTCTGTCCGGCTTTTTGCCGTTCTTGTAGGATTGCGGATTGCCCGCCGCCGCCTCGCCGCCCAGGGCGGCGGCGGTAGTGGGCGGATTGTTCTGCTCGGCGTCTTTGGCTTCCTTCTTTTTGGCCGCAGCTTCCTGGTTCATCTCCGCCAAACCGGCTTCGAACGAACAGATTCGGTCATACTCGCTTATGTCGCTCATCGCCTGCTGCATGTCCCAGTAGGGCGCCGGCTGGTAGCCGTCGAAATCCTCGGTGGCCGGCAGCACGCACGGGTCAGCCGGCTTTTCGGGACACGTTTTGGCGCACGGGTCTTTGCCGCAACAGGCCGCATCGAATTTTTTATTGTCGCCGGACGCGTAGCTGGGCGGCGCCGAAGGCGGCTCGGCGACGGCCGCGGCGGCTGCGGCGGCGGCACTGGCCGCGGCTGATGCGGCGGACGGAGCGCCCCTGGCGGCATATGCCGCCACCCTTGCCGCGGCGGCGGCGGCGGCGCGCGTGGCGCCGGCGGCCGCACCCGCGTGAACCCCCGTCAGACTGTAGGCGGTAATCGCTTGCTTAAGGTCGGCATCGGCCCGCAGCGGGTCGTTGCGGTCGCGCATCGCGCTTGCAGCCGCGGCCTGCGCCTGGGCGGCATCCCCGGCCGCCAGGGTGGCATATTTGCGGGCCGCATCGGCGGAATAGTCGGCGCCAGCCGCCGCTTTGGCGGCGGCGCGCGCTTGGGCAACGCAGCCGGCCGCGGCGGTGGCCGCAGTGGCGGCGTGGGCCGCGTCAGCGGCGGCGCTGGCCAGTTGCGAATTGGAGATTGCATGCGCATGCAGGGCGGCGGCGTTGGCCGCGGCGCGCGCGGCGGGATCGGGCGCGGGTTGGGAGACCTCCTTTTTCTCATCCTGCCGCGCCTGCTCAAAGGTCCGGCAGATGCGGGCGTTGATTTCCGAGCGCAGGATCCTGCGTTTGGCTTCGATCGCCACTTCCATCACCTCGAAACTCTGGCTGGCAAAGTAGCCCGAATTGATCGCCGCGATGCTGCCGCCGATCGCGCTGTTGCCGCCATTGATCGCGGTCGGCACCAGGGCCGGGACGCTGCTGATCGGCGTCATTATGGTGGTCGTAGCGCTGAGGATTGCGCTGATCACCCCCTGACTGACGCCGGCGTTGGTTTTGAACGACGACGCGCGGGCCAGAAAGTTGTAGCAGTTGTAATCGGAATGCCAGATCAGATCGTGGGTCTGCCACGATATCAGCCTGGCATAGTCGGTGTACTTATGATCGTCCGAGCGTTGGGCCGGGCCGAATGCCGGCACCTGTTCGCCGTATTGGCACATCCGAATCGTGTCGGGCATCGCGGTTACGTACACGCAGTCGTCGTGGCTGCTGGCCATCCCGGAGAAAAATTCTCCAAATCTGCGCGCCGGTTCGGTCCACAGGGAGGGCCCCTCGACGCATCTGTAGCCGATAAGCCTTCCCTGCGCCTGGTCAGGCGGGTATTGCTGCCATTCCACCATCGAATAAGGGAGCGGCGGGCGGGCTTCGGTCCCATTTGTCGGCTGAGGAGAACCGATACCTCCAACCGGCCAGATCTTATTCTGTTGGTAAGATAAAACCGGTTCGGGCCTGACCCTGGGTTCGCTGAATGTGCAGGAGAAAGACACAAAAGCGGCCAGCAGCAACCAGCCCCAACGCGCCGCCCAACCCCCCTGATCCATGACGTCCGCCCCCCGGAAGAATTGTATGCCTTTTTGTTAGAGGAAGTCAAAAAGGCCTGTAAATAGCAGATTTTGATTTAACGCTGGACTCCGATGAGCTCTGGTTGACCGATGCCGGAGCGGTTCCAATCCGCAAACGCGCGGACGCTTCGGATCGACACACCGTCCTCTGTGCATTCCGGCAGCCGCGAGAAGCCCGGCGCCGCAGGTTTCCGCAGCGGCTGTGGGCCGCGAAATCGCTTTACCCCTTTGGCCGGAATTGTGGAAACGTGATAGTGAATCCAGATGGAGCGGCGCCTGGGGCATGCTCCCACCCAAGGAGGAAACCACCGCGATGAAGTTCGGGATATTCTTTGAATTATCGGTACCGCGGCCATGGACTCGCGACTCGGAACGGATCGTCTACGAAAACGCGCTCGAGCAGGCCGCTCTCGCCGACGAGGTCGGCTTCGACTACGCCTGGGCTGTTGAGCATCATTTTCTCGAAGAGTATTCCCATTGCTCGGCGCCGGAGCTGTTCCTGACCGCCATCGCGATGAAGACCAAGCGCATCCGCGTGGGCCACGGTATCGTGGTGTGCGTCCCCGAATACACCCATCCGATCAAGGTCGCCGAGCGCACCGCGGTGCTCGACATCCTGTCGCGCGGACGGCTTGAAGTCGGCACCGGACGCTCCGCCACCTGGTGCGAGCTGGGCGGCTTTCGCGCCAATCCCGACGAAACCAAGAAGACCTGGGACGAATACGTGCATTGCCTGCCCGACATGTGGACCAAGGAGCGCTACTCCTACCAGGGACGGGTATGGTCGATGCCGGAGCGGGCGATTCTGCCCAAGCCCTACCAGAAACCGCATCCGCCGATGTGGGTCGCGGTCACCAGCCCGGGCACGGAAATCGACGCCGCCGACCGCGGCATGGGCGCGCTCGGCATCAGCTACGATCCGCTGCCGGTGCAGGAAAAGAAGCTGCAGGAGTATCGGCGCCACATCAAGAACTGCGAGCCGGTGGGACAGGTCATCAACAACAACTGCGCCGCGCTGACCTTTTTGTTCTGCAACGAGGACGACAAGTTCGCGATCAAGCAGGGCACCGGGATGTTCATGCAGTTCGGTCTGTTGGCCAACCAGATCGTGATGTGCCGCGAGGCTTATCCGACCAAGGCGTACGCTTCGGCGGGATTGCTGCCGGCGGTCCGTTCGCAGGCGCAGGGACCCAGCGACAACGCCGGCGTGCCCGAGGGGGTGGCCATCGGCGACCCGGAGCGGATCGTCAAAACGCTCAAGAAATGGGAGTCGGCCGGCTTCGATTCGATCAATTTTCTGACCCAGGCGGTCGAGATGATCCCGCAGGAGCAGGTGCTCAACAGTCTGCGCTTGTTCGGCAAGCATGTCATTCCGCACTTCAAGCGCGAGCAGAGCGCCGCTCAAGGGGCGGCCCGCGAAGATGTGGCCGCCGCGGGAGGTCGCTGATGAGGTTCGGAACACTTGATATAAACGAAATCGCCGCGGCGGCGCCCGAGATTGACGGCTACGGCACTGAGCCGCTCAGCCTCAAGAACGCGCAGGTGCTCAACGTCACCAGCGAGGTTTCCGCCGCCGGTTCCGACGCCCTGCTGCCGCCGGCGATGAACCCGAGCATCCCGCCGTACGTCGAATGCACCGTGATGGTTTTCCCGGACAGCCCATGGGGTCCGTTCACGACCGGCGAGCTGCGGCTGGTGGGCCGGGCCGGCTTTCGTCCGCGTGCGCGCACCTTCAAGACCTATGTCGATAATCCCAAAGCGGCGGCGGAACTGGCGCGGCGATGGGGTTTTCCCGCGGTTCCCGGCAAGGCCATGCTGCATCCGCGCCACGAGCGAATCGTGGTCGAAATCAATGACGAGCGCGGGCGCCGCGTGCTGGACGCGGAAATGATGGATCGCGAACCGATTTCCGGCAGTGAGATCCAGTACATCGCCAGCATGCATCTGGCGCGCAACCGCGCCGACGGCAAGCTGGTGCTGGTGCAGGTCGATCCTGAGTACGTGTTCACCAAGGTGGACAGGGGCTTTTCCCACTTCATTTATATTGACCAGGAAGCCTGGGGCACCAAGGGGCTGCTCTCTCTGACCAATCCGATCATTTCAACCTGGGCGCAATGCGAGGTGATCCTGCCGAAGGTTCGCTACGTCTGCGATCCCAATCGCAACGCGCTGGAGAGCACGGTGAAGGTCGGCTAGGAGAGGCAGCAGGCGGCATCGCCTGCTGCTCCCGTGACGCGCCACCACTGCGTGTCGTTGCGACCAACCGGGCGCCAGCGAGGGCAGCGGAGAAATCAAGGCGAAGCGATTATTTGCGGTGTGCGCCCGGGTAAATCGCTTCGCGTTTATCCGCCTGAGCGTACGCTTGGATTCACCTGCCGGGGGTTCGCGCGGCTGCGCTGCCCGGTGCGCGGTGCAAGGCGGAAGAAGGCACGCCGTTGATCGTCGCCGCGGCTCATCAGCCGGAATTCAGACTGCGAGGCATCGCCGGCACGTTGGTCGGTTTCTGGTCGCCCGAATACGTGAAAACCCTCGAAGTCCCCGGCTATCACCTGCATTTCATCAGCCGGGAAAGGTCGGCGGGCGGCCACCTGATGGAATGCGCGGGAGGTAAGCTGCGCGTGGGAATTCAGGCGGTGCGCGATTTACGGGTGGCGCTGCCGGAAAACCAGGAATTTCTGAAGGCGGATCTGACCCGCGACCCTGGCGCCGATCTGGATCGAGCTGAACACGAAGTGGCCCAGCCCGCAAAGTGCCCGCCGCGGCGGCGGGCACCTGGTCACGGGCCGTGAAGTTCCAGCGGGACGGTTTCCCCGCTGCGGGATCCGCGTGAGGCGGATCAATTGCGCCGCTTATTGGGCGGTTAAGCGGCCTTTGACTCGATCTGCTTGTGTTCCCCGGCGCCGATTTCCACCGGGATCCGGCGGCCGGTCAGCTCCGCGGTCGCCGGGCAGGACAGCTCCAGCACCCCGTTGCGGTAGCTGGCATGGAACTCATCGGTCTTGAGTCCCTTGGGCAGCCTGACCGACCGTTCGTAGCGTCCGTAGCTGAGTTCGCTATGCTCCGGGCCGCCGTCCGCGCGGCGCTCGCGCGACGCCCGCACCGTCAGCGTGTCGCCCGCAATGGAGATGTCGATATCTTTGACGTCAACCCCGGGCAAGTCCATCCGCATCGTCCACTTGCCATCTTCCAGAGCATACTCGGCGCGCGGCAGCATCGGACCCGGTGCGGTGAAGGCGTCCTCGCCGAAGAATCGCTCGAACAGGCGATCCATCTCCTGGCGGAACCGGTTCATGTCCTGAAGCATCGGCCATCCCGAAAACCAAGGCTGAAGTTCACCCAGCATCTGACTTCACCTCCTTTGTTTTATGCTCAGGTGTCGAGCCTTTCGATCAAAAAATTAATGCAGTTGCGATCGTCGTCAAGGGGGTGACAATTGATCAATTTTTGCGCCGGCAGGCAGAAATCAGGAGCGCACCGATGATCACGAAACTTCGCGGCGCGGCGCTGATCCGCGACCCGCGCCTGAACAAGTCAACCGCTTTCACCGAGGCCGAACGCGAAGCATTGGGGCTGGTCGGACTGCTGCCGGAAGGTATCGACACGCAGGAAGTCCAGATCAGAAGAGTGCTCGACCAACTCGGACTCAAACCCAATGACCTGGAGAAGTACATCTATCTGACCGGGTTGCAGGACACCGTCGAGACGCTTTTTTACGCCGTGCTGATGTCCGATCCGGCGCGTTTCCTGCCGCTGGTCTATACCCCGACGGTGGGCGAGGCGTGCCTGCAGTTCGGTCACATCCTGCGCCGCCCGCGCGGTTTGTACCTTTCAATCCGCCGGCGCGGCCGCGTGCGGGAAGTGCTGCGCAACTGGCCCGAGCCGGACGTGCGCTTTATCGTCGTGACCAGCGGCCAGCGCATCCTGGGGCTGGGAGACCTGGGCGCCAACGGCATGGGCATTCCGATCGGAAAGCTGGCCCTGTACACGGCGTGCGCCGGCGTGCCGCCGCAGCTCACGATGCCGGTGCTGATCGACTGCGGCACCGACAACGCCTCGCTGCTGCGCGACCCGCTTTACCTGGGGCTGCGCCAGACCCGTCCCGATCCGGAGGAGGTAACCAGCTTCGTCGACGAGTTCATGGCCGCCGTAGAAGAGGTGTTTCCCGGATGCTGCGTGCAGTTTGAAGACTGGTCGGGCGCAGACGCGGTCCGCTTTCTGCTCCGCTATCAGGATCGGTTCTGCTGCTTCAACGACGATATCCAGGGGACCGGCGCGATGGCGCTGGCGGGAATCCTTTCGGCCCTTCGCATCACCGGCGGCGGTCTGACCGGACAGACCTTCCTTTTGCTGGGGGCGGGCGCCGCGGGTATCGGAATCGCCGACTTGCTGGTCGAAGCGATGGTGCTGGAGGGGATCTCGCGCGAGCAGGCACGCGGCCGCAACTGGCTGTTCGACGTCAACGGACTGATCGAGTCGAGCCGCACGGATCTGACCGCTGCGCAGCGCCGCTACGCCCATCCGCATCCGCCGCTGCGCGATTTTACCGCCGCCATCGAGTCGATTCGGCCCACCGCGATCATCGGCGTCAGCACCGCGGCCAAGGCCTTCGACCGGCGCGTGATCGAGACGATGGCGCGGCTGAATCGGCGTCCGATTATCTTCGCCTTGTCCAATCCGACCTCGCGCTCCGAATGCACCGCCCAGGAGGCCTACGAATGGTCCGGGGGCAGGGCCGTTTTTGCCAGCGGCAGTCCGTTCGGTCCGGTGCATCTGGGTGGCCGGGTTCTGATGCCGGGGCAGGGCAACAACGTGTGCATTTTCCCCGCCATAGGACTGGCCGTGTTCGCGGCGCGGGCGCGGCGCGTTACCGACGGGATGTTCATCGCCGCCGCCCGCGGGGTGGCGGAACAGGTCAGTCAGGCCGACCTCGATATGGGCCGGGTCTATCCGCCCCCATCCGCAATCCTGAACACCGAGATACGCGCCGCCGAACGCGTGGCGCAGGTGATTTTCGCTCTCGGCCTGGCCGGGGTGCCTGAACCGCCCGATCTGCGCGCGTTCATCAACGCGCGGACCTACAAGCCGGTTTATCGAAATCTGATCTGAATTCAGCATGGCCTGGAGCGCCGCCGCCGATGCTGCTAAAGAGCATTGGCAATGAAACGCATCCTTCAACTCCTGCTGTCGATTTTCACTTATCCTCCAGGAACCGGTGCGATGACGATGACGCCGGTTCGAATGCGGGTATGCGCCGCGGCGCTGATATCAAGCGCGGCTTTTTGCGCCGCGGTGTGTGCCGCCGATCTCGACCCGGCGCGGAAGTCCGCGATATGCCAGACTCGCGCCGCCTGCACGATCGGAAAAGTTTACGACGGCGGCAGGTCTGCGTCCGCTGCGCCGCTCATCGTGGTCGAAGTCCATTTGGGCTTGACGGACAAGCCCGATGACGCGCCCGACGAGGGCTGCCATGCGGAGGGTAAATTCGACGGCGGAGTGGAATACTGGCTGCTGGAAGGCGCGCAGCCGCCCAAACGCCTCCTGAAATTCTGCAACGACGGTTATGGCGCGGCCGGCGTCGGCGAAGATGACGTCACCGTTGAAAGCGGCAAGCTGATTCATCGGCGCGTGGGCGGTTCGGCCTGGCGATGGGAATCGGCGACTACCTACACGCTGTCGCCATGGCGCGCGATTGCCGAGCGCGATTGCAGTTTCAACGATTTGTCGTCCGATAACGGCAGTGTCACCGATATCGACTTCCTCGCCATGACGGCCCGCTCGATAACCAAGGATCGCGCCGCCAAATGGGGAGAAGACGTCGGCTGTCCGCAATGGCCCGCAAACGCATCGGCGGCCTTTACCCCGCATCCGGCGCCCAACCTGCTGGGCGCCTACAACGTCCTGGTACCGGCCATGGGCGCGGACCCGGCGTCCACTAGGATTCCGTCAGGCACCGCGATTGGCGATTGCGTTCCGCCGATGACCACCGCGGGCGCCAATGGCTTCGTGGTATTCGGCGACCCCGCACCGGCGGCGCGGGCGGCGGAGGTCAGGGCCATTGCGGAATCGTTCCAGACGCTGGTGGTGCAGGTGTTCGATCCGGCGGCATCGCCGCAGACCGCGGCGGGCGGCTCATGGATCAATCTGCCGCACGTGGAGATATGGATCGGACTGAATACGGAATCGTCGCGAACGCGTTTGCCATTCAATCAACTGGCGCAGTTTGGGGTCGACCTCAATGGAAAGGTTTATCCGGGCGTGGGCAGAAAGGAGGCGCTGCCCAGGGTCGAACGCTGGCCGGCGCGCGACGCCGCAGGCCATCCGGTGGTGGTGATGCGCCTCAGTTGGCCCAACGACACCGAATTCGTCAACGGCGTAGCGGTGGTGTATTCGCAGGCGGAGGCGGGGAAACAAAAGCGGATGGCCGCGACTACCGCGATTGTCAGGAATCGTCCGCTTTTCGTTCCCGACCTGATGAGTCTGCCCAACATCGACGCCGCTCCGCCGCCGGGAAAATGTCAGATACGCGCCGGCCTGCTGTCGAAAGTCCAGTAATGGTTGTTGCGTTCGATCGCGTCAAAAAAACGAGGCCATCCCGACCAATTGGCAAAGCGCCGGAGCTTATGCGGAGGTGCTGGGTGCGAATGTGACAGGCGGGAACGCCGCTTACCTGCCTTTCAGTCGTCGATCGCCTGATATACCGACGTCCAGAAATCCAGGTACACGCCCGACAGCAGCGGGAACTGCGCGCGCTGAGTCATCAGAATCGCCACCATCTCCTCTTTCGGATCCGACGACCAGGAGGTGCCGTAGCCGCCGTCCCAGCCGAAGCGGCCCGGGGTTGCGGCGATATCGCTGCGGCCCGTGATCACCGACAGGCCGAAGCCCCAGCCGCGGCTGTCCCAATAGTCGGGAAAGAAGGCGGATCGCGCTTTGTGTTCGGGCCTCAGATGGTCCGCGATCATAGTCTCCACGGAGGGCCGCGACAGGATTCGGGTGTCCTTGTATTTCCCCAAATTGAGCAGCATCTGGCCGAACGCGAGATAGTCATCCGCGGTTGAGACCAAACCCGCGCCGCCGTCGGGGAATGCCGGCGGGCGGCTCCATTGACTGTCCTGCGCGCCGTCATTGAAATCGAGCGCGCCGGTTTCCTCGTTGTACCAGTAGCTGGTCGCCAAACGATGCAGCTTTTCGGCCGGCACGCTGAAAGCGGTGTCCTTCATGCCCAGCGGATCGAAAATTCTCTGGCGCACAAAGGTTTCCAGCGGCTGCCCCGACGCGCGCGCGATCAGCACGCCCAGCACATACGACCCCGTGTTGTACATCCATCGCTCGCCCGGCTGATGCATCAGGGGCAGGGTTGAAAGACGGCGGATCCATTCGTCGGGCGAATGCGGCGTCGCCTGATTGGGCGGGCCGAAACCCACCAGTTGCAAGTCCTCGATCGCCTTCAGGATGGGATACTGATCGGACGTGCCGAAGATAATTCCCAGACCCAGGCGGAAGGTAAGCAGGTCGCGCAGCGTGATGGGGCGCTGCGCGGGAACCGTCTGGTCGATCGGGCCATCCAATGCTGTCAGCACCCGGCGATCGGCCAACTCCGGCACCAGACGCTCCACCGGATCGTCCAGCCGCAGTTTGCATTCCTCCACCAGGATCATCGCCGCCGCCGCGGTGATCGGCTTGGTCATGGAGGTGATGCGGAAAATCGTATCGCGGCGCATCGGATCGCCGCCGTTCAGTGCCATACGCCCGATAACGTCGGCCTGCACTTCACCGCGCCGGGCAATCAACGTTACGATTCCCGGAACATCGCCGCGCTCGACATAGCCGGCCATGACATCATGCATCCGGGCGAGCCGCGCGCCGGACAATCCTGAGCCCTTCATCGTTGACACCTCTCCCGCGGCCTACTTCTTCGCCGCGCTCCGCGCGCGCAGCCGCTGCTCCTGTTGGCGCAGTTCAGGTGTAAGCTCGGGACCGAAGTCCGAGGCCTGGATCACCTGACGGATTTCGAGTTCGACTTCGCCGTCGGCGTCCAGAGCGGGCCATCGTTTGGCGATCTCGATCGCATCTGCCTTCGATTCGGCGTCGATCATGGTATAGCCGGCAATCAGCTCTTTGGTCTCGCTGAAGGGACCGTCGATCACGCGGGGCCTGCCGCGGGAAAACTTGATCCTGGCGCCTTTGGAGGTCGGATGGAGGCCGTCGCCCGCCACCAGGACGCCGGCTTTGACCAGTTCCTCGTTGTACTTCATCATTTCGGCGATCAGCTCGGTGCTCGGCATCGCACCGGCCTCGGTATTCCTGTCGGCCTTGCGCAGAATCATGAAACGCATGGTCTCTTGTCTCCTTTTGCCTGGAGAACCAGGTTCATGTCTGGTCGAACAAGCAAGGACAGGATCGACATCCGCGATCTTTTTCAATCCGGCAGTCCCGCCAATTCGATGACGGGCCGGACCTCGATCGTGCCGCGCCGCGCCCCCGGAATGCGGGCGGCGATATCGATAGCCTGGTCGAGGTTCTGGGCGTCGACCAGATAATAGCCGCCGAGCTGCTCGCGGGTCTCCGCGAACGGCCCGTCGGTGACGAATTTCCTGCCCTCGCGCACGCGGACGCTGGTGGCGGTGGAGGTCGGATGCAGCGGCGAGGCGGCCAGGTACTGTCCGCGCGCCTTAAGCTCATGCGCGAGCCGCAGCGATTCGCCGTAGCATTGCTCGCGCTCGGAGTCGTCTATCGCGTGCTCGTCGAGATAAATCAGCAGCATATATTTCATGATGAGCCTCCAGCAAAAATGGTCGAACGGGCTCGGTCAGGATCGACAAAATCGGGGCGTGCCGATCCGGCGCGGGCAATCGGCCTCAGCGAGCTCGTAAACCACAGGAAGCGACTCGTTGCCGCATCGGCAGCCCTATTTCAACGAGTATTGGCTGGTGTAAAAGGTGACGATTTTGTCCAGATTGACGAAACTCTTGACGTCAGCCGCGATCACCTCAGCGTTCTGCGGCGTGTCATACAGCCGCTGCTCGAGATCCGCCAGGGCCGGAAAGTAGAGCACCGCCACACCGTTGAAGCCCGGGGCGCCGGGCGTGAGCGCCAGTTCGACGTCGTTCTGCACGTAACGGGTCATGCCGACGTGCACGCGGCAGGCCAGCGGCCCGTGTTTGCGCCATCCCTGGCGGCCGGTCTGGTTGTTTTTGCCCTCGGCCCAGGTGATCGCGGAGACCAGATTAACCCCGGGCGCCTTCTGCCCGACGGCAAACCGCTGCTCATCTTTCTGGATCAGTTCGGTGACCAGATATGAATGATGCCTCGCGGAGTGTGCGTCCAGACCCTGCATCATCGGGTTGACCAGCGCGTTGTACAACTCGACCTCGGTCTCGGTTCCGCCCTCTTCTTCGATCCACATCTCGGTCACGGCGTCGTAAGGGATAGGAGCGGAATCCAGCGGCGCGGTAGCCATCTTGGGCGTTACGTCGTTGAGATGGACCACGTAATGCGACAGCCGCTCGACGCCCTTGAGCACTGCAGGCGCATGTTCGCGCAGCAACCATTGTTGAAAATCGGCCCGATTGTGTCCGGGTCCGCGGCTAATGAGCGAAATCAACTTCATCCTGGCGTCCTCCGTTAACCGTCTGTGCGGCCTGATTAAGTGAATGGCCGCGCAGGAAATCCAGCATCAGCGGCGTCCACTGCCGCGGCCATCGCGAATGTTCGATAAAGCCAAAGCTGTAGCCCGCAGGGTCCTCTTGCGGCCTCACGCTGCCATCTTCATCGACGCCGCACCAGCGCGCGCATTGATTCACCGGCGCGCCGAAGTAGTCAATGATCCTGTCATGCAGCGTGGAGCCGAGCGGTTTCAGCTCCCGCGCCATGCGCTCCGCGTTGGGGCATAAGCCGGCGATATCGCAACTGTTATGCACGTGCATGGTAGGCAACGCCGGGTTGAAGACGCGGATTTGGCGGTCGTTCACGGCCCGGCCCGCGGTTGGCGTCTGCGGACACGGATCGTTCAGCGCGCCGAACGGGTCCGGCGCCGAATAAAGCACCGCCGCCGCGATGCCCGGCCGGTTGAGCCCGTACAGGTATGCCATCGCTGCTCCATTGGACCATCCGATGACATAGACGCGATCGGGATCAACTTTGCCCGTGGACAACTCCAAAGCGGTGAAATGGTCGATTGCGGCTGCGTCCATATTAAGCCGGTATCGCGCCTGGTTTACCGTCACGTCGCCGGCCGGGTTGAACTGGCGGTACCAGGTATCCCATCCGAGGCCCTTTTCGTCGGGACGCGGATAATGATGCAGCGTTTTGCGGCCCATCGGCGCCAGCACGATATAGCCGGCACTGCCTTCGCTCAGCCCAATGATGTCCTGGTACCGGAGCAGATCCGTTTTGGCCACGGTTTTGGGTCCGAAGAGCGACGGATGCAGATAGATCAGCATCGGCAGACGGCCTTTTGATGCGACCCGATCGGGCTCCCAAAGGCAAGCGTATCGATCATTGCCGTTGGCGTCCTTCCACGGTCCCAACGTGGTGCCGCGCGGGCAATCGGGTTTGTCGGCCCCGCTCACTATTGCGGGCGGGTCGCCAAACGGACCACACAGCGCAGGCGCGGCGGCGCTGACGGCCGGCGCGGCGCATCGGCACAACGCCAGCGCCATCGCGCTCCATAACGCCGTCACCGCGGCGCTCGCGCGCCCCTTCATCGGCAAGTCAGGCCGGGCTGCCCGAGTAATCCCACGACGCCTTGCGATCGGCAAAGCGCCATTTCCCGTCCACCTTGCGCAACTCGTCCTGATAGCGGCCGATTGCGCTCAGCTCGATGCGGCCGCGATGGGTGCGGTAATGAAGCACGTAACATTTGCCGACCGCACTGTCGCCCGCGATTTCAACATCGACGTTGGTGATCACATGCCGCACCTGGAACATCGCGGTCTCGGCCCGGTATTTGGCGATGAACTGCCGCAGCTGATCGCGTCCCACGTAGCGTCCAAAGTTCGGCCCCTCAACCACGCCGTCCTCGGTGAAGCAGTCCAGCCATTCCTCGTGGCGTTTTTCGTCCAGCGTCCACGCGTACCTCGAATAGAGCTGCTGAATTTCTCCGAGATCATCCACGCTCAGGATCCTCCCCGATTAGCCACGCCAGATTAGCCATCATCTTGACCCGCTGAAAGCGAATCGGTGCTCGGAGGCGGCAGACCGCAAGGGCGCCTTCAAAGCCGGCCGCGAGCAGAACCCGAAGAAATCGGCCTTTACTCCCATCAATACGCGTTAATTTATCGACCATCGTCCGGAGAAAAGCAAAAGCCCATATGAACGCAACCGGACCTGACCGCAGCATCCCCGGTCTGAAACCGCTGCCGGTGCGGTCCTGTCCCTTTATTGGCCCAGTCTGGCCGCACGCTCCCGGTCGGCTCCGGCGAAGACGTTTTTTGCGCCTTCCAATTTGAACGCTTTGCGGATCCCGGCTGGACAGCTCCTCTTCCAGCCGATAGCTTTGATCGGGCATCATCGCATCAAACCATGCCGAGGAGGCTCCTTGCTCATGCTTAAGGTCGGAGATCCGGCGCCTGATTTCACGCTGCCGACCCACGAGGGGCAGCAATTGACGCTGTCCACGCTTCGTGGCCACAAAGTTCTGCTCTGGTTCTATCCCAAAGCCGACACCCCTGGTTGAACCACCGAAGGCCGCGGGTTCCGCGACCGCTTTGCCGATTTCGAAAAGAACGACATCATGATTCTGGGCGTCAGCTTCGACAGCGTCGAATCCAACGCCGCCTTCGCCAAAAAGTTCGATTTCCCCTTCAAACTGTTGTGCGATACCGGGCGCAAGGTGGGCCTGGCCTACGGCGCCTGCACCGACGCCAAAGCCGGCTACGCCAATCGAATCAGCTACCTGATTGACGAGCAGGGCAGGATCGCGGCGGCCTATCCCAAGGTCAGTCCGGCGGAGCATCCGGGACAGGTCCTGGCCGACGCCGCCCGCGTCTGACGAGATCTCAGGCGGGCAAAGCCTGTGAGGCGCGGCCACTTCGGGTTGGCCGCCAGCCGCAGGCCTCCGGCCTGTGACTCGGGTTTCTGATTCGCAGGGAATGGCGATGCAAAATTAATCACACCGGCGTCCGGGTCTGTAATGGACGAGCGAGAATTGTTCCGGGCCGCGCCGCCTGGGCGACAAAAGCAGGGGAGCGAGGAGGGCTCAAAGCCCCGCGCCTGCTCAATGAATCTCCGATGACTGCGCAAACGCCTTGCGCAGTTGCTCGATCGAGAAGCCCGGCTGCTTCGCCGCCTCGAGAATGACCTTCTCGCGCCGCGCCAGCAGGTCGGCGGCGGCGGGAATCGCTTTGACCGCGTCGGCCGGCACCACCACCGCGCCATGCCGATCCGCGTGGATAATGTCGTTGGGCGATACCACCATCCCGGCCACGTTCACAATGGTGCCGATATCCACCACGTGCACGTGGGCGTGCGAAGGCATGATCGACCCGCACAACACGAAGAAGCCCTCGGCCCATACGTCGAGGTCGCGCACCGAACCGTCAGTGATGACGCCGTCGCATCCCAGCCCCTTATGCATCGCGCTGTTGACCTCGCCGAAGAACGCGCCCAGTCCGATATCGGGACCGTCGAGGTCCTGGATTACGGCGATCGTCGGTCCCGGGGGCGCCGCGATGTGCTCGTAGTAAGCCAAGCTGATCCGGCCCGCCTCGCGCATGCCGCGCGGATGCGGCTCGCGGCATCGGATGGTCGCCGTGCGCGCGAAGCCAACCACCGGCTTCATCGCCGGCAACGGCGCGACCAGCGGGCGGCGGTTGAAGCCGAGCGCGCGCCGATGCGGTGCGACGGCTTCCAGCGCGTTGCATATCGTCGGCGTATCGTAGGCCCGCAATGCTTGCAGGTCAGCGGGTTCCGGCAATGCTGCCATGGCTGAATCCTCCCGGGAGTTGCGATCCGCGCGGCGGCGCGATGCCGTTTTGTTGCATGCGGCGCGCCGCGCGATCAACCGCGCAATCGCGCACAGTACCGGACCTCAGAACAGCGGACTGCGCGGCGCCAGGCCGAAGGCCACGCGGCCGGCCTCTTCCATCATCGTATGGCGCAGCGTGATATGGCTGGCGGCAGCGTGTGCGTCGCGCAGCAGGCGCTCAAACGGCGCCGCTTCGAATACCGCCGTGCCGCAGGCGGCGCTGTAGCACATATCGACCGCTTCGACGGCACATTCGGTAGCATGGGCGCAGGCGCGCCGCACCCGCGCCTTCATTTCGATCGGGACCTGCCCGCCGGCTACGACCCTGTCCCACATCTGCCGGAACGATTCCCGCACGTTGAGGCTGCCCGAGTCGACCAACGCCTCGGCTTTGGCGACCTGATACTGCGCCCGTACGTCGTCGCGCAGCGCAATCCCGGCCATCGGCGAGGTTTTCGTCGCCGCCAGTTCCTTGAGGCTGGCGACCGCGCGGCGCGCGATCCCAGTCAGCACGCAGCAATGATTGAAGCCGAAGAACGTGGAGGGCATGCGGAAGATCGGATGCGGATCGGGCGACTCGCCGCTCAGCAGATGCAGGACCATGTTTTGGGGAACGAAGACGTCATGCAGTTCGAATTCCGTGCTGCCCGTCCCGCGCATCCCGCCCGTATGCCACGCGTCCAGAATCGTGCATGCCTGCCTGGGGGCGAGAAATCCCAGCACCACCGGCATCCCTGAGGCGGAGACCCGCGGCCGCTGGCCTTCGTACACGGGACAGTACGCGATGGCCCACTTTGCCTGATGAATCCCGCTGGCCCAGCTCCATCGGCCGCTCAACCGGTATCCACCCTCGACGGCAACGGCGCGGCCGGTCGGCGCGCCGCCGCCCGACACGCCGCAATCCGCGGTCGCCAGCAGATCGCGCCGGCGCCGTGCGGACAGACCGCCCAGCACCACGCCGCCGGTGGCGCCGATCGCGTAGTTCCATCCGGCGGAGCCGTCGTAAAACGAAACCTCCTCGGCCAGCTCGTAGTAGGTGACCGGGTCGATTCCCTCGCCGCCGTACTCTTCGGGCACCAGCAGGCGATAGACATTGGCGTCGACAAACGCGCGCGCGACCGCATCGGGCAGGCGGCGCAGGCGTTCGGCCTGCTCGCGATTGGCCTCGATAATCGGCCGCATCCGGCGCGTGCGTTCCCATGCCCGCGCGATTTTGTCCTCCATCCCTGTTCCCTCCCGGGCAGCAGACGCCATTAGTCGCCCGCTCAGGCAAAATCGTCAACCGCTTGGGCCCTCACAGCGCCTGCCCCGCGCACCATCCGCTGGACCATGCCCATTGGAAATTGTAGCCGCCAAGCCATCCGGTAACGTCCACCGCCTCGCCAATCAGGTAAAGCCCGGCGACGCTGCGCGCCTCCATCGTGCGCGACGACAACCCGCGCGTATCGACGCCGCCAGCGGTCACTTCCGCCCTGGCCCATCCTTCGGAATCGACCGGCACGAGCCGCCAATGCTTGAGACGCGCCGCGGCGGCGGCGATCGCGCGATCGGGCAGATTGGCGATCGGTCCCGGCGCCCACGACATCGCGATCGCTTCGGCCAGGCGTGCGGGGAGGATTTCGGCGAGGACGGTTCTGAGCTCGGCTCGCGGGCGTGTGCGTTTGCGATCGCGCAAAAAGGCTTCGGCGTCCAACTCGGGCGCCAGGTCGATGGAAATAGGCGCGCCCGCGCGCCAGTAAGAGGAAATCTGCAATATCGCGGGACCCGACAATCCCCGATGCGTGAACAGGATACTTTCGCGGAACCTCTGGCGGCCGCAACTCACGACGGCATCGGCGGAAACCCCGCTCAGTTGCCGGCACAGAGCGAGCATCGGTCCGGCGAATTTCAGCGCCACCAGTCCCGGCCGCGGCTCGATTACATTCAGGCCGAAGCGCCGCGCCAGATCATAGGCGAAGCCGGTTGCGCCCAGCTTCGGAATCGACAGACCGCCGGTCGCGATTACGATTGCCGGCGCTTCGAAGCTGCCGCGATTGGTCCGGATGCAAAACCGATCGCCGCGCGTAACTTCGCCGACCGTGTGGCCGACCCGCAGCTCGACCCTGGCCGCGGCGCATTCCTGAAGCAGCATCGCGACGATCTGGCGCGCGGAACCGTCGCAGAACAACTGGCCCAGGGTTTTTTCGTGATAGCTGATGCGATAGCGCTCCACCATCGCGATGAAATCGTGTTGTGTGTAGCGGCTAAGCGCAGAGCGGCAGAAATCGGGATTTTCGGACAGGAATCGTTCCGCTGCGATTTCGAGATTGGTAAAGTTGCAGCGCCCGCCGCCGGAGATCAGAATTTTCGCCCCCGGCTGCGTGTTGTGCTCGAGCAGCAGGACGCGCCGGCCGCGGCTTGCGGCCGTCCGCGCGCACATCAGGCCTGCCGCACCCGCGCCCAGGATGACCGCGTCGAACGCTTCCATCATCAATAAGCAATCACAGGGCCGAGTCGTGCGCCACGCCGTTACCATTCCGGCGCCATCTGCGGCATAGTAGCTGCCGGCAAGCGAGGGATGCAGCAACATGAGCCAGATGCGTTTTGATGGCCGCACGGCCTTGGTGACCGGCGCCGGCAACGGGCTGGGCCGCGCCTACGCGCGACTGCTGGGCGCGCGCGGCGCTCAGGTCGTGGTCAACGATGTCGGCGCCGCGATGGACGGAACCGGCACTTCCGACGCGCCCGCCACAATCGTCGCCGCGGAAATCAACGCCGCCGGCGGCGCCGCGATTGCCGATACCCACAGCGTCGGCGAACAGCAGGGCGCGGCAGCGGCGGTGCAGGCGGCTATAGATGCGTTCGGCCGCATCGATATCGTTATCAACAACGCCGGTTACGGATGGTCCTGTCCGTTCGCGCAGTATCCGGCCGACCAGTTCCGCCGGCTGGTCGATGTCAGCTTCATGGGCGCGGTGTGGGTCAGTCAGGCGGCATGGCCGCACATGCACGCGGCGCGCTACGGGCGCATCGTCAATACCAGCTCGGCGTCGGTATATGGGCTGCCCGGCAACAGCGCGTACGGCGCCGCCAAAGCCGCGATCCTCGGTCTGACGCGCGCGCTTGCGCTGGAAGGCGCCGAGTTCGGCATCAAGTGCAACGCCATCTCGCCCTCGGCCGCCACGCGCGGGGTCGCGGTGTTTCCCGAATCGGATTTGCGCACCTTCCTGATGGATTATCTGCCGCCCGAGCGCGCCGCCGTCGCCGCCGGCTATTTGGCGCACGAGCAATGCGCCATCAGCGGCGAATGTATCGTGTCGGGCGGCGGCCGCATCGCGCGAATGTTCATCGGCCAGACTCATGGCGTGGTGGACCCGGATATCACGGTCGAGGGCGTGCGCGATAATTTGGAGAAAATCATGGCCACGGATCGGTTCGAGATTCTCAAATCCAACACCGACGCGATTCAGCATTGCGCGCGGCAACTGGGTTACGAACGCGCCGGCCAGTTGTTCTTCGCCTTCGAGAAGCGCTGAGAAAGCCTCATCGCGATGCCCATATTTGACGCAATACGCATAATCGATCTCTCCCAGGGCGTGGCCGGAGCGCTGACTTCGCTGCTGTTCGCCGAGCAGGGCGCGGACGTGATCAAGGTCGAACGGCCCGGCGGCGATCCCTGGCGTCAAATCGAGCCCGGGTTTTTCATCTGGAACCGCAGCAAGCGCAGCTTGACTCTGGACCCGCACGACCGCGGCGAACACGCCATCCTCAACCAGTTGCTCAGCAGCGCCGACGTATTGCTCGACTCGTACGCGCCGGCGCAGGCCAGCGATCTCGACCTCACGCCTGAATCTATCGCGCAGCGGTTTCCGCACCTGGTGCATTGCCGGATCAGCGCCTACGGCTCCGATCATCCCTGGAGCAACCGCCCCGCGATCGAGGCGCTGGCGGCCGCGCGGCTGGGGCTGTACTTTCAGCAGCCGGGCATCCGCCGCGACGGTCCGACTTTTCTCTACTGCCCGTTCCTCAGCCATGGCGCCGCGTTCTGCGCCGCGATTGGAATCGCTGCGGCGCTGCGCGTACGGCATTACAGCGGACACGGCCAGTTCGTCGATACGTCGCTGCTCGACGGCGCCGCCGTCATCACCTGCATGCTCTGGCAATGGTCCGATAAGCCGACGCCGCCGTTCGCCGAGGCGATGAACAGCATCGAGCCGTTCCCGCAGTTCCTCTATGAATGCGGCGACGGCAAGTGGCTGCATCATATGATGACCGACAAGGGCAATCTGTGGGTCATCGCGGACTTGCTCGGCGTGCACTTGCCGCAGCCGCCCTCCGGCAGCCGTATCCTCTCGGTTGAGGAACGGCGCAAATTTATCGCCGACGCCGCGGCGGTTTTCAAAACGCGTCCGCGCCAGGAATGGATCAGGCTGCTGCGCGAGCGCGACGTCCCGGTCGAGGGCGTTATCCGGACCGAAGAAGCCCTGCTGCACGAACAGACGCGCGCTAACCAGATGATGGCGGAGGTCGAAGACCCGGCGCGCGGCCGCACCATTCAGATTGGAATACCAATGCGCTTTGCCAAATCGCCCGGACGCATCAGGGGCGCCGCGCCCCAACCGGGGCAGCATTCCGCCCAGGTGCTGGCGGAACTCGCCCGCGCCACACCGCGGCGCTCGCCCGACGTGCCTCCTGCTCACAGCAAAGCGCTGGCGCATCCGCTGGACGGCGTCGTCGTGATTGACTTCGGCGAGTATTTGGCCGGGCCGTTCGGGCCGATGCTGCTGGCGGACCTCGGCGCCAAAGTCATAAAGGTGGAGCGGCTCGAAGGCGATCGGATGCGTTATCCGGCGCAGCCGTTCTTCGCCTGTCAGCGCGGCAAGCTCGACCTCGCGGTCGATTTGAAACAACCCGAGGGTCTGGAAATCGCCTACCGGCTGGTAAAACGCGCCGACGTGGTGCATCACAACCAGCGCCCCGGCGTGGCGGAACGGCTCAAAATCGATTACGCGACGCTGAGCGCGCTTAAGCCGGATCTGATTTACTGCCACAGCGCCGCCTACGGCACCCACGGTCCGAGCGCCGGGATGGGCGGATACGATCAGCTCTTCGAGGCGATGTGCGGTGTCGAGTACATGGGCGGCGGCGAAGGCAATGCCCCGTTGTGGGTGCAGGCGGGGCCGGTCGATATCGGCGGCGCGACGCTGTCGGCGATTGCCACCCTGATGGCGCTGTACCATCGCGACCGCACCGGCGAAGGCCAGTTCGTGGACGGATCGCTGCTCAATGCGGGGCTATGGTACAACTCCGACGCGTTCATCGCGTACAACAACGGCGTCCGCACCCGTCCCACGCTCAACGCCGGTCAGACCGGAACCAGCGCGGCATACCGAATCTACCAAACCGCCGCCGGATGGATCTGCGTGGCGGCGCTGTCCGCGGAGCAGTGGAAGAGTTTGTGCGCCGCCGCGCAGCTGCCCCATCTGGCCTCCGACCCGCGTTTTGCAACCCATTATGGACGCGTCGATAACCGCGCCGAGTTGAGCGCCATCCTCGAACCCGTCTTCAAGCGGCGCACAGCCGCGCAATGGTTCGAGCTGCTCGACCGCGCCGGAGTGCCGTGCGAAATCTGCAGTCAGGGCTACTGGCGTGAGTACCTGATGGATCCGTGGTCGATACAGAGCGGACGCGTGGTCGAGTACATGCAGGGCGATCTTGGTGCGAAGCTGAGACAGTTCGCGCAAACCATCAGGTTCTCGCGCACCCCGCAGTCAATCCAGGGACCGCCGCCGGTGCTCGGCGAGCATACGCGCCAGATCCTGACGGAACTGGGCTACAGTCCGGATGAGCAGGAAGGTTTGAGGCAAAGAGGCGTGGTCAAGTGGCCCGGAAATCAGTAGGGTATCCACTGTCGGTCGAAATGAACACGTCCCGACTTTGACTTCGCGGCCGGCCCGGCGGGGCGCTGCGCCAGCGCCGTGCCATGACGAACCCCTAATTTGCCAGCAAATCTGCGCCCTGGCGCCCCAGGAACAGTTGGCTTCCAGAACGCCGACCCGCAAATTGGAAAATTCTGCCGGCCTGCGCCGGCCGCCATGCTCACCGCCGCCGCCATCGCTCCGGCACTGTGCCGGAGTGTGTGCCACATAGTCGTTGTAGGCACGCGCATGCTGGTCGATGTTTCCAACCGGATGGCGTTCCCCGCACAGTTATGGTGCGAAAGTTTGCCCGGGCTCGCGCCGTTGCTTCGGCGAAGGTCTCCGTTGCGTTACTTCATCACTCGATCCAGGCCGCTGGGCGTGTAAACACCGGCTGCCCGGTATTCGCCCGGCACCTGGTCATCGATTGTCAGGTCGTAACCGAAACTGGCGGTGGCGTGGTTGTTCTCCCAGTCGTAGCCCATCGCGCCGCCAAAGGCGCGCGGCTGGACCGTTCTGTGACCCTCGTACATCACCGTGCCCGGGTAGTCCCATACGATGTGATAAAGCTTTTCGGTACGATCGTAATTCTCCTCGCTATAGGTCTGCCAGGTTTGCGTATCAACGGCAAAGATGCGGTCCGAATAGCAGTAGCCGCGCCCCAGAGCCGCGGTCGCCCGCATGTTAATCAGGTACACCTTGCGCAGTTGCCATTTGGTGAAGCCGGCTTTCGGCCAACCCGGAAACGCCACTCCGCTGGTTTTATCGCCGCCCATGAAAGCCGAACGCGAGGCTTCGGTAAACGCGATGTTCTCGTTGATAAACGGTACCAATAGTTTCTTTTCGCCGAGATATTCGGGTCTGAAGTACGCTGGCTTCCAGTCGCTGTCATCCGCCAGGAAGTCGGTGCCCAGGATTGGCGCGCAGCGCGAGGCGCTCGACAGCCGCAACGACCGCCGCAGGCTCGGCAGGAATGCGTATTCCTCGGTCAGCCGCGCCGGATCGTCGGGGATCAGTTCCAACGCGGTTGTATACTTGGCCTGCTCCGGGATTATTTCGATGAAGCGGTTTGCAATCATATAGCCGGCGGCGTCGGGAAGATTCATCGGGTACGGCGGGTCGCTCATGTGTATCAGACGATAGAACGCGTCGTCGGTATCTTCGGGTTGAACATTGCCGAAAGAGTCGGTCAGCCAGTTGTGGCTGAATTCATGAAGCGCGAACGGCTGAAAGAAACCGCCCCAGAGATTATACATTATCTTGGCAGCCTTGTTCGGCTCGCTTGGATCCGGGAACGGCGTCCCCGCCTTATAGCCGCTCCAGATAAACCCTCCGGTGGCGGGATAGGGCAGCAGCCTGGTCTGACCGGCGTATTTCTCGGTATCCTGACGCATCGCCTTCGGAATCGGGTAATCTTCGGTAGGCCCGACCTCCACTACATATTCGGGACTGTCGACGACCCGGAAATGACCCTGCCCCGCGAACGCGAGCTGGACGAAATAGGGAAGAAAGTTCCTGTACCTGGTCCAGTTATGCACCGTAATTCTGGTGCCCGGAGCAATGCTCTGCGGCGACGATGCGTCCACCATCTGCTGGTAGACCCTGGGGTCGAACTGCTGCGCCGACGCCATCGTGGTGGTCAGCGCTAACCACGTCGCGGCAACGAAAATCCACACAGCTCGCTTCATGACTGTTCTCCGCTGCGGCAGACAACGCCCGCTAATTAACCCTAATCCTCCGGCCGCTTATGTAACCAGCTGCCGCCGATACCGAAGACGAACAGGCTGCCGCGATATCCGCGGGTTGGCCCAGGTGCTCGCTGGCGATCGTCGGGCTTGAACTCGCGCGCGACGATCGCGCCGCGCCGTTCGAGAAGGTCGCGAGATTGGGCGGCAGCCGCCCAGTTCAAGACGGTTTCGAACTCCGCTTTGACCCCGGTACCGATGCGCAGGGACAAATCAATGGTGGCCAATTTCATTTTCCCCCTCACATGCTCCATCGAGGAGCCTGGCGTCTCCTTGACGATGGCCCCGGCAGGCCGGCATCCCCCGCTTTCGGGCATTATCGCGAAAACCCCGGAATTGTACAACAACCGGTTAAATTGTATTTGTACAATTGTAACGGCCGCCTTCGGAGCAAAGACGCGCTTCTCAGCCGGCGGCGGGCAACGCCTATGACTCCGAAAGCAACTCCCTCTCGAGCTCCTGCGCCGCACTGCGCATGTCGCGCGCCAGCGCAAGCGACCGCGCACGATTGAGCTGGCTGCCAAGGCCGACCGCAGCAATAGTGTGCGAGATCGTGCCGCGCCGGTTAAGGATCGGCACCGCCACAATGGTTAAGCCGGCGATATAGTTGCCGCTATCGATACTGAAGCCGCGGCGGCGGACCCGCTCTACTTCCTTACGCCAGGTGCCGTAGGAGGGGGCGCGATCCCAGCGAAGCAAGCGAAATCGCTGCTCGATGTCTTTCCACGAATGCCCGCCAAAGGCGGCCACGCAGCGCCCTGTTGCGCTGATCAACGCGGGAAACCGACTGCCGACATCGACATGCAGGCGTACCGGAGCCTGCGCGTGCGACAGCGCCACCACGATCATATGATCGAGGTCCGGCACCGCGACGCCAATCACGGTCAAGCCGTAGCGGCTGGAGAGATTATCCAGCTTCGGCCGCACCAGGCTGGAAAAGTCGCCGCGGTCGAGCACGGCGCGCGCCAGCGGCAGTATCCCCGACCCTAATCTGTACTGCCTGCTCTGGGGATCGAACTGCACGAGTTGTTCGGCGGCCAGCGCCCGCAGTATGTGCAGCGCCGTGCTGGGAACCAGATCCAGACTTTGTGCAATTGGCTTGAGCCCAAGCGGCGCCCGGCTGCGGCTGAGCAGACGCAGAAGGGCGGCCGCGCGCGTTACCGCGGGCACCGCCCGGATACGAGGAGTTCCTGGACGCACAGGATTGTATATATACAATTTACTGAACTGTTGTACAATCGGCCCGCGTTCCGCCATCATGGCGGCGGAAGTTGGCCCGTCGGCATGCACGAACCGCGGGTTTTCAGACTTCGAGAAAGGAACAGATGCCGGCCATCGAACCCAGATTCCCCACCATCAGAGAACAGGAACTGGAGCAGCTGCGCAAACGCATCGGCGTCAGGATCGAGGAGACCGTCGAACCCTGGTGTTACGAGGCTACGCGCGACAACATCCGCCATTACGCCCACGGCATCGGCGACGACAATCCGCTCTGGTGCGACCCCGTGTACGCATCGGGCACCAGCTACGGCGGCATCATCGCGCTGCCGAGTTTTCTGTTCGCCACCAGCCGGATTGTCTCCGGCTATGTCGGCGGACTGGCCGGAGTGCACGCGATGTGGTCCGGCGCCGACTGGACCTGGCACAAGATCGTCCGGCGCAACGACTGCATATCGACCGAGGCCTGGTTGAAGGAGATCCGCGAGCGCCAGACGCGTTTCGCCGGCCGCGCGATTCAGCAGACTTACCACGTGAATTTCTTCAACCAGCGCGGCGAATTGGTGGCCGAGGCGGACAGTTCATGCTTCCGCACCGAACGCGATCGGGCGCGCGAACAGGGCACCAAGTACAACCAGGTGAAAGCTCGTCCGCCGCGCCGCTACACCAGACAGGAACTGGCCGAAGCCTACGAACTGTATGCCGCAGAGAAGATTCGGGGAGCGGCTGCGCGCGATTGGCAGGACGTCGCCGACGGCGAGGAACTGCCCGTGATGCTTAAGGGCCCGATGACGGTCACCGGCTCCATTGCCTTTGCCCAGGGATGGGGTGGGTTGTACATTCGCGCCAACAAGCTCGCCTGGAAGCTGATGCAGGCCCATCCCGGTCTCGCGATCGAGAACCGCTTCGGCATCCCCGACTGTCCTGAGCGGGTGCATTGGGAAGAGGAATTCGCGCGCGAGGTTGGCGCACCCGGCGCCTACGACTACGGGCCGGAACGCTGCTCCTGGCTTATCCATCACCTCACCAACTGGATGGGTGACGACGGCTTCCTGCGCCGCTCAAGCTGCAAAATCCGGCGGCACAATCCGGTGGGCGACCTGCTGTTCATCAGGGGTAAGGTGACGCGCAGGTATATCGAGGACGCGCGGCACCTGGTGGAGATCGAGCAGCAAGCGCACAACCAGGACGGCGAGCTGTCGGTTGTGGGACGCGCCGTCGTGGAGCTGCCGAGCCGGTCGTGATGGGACTGCCGCGCCGGATCGCCAAGGTGAAAGCGCAACTCACACATATCTGTGTGATTCAGCCACAAGCGGCGATCGGCGCGGACATCGGCGGGTCGATCCAGATGCGCTGTTAACGCCGGAATTGCACGATGAAATTACCGCCAAATCCCGGACTTCAATCAGACCGGCCAGGTCGCTGTCGCCGGCACCAACTCTGACGCCCCGCCACAAGGCGACTCGCACCGCCGTGCTGTCTGCCGCCGGGTTTCGCTTATCGGCCATGAGCTCATTTTTCCCTCCGATTAAATCCATCCGCTTCCGCCAATGGAAATTCTTCTGCACGCTCCGCCTTTGCCGGTCCAACCATTCCATGGGTGCATCGCGCTTCCGGTGAAGGACTTCGGGCGGTGGAAGAAACAGGCTCATCCGGCGTTCGAATGCAACCGCCGTTATCGCTTTGGCTTTCGGTTGAGAGCGTTGCTGGCGGAGCGGCAAATTCCCCGTTTTGAGATCGGCGCGCATTCGGCACCGGAGCAACCAGTACACGAATACGCCC
Organism: Pseudomonadota bacterium; assembly: GCA_021324455.1. Lineage (GTDB taxonomy): Bacteria > Desulfobacterota > Binatia > Binatales > Binataceae > JAJPJA01. The sequence goes on along the minus strand of JAJPJA010000070.1, from coordinate 37,610 downwards.
GCGACGGACGCGCGGGGGGGCCGGGTCAGAATGGAATCGGGATAGCCATGCCGCCGCCGAAGCGGGTAAAGACGGAATAAATCGTATAAGGAAGGGCACCGACCACGGAGCGATCAACCACCACCACGTCTCCCGACTGAACCGGAATATCGGGCTCCCGTCCCGCCCTTACATCGCTGATGTTCAGTGGAATGTCGATCCGGTCGCCGTTGGGTCCGGCGCGCAGCACCCTGGCGGTGGTACTGAACATTTCACCGCCCGCCGCGGCGATCGCTCCCACCGCGGTCAGACCGGGCGTGATATGGTATGCGCCCGGCGTTGCGACCCAGCCTTGTACCAGCACGTCGCCGCTGGCTGGCACCACGATCACATCGCCGGGGCGCACCGGCAGGTCATCCACGCTGCCGCGCGTCAGCTCGTCCAGTCCGATGTAGATCGGATGGCTCGCTCTAGGCAGAGGAAGGGACACCGGTCTCAGCTTTGCTTCTGGCGCTGGAGCGGAGGCTTTCTGCGGACCCGAGCGCGCTTCGGCGATGGATTGGGTATCCATGGCGGGAGCCATTGCGGCGCTATGCTCTGAATCGTCGTCCATGCGGGCGGCCGTCTCCAGCATCTCCGGCGCCGGCCGGCGGCTTTGAAAATCCCCCGTCATCGGGATGAAAATTACCGTAGCGCTGGCTTTCTCATTCAGTCCCCCGGCGCGGCCAATCAGATCCAAAATGGTATTTGAGCGGCTGCTCAGACTGTATAGGCCCGGCTTGTTCACCATTCCAATCACCGCGACCTGACGGCTTACGTACTCCTTGACGAATACGTCCACCTGCGGATCCTTAACCAAACGCGAAAGCGCCGTACGGATTGCTTCACGCGCCTGCTGCTCGGTCAAACCTCCGACCCGCACCTCACCAGCGATCGGGATCGTGATAGTGTTGCGGGCCGAAACTCGTTCCACCCGCGACTTGATCTCGTCCACGTCCGGCACCGAGATCACGATTACATCGCCGGGGCCGATGGCAAAGTCGGGACTGAATGAATCGTGCCTGCGCTGGGTCCACAGCGTGTTCAATTCCGCGTCAGAGCTCGCGCCAGCCGGCGCTGCCGCCAGCGGTTGCTGGTCGGCAACCGGCGCCGGATCCTGGATGGGAGCGCAGGCCCAGGCACACAACATCAGACCGCAGACCGCCCACCGGCAGCCTCCGAGCGTGGATTGAATAGTGTAAGACACACTCCCCCCTTGCCGCAGTTCCTTGACTTGGCGGCGGACTTAATCAGACCGGTCCTGGAGCGCGGGCGCGTCCGACATAATCATAGCGAGGGACTGGTGGAGCCCCCGCCCAACGAACCGGCGGCCCCCAAACCTCCCAGCACCGCACCCGCGATAACCCCTCCAGCTACCGGGATTGCAGCTGGGGTTAGCAACGGACCCATCACCGACGCGATCGAAAATCCGGTGCCGGTTGTGGCATCGTCGAGCGCCAGCGCGTCGGGCGAGACCGTCCAGTTAACGGTCAGTCCTGCGGCGCTGAGGTATGCGACCCCGTTTCCGCCCTGCATCCCGGTCGCTCGCGGTTCGAGTCGGAACACGTATTTGCCCGGACTCAGGCCGTCAATCAGGTAGTTGCCGTGGACCCCACTGACGGACTGCCCGGCCACCTTTCCCGACTGGTCGACGGCTACAATTGCGATGCCTGGCACCGGCTTGCCGGCGGCATCGCTGACCGTGCCCACAACCTGGGCACACCATCCCCGGCCACCCCAGCACACCGCCAGCATGCAAGCTGCTACTACTAAATTCTTGAACTTCATAATCCTTTACCTTGAAAGAACAATTAAGTATGTGGCCGTTTGCGAAGCCGCTCCGGTTGAACCGGGAGTCTAATTATCTGACAAAACTAATCGGCCACAGCTGAGCCGGATTGTAAAGCCGCCTCGATGTACGAAAGTGACCAAATTGACGCCGTCCGATTCAACGCATCAGGCCATACTCAATTCGCCACACCATGAAGTAGGTATTTACTTCCCCGGCATCTGGCTGTCGCCGCCGGAGGAGATAGTTTGCTACATAGTCGGAGCCAACTAAATGACTACTCAGAGAGCGATACAAAGGTAACCCGATGAGGACATCGCGCAGTCTATTGATGACAAAACCGCAGGTCCGGGTCGTGAACCATGGACAGTATTGCGGCTCCATGCCGACTACGATTCGCGCACACCGGCAGATTAGCGGCTGCTCCACGGCCACGGGCATTATGCAGACCGGGGCCGGTTACGGCGATAACAGAGCTGGCTGCCGGCGAGTGTATGGAGTTGGCAGCGGCGGACCAGATTCCCACTGGAGGGCGGACGCGTGGGCGGAACATGCGGCCGCAAGCCGCGGCGCCGGTTTGGATGGCGGCGGTTTTGATTGCCGCGGGAACGGGGTCCGGCGTCAGGCCGCCGCGCCATTTTCACCTACTGCCATTATTCCCAAGGTCATAACAGGTCGCCGAGTGAATGAACGAAATATCGCCCTATACTATCTCGCCTGTTCTTCACGGAAACCCGCTGAACCAGCCGTTTGGACATCCGCAGCACGAGGAGTCGACGCTGCGGCGCTACTGGTGGATCGTGCGCAAACAGCGCTGGCTGATCGGCACCAGCGTGCTCTCGGCGATCACCCTGGCGGTGGTCTGGTACGTCAGCCGCACGCCGGTCTACGAGGCCAACGCGACGATCATGATCCAGCCGCAGTCGCCCCAGGTGCTCGACGTCAAGGAAGTGCTGGCCGAGCAGGTCTCCAACCCGGAGCATGATTACTACCGGACCCAGTATAACGTTTTGAAAAGCCGCAGTTTGGCGGCGCATGTGATCCGGGATTTGGGCCTGCAGCGCAATCCGCTGGTCAACGATACGCTGATCCCGCCCGGACCGATTGGGCAATTGGCGGCGCTGGTGCGAGGGCGGCTGCGCGCGCTGGCCGGGGATGGGCGCCGGGGCCGGCGCGCGCCGGCGGCCGACACTTTGGGCGTCGCGCCCGAGGTTATCGACTCCTATCTCGACAAGCTTTCGATCCAGGCCGAACGCGGCACCCGGTTGGTGGTGGTGGGATTCGCCACCCCCGACCCCGGCCTGTCCGCGCGAATTGCCAACGCCCACGTGCGAGCCTATATCCGGCGCGGTCTGGAGATGCATGCCGAGGCCGGGCGCAGCGCCGCGGATTTCCTGGCGCAAAAGCAGGTCGAGATCAAGGAGAAGGTCGAGAAGTCCGAGGCCGCGTTGAACCAATACCGCAAGGATCGCGGAATCGTCACGCTGCAGTCGCGCGGCGCCAACGACGAGGGCCGGGGCGAGCCCCTGATGCAGCGGCTGACCGAACTCAACAGCGAACTGACCAAAGCCTCCGGCAACCGGATCGCGCTGGAAAGCCAGCACCAGCTGATCCGCAAGGGGGATTACGAATCGCTGCCCGCCGTGATCGGCAATCCCCTGATTCAGAAGCTCAAGGAAGAATTGGGCGATCTGGCGGTTCAGTACGCCAGCCTAAGCAACCGGTTCAATCCCGGCTACCATCCGCTCGACGACCTCAAGGCGCGCCTGAGCGAGGCCCAGCAGCATCTTGACCGCGAGATCGGCAAAGTGGTTGAGAGCGTTGAATCCGGCTATCAGGCGGCGGTGGCGTCCGAGGCCGAACTCAGCCGCGAAATCGAACAGGTCAAGGCCCAGGCGATCGCGCTCAACAACGCCTCGCTGCAGGACGCTATCCTCGAACGCGAGGTGGAAGCCAATCGCCAGCTTTACAAGACCATCCTGCAGCGGATGAACGAGATCAGCGTCTCCTCCGACCTGCCCGCTTCCAACGTGTCGATCGTGGACCAGGCGGTGGCGCCGCTTTATCCCTCCGGACCGGGTCTGGTGCGGGTGGTGGTCTGGGCCGGTCTGATCAGCCTGTTCGGCGCCGTCAGTCTGGCGTTCCTGCTCGATACCCTGGACGACACCTTCAAGAGTTCGGAAGAGGTCACGCGCTACCTGGGCCTGCCCCATCTGGGCTTGGTGCCCGATTTCGAACAGCTCAACGGCAGCAACAGCTATGGTTATGGCTTTTCCCGGCACAAAACCATTCCCCGTCCCCAGGCCGACCGGCGCATCCCGCTGGCGGCCGGAAACGGGGAACTGATGGCCCTGCGCGGCAGTTATTCGGGGGCCGGCGACGCCTACCGCGCAATCCGCACCGCAATCATGTTTTCCAAAGCCGGCGGCGCCCCCAAAACCATCCTGATCACCAGCGCCGCCAGCGGCGAGGGCAAGACCATTACTGCGGTTAACGTTGCCGCCGGCTTCGCCCAGGCCGGCGGCCGCACGCTGCTGATCGATACCGACCTGCGCCGCTCCCGATGCCATGAAATCCTCAGGGTGGCGGCCGACGCCGGGCTGACCGAGGTGCTGGTCCGGCTGCGCGAGTTGAATCAGGCCATCGTCGGCACCGCGGTCCCGGGGCTGTCGTTGCTGGGTGCCGGCTCGCTGCCGCCCAATCCGACCGAACTGGTGACTTCGCCCGAGATGCGCGCGCTGATCGAGCGCATCGCGCGCCAATTCGAATATGTGCTGCTCGATTCTCCGCCGATTATTCCGGTCAGCGACGCCCTGGGTCTGGCCACCATGGTGGACGGCGTGCTGGTAGTCGCGCGCGGCAAGACCTCGCGTCATCTGGTGCGCGAGGCCTGCGTGCGCCTGTCGCAGGTGGGGGCCAAAGTGCTCGGGGTTGTGCTCAACCGGGCCGATCCCCAGGATCATGCCTATTACGACTACAGCCACTATTATCAACGTTACTACGGCGAATACGAATCGCGGCCCGGCCGCAAGCCAACCGCACCGCCGCCCTCCCCGGACGGCGGCGGCAAACCGGCTGCACTTTGAGCGGCCCCCCATTCTCTCTGACTCATGTTTTTGATTGTTGTCCTGCTGATACCTTTCAGCGCGCTCGCTTTGGGCGCGGTGCATCCGTGGGCCTACCGAATAATGGAGGAGGCGGCGTTTGCCGCGACGGCGCTGTGGATGGTGTGGATTGCGGCCGGCCATCTGCCCGCCGCGCTGCCCAGTGCGCCGATGCGGCGCGTGCTGGTGCCGGCAACGCTCTTCCTGACCGTGGCGGCCCTGCAACTGCTGCCGTTACCGCCGTCGATCGAACGGGTGATTTTTCCGGCGACGTACCGGATTTACCGCGCCAGCCTCCCGGGATGGCCGCAACAGGCGCCTTATCAATGGCTGCAAAACCCGGCACCAGCGCCGGAACGCTATCTGCTGCCTACGGAATCGGAGGTGCGCTTTGGACTGCCGGTGCCGTTCGCGCCTCCGGCGCATCCGCCAGCACCGCCGGAGAAGCAAAGACCAACGCAGCCGCGCATAGACTGGAGGCCGCTGTCGATGGCGCCCGGTCTGACCCGCATCGCCCTGCTCAAGGCCCTGTCGTATTTTGCGATCGGCCTGATCGTGCTGCTGTATCCCTCCGGCGCCGGTGAGCGGCGGCCGATCGCGCTTTTGGCCGCGGCCATCCTGATTACCGGCTTTACCATTGCGTTGATCGGGCTGCTTGAGGGGTCGGTCGCGGCCGCGCAGCCGCTGGGGATCTTCAGTCCCTATGACTGGCACGGTCATCAACCCTGGGGGGCGCGCGCCTTCGGCTCCTTCGCCAATCCCGATCACTACGCCAACTACCTGGCGATGATCCTGCCGCTGACGCTCGCGGTCCTGCTGTTTCCCGGACTGCTGGGCGGCCTCAGCGAGCATCTTGCGGCGGTAATTTTCGCCGGCGTGGCCGCCCTGACGGTGACGGCGGCATTGATCGCCAGCGGCTCGCGCGGCGGATGGGTCGCCGCCGCCGCCGGAACGCTGGTGTTTATGCGGCTGACCGCGCGCCTGCCTCATGATCGGCAGCCGCCGATCATGCGCCGGGGACGCGCCACCCGGTTGGCATTGACGATGACCATCGTGGCCGTCACCACCGCGGCGGTCTACCTGACTGCCGGCGACTATCGCCTCAACGCCGGCCAGCGCATGCGCGAGGCGTTTGCGCGCGCCGACTTCGACGCCCGCTTGCAGCCCGCCCGCGACTCGCTGGCCATGTTCGAGGAGTTCCCGCTGCTGGGTGCAGGATTGGGCGCTTGGCCCGACCTGTACCGCCGTTATTCATCGCCGCCATGGTCGGCGGGGTTCTGGCCGGCCGCCCATAACGAGTACCTGCAGTTGGCGGCTGAGACCGGGGTGGTCGGCCTGCTGCTGGCCTCAGCCGTCATCGGCGCCCTGATCAGCCTGATCGGCCCGCGGCTGTGGCAGTTACCGGCGGACGGTTTCCCGATCGCGGCGGCGTTTGCCGGCGGTTTAAGCGCGGCGGCGGTACAGTCGTTGTTCGATTTCCCGCTGCGCATCCCGGCCAACGCGCTTTTGGCGACGGTGATGGCGGCGGGATTGCTGCGCCAGTTATGCGTCGGGCGCGGTGCAAGCCCGCCGGCCGGGCGAGCCCGATGGCTGGGCGGCGCCGGCGCGCTGCTCGCCGCGGGCCTCATGTGGCCGGCCTGGCATCAACCAGTAGTACCTTATCCCTACAATTTGTCGGCGACGGGAGACGGCGCTTTCCTGCGCGCCCAGGTGCAGGCTCATCCGGCCAATTCGCGCGTGCATCTGGCCATCATCCAGGCGCTGGGAGAAGCGCTGCCGGCGGCGCGGCGCACGCAGGAGTTGGGTATCGCGCTTGAGCTGGAGCCGACCAATCCGGTCGCACGCGACCTCTATGCTCATGCGCTGTTTGAGCGGGGCGAGGCGGCAGCGGCGGCGGCGGCAATCACCCGCTCGGTGTTCTGTTCACCATCGCTTGAGACCCATTATTACCTCGCGGTGCGGTTCATCCCGTGGCTGACGCCGCTGGAGCAGGACGCCGTGATCGCCGGTTTGCGGCGTGCGATGGCGGCCCGCTACGCCGGCGCAAGCCTCGCGCTGGCTGACTTTTACCGGGTGTTGGGCAGATTCGGCGAACAGGCCGCAACGCTGATGCGGGCCGCCGGCGACGAACCCGATGGAATGCGGCGCAGCGATCTTCTGACCGCGGCGGCGATAGCCTACGCGCGGGCGGGCCGGCGCGATGAGGCCGCGCACTGCTTCGATCGGGCGATGGCGGCCGATCCGGCCAATCCGGATCCCTACCGCCTGATGGCCCAAACCGTGCTGGCGCCGGCCAACCAGTTGAAGCGCGCGCGTGAGCTGCTGGATCGCGGTATCGCCGCCGGCGCCGACCGCGTCACGCTGCTGCTGGCCGCCGCCGCGATCGAGCGCGGGGCGGGCCAGCTTGACGGCGCCGCGCAAGTCTTGCGGCAGGCGGCCGCGCTGGAGCCCGGCAATTTTGAGGTGGCGCTGAAGTTGGGCGAAGTTTATCTGGCGCAGAGCAAATTCGATCAATCGGCGGCGTGGCTCAAAAAGGCGGCCGGCATCGATTCCCGGTCGGCGGCCGCGTTTTTCGAACTGGCCCAGGCCGAGGACCGCGGCTACCAGTATTATGCCGCGGACCAGGACTACGCGCGCGCGGTCAAGCTGGCGCCCGACAACCGCTTCTATTCGATCAGTTACGCCAGTTTCAGCCAGCGGCTGAAAGCGAGCAGCCAGCGCTGATGTCATCGGTAATCTCGGTAATCAAGAACCGCGCTGGCTCTGGCGGCCAGGCCGGGACATCCGCATTCGATCGGTCCGCAAGCGCCCAAAACCGCATGTTCGGCAGCGCACTGGCGGTGAGCTGCCTGTTTTTTTTGAGCACCGGCGTCAACTTCGTCCTCGGGCTTTATCTGGCCGGGCGCTTCGGCTCCAGTGCGGAGATGGACGCATTCGTCGCCTCCGGCACCATCCCGGTGTTTGTCGGGATGGTGGTGGCGGGCTCGCTGGCCTATCCGTTGCAAGTCAATTTGGTGCATACCCGCCAGCTTTGTGCAGATCAGCAGGTGTGGGAGGTATGTCTGGCCATAGCCGTGATAGCCGGCGGCTTGACCTTGGCCCTTGCGCTGACGGCGGCAATCTGGGCGCCGGCGTTGGTGGCGCTGACTACGCCCGGGCTGAAGCCCGAGGTGGCCGCCTTAAGCGCCAGTCTGCTGCGGTGGCAAAGCCCGTTGATCTTTTTGGCGTCGCTGGCGGTTATTTTGGGCGCCTGGCACAACGCGGTGCTTAATTTTCTGCTGCCCGCCGGGGCGCAGTTCATTTGCGTCCTGACCACGCTGCTGGTTGCGCTGGCCGCCGCTCCCTGGCTGGGCGTCAAAGCCGTCGCGCTCGGATCCTCAGGCGGGGCGCTGCTGCAGTTGCTGATCCTGACGCGGGGAGCGGCCCGAGGATTGAGCATGGTGCGCAAGCCTGATTTTTCTCATCCGGCGGTGGCGCGGATTCTAATTGCCGCCGGGCCGCTGCTGCTGGGCGCGGGATTTGTAAAAACGGACGCGGCCATCGACCGCTACTTGGCCTCTTCGCTGCCGCGCGGAAGCATCTCGCAGTTGGGTTATGCCTGGGGGCTGAGCGTCGCCGTCTCGGGTATCGTGGCCAACGGTCTGGCCACCACCAGCTTGTCGGCGATGGCGGCTCAGATTGCGGGCGAACGGTTGCGCGAGTTGCGCGACACCTTTGCCGGGGTCGTCCGAATGCTGGCGTTTCTGATGGCGCCGGTCGTGGTGGTGACAATTCTTTGCGGACCTGGAGTGGTGGCGTTGCTGTTGCAGCACGGCCGCTTCACCGCCGCCGATTCACAGAGCGTGGGGATGGCTCTGGCGTGCTATACGGGTCTTTTGATTGGACATCCTCTCTTGCTGCATCTGAGCAACACCTTTTACGCCGCCAATGACACCAGGACGCCCACCGTCTGCATCGCGGCGGCGTACACGGTGGGCATCGCGCTAAAATTCGGCCTGGCCCCGCATCTGGGAATACTGGGCCTGGCCGCGGCAACCTCGTTGTACTACCTGCTCGACTGCGGCTTGCTCAGTCTGTGGCTGCTGCGGCGGCTGGGCTGGAAACCGCAGCGCGAAACCTGGCGGTTTGCCGCCAGGATGGCCCTGTGCATGGCTGTCACGGCACTCGCGGTGTATTCGGTCAGGCGCGCGATCCAGACCGGAGCGGCCCCCTCCGCGTTGGCCGGGCTGGTCTGTACCGCGGTGGGAGGATCGGTGTTTGCCTCGGCCGCAGTGGCCAGCGGATTGCGGGAGCCGCGGATCTGGCTTGACGGCACCCTGGCCAGGCTGCGCTGGACCCGGGTTGCGGTGGAGGGTTGAGCGGTGGACCAACCGTTGTTTCGCGTGGGTATCATCGGGGCGGGCAGCGTGGTGGAGGACTATCACCTTCCGGTGCTGAATGCCCTGAGCCAGGCCCGGGTCATGTGGCTGTGCGATCTAAACCGCCAGCGGGCCGCCCGGCTGGCCGCCGCTTACCGGATCAAATCCGTGTATCAGCAGCTGGAGCAGTGTTCGGAGGTCGATGTGGCGCTGCTGGCAATCCCGCTGGGCTGCCGGCGCCCGGTGTGGGAGCGGCTGTTTGCGCGCGGCTGGCATGTGCTGTGTGAAAAACCCTTCGCCGCCAATGTCGCGGAGCACGACTGGATCATGGAGGCGGGAACCGCGGCGCGGATCCAGATTGGCGCCGGATTCATGCGCCGCACTTACCGCGGCGTCGCACTGGCCCGCCGGTTGGTCGCCCAGTCGCTGCTGGGCCGCTTGCGCGGTGTGTGGGCCAGCGAGGGCGGGCGGCTGCGCGCCACCGGCCGCGGCAGCGATTGGTATCAGGCCAGCCGGAGCAGTGCCGGCGGCGGGGTTCTGATGGAGTCGGGCTGCCATCTGATCGATCAGGTGTTCTCAATCTGTGGCGCGCAGGACTTTACCATCGAGCACAGCGCCATCGTCTATCATGAAGAGCTGGACTACGAGGCAAGGGCGACCGGAACGCTGATACCTGCCGGGCAGCCGCCATGCAAGCTCGCCGTGGCCGTCAGCCGTCTGAACGACTATCCCAACCAGGTGGTACTGCAATTCGATCATGCGCAGCTCAGAATCGGCACCGCTCCCGACGCGCCGGCGCAACTGTGCACCGGCGACGGCCAGACGGTGGCGCAGCTCGCAGCAGCGGGCGGCGCAGAGCCGGCGACGGGCCGCGCCTACCGGGCGTTCTCCGCGCACTGGTGCGAGTTTTTCCGCCAATGCACCAGCGGGATTGCGGCGTTGGCGGGGGCGGCCTCATCGCGTCTGACCACCGCGTTCATCGAAAGCTGCTATCGCCTCAATCCGCCGCCCGCGTGACTGAAACGGAGGGTTTTTTGGATTCGACTCGAACGGCTCCGCCAATGCGCATCGCAGTGACCGGAGCGAACGGGCAAATCGGCCGGTATCTGGCCGCACGTTTGGCGGACAGCGCGGCGGCACAAGTGGTGGCGGTGTGCAGAAATCGGGTGGGAGCGGGGATGCTGTCGGGGCTGCCGTGCGAGACCAGAGTGGGTTCGCTGTCGCAGCCCGCCGCCGCACAAACCACTATCGGCGATTGCGACACGGTGGTGCATTGCGCGCTGGCCGGCGGCTCAAGCGGACCGGCGCGGGCCGAAAATCTGGCCATGATCGGCGCCATCGCGGCGATTCCCCGCGTCAAGACCTTGATCTATCTGAGTTCGATTGCGGTCTACAGCAGTTGTATCGAGGGCGGGGTGAATCGGTTCGAGGCTCCGCGGCCTGATACCACCTACGGCCGGGACAAGCTGGCGTGCGAAAAGGCGGCGTTGCGTGCGCTGCGCGGACCCGGGCGGCGATGCGTCATTCTGCGTCTGGGCCACGTTTACGGCGCCTACACGGCGTGGTCGCGCCATCTGCTGGAATCGGCTCAGGCCATCGGCTTTACGCTGCCGTTTTCCGGACAGCTCCCCTCCAATGCGATTCGAATCGACCGTGTCGGCGACGGTATCGTCAGGCTGCTGCACGACCCGACGTCTGCGGGTATCTACAATCTGGCCGATCAACCGCTTCGCAGCTGGGCCGGACTTTATCAGTGGCATACCGGCGCCGCTGAAATTCCCGCAGCGGCCGCGATGGCGGCCGCACAATCTTGCCGCAATCGAAAAGCAATCATTGGCGCCAAGCGTCATCCCCTGATACGGGCGGTTCAGGAGCTGATGCGCGCCTGGGGCAGTCTTCGGCTCGGGCTGGTCAGCGGCTCCCCGTCGATCCGGGCGCTCGCTGAATCTGCTTTTACGCATCTGCCGATGGCCTGGCAGGAGCCGATCAGGTTTGCCTACCAAAAGGCCGCGGCGGCGGCTGATATTAAAGCGGCCGCATCGTCAACGCCGCTAATTGAGGCGTGGTTGTACTCCGATTGTATGCCGGGCCGGCAGCTTGAGCTGCCTGCGGACTGCGCCGAGGCGCAACAGCGCGAATTGCTGGCGGCCTGGTCACGGACGCTTATTCGGACCGAGGGTCCGTGGCTGGACCTGATCGCGCAGGATTCATTGATCGGAGAGGATCGATTGATTGGCGGGGATCGATCGCGGACTGCGAGCGGTCCGCGCGCCGTGCGCGCCGCAATATGCTGATTGATACTTCCCTCGCCCTGCCGCTGCCTTATCATGGCGCACGCGCGGGGCGCATTCAGGCGGCCTTCTGCATCTGGGCCGCGCTCACCGCCCTGCCTCTGCTGACGCTCGGGACAGCGGGATTTGCCGCCGGATACAGCATGTATCTGACCCTGTTGGCGGCGGCACTGACGCTGCCGCTGCTGCTGCATGGAGTGGATCGGCCCTTTGACCTGCTCGAGCCTATCTGGGCGGTCAGCGCGGTCTATGCGCTCGAGTTTCTGATCAAGCCGGTCCTGCTTTTGCGCGATCCACTCACCTATCAACTGCCCTATCTCAGATACGTTGAGCCGGCGATGCTGCAGGCGACGTGGATGGGAGTGATGGGTTTCTGTGCGTTTTATCTGGGCTACGAAAGCGGCGTTCCCGGGGCGCTTGCGATGCGGCTGCCGAAACTGGGCTGGCCGTGGCGCGAGGAGCGGGCCTGGACGGCACTGGTGGCCGGCGCGGTCGCGTTCGCACTGATCGTGATCCATTTCGTGGCCAAGGGAAACTTCGACATCGCCTATATGTATGGCAACCGTCTCGCCATCAACGCCGGCGACGAGGATCTGAGTTTCGCGATGCACCTGCTGGCCTGGATTTTGGTTGCGATTGCGTTTGCGCTGTACCTGATGTGGCCGGTGAGCAAAAACCTGCTTCGTCTGTTGCTCACTACGGCCGCGGTAATGGTCTGCATGTTTCCGTTCGCGGCGCGCATGTCGCTGCTGTTCGTGGTTGTGGGCCTGATGGTATTGCGGCATTACACGGTCAAGCGGATGGATCCACGATGGGCGGTTGCGGCGGCCGCGGTCCTGTTCGTGCTGGCCGCCGCATTCGGCGTGTTCCGGAGCAATTACCTGCGTCCGACCTTCAGCTGGAGCGACGCGCTGGGCGAGGATTTGACCGCTACCATGGAGGATGAACTCAAGGGTTATTGCGACTGGGACGTAACCGCCACGGTAGTGGATTACTATCCCGCGCATCGTCAGTTTTATCATGGCAGGCTGGCCCTGGAATCGGTCTATTACCTGATTCCACGCCGCCTCTGGACGGGTAAGCCGATCTGGTACGGGTCGGGCCGAATTGAGAATGATATTTCGCCCAATCTGCTGACCGTACGGGATGAAGGAGGCTTCAACGGCAGCGCCATCAGCCAGTCGGCCCTGGGGGAGGGCTACGCCGATCTGGGGGTGGCCGGCGCCGCGCTGTATATGTTCATTTACGGCTGCTACTGGAGCTGGATTTATGGGCTTTTGCGCGCCAATGCCTTCCGGCTTCCCGGAGCGATGATGTTCGCACCCGCTTTCGTTTACCTGCCGATGGTGCTGCGCAGCTTTTCCAGCACCATCATCGATGTCTCGATTTGGGTGCTCGCAATGTACCAGCTATGCGCCTGGCTCGGTGGAGTTGAGCCGGCGCAGCAAACTGACCGATGAGCAATCCGGATCCATCGGCGGCCATCAGCGTACGGCGCGAGCATATCGAGCGGCGCAACCGCCGATGGTTCGCCAATTATATTCCCGCTCACGAAGTCTATTGCGCCGCGGCGCGGAGGGCGGCCAGGCGCGACGACGCCATTCTCCATCTGGGCGGCGGACACGATTCGCTGGGAGTCGAGGCGTCGCTGGGCGGCCTCGCCCGCCGTCTGGTATGTGTGGACCCCGACCTGAACGGGCTGCGCCGCAATCGCGGGCGTCTGAAGGTGGGCGGCGACGGCGAGCAGCTGCCGTTTCGCAGCGGTCTGTTCGATCTGATTTTGGCCGAAAACGTCTTCGAACATCTGCCTTGTCCGCGCGCGGTGCTGGCGGAATGCCGCCGCTGCCTGCGCCCGGGTGGAAGGCTGATTTTCCTGTGCCCCAACCGCTACGGCTACATCTATATGATCAGCGCCGCGCTGCCTTACCGGCTGCATACCAGGTTCCGGCAATGGGCGCTGCGAGTGGAAGAAGCGGATACCTTTCCCACTTACTACCGGCTCAACACCGTAAGACGCATCAGCGCCACCGCCCGCCAGGTGGGTCTGCGGCTGGAAGCGGTGGAATCTTATGTCGGATGGCCAACCTACTGGGAATTTTCCGATCTGCTGCATCGAGTTTTTGTGGTCGCGCATCGGATTCTGGAACTAATGCCGCCAGCGCTCCACCTGACTCTGATCGGGGTGCTGCGCCGTGAATCGTGACCGCTATTGCGGTCATCAGGGGGAAAACCATGGCCAACGTATTGATTGTTGGAGGAGCCGGATATCTGGGCGGTGCGCTGACCGACCTGTTGATGCAGAGTGAACATCGGATTCGGGTTTACGACAGCCTGGTGTACGAAGAGGGCTATCGCAAGCCGGTTGATTTCGTGCGCGGCGATGTGCGCGACTGGGACTGCCTGGCGCCCCATTTGCGCTGGGCCCGGACGGTGGTGTGGCTGGCCGCGGTGGTGGGCGACGGCGCTTGCGCGGTCGCCCCGGAGCTTACCGTCGAGGTCAACGCCAATGCGGTCAAACGGCTGGCCAACAGTTTCGCGGGCCGGATCATTTTCATGTCGACCTGTTCGGTGTACGGCGCGCAGGAAGGGCTGCTGGATGAGGACTCGCAGCTCAATCCGCTGTCGCTGTATGCTGAAACCAAGCTCGCCGCGGAGGGCTTTCTGCACGGCCGCGACGCGATGATCTTCCGTCTGGGCACACTATTCGGCGTCGGCGACAATTATTCGCGCATCCGGCTCGACCTGGTACTCAACGTGCTCGTTGCCAAGGCCTGCCTGTATGGCCAGATCAGCGTGTTCGGCGGCGAACAGTATCGTCCGCTGCTGCACGTCGGCGACGCCGCCCGGGCGATCGCGCAGAATATCGAAAGCGAGCACGCGGGGATTTTCAACCTGCATTCGGTAAACGTCAAAATCAGCGATTTGGCCCAGAGCTGCAGCAGATATTTTCCGCGCCTGGAGATCCGGCGCACCGCGGTAAAATTTCAGGACAGCCGCAACTATCGGGTTTCCAGCCAGCGCGCCGCCGCGGCCTTCGGGTTCGCTCCGCGGCGCTCGGTCGACGACGGCATCGGCGAGATCAAGACGCTGATCGAACAGGGACGGATTCGCACCCTCGCCAGTCCGCGCCATTCCAATCAGCGCTACCTCAAGGCGCTGCTGGACAAGCCGGTCAGCCCGCTCGGATTCGAGCTGCGCGGCCCCATCTGAGCGCCGGCGCATGCGGGAGGGACAGACACAATGACCGAGCATCCACGGCTCATCGAGGGCCGCCTCGCGATTGACGATCGCGGCTCGCTGGCGTTCGTAAATGATTTCGCTTTCGAGGCGATAAAGCGGTTCTATATAGTATCCAACCATAGCAGCGGCTTCGTCCGCGCCTGGCACGGCCATCGCTACGAGGCCAAATATGTACTGGCGCTTACCGGCGCGGCGTTGGTGGCGGCGGTCCGCATCGACGACTGGGAAAACCCCGACCGCGGCCTGCCCGTGCATCGCTACGTGCTGAGCGAACATCAGCCGGCGCTGCTTTACATTCCGCCCGGCCACGCCAACGGCTTTAAGACTCTCAACCCGCAAACCAAACTGTTGTTCCTGTCCACTGCGACTTTGGAACAAAGCCGCGCCGACGACTTCCGCTACGACGCCCATTACTGGGACGCCTGGCAGATAATCGAACGATAGATGCTCGCGGTTGAGACTTATTGGCCGCGGCGCGCACCGGTTGCGGTTTGCCGCGCGGATAAATCGACCATGCCCGAAATCAGTATTCTGATTCCGTGCCTCAATGAGGCGCATTGTCTGCCTGCCCTGATCGGACGCCTGGAACAGGTGGTGGTGGCGGCTGACCTTGACGTTGAAACCATCGTGATGGACGACGCCAGCGAGGACGATACGCTGGCCACCGCGCAAAGCCTGCAGCAATGCCATCCGGCACTGAACATCCGCATCGTGCATCGCTTCGAGCCGCGGCGCGGTTACGGCACGCTGATTCGCTATGGGATGGCGCACGCCACCGGGCGCTACTGCCTGTTCATGGCGGCCGACGGGGCCCATCCAATCGAAATGCTGCCCCAGTATCTGGCCGCGGCCCGCAACGGGGCGCATCTGGTGCAGTGCTCGCGTCATGAGCGGCCTGAGGATGCCGAACCGATTCCGGGCAACATCCGGCTGTATCAGGCGCTGTACCGGTCTGCGGTGCGGCTGCTGCTGGGCTGGGACATTCGCGATCCGACCTGTTCGTTCAAGCTGGTGGACCGGGTGTACGTGCAGGCGCTGGGGATGCGTTCGGCGGGTTTGTCGCTGATTCCGGAGATTCCGTTCAAAGTGTTCCTGAGCGGCGGCAGGATCGAATTCGTACCCGGACGCCAGGAGTTCCGCCGGCGCGGAATTTCGCAATTCCGCTTTACCCGCGAGGCGAGCGCTTACGGTTATGTCCTGCTGCGGTCGTGGCTGCATCGCATCGGCGTCCGCACCTGGTTCTAAAACCGGCGCGGGCCGCCGACCCTCCATCCGCATGAAACCATCCGCGCCGAGTTTCTGCGTCGTCATTCCGATGTACAACGAAGAAAGCAACGCCGCCGCCTGCGTGACCGCCCTCATCGGCCAACTGCGGCAATTCTCGCGCCGCACCGCATTGCTGGCGGTCAACGACGGCAGCACCGACCGCACCGGACAGATTCTGACCCAGTTGGCGGGCCAATATCCCGAGTTGCAGGTCCTGAGCCATCGCGGCAATTGCGGCTACGGCGCCGCCGTCGCTTCCGGCATCGCACGCGCACATAGCGAGAGCTTCGATTATGCGCTGTTTATGGACAGCGACCTTACCAACCATCCGCGCTATATCGCGGACTTTGTCGCCGCCATGGATACAGGCATCGACCTGATCAAGGCGTCGCGTTTTGTGCGGGGCGGCGCGATGGAGGGAGTGCCGGCGTATCGCGCCTTTATCTCGATTGTCGGCAATCAGGTCGCGCGCGCGCTGCTGCGGGTTCCGCTGACCGACTGTACCAACGGTTTTCGCGCCGCGCGGGTGCCGCTGCTGGCGTCGATTCCGCTGCGCGAAACCGGTTTCGCCGTAATCATGGAGGAACTCTACCATCTCAAGTGGCTGGCCCGCAGTTTCAGCGAGGTGCCCTACACGCTGACCGCGCGCGGCGGCGCGCAGGGCCGCTCCAAGTTCCATTACGGCGTCAGGGTGCTGTGGCATTATCTGCGCTATCCGTTGCGGGCCGCGCTGGGAATCCGCCCCACTACCAATCCCAACGAGCGTCAGGAGGCAGCAAGCCATGGAGCAGGCGGTTCCGCGGCGCCGGGGTGAGTTTGTTCATCACACCCGATGCCGCTTTTGTCAGAGCTCGAACCTGGTGAAATTTCTGGATTTCGGCGACGTGCCGCTGGCGGGCGGCTTTCTGCGCCCCGAACAGGTGGGCGGGGAGAAGTTTTATCCGCTGGCGCTGTATTTTTGCGCCGACTGCACCCTGGTCCAGGTAACCGACGCGGTGCCGGTTGAAACCCTGTTTGCCAACTATTTTTACTTCTCCTCCGCCATTGGCAGCCTGATCCAGCATTTCACCGGGCTGGCGCGGGAAGTGGCCGAACGCTTCGCCCCGCCGGGACGGTCGATGACGGTGGAAATCGGCTGCAATGACGGCGTGTTGATCAAGCCTCTGCGCGCCCTGGGCGTCAAGGCGCTCGGCGTCGATCCGGCCGCCAACGTGGTGCGCGCCAGCGGCCTGCCGCCCTCGGTGATCATCAATGACTGCTTCACCGAAAAAGTCGCCCTGCAAATCCGCCGCGAGCACGGTCCCGCGGACGCCATCCTGTCCAGCTTTTCCTTCGCCCACATCGACGACATGCGCGACGTGATGAAGGGCGTGCGCGGTCTGCTGAAGGACAACGGCGTGTTTATTTTCGAAGTCTACTATCTCGGCATCATGCTCGACGAAATGCAGTACGACATGATGTACCACGAACACATGAGTTATTACTCGCTGACCGCGCTGAGCAATTTCCTCGATCGTTTCGGGATGGAGATTTTCGATGTCCGGCGCAGTCCGCTGCGCGCCGGAACGATGCGGTTCTATTGCCGGGTAAGGGGCGGCAGGCATGAGCCGGTGAGTGCGGCGGTAGGCGAATTGTTCGCTTACGAACGCCGGCGGCGGCTGGAATGCGCCGACACCTATGTCGGCTTTGGCGCAAAAGTCGCGGCCAGCAAGCGCCAGTTGCTGGACCTGCTGGATAGGCTCAAGGCGGAGCACCGCAGCATCGTCGGCTACGGCGCCTCCGGACGCGCCACCACCATCATGACCTACTGCGGAATCGATGGCCGCTACCTGGACTACGTGGTCGACGACGCGCCGGCCAAACACGGCTTTTGCACTCCCGGCACGCACGTTCCAATTAAACCCTGGAGCGCAACTCAGGCCGCGCCGCCCGATTATGCCCTGCTGTTCGCCTGGAGCTTTATCGACGAGGTCAGAAAGCGCCGCATGGATTACCTGCAGGCGGGCGGCCGCTTCATCATACCCCTGCCCGCGGTCAGAGTGATGGGCCTGTAAAACGCAATTTGGCCGCGACTGCGATGATCAAAGTACTGGTGCTGGGCGGTGAAGGGATGCTGGGCCATATGGTGGTGCGCGAGCTTGCGCGCCGGCCCGGCATGACGGTGACCTGGACTCAGCATTGCGATGCGGCACGGGAGTGCTGGCTGGAGGCGGGCGATGGAATGGACGGGCTTTGCCGTCTGGCGCAGCGCCACGGACGCCCCGATTATCTCATCAACTGCATCGGCGTGCTGCGCAACACGATCGATGAAACCCGGCCCGAATCGCTCCACCGCGCGCACGTTGTAAACTCAGTTTTTCCCCGTGACCTGGCGCGATTCGCGCAGCGCACGGGCGCCCGCGCGCTTCACGTCTCCACCGATTGCGTGTTCCGCGGCGGGCGCCAGCGTTATTACGAGGACGATCCGCCCGACGGCATTGACCATTATGGCCGCAGCAAGCTGCTGGGCGAGGCGCGGGGGCCGGCCTTTGTCTCAATCCGCTGCTCGCTGGTGGGACCGGATCCCGCACGGCGGCGCGGATTGTATGAATGGCTCAAATCGCAGCCTCAGGGGTCGCGGCTGGCCGGCTATACGGATCACTGGTGGAACGGCGCCACCACCCTGCAGTTCGCCCAGCTGTGCGTCCGCATCATTGAGCATAACCTGTTCGACCAGCTGCGCGAGGAAGGTCCGGTGCATCATTTCTGCCCCAATCTGGAGGTAACCAAGTACGAATTGCTGAACCTGATGAAAGCCGCGTTGGGCAAAGACGTATCGATCGACCCGGTCCCGGCGCCGAACGGACCGCTGCGCCTGGTGCTGGCGACAAGGTATCGCGCACTGACCGATATCTTCGGCTGCGGAATACAGATGCGCAACGCGATTAATGAACTCGCACGCAACGCAAGCGCACCCCCGCCGCTGAAAGTATAATTATGGACCGCAAGAGACTGGCCATCATTCTGGGAATCCGTCCCGACGTCATTCGCGCATCGCTCATCTTGAACCAGATCCGCGGCGATCCGCGCTATGACGTCAAATTCATCTGGTCGGGGCAGCATTACGCCGACAATCTCAAGGATATCTTCTTCCGCGAGCTCGAAGTGGCGCCGCCCGACCTCGAACTGGAGGCGCGCGGCCAGACCGACGCTGAAGTCAGCGCCGCGGTAATTTCCAGGCTTTATCCGGTGCTGGAACGGATGCGGCCGCGGGCGGCGGTGTTTCTGGGCGATACCAATACCGTGATGGGTTGTCTGGCGGCCGCACAGCTCAATATTCCGATCGTCCATATCGAGGGCTGCATGCGCTCCTACGACTGGAGGATGCCGGAGGAAAAGTACCGGTCCGCGATCGACCACCTTTCCGACGTGATTTACACGTATTTCGATGAGTATAAGCAGCAAGGCATTGCGGAAGGTCTCAATCCCAACAATATCGTGGTGACCGCCAATCCGATCGTCGACGTCCTCAATCGATACTATTACGAACGCGAGGACCATTACCGGGCGCTGGCGACGCGGGATTTCTTCCGCAGCCGCGGTCTGGAACGCGGGCAATATTATCTGATGACCTGCCATCGCCGGGAAAACGTTCATGTTCTCGAATCGATGACAAACATACTCAATCTGGTCGCCGCGGCCGACCGTAAAGTATATTTCGCGGCCAGTTACCGCACGCAAAAGGTGCTGCGGGAAAACGGCCTCCGCCTGCCCCCTAACCTGATAATGGTGGATCCCATCGGCTACCAGGAAATGCTTCTGCTCATGGTCAATTCGCGTGGCGTCATTACCGATTCCGGCACCGTGGTCGAGGAGACCTGCGTGCTGCAGGTGCCTTCGCTGCAGATGCGCAAGTCGACCGAGCGGCCGCAGGTCTACGACGCCGGTTCGAGCGTCAAGTTCGATCCCGCCCAGGCGCATCGCTATCCGAGCGATCGCATCTACCAGAAGCTCGAAGCGCTCTATGGAAAGTCGTGGCCCAATCCGCTGGGCGACGGCAAAGCCTCCAGCCGCATCGCCGCCGACCTGCTCGACCGGCTGGAAAATGACAGCTTCGGCAGACATCGTCCCGAACAGTACCATCTCGATATCCGCCGCTCGTTCCGCGGCGACGGATTGTGAGCTTATGGCTTGACCGCCGCGGGTCCCAGGACGCTGCGCACGATGGATGAAATGCCCCGGAGTGAGATGTGAGCGCGGCGCTGGCGGCGATTTATGCCGCGGGCTGCCTCGCAACCCTTCTGACCTCGGTGGCGGCAGCGGCAATAAGCCTCAGGACCGGCGCGCGCGTGAGTGTCGGCCCCGCGTCTGTGGTGATAGTATTTTCCATTTACTTGTTAGTACTGCAATTGCTGAAGCTTTATGCATTGCGCGATTACGCCGATTTCGCCGTCTGGAACGAAATCGTGTACAACATCGCTTCCGGCAGGGGCGCCTGGAGCTCGCTGCAGGAAGGCATCATGCCCGGCACCGGACATTGGTTTTCCGCCCATTTCACTCCGCTGATCTATATTTTCGCGGTCTGCGGCTCTGGACATTGGTTGCCGGTAAACCTTCTGATTGTGCAGTTCGTGATTCTGTCAACCGCGGTTGCCGGCGTTTACGTTTACGCCAAATCGGTGCTCGGCGCGGCGGCGCCGGCGGCGGCGATGGCGGCGGCGTTCGTCCTCTATCCGACTTATCAGTACATCCAGCTATACGAATTCGAGATGCTGCGTTTCTGCATTCCCCTGCTGATATTGACGTTTTTTGCACTGGAACGCGGCCTGCTGTGGTGGTACTGGCCGCTGCTGGGGCTGAGCCTGCTGACTCGCGAAGAAGTCGCGGTTGCCGCCGCATTGATGGGTGTTTACGCGATCATATGCTTGAAAAGGCGATGGACGGGCGGCGCCACTGTGCTGCTGTCAGTGGGATATTTTCTGCTGGTGTTCGAGCTGGTGATACCGTCATTCCGCACCCGGCCCGGCAGCTATGTCGCCGCATTCTGGCTTGGCGGTTTGGGCACCACTATGCCGCAGGTGCTGCTGAATTCGGTAAGGCATCCGCTGACGGTGCTGGGTTCGATGCTGCAGCCGGTGAAGCTGGCCAATTTGTTCATGTATCTGCTGCCATTGTCGCTGGTACCGCTGCTGGGCGGGCCGGTGCTGCTGATTGCGGCCGGCAATGCCGGTCTTGACCTGCTCAGCCAATCGGTCGAGCACACCAGTTATTTTCTGTACTATCTGTCGCCATGCGTCCCGTTTGTATTCATCGCTCTGATCAAAGGGGTAAAGCGGCTCGGATCGTACATCGACCAGATTCGTCCGCGCGCCTGGAACGCGGCCGATGGCGTGAATGCGGCGGTATGCGCGGTGTTAGCCGGAGCACTGGCGGCCAATCTGTTTTTCGGCCCGTCGCCGTTGTCATTGCAGTTCTGGTTCAGAGGTTATCGAATTGCTCCGTTCAGAACGATGGATTTCTACCGCGCCGTATACCGCGTCACAGCGCGGGATCGGGAACTGGCAAGCATAGTGTCAGCGATTCCCGCCGACGCCCGCGTCGCCGCCGAGCAGCATCTGCTGCCGTCACTATACAACCGCCGCGCGTTGAAGGTGTTTCCCGATATAAGCGGAGTGGACTGGGTAGTTATCGACAAGCGGCGCAGGGAAAAAACCGGTATTGCCCGAATCGCAGGTTCGTACGATGGACTGCGTAAGCATCCGCAATACTACTATGACTGGGTCGAGCGCGATTTGCGCTGGAAGCTGGTCCTCAGCCGCGACGGTTATTTGGTCTATCGCCGTTTGATGGTTGCGCGCGATGGCGCGCATTTGATGCAGGCTTCGGGGACTGCGATGCCTGGGGCTCAGGCGGTGCGATGAGCGCGGTTGCGCGGGTCAGCGTGGTGATGAGCGTGCATAACGGCGCCCGCTATCTGAGCGAAGCACTCGCCAGCATTATCGGTCAGAGCTACTCGGATTTTGAGTTTCTCGTAATCGATGACGGCTCGACCGACGCCACCGCGCAGATGCTGGCGGCGGTGAACGATCCGCGGGTGCGGGTAATACGCCAGCAGCGCGCCGGCCTTACCAGCTCGCTGATTACAGGCGTGGCGCTGGCGCAGGGTGAATACGTGGCGCGCCAGGACGCCGACGATTTGTCGCGGCCGCAGCGCCTGGGCAGGCAGGTCGGCTTTCTGGATTCACATCCCGATGTGGCGATCGTCGGATCGGCGGTCACCGCGATCGACGAAGCGGGGCGCAGACTGTGCGATTGGTCCTATCCGCAGGATAATGGCGCACTGCGGGCCGAACTTGGCCGCCTGCTGACGCCGCTGCCTCACTCCACCTTCATGTTCAGACGCGCGGCAGTGCTGGCGGTCGGCGGCTACCGCGCGATTTTTCGCAAGGCGCAGGACTACGATTTGCTGCTGCGCCTGGCGCAAGGTCATCGGCTGGCCTGCCTGCCGGAAAAGCTATGCTGTCTGCGTCTGGCGGCGGGATCGGTCACTTCCAGTGCGGAAGAGAGCGAGCAGTTTTACTTCGCGGCGATGGCACTGATGGCAGCGCTGATTCGCGAGCGGACCGGGCGGGATCCGCTGGACGGCCCCGATCGCGACCGGGTGATCGCACGCTTCCAATCCTGGTACCGCAACAGCGTCTTCAGCCGACGGTTCCATTCCCGGCTGGCGCGCCGGCAGGTCCGCATCGCCTTGGGACAGAGGCGGTTGCTGACAGCGTTGACCTGCCTGGCCAGGGCGACGGCGGAAGACCCGGCATGGCTGGTTGAGCGCTGGTGGAAGAGATCGCGCGAGTTGGCGCAAGTCGCCGCCTGGGTGCGGAGCGAAATCGGGCAGGAGGTCTGAGTAGCATGTGCGGAATCGCCGGCTACCTGGGTCCCGACGGGGAGGGCCTGAGCCTGATGACCCAACGGCTCGACCGCGCTCTGTATCATCGGGGACCCGACGACGGTGGAGTCAGTCTGGTCAACGTGGATTCCGGCCGCGTGCTGGCATTGGTTCATCGCCGCCTGGCAATCATCGATCTCTCCCCACTGGGGCATCAGCCGATGCGCGACGCGGAAAGCGGCAACTGGCTGGTTTTCAACGGCGAGATTTACAACTATCGCGATTTGCGCGCGCAACTGCGCCAACACGGCATCCGGTTCCGCTCCCATAGCGATACTGAAGTCCTGCTCAAAGGGCTGGCGTACAAAGGCCATGCGCTGCTCGACGAGTTGTGCGGCATGTTCGCATTTGCCTCATGGGACGCTCAACGGCGCGAGCTGTTGCTTGCGGTCGACCCGCTGGGAATCAAGCCGCTCTACTATTGGCAGGGCGGTCACGGGATGTTCGTGTTCGCCTCCGAGTTCAGAGCGCTGCTGGCCACCGGCCTCATCGCGCGGCGCATCGATGCGGCAGGATTGGAGAGTTTTTTAAGTTACGGTGCGGTGCAGGCACCGAACAGCATGATCGAACAGGTGCGGCAATTGCTGCCCGGAAGCTGTCTGACGGTATCGGCCGCGGGGGAGGTGAGCGGTCCGCGATCATACTGGACGCCGCCGTTTGGCGAGTGCGCCGCGCCCGGGAACATCGAGGATGATTTGCGCGGTCTGCTGGACAAAATCGTCGGCCAGCACCTGATCAGCGACGTGCCACTCGGGGTTTTTCTAAGCGGCGGAGTGGACTCCAGCGCCGTGGTTGCGCTCGCCGCCCGGTACACCAGCGGCCTGCGCACTTTTTCGGTAACCTTCAAGGAGCAGGAGTTTTCCGAAGCCCCGTACTCGCGCCGTATCGCGGCGCTTCACGGCACCGATCACACCGAGTTGTGTTTGAGCCAGAGCGATCTTCTGGCGCTGCTTCCCGGGGCGTTGGCCGCGTTGGACCAGCCAACGCTGGACGGCACCAATGTCTACGTGATCTCCCGGGCGGTGCGCGAGGCGGGTATCACCGTGGCGCTGTCGGGACAGGGCGGGGATGAGCTGTTTGCCGGTTATTCGACCTTCACCACGGTACCGGCCGCCATCCGATGGCGCCGCCGGATGCGCACGGTGCCGGGTCTGTTCTGGCGCGCGGCCGCGGCGCTGTGCCATGCGGCACAAACCCGCCGCCGGGGTATCGAAGACAAGCTCTCCCAGTTTCTGGCGGCGCGGCCGAGCCTGTTCGCCACCTATTTTCTTCTGCGCCAGAATTTTCCCCCCGCCACCCGCCGCGCACTGTTCCCGGCCGGTGCCGAACTTGACAGCCCTGAAGGACTGCCAGCCGAACTGGCCGCTCAGTTGCGCGAACTCACCGCGGGTTTGGACCCGGTCAATCAGGTCTCGCTTCTGGAATTGCGCACTTATCTGGGCAACATGCTGTTGCGCGACGGTGATGTGATGAGCATGGCGCACGCCTTGGAGGTCAGGGTGCCATTGCTGGATCGGCGGCTGGTGGAGCTGGTCGCGCGGCTGCCCGGATCGGCCAAGATGGATCCGGCGATGCCCAAGCCGCTGCTGCTGCGCGCGGTTGGCGAAGGTGTTCCGCCGGAGATTTACCGGCGTCAAAAACAGGGCTTTACCTTTCCCTGGTCCGAGTGGCTGCGCAATCAACTGCGCCAGCAAGCCGAAGAGGCGATCCACGACCGCGCCGCCTTTCGCGCCATCGGGATTGAACCGCACGTGGTGGAGCGGCTGTGGGAGGCGTTTATGGCCCGCCGCCCGGGCCTCACTTGGGCGCGAATCTGGTCTCTGATCGTGCTGCGCGAATGGACGTTGCGCAACCTGGGGGCAACCTGAGTTATGCTGCGAGTTGCGCTTGCGGCGTTGACCCCCAGGGTTTACGGTCAAGCGGCGTTCCTCGACGGAATCCTGCCGCGCCTGGCCAGGGTGCGGAACACGAAGTTTTTCGTCATTACCAGCGAACCGCCCGGCGCGCTGCGCTTCGAAACTGGCAATCTGGAATTGATTCACTGCCGCCCACCCCGGAAAGCGGGATGGGCGCGAGTACTTTGGGAGCAGGCGGCTTTGCCCCGGCTGATGCTGCAACTGGGGATCGACGTATATTACAGCCCCAATAACATCGCGGTGCTGCGCTCGCCGCGGCCATGCGTCATCCACGTCCGCAATTTGGAACCATTGACCGCTGCCGCTCCCGGGATGCCGGCGGGTTTACGCGTACGGCTGGCGCTGCTCCGTTTTCTGACTCGGCGCTCGTTGATGAGTGCGCGGCGGGTTGTGGCGGCCTCCACCCTGGTCAGGCGCATCGTGATTGCGATGGGATGCGCGGAGGAAAAGGTTGCGGTCATCTATCATGGCGTCGACGATCTGAAGGCGCCGCAGGCAGGCGCCGGGTCTCGCGGGGGTTATCTTGCGGCGGCGGCCAAATTCGTGCGCTACGCCAATTTGGGCACGTTGATTCGCGGCTTCGTTCGGGCGCGGGAGTTGGGCTATGGCGGGGAGTTGCGGGTGGCCGGCGGACCTCATGACCGCCGCTATGAGGCGGAAATCAGGCGCTTGATCGGGACTGTGGGAGCCGCCGCTTCCGCAATCCGCTTTTTAGGTTACATCGGACGCGACCAGCTGCTGAGCCTGATGCGGGAATGCGAGGCCTTTGTATTTCCCTCCACCCTGGAAGCGTGTCCATTTACCATGCTGGAGGCGATGCGCCAGGGGGCCCCGATTATCGCCACTACCGCGCCTCCCATGCCTGAATTCGGCGGCGACGCGCCCATCTATGTCGAACCGCGCGATCCTCAGGCGCTGGGTGCCGCCATCCACCGTGTCAGCTCCTGCCCGCGCCAGCAGATGACGATGCGGGTCAGGTCAGCGGCGCGGGCACAAGAGTTCTGCTGGGACAACGCGGTCACCCAACTGCTCGAGGTTCTGAATCAGGCGGCGAGCGGAGCTTGATGGGGATGCGGATCTTGATGATCGTGGACCGCTACCATCCTGAGGTGCGGTCGGCGGCTCACCTGTTTCAGGATTTGGCCGAGGGGCTGCATCGCGCGGGCCATCAGGTCACCGTGCTGACGAAAATGCCGCGTGCGAATCTCCCCCCCACAACCGGCGGCGCCGCGCTGCCGGCCCGAGAATCAGTCGGCGGCGTGGAGGTGGTGCGTATCCGGGGTTTGTTTGCGGCCACCAGCACAGTGCCGCTGAGAGCTTTGGATGAGGCGTATGTGGCGCTGCGGATGGCGCGCGATGTCGCCGCGCGGCAGCGCCCTGACGCCATCGTGGTGTACTCGCCGCCGCTGCCGTTGGCGGCGATGGCGGCTGTGGCGGCGCGGCTGCGTGGAATCTCGTGCGTGCTCAATCTGCATGACATCTATCCGGCCATGGTGGTCGAAATGGGGAAACTTAGAAACCCGGCGGCGATCAAGCTGGCGCAGATGCTGGAGCGGCTGACCTACCGCTGCGCCACGCACATCGTGGTGCCCGCCAAACGCAGCCGCGAAGTTCTGGCCCGCAATGGCGTGCGTCAGGACAAAATCGATTTGGTTCCCAACTGGGCCGATACCGAAGCGGTCCCGGGTAAGAAACTCAACGATTTTCGCGTCCGCCATGCTCTGGGCGCGGGGTTCGTGGTCTCCTATGCCGGGGTGATGGGCATCTACCAGGATATCGGGACGGTGATTGAATCCGCGCGCCGGATGTGTTGGGAAGCGGACATCAGCTTCGTTTTGGCGGGCGACGGCGTGTGTTTGCCGCAGTGGAAGAGCGCGGCCCGGGAACTGCCCAACGTCAGGTTCATTCCGCCGCTCTCCCGCCAGGAGTACCGTGAATTGCTCGACGCCTCGGACGTCTGTCTGGTGCCGCTCAGCGGAGAACTCTTATCCCCCGCCATCCCGGGAAAAATTCCCAGCATCATGGCCGCCGGCCGGCCCATAATCGCCATCGTGCCCCCGGACAAAGATGCGGCCGAGTTGGTCAACCTGAGCCAGAGCGGGATGGTGGTGCGGCCCGGCGATGCGGCCGGTCTGGAGCGCGCAATCCGGCGGCTGCTTCAGGATCCCGAACTGGCCCGGCAGCTCGGCCTAAATGGACGGCGCTATGCGGAAAAGGAGTTCGGACGCAGCCAGGCGGTGAGGAGATTTGAAAATCTGATTCTGGAAACGATTCAGCAGCGCAAGGCGAAATCCGCCTGAGACCGCAGCCGGTCATCGGCTGGTTTACCGCAGTTCCTCTCATGTCTGCCGTCAAAATCGTCAAGGGGTTGACCGGCGTCGAGCACGCCGGCACCGGGTTTACCGATCGCGCGGATTGGGCAGCCAGGCCGCGCGCCTTGCCTCAACCCGGGGGCAGAGCGCTGGTTCAACAGGTCACCCGCTCATGCGACGCCGCCGCGCTCGTGGGCGCGTATTTTTGCAGTTACCACCTGCACGACGTTTTGTTCAGCGGCGTTTACCAGCCGATGGCGGCGCTGCGCGAGTATATCTGGATGCTTTGGCTGATCCTGCCGTTCTGGCTGTACGCGATGCGCCGGGCGCGCATGTATGAGGCCGATTGTTACGCCTCCTTTGCGACCTTGTTCAAGCGCCTGTTCAAGGCCCAAATCATCGGGGCCATGTTGCTGCTCAGTTTCCTGTTCGTTTCGCGTTCGTGGAACGTGAGCCGGCTGTTCACGCAAACCTTCATCGCGGTCAGTTTTGTGGCGGTGGTCTGCGAGCGCAGCACGCTCAAGTTATTGACCGATCGTACCAGTCTGTCATTCGTGGCCCATCTACCGCGCATAGTGGTTATCGGCGAAGGCGCGCAAGTGGAAAGCTACGCCGCCTTCATGCGCAAACATTCCTGGCTGGTGCGGGAAATTATCGGCTATCTGTCTGTGCATAATCCGGCGCCGCCCGCGCGCACCTGCCATCTTTTGGGAACGGTCGACGACCTGGCGGCAATACTCAATGATCAGGTGGTGGACGAAGTGGTCATTGTCTCGCCGCAACTGGTCGATGACGGCGAGCTGGTCAGGAGATGCCTGTTGCGCGGGGTCACCGTGCGCTTTGTCCTGCAGGCACCGGCAACGTCGGCCGGAACCAGCACTGCCGAAGACCTCGGTGAAGGTTTCTACCAGCTCTCAATCTCGGCGGTTCCGCACCATCCGCTGCAGTTGATGGCCAAACGGCTGATGGATATAAGCGGCGCCCTGGTCGGTCTGCCGCTTTGTGCGCTCGCCGCGCTGTGGTATTGGCCGCGGCTGCGGCGGGAATCTCCGGGTCCGCTGCTTTTTCGTCAGACCAGGGTGGGCCAGAACGGCCGCCGCTTTACCTTGTACAAGTTCCGAACGATGCATCTGGACGCCGACCGGCGCCTGAGCGAACTGGCTCCCTACAACGAGATGAAAGGGCAGGTCTTCAAGATGCGTAACGACCCGCGCGTGCTGCCCAGCGCCAGGATCGCCCGCTGCTATCATCTGGATGAATTGCCGCAATTCTGGAATGTGCTCAGGGGCGATATGAGTCTGGTGGGAACGCGGCCCCCCACCATCGATGAGGTCCGCCGCTACGACTTTCACCATCACCGCCGCATCAGCACCAAGCCGGGGATGACCGGTCTGTCGCAACTGGCAGGTCCCCGGCTGACGGATTTCGAGGATATCGTGCGTCTGGACTGCCAGTACATAGATAGCTGGTCACTGTGGATGGACATCAGGCTGCTGCTGAAAACGATCGGAAAGGTATTCGAGGGAAGTGCCTGCTGAAACTGATAAATCCCTGCATACCTCTTCGTGGGTTTTGGTCTGCTGATGCCGGTGGTTGAAGCGGCCGATGACGCATCCTTACCCGGCGGCGAACCGGGAGCAGGCCATGGTTAACCTGTGTTCGCCCGGTCTCGGATTGTACAGTGGCCGCCTGCCAACGCCGCAAACACCGCGGTTTGACAAAACGCCGCGCCTTGCCGATAACCGCCGGTAAACCGCTGCGCCGCTGACTGCGGCAAAGTCCGGTTCCAGCCCGCCTCTGGCCCGCGCCGGCCTAAGACCGGCGCGCCCGTCAATCGCGCAACGCCGCCCTCCTCTGTCGCGGCCGTCATTGCCCGATTCGCAATCCCCTTCGTATCGCCCTAAGATCGATTCCGAGCTTTCGCGCGCCGATGCGCACGCACGCGCCGCGCTCGCGGCGCGCCGTTGCGCTTTTACCGGCACCATCGAGTGCGGGTAAGTTGTGGTGCGGGTGGTCTCATGAGTTTCTTCAACCGGGGTCTGAGGCTTAGGCGGATCGAGGCATTGAGCGACGGCGGGTTCGCGATTGTCGTCAGGTTCGTGATCTATTTTCTGACGACGCCGCTGTTCTTTATTGTCCCGCACTGCGGCGGCGCGCGCCGCGCGCCGCCGCAGTGCGGGAAGAGTTGCGCACCGCCGCGCACTGAGGCATTCCGCCCACGACTGCGATCGCGGCCGGCGCCCGATAAACCGGGGGCCGGAGACCGAATTGCATTGGGCGGCATCCATCTGTTATCTTCGATTATGGCGCTTGCGCAAAATCATCGCTCTGAAATTTCACCAAAGCCCGCCGTTCGTGCGGGCTTTTTTTAATGGCGGGGAGGGATGCTCATGCAGTTTGAGGAGCTTCGCGAGGGGCTGACCTTTGACGACGTGCTGTTGCTCCCCCAGGAATCCGACATCCTGCCGCATCAGTGCGACGTCTCGACCATGCTTTCGCGGCGGATCAAGCTTCACGTTCCGCTGCTGGCAAGTCCGATGGACACGGTGACCGAATCGGCCACCGCGATCGCAATCGCGCAGCTGGGTGGGCTCGGATTTATCCATCGCAATCTCTCGATCGAGAACCAGGCGGCCGAGGTCGAAGCGGTCAAGAAGTACGAAAGCGGGATGATCGTCGATCCCATAACGGTGCATCCGGAGCAGAAGATCGGCGAGGCGCTGGACCTGATGCGCCGCTACCGCATCTCGGGTCTGCCGGTGGTGCGCGACGATCGCCTGGTCGGCATCCTGACCAATCGCGACCTGCGCTTCGTCAAGCGGCTGGACAAACCGGTGCGCGAAGTGATGACCACCAGCGTCATCACGGCGCGGCTGGGGATCGACCTCGAACAGGCCAAGGAAATCCTGCAGACGCATCGGATCGAGAAGCTGCCGCTGATCGACGACCATGACCGCCTGCGCGGGCTGATCACGGTCAAGGATATGGACAAGGCGATCCGTTTTCCGCATGCCAGCAAGGACGGTCTGGGGCGGCTGCGCGCGGGAGCCGCGATCGGAGTGGGCGCCGACCGCGCGGAACGGGTCGCCGCGCTCAAACGTGTGGGCGCGGACATCCTTTGTATCGACGCGGCGCACGGCTATTCACAAAACGTGATCGGCGCGCTGCGGGCGACCAAGCGCGAATGGCCCGAAGTCGAAGTCGTGGCCGGCAACGTCGCCACCGCCGAGGGCGCCAGGGCGCTGATCGAAGCCGGCGCCGACGCCCTGCGCGTCGGTATCGGGCCCGGCTCAATCTGCACCACGCGGGTGGTATCCGGCGTCGGCGTGCCGCAGATAACCGCGATCATGGACTGCGCCGGCGCCGCCGCCGCGGCCAGGGTGCCGATCATCGCCGACGGTGGTATCCGCTACTCCGGCGACGTCGCCAAGGCGTTGGCGGCGGGCGCGTCCTCGGTGATGATCGGATCGCTGTTCGCCGGCACCGAGGAAAGTCCGGGCGAGACGATTCTGTACCAGGGCCGCACCTACAAGGTGTACCGCGGGATGGGATCGCTGGGTGCGATGCTTGAGCGCACGCGCGACCGCTACGCGCAGGAGGAAGTGCCCGACGCCAAGCTGGTGCCGGAGGGAATCGAAGGGCGGGTGCCGTATCGCGGTTCGCTGGCGTCCAACATCGATCAGCTGATCGGCGGGTTGCAGGCCGGGATGGGCTACGTCGGCGCGCCGGATTTGGCGAGCTTCCGGCGCCGCGCCAGGTTCATCCGCGTCAGCCCGGCGGGCCAGCGCGAAAGCCATGTGCACGGCGTGTTCATCACCAAAGAGGCGCCCAATTACCGTTTGGACTGATTCGCGCAGTCGCAACTCAGGGGAGAATGGCGGGTGAGCAGGCTCAGGGTGGGGGTGATATTCGGTGGGCGTTCGAGCGAGCATGAGATCTCGCTGCGTTCGGCGCTGTCGATTATGTCCGCGATGGATCCGGCGCGCTACGACGTGGTGCCGATCGGAATCGCACGCAATGGACATTGGTACCTGTATCATGACGCGCTGCGGATGCTGCGCGAGGCGGTCGCCAACGCCTCTGAGCTGAATCCCGCCGCCGCTCCCGTCGGCCTGCTGCCCCATCCGGGCGGCAACGCCCTGATCAGCCTGGGCAGCAATCCGGCGCAGCCGGTGGAGGCCGCGCGCGGCGGCCTGGACGTGGTCTTTCCCGTGCTCCACGGCACTTACGGCGAGGACGGCACCGTGCAGGGGCTGCTCGAACTGGCCGGTATCCCCTACGTCGGCGCCGGGGTGATCGGTTCCGCCGTCGGCATGGACAAGGACCTGCAGAAGCGGCTGCTGCGCGAAGCCGGCGTGCCGGTGGTGCGGTTCAAGCCGCTGGAGCGGACGGCGTATCGGCGCAATCCCGCGATCGCGGCGCAAATTGCGGATGAACTCGGCTATCCGGTTTTCATCAAGCCCAACGCGTCGGGCTCCTCGATCGGAATCACCAAAGTCAGGCAGCACAGTGAGCTGGCGCCGGCGCTGGACAAAGCCTTTGCGTACGATCGCAAGCTGCTGATCGAAGCGGCCTGCGAGGGGCGCGAATTCGAATGCTCCGTGCTGGGCAATGACGAGCCCGAAGCGTCGCTGCCGGGCGAGGTCACGGTCGAGCATGGACATGACTTCTACAGCTACGATTCGAAATACCTCGACCCCGCGGGCGCGAGCTTCAAAATCCCGGCGCAATTGGCGGAGGAACCCGCGCGGCGCATCCGCGCGATGTCGATTGCGGCGTTCAAGGCGCTGTCGCTGCGCGGGATGGCGCGGGTTGACTTTCTCGCCACCCGCGACCTGGCGCAGATCTACGTCGGCGAGGTGAATACCATTCCCGGCTTCACCAGCATCAGCATGTATCCCAAGCTGTGGGAGGTATCGGGCCTGCCGCTGCCGCGTCTAATCGACCGGCTGATCGAACTGGCTTTGGAAGAGCATCGCGAACGCGCGGCGCTCAAGATCACTTGCGACTGAACCGCGGGTGCGGTTCGATCTGATACATGCCGGCGCGGCTGCTGATTGCCACCACCAATTCCGCCAAGCTGGCTGAATACCGGCTGTTGCTGGCGCGATATCCATTGGAGCTGATCTCGCTGCGCGACGCCGGGATTGAGCGTGCACCGGCCGAGACCGGCGCGACATTCCAGGAAAACGCCCTCATCAAAGCGCGCTACTACTTCGACGCCGCGCGCATACCGGTGCTGGCCGACGACGGCGGGCTGGAAGTTGACGCGCTGGGCGGAGCGCCGGGGGTGAATTCGCATCGATGGCTGGGGCCGGAGGCGGACGACGCGATGCTGGCGGAGGAAATCGTCCGCCGGATGGCTGAGGTTCCGCAGGGGCGGCGCACCGCGCGCATCCGCTGCGCCCTGGCGCTGCGCTATGACCGCGGCGGCGCGGCGGCCGAGCATGTGGTGGAAGCCGCGATCGAGGGGGTAATCGCGGTCCAGGTGTATCGTCCGGTGCGGGTTGGATTTCCCTATCGCGCGGTCCTGTATCTGCCGCAGCGGCGATGCTATCTGGCGGAACTGGGCGAAGCGGAGGAGGCGAGGATCGGGCAGCGCCGGACCGCGGTCGAGCGCGCCGGCCCTTATCTGCAGGAAATCGCCGGGATGCAAAGCGTTGGCTAAAACTGTACACTCGGGCCAGTGTCAGTGGGCCGGTGAAACGCAAACCTAGAGGAAAAATCGTCGTCCAGCACCTCGCCATCCGCTATCCGTTCGCGGGCGTTGTCTGGCAGTTGCTGCATCATCTGATTGGCTTGGAGCGGCTGGGCTTCGAGGTTTACTACCTCGAAGACCACTGGGCTTATGTCTATGACCCGCTTGCGGCCAGTCCGGTCCCCGACGCCGGCCCCAATCTGAAGCTGGTAATTCCGGTGCTCGAACGTTTCGGCTTCGGCGGCCGATGGGGCTTTCTGGATCCCGCTACGGGCGAGTACATGGGGATCGGGCGGGAGCGATGCCGCGAGTTGCTCAGGGAGGCCGACGCGGTATTCAACTTATGTGTGGCCACCAAGCCGCGCGAAGAACATCTTTCCTGCCGCCTGGTTTACCTGGAGACCGACCCCGGTCCATTCCAGGTCAATCTCGCGCGCGGCGAGGCCGAGGCGACGCGGACCGCCGCGCGCCATCGCGATTTCTTCACCTATGCGTACAATATCGGCGCGCCCGACTGCCTGCTGCCCGCCGGATCGATCAAGTGGCATCGTACGCGCCCGCCGGTGCTGCTCGACCTCTGGCATGAGGGAGTGGGACCGGCCCAACCCGCGCTTTTCACCACCGTCGGGACATGGACCAACAAGGGCAACGATCTTGAAATCGCCGGGGAAAAATATTGGTGGTCGAAGCACGTCAATTTCCGGCAGGTGCTGGAGGTGGCGCGCGACAGCGGCCAGCCGATCGAACTGGCTACCGATATCGATGCGGGAGCGGACTACGATCGCGCGCTCGCGGGTGGATTTCTGTTCCGCCCCGTGGTCCCGATGTCGCTGGATTTGGAGGGCTATCGCGAGTACGTCAGCTCCTCGCGCGGCGAGTTTACCGTTGCCAAGGATTCCTACGTCAGGACGCGATCGGGATGGTTCAGCGATCGCACGGCGAGCTATCTGGCGGCGGGCCGTCCGGTGGTGACGCAATACACCGGCTTCGAGAAGTACCTGCCGGTGGGCGAAGGTCTGCTCGGATTCCACGACGCCGCCGGGGCGGTAGAGGCAATCAAACGGATCAACTCGGACTACCGCCGCCACGCCGCCGCGGCACGCGCAATTGCGTGCGAATACTTTGACGCCGCCCGGCTGCTGAACGAGATGGCCAATACGTTGGGCCTGTAGCCCGCCATGACCGAAACCTCGCTCCAAACCGTACTGGGCCTGGCGCTGCTCGCGCCGCATCTGCGGATTGCAATCGAGGCCGGCGCGGCCCTGATCGCGATCCTGACCGCGTTCGCGCTCTACCGGCGGCATAGCCGCGGCGTGGGAACGGCGGGACCAATCCTGCTCGGCGCCGGCTTCATCGCCGACATCCTGATGCATCTGGTGCAGCGCACTTCCGAGCTGGGGCTGGCGCTGGAAGCGCTGGGCCTGGTGCTGTTCTTCTTCGGTGCGATCCGTCTGCTGCTGGATTTGGCCGACTATGCGCTGCCGAGCAAAGTCCGTGCGTCAAACATCTTCTGGGACCTGATCCTGATCGTACTTTACGCCGTGGTCCTGATGGTGGTGCTGCGGGCCACGCTGCGGGTGGACCTGACCTCGCTGCTGGCGACTTCGGCGGTCATCTCGGTGATCATCGGTTTCGCCCTGCAGGATACGCTGGGCAACATCTTCGCCGGCTTGTCGATGCAGCTGCAGAAGCCGTTTGAGCCGGGCGACTGGGTTCATGTCGGCAATTATCTGGGGCGCGTGCACGGTATCGGATGGCGCGCGACGCGGATCGTGACGCGCGACAACGAACGACTGGAAATCCCGAATAATCTCATCGCCAAGGAGATCGTGGTCAATTACACCGCGGGCGGCGTGGCCGACGCGATCTTTATCGGACTGCCGTACGAGCAGCCGCCCAACCGGGTGAAGGAAATACTGATGCGCGTGCTGCGCCATGCGCAGGGCGTCGCGCGGCATCCGGAACCCGAAGTGACGGCGGTGGAATACGGCGATTCGGCAATCAAATACCGGCTGCGCTTCTGGCTGTCGGATTACGGCACGCATGAAGCGGTGCGCGATACGGTTATCAGCAACGTCTGGTACGCGCTGCGCCGGCATGCGGTGGATATCCCCTTTCCAATCCATACGGTGCATCTGCATCAGGCGCGCGAAGAAGCCGACCTCAGGGAGGAAGAGGCAAAGCGCCTGATCGCCGAGCTGCGACAGGTGGATTTTTTAAGTCAGCTCAGCGACGACGAACTGCAGGTGCTGGTGCCCAACGCCCGCGTGCATCAATTCGGCGCCGGCGAGGTCCTGATGCATCAGGGGGAGGCGGGCGATTACTTCCACATTTTGCGCCGCGGTACGGTAGGCGTGATGGCGCAGGGCGCCAACGGCGCACCGATCCACATTCGCGATCTGAGCCCGCCGGCGTTTTTCGGCGAGATTTCGCTGCTGACCGGCGAGCCGCGCAACGCCAGCATCGTGGCGCGCTCCGACGTCGAAGTGCTGGAACTCAATCGCGAAGCCTTCACCCATCTGTTCCGCGAGCGTCCCCAATCGCTCAATGAAGTGAGCGAAGTGGTGGCGCGGCGCATCAGCGAGACCCGCGAGCGGGTGGAGGCGGCCTCGGCGCACGGCGACCGGCGCAACCGCGGTTGGCTGGTGGGCAAGATGCGCGCTATCTTCGGCGTCTGAAATCCCGATACCCCTCAAATTCGGAAAGCATGATTGCAAATGTTAAAGGGAGTGTTTTTCGCCAAACGCAAGCCGGGGCTTTCGCCCCAGGAGTTTCAACGATACTGGCGCACCACGCACGCGCAAATCACCCGTCCGCTGACGCACATTCTGCACTACATCCAGTCGCATACGCTGCTCTCCACTTACGGCGATTCCAACGCGCCCTATGGCGGCGGCAACCCTGCCTACGACGGAATGGCGACGATGTGGTTCAACAGCGCCGAGGAGCGGCGCATCGGCAACATGACGCCCCAGGCGCAGGCCGCAATTGAGGATCAGGCGAACTTCACCGAACTCAGCGCGCGGCGCTTCGTGATGGCGCAGGAGGTGATCCAGAAGGACGGCGTCCCCGCTCCATCCAGCGTGCATCTCATCGCGCTGATCACGCGCAGGGACGGCATGAGCGTGGAGGAATTCCAGCAATACTGGCGCGAACGCCACGGACCGCTCGCCGCGCGCGTCCCGCAACTGCGCCGCTACGTGCAGAATCATCCGATGCCGGAGCTGTACGGCAGCCGCAGCGCGCCGCTGTGCGACGGCGTGGCCGAGGCCTGGTTCGACAGTCTGGATGACGTGCGGCGCAGTGTCGAAACGCCGGAGGTCAGGGCCGTGCGCGCCGACGAACCCAATTTCATGGACCTAAGCAAACTGGTCTTTATCCTGACCGAGGACATCGAAATCTTCCGGAGGTAGCCATGGACAGACTCAAGGATAAGGTGGCGTTCATCACCGGCTCCGGATCGGGAATCGGGCGCGCGGCGGCGATCCTGTTCGCGTGCGAGGCGGCCAAAGTCGCAGTCGCGGACATTTCCAGCGCCGGCGGCGAAGAGACCGTGCGGATGGTGCGTGACGCCGGCGGCGAGGCGGTTTACGTTGCCACCGACGTCACCGATCCGGCCAGCGTCGAGCATGCGATCAAGTCGGTCGTCGAGCGCTGGGGCAGGCTCAACGTGCTCTACAACAATGCCGGCGGTTCGACCGCGAACGACGGGCGTGTGACCGAAGTATCAATCGAGGAATGGTGGCGGGCGATTCGGTTGGATTTGTTCGGAACATTTCTCTGCTGCCGTTTCGGAATTCCCGAAATAATCCGCGCCGGCGGCGGTTCCGTGATCAATACAACTTCGGTGGTGGCGCTGGCCGGAGTCGTCGGACGCGACGCTTATACCGCGGCCAAGGGCGGCGTGCTGGCGCTGACGCGTTCGATGGCGGTGGAGTACGGCAAGCGCAAGGTGCGGGTCAATGTGCTGGCGCCCGGCGCCACGCTGACCGAGCGCGTGCGCAAATTCCTCAGCGACGATCCCAACGTGCGCGCCACCGACAACAAGCATCTGCTGGGAATGGGCGAGCCCGAAGACGTCGCGCGTACGGCGCTGTTTTTGGCCTCCGAGGATTCGCGCCGCATCACCGGCGCGGTAGTTCCGGTGGACTCAGGCTGGTCCGCCGCCTGACCCCATCGCCGGCCGGTCAGGCGGACGCGCCGCCGTTTACGCGGATGATCTCGCCGTTGATCGTGGTATTGGCGGCCGAGGCGACGAATGCGATCACCTGCGCCACTTCTTCGGAAGTTGGCACGTGCCTGATGGGCGACAGCCTGGCCATCTGCTCGACCGCCTCGGACATGGAGCGGCGCACCGCCTCGGTCAGCGTCAGCCCCGGCATCACGACGTTGGTCAGAATCCCTTCAGGGCCGAGTTCGCGGGCCAAAGTGCGGGTGAGACCGTGCAAGGCGGCCTTGGCCGCGCCGTAAGTGGCGCCGCCGGGAAAGCCGTCGGCGGCGACGACCGAAGAGAGGTTGACGATGCGGCCCCATCGATGCGGCCGCATGAAGGGCAGCACCGTCGCGATCATGAGATGGGCGCCCTCGAAGTTGCCGCGCAGCAGATCGCGCCATTGATCCGCGGGCACTTGCTCAAACCGGCATTGCACCACGGCGCGCTCGCCGCCATGGATGGCATTGTTGATCAGGATGT
>JAJPJA010000103.1 GCA_021324455.1 Pseudomonadota bacterium | reverse complement strand
TTGCCGCTGAGCCCGCCGGCGGCCAAATTCCCTCAAGCCGACCCTCCCCGATCGACGCACCCCACCGTTGCGCCACAATTCCGCCACAAAAGCGAGCCGCCGGGACATCTGTAAACAGCGTCCCCCTTCGACAAACAACGCCAAAACCTCAACAAATGTAAGGAAAACAAAACGCTGGAGCGGGCGACGGGGATCGAACCCGTGACGTCCAGCTTGGGAAGCTGGCATTCTACCGCTGAATTACGCCCGCTCTGTGCTCGGAGTTTAAAAGGCTCCTTTCTCAGAGTCAAATCTGGCCGGCACCGGTGGTGAATCCTGCAAAAATCTGATTGTAATTTGCCCGCTCGCGCCTTTGTCCCTTCGTCACACAGGATTTTTTCGGTAGTCTGTGTTGTTGGGCTGGGAGAACCTGGGCTATGGCGCGTTCCGCAATTCAGTCGGCTCCCTCAAACGCGCCGGTGGCTCTCATCAGCGACTTCGGTTATCGCGACCATTACGCCGGCGTGATGCGCGGGGTTATCGCCTCGATCGCTCCGCACGCCGCCGTCATCGACGTCAGCCATGGTGTCGCGCCCCAGGACATCGTGGCGGGTGCGTTGATTTTGCGGGAAAGCTGGCGCTTTTTTCCGCCCGATACGGTGTTTGTCGTAGTCGTCGACCCCGGGGTGGGAACGCCCCGCCGCCCGGTTGCGGTGGAGACCAACTCCGGGGTGCGGCTGGTGGGACCCGATAACGGCGTGCTGTGGATGACGATCGACCAGGCTGGTTTGAAACACGCGGTGCATCTTCAAAGCGAACGCTATTTCCTTTCGCGCCAAAGCTCCACTTTTCACGGGCGCGATATCTTCGCACCGGTCGCCGCACACCTCTCCAATGGCGTAGCGCTGGCCCGCCTGGGCGCGCCGATCACCGATCTGGAGCGGCTCACTGTGCCTGATCCGGTTGAGAGCGGCGACCAACTCATCGGCCTGGTTATTTACCAGGACACCTACGGCAACCTGGTCAGCAATCTGACCCGGGCGCGAATCGAGCGTCTGCAGGCTCGCTTTCCAAGCCGCCGGCTTTTGGTTAGGATCGGAAGCAGCGTTCCTTTCGCTATCGCCCGGACTTACGGGGACGTGCCGAAAGATTCCCCGCTTGCGCTGTTCGGAAGCTTCGAGATGCTGGAAATAGCGGTTCGGGAAGGTAACGCGGCCAGGATATTCGCCGCCGGGCCAGGTGCAGAAATTAGAGTGCGCGCTCAGCCATGACCGAAAACCCTTCTCCCGTTGTCACCGATATTCCCCGATATGTCGCTCCGCAACCAAATTATCAGCCGGAAGCAGCGCAAACGACGACGAATCGAGCGACCGCGAATATCGTGCTCTTCGCGCTGACGCTGCTGACGACCACCATGGCGGGAGCTTACACCGCCGGCGTTGCGCATCCGCTGCTGCATCCCGCCGGACTACTTCAGGGCCTGTCGTTCTCAATACCCCTGATGGCCATCCTGTTGTTTCACGAGATGGGCCATTACATCACTGCGCGACGCAACAACGTGAGCGTCACGCTTCCTTACTTTATTCCGGCTCCCCTGCCCTCGATTTTCATAATCGGCACCTTCGGGGCTTTCATCCGGATGAAGTCGCCGCCCCGTTCGCGCCGAACCATGTTCGACGTCGGTGCCGCCGGCCCATGGGCGGGAATGCTGCTGGCCGTGCCCGCCGTCATTATCGGTCTGCATTATTCGGAAATCATGCCGCTGGATCATCGCGCGGCCGGTCTGGAGCTCGGCAATTCGCTGCTCTTCCTGGGTCTTGCCCGCTGGATTCTCGGGGTCAATCCGAATGCCGTCAGCGTCACTCTGCATCCGATCGCGTTTGCCGGATGGATTGGTCTGCTGGTTACCACCCTGAATCTGCTCCCGGTTGGGCAGCTCGACGGAGGTCATGTCATTTACGCCCTGTTCGGCCGCAGCCATCGCGCGATTTCGCGGCTGTTCGTGCTCTGCTGTGTGCTGATGGTGGCGGTTCCATGGCTGCTCGGATGGTCCTTCTGGTTGGGATGGCTGCTGTGGGCGGTGCTGCTGGTCTTCCTCGGCGTCGGCCATCCCGCCGCGATCGACAGCGAAACTCCCCTGGACCCGCAGCGGCGGGCAGCGGCATGGCTTACGATCGCGTTGTTTGTGCTGACCTTCACTCCGGTTCCGATTTCTTTTGTGACGCCGCCCGAAAATCCCAACAGCCAGGTATACGACGTGATGCATCATGCGGCTCCCGCACCGCATCCGCACCGGATCTGCTTGTAAGGCTATCCCCGAAGCGGGCATCCTTCACACGACGAAGCACAGGCGGATGAAGCGGCCAAGCTGGGACCAGTACTTCATGACCATCACGCGGCAGGTCGCCGAGCGCTCGACCTGTCCGCGGGCCAAGGTCGGGGCGGTAATTGTCCGCGATCGCAATATCCTGGCGACGGGGTATAACGGCGCGCCCGCCGGAGTACCGCATTGCACCGAGGTGGGCTGCCTGATTTACGAATCACGCGCACCGGGGGGCGAGCTGGAAACCAATTGCTATCGTTCGATTCACGCCGAAATCAACGCGATCACGCAGGCGGCCAAAAACGGGGCGGCGATCGCGGGCGCGGATATCTATGTCACCCATTCGCCCTGCATCCAATGCATGAAAGTGCTGGTGAACACCGGCGTGCGCACCGTCTTTTACGAGCAGCCATACAAAATGGAGACGCTCAAATGGCTGCTTCAGACCGCCCGGATCGATCTCATCCAAATAATTCCCCCCGCCCCCGATGAAGCTCCGGCCTGACCGCATCCAGTCCCCCATCCGGAACCATCTCGCAAGTTGGCGAACGCCTAACCGCTTGCGAGCATAGGCGCGGCGACCTCTGCCCCTGAACCCTGGATACCATTGTTGCGGCGCCGCATCATATCTCCATGCAACCATCCGACCCGCGCGATCATCGCCGCGGCCGCGGCCGCTATCGTGTTAACCGCAATTGGATGCGACCGTCCGCTGCCCGAACAACACAGCCCGGCCGCTCAGCTCTACGTCCGCCGCTGCGGCCAATGCCATCGTCCCTACGCGCCCGGGTCGCTCCCGGCCGCGATGTGGCAAGTGCAGGTCGAAATGATGCAGACTAAGATGCGCCAGTACCGCGTTGCTCCCTTAAGTGTCGAGGAACGCGACACGATTCTAAGTTATTTGACGCGCAATGCCGCCCATGAATAACACCTTCGCCAGGGTATATCAGCTCGAATCAGGGCCTTGCGCCGGGATGCCCGCTGACCTGCTCGCGATTGGAATCGAACCGGGCCTGTCCGACTCCGACGCGATCAAGACTCTCGACTCGTCGCTCAAGGGCGAGGCGGTCAAGGAAATCACCCGTCGGGGTTTCGACGCACGCTGCGGCTCGCAGGTCATGATTCCGACCTACGGCGCGATTGCGGCACGAAACATTCTCATGTTCGGACTCGGCCAGGATCCGCAGCCGCAGACATTGCGGCTGTTCGGAGAGGCGGTGGTAAAAAAAGCGCAGGAGATCAAAGCGCGCACGATCGTCATCGACGCGCATCAGGCCAGCGCCCCCTTTCTTACAGCCATCGCAGAAGGTGTCGAACTGAGCGCCTATCAGTTCCTGCAGTACAAGGGCGCCAACGGGCAAACTAATCCAGCCTTGACGATCGGCGTGGTGGCGGGGCGGCATCCGGGGTCTGCCCGGAACGCGTTGGAAGATGGACACCGGATGGCTGCCGCCACCAACTTCGCCCGCGACTTGATCAACACCCCGGCCGAGGAGGCCACGCCGGAATTTCTGGCCGGCCACGCCCAAACACTGGCCCGGGCCAACGGCCTGCATTGCGAGGTATACGATCGCGCCGGCATCCAACGCCTTGGACTCGGCGCCCTGCTCGGGGTGGCCAAGGCCAGCCCGCGCGAACCGCGCTTCATCGAGCTCCGCTATAAACCGCAAGCGCCAACCGACGGCCACGTTGCCCTGGTCGGAAAAGGCATCACCTTCGACTCCGGCGGTCTCAGCCTCAAAGGAGCCGCCGCCATGGAGGAGCAGAAGCGCGATATGACGGGCGCCGCGCTGATGATGGCGGTGATGAGCGAACTGGCCTATTTCCGTCCGCCGATCGAAGTTCGCGCCTACCTGCCCTGTACTGAAAACATGGTCGGCTCGCGCGCCATCAAGCCCGGCGACGTGCTCCGCACCCGATGCGGCAAAACGGTCGAGGTGCTGAACACCGACGCCGAGGGGCGCCTGGTGCTGGCCGATGCTTTGGCTTACGCCTGCGAATCGGGACCCAAATGGATTATCGATGCGGGCACCCTGACGGCCGCGGTGCGCTCGGCGCTGGGTACGCGCGTGGGCGCGGTGCTGGGCAATGACGCCGCTCTGGTGCAGCGTCTGCGCGAGGCCGGCGGCGCGGCGGGAGAACCGTTGTGGGAACTGCCTTTGGTTACGGATTACGCCGAGGAGTTGAAGAGCAACGTGGCCGACCTGCGCAACGTCGGCACCAGCGGCAACGCCGGCACCATCATCTGCGCCCTGTTTCTATCCGAATTCGTCAGCTGTCGATCGTGGGCCCATCTGGACCTTTCCGGCGTCGCGTTCACCAACCGGGCGATTCCACTATCGCCGCCGGGCGCGGTGGGGTTCGGCGTGCGCACTCTTTTGCGTTTGTTGCAGCCCCGGTCCTGACCGTCAGCGAGGCTGCGGCCATCAACCATCGAAAATCTGGGAGGTCGCATGGAAATCTTTGCCCAGGACGAAGTCTATGTCGGCCGCGATATGGGCGGCAGTATCTGGACGCTCGGCTCTGATGCGATCGAAAATTTCATCGCCGGCACCGGCGACCATCATCCATGGTACACCGGCGAATCCCCGCTTGGCGGACCGCTCGCACCCGCCCTGATCCTGCATTCCGAGGTGTACCGGACCAAGGCGTGGTACCTGCCCTACGTGTACGGCAACCTGCATGCGCGCCACGAATGGGAAAGCTACCGCCCGCTGCGGGTTGGAGAACAGGTTAAGACCCGATGCACCGTGGTCGATCGCTATTTCAAGCGCGACCGCGAGTATGTGGTCAACGAGGCCCTGACGTTCGCAGCGTCCGGTGCTTTGGTGTCGCGCGCGCGGGCCCATCAGAGTTTTCTGGCCGCGCCCGGCAGGGAAACCGTGGTGGATAAGAACCGCGAGCGCGCGGCCGGACGCGTCTTCGCGGTCGGGCAAAAAGGCGGCGAGCCGTTCGGCGGTCCGGACCGGATGATCGACGAGGCCATGTGCATGGTGTTTTCCGGACCATCGCTCAACTATCACAACAACCGCGACAAGGCGCGCGAGCTGGGTTTTCCCGATATTGTCGTGCAGGGCATGCTCCCCGTTTGTCTCATTTCCGAGATGCTGACGCGAAAATTCGGGATGGGATTTTTCTACGGCGGAAGGATGGCGGTGAACCTGGTTAACGTGGTCTGGGCCGCGGATACCTTGCGCGCCCGGGCGATGCTGCTGGGCCGGCGCCCCGAAGGACGGCATCGGCGCGCCGAATGCGAGGTGTGGTGCGAGAAGATTGACGGCACGGTAGTCGTGGCCGGCTCGGCCAGCGCGTTGGAACTGGCGTAGCAGAAATCGGCCTAACTCTCCGACCGATGCCGCGCGGGGCAGTGCGCCACGGTCAGGTTGTGAGCGGTGTTAATCAGGCTCACATGAGAGAGCGCCTGCGGGAAATTTCCCAGCTGACGGCGATTTGCCGGATCGTATTCCTCCGACAGCAGTCCCACGTCGTTGCAGGTCGTCATCAGGTTCCGGAAAGTCGCGCGCGCTTGCTCGTAATGCCCCGACAGGGCGAGATTGTCCGCCAGCCAGAATGTGCAGGCCAGAAACGCGCCCTCGCCCGGGGGCAGCCCTTCCACGTGCGGTTGCGTGGAGTAGCGCCGCACCAGCCCGTCAACCATCAGCTCGCGCCTGATTGCCTGCACCGTTCCCGTAACCCGCCGATCCGTGGCCGGCAGAAATCCGACCAGCGGAATCATCAGCAATGACGCGTCCAGATCCTTGCTGCCATAGTACTGGACGAAGGCGTTGCGCGCGGGGTCGTAACCATGGCGGCAGATGTCGTCATGGATGTGGCTGCGCAGCGCGCGCCACTTGTCCACCGGTCCCTGAGCTTCGAACCGCTCCACCATCCGCACCGCCCGATCGACCGCCACCCAGGCCATCACTTTGGAATGCGTAAAATGACGGCGCGGACCCCTGACCTCCCAGATCCCGTTGTCGGGCTGCGCCCAGGCCGACTCCAAAAAATCCATCAGCGCTTCCTGCACCTTCCACGCTTCGTCGTCATGCTGAAAGCCGAACTTGCGCGCGCAATACAGCGTGTCCATCACTTCGCCGTAAACGTCGAGCTGGAGTTGTTCGTGGGCGGCATTACCCAGCCGCACCGGACGGCTGTGCTCGTAACCGTCGAGCCACGGCA
Source organism: Pseudomonadota bacterium (assembly GCA_021324455.1). Taxonomy (GTDB): domain Bacteria; phylum Desulfobacterota; class Binatia; order Binatales; family Binataceae; genus JAJPJA01. The sequence continues at coordinate 86,957 of JAJPJA010000103.1, read as the reverse complement.
CTTCGAACTCCCACAGGCGCCTTTCACCGGCGAGTCCGTACATTATCTGGAGTTCATGCGGCTGGCCGGCGACGGCGCGCAGCAGCCATTCGCGCCAGGCCCGCGCCTCTTCTTTGTAGCCGCAGATCAGCAAGGCATACAGGGTGAAGGTGGCGTCGCGCAGCCAGCAGAAACGGTAATCCCAGTTGCGCTGGCCGCCGGGCATTTCCGGCAGCGAGGTGGTGGGCGCCGCGACGATCCCGCCGGTGGGCAAATAGGTAAGCGCCTTCAGCGTGATCAGCGATCGCTTCACCGCCCCCTGCCATTCGCCCTCCTGGGCGGCGCATCGCGACGACCATTCCCGCCACCATGACTCGGTCTCCGTCAGCATCCGCTGCGGTACCTTGCTGCGCGGCGGCGGCTCGTTGGACGGATACCACGTCAACACAAACGGCAGCGATTGACCCTGCTTGACGGAAAATTCGGCGCGAGTGGTGAAATCGCGGCTCTCAAACGGGACCGGAATCCGCAGCGCGACAGCGTCGGGACCGGCGATGGCGCTGAGTCCGTATGCGCGGCGCCGCACCCACGGCACCACGTGTCCGTAATCGAACCGGAACAGCACCTCCATCTGCATCGCGATGGTGCCGCGGGTTCCGGTCACGATTCTGACCAGGTCGAGCTGATCGCGCCGCTCCGCAATCGGCATGAAATCGATCACCACGGCGGATCCGCTCGGGGTGGAAAACTCGGTTTCGAGGATCAGGGTGTCGTCTCGATAGCGGCGGGTGACGCGGTAGGAATGGCCCTGGGGCGCGATGAGCCAGCGGCCATTTTCGGCGTTTCCCAGCAGCGCGGCAAAACAGGCGGACGAATCAAAACGCGGCGTACACAGCCAGTCGATGGAACCGTTGTTCCCCACCAGGGCGGCCGTACGCATGTTTCCGATCAGGGCGTAATCTTCGATACGCAGGGACATGGCGGAAATGTCAGATGACACAGAACAATTATATCAGGAATAACGCCGGCGGGCCGTTCTGTTTTTGCCGGTGAGAGAAACCGCCAGACGGCCCGCGGCAACCGTCGCGCAGTGAACCGAAATTAGCGCTGCTGATTGACCGGCCGCTCCATCCGCACCAGGGTAACGTCGCGCGATTTGAACTTCCACTCGTTGCCCACTTTCACGTACTCGTCGTGGTAAAATCCGGTGCCGAGCCATCGCATGTCATTCTTGGAATCGCGCAGCTCCACGTAGCAGGTTCCGCTGGCGTGATTCGCGTCCTTGAGCTGCAGCACATGATTATGGATGTACGGGCGCGGTCCCAACTCGTCCACCACGCGGGCAAAGGTCTTGCGCAGCTTATCGCGTCCGGCGGTGGTCTGCGGTCCCTTCGAGCTCTGCATGATCATGCAGCCGTCTTCACTGAACAGGTTCACGATTCCGTCGAGGTCGCCGGTCCACACGCAATGGCAGTAGCGTTTGGGCAGGTCTCTGATTGCTTCGCGGTCAAGCAGTTCCTGGACCAGTTGTTCGGTGTTTTTCATGGGCTTCTTTCGCTCCTTCAAAAAAATGTGCGCGCCGCCGTGTACGATGGGAATTGGTAACATGCTCGATGTGAGCCCGCAAAGCCGATGCCGTTTTTTTCCGCATCCAAACCCGCCAAACATTGCGGACGAATGCAATATGGAAGGAATTTCGTTTTGGAACGGGAGACCACCGGCGCGTTGTGTTGGAGTGTCAACACGCGCCGTCGAAGGAGGGCAGGGAAGAACTGCAAGGCGCATTGCGCATGGCGGTGCGACGGGGCCGCGCGCCGCCATGCGCTTTGCCAGTGAATGAGGTATTTTTTTACGGCAACAGGTCGGTGGATCCATCCAGTCCGGCCACCGCCACTGGCACCACCGTTGGCTGCGCGGAACGGCTGTGCCTGCTTTGGGCAAGCCGATAGGCGGGATCGATCGAGGTATGCACGTTGACCGACGTGCAGATACCGAAAATTTCACAACAGCCGGACAACAGACACGTCGCGGCGAGAGCAAGGATCAGCCGATGCAGCATGATTGGCGCTCCTGAAGGGATGGCCGGATACCTGCCTTTACGACGTTCCCAGGCGCGGCCCTTTGCGATTGAGGGTGCAAGCTCCATGCCCCGGTGTCGAGAGTCGCAATTCTGTGCACTTGAGATCCATCAAGTGCGTTTCAGATCGGAACAGCGGGCAATTATCCCGAGCGTATGGATTTTTTTCCGCCTTATGGGACTGTTTGGGTGGACATTCTTAGCGCTGGAAAATGCAGCGTCCACTCAACCGTGCGCGGCGCTCCTGCCGGATAGCGTTGAGATTGCGCGAGGGAGCGCGTAAGCTCCCGGACATGGATACCCGCATCCTTTATTGCAGGGCTTGAGGCTACAAGGATCGGGCGGTCAGTCTGGCCGCATCAATTGAAGCCCGCTTCGGGGATAAGGTCGAGATCGCCGAAGGCAGCCGCGGACAGTTCGACGTGATTGCCGACGGCCAATTGCTGTTCTCCAAAAAAGACAGCGGACGCTTTCCCAATCCCGCCGAAGTCGAAGATCGCTATGCTCTGCTCAAAGACGGCAAAGAGCTGCCGCCAGTGCAGCCGGCGGAGCGGAACTGGTTCGTCTCCAAGCTGCTGTCGAAGCTGACCGGCTGACGGAGGCGCCCGCCGTACCCAAAGCCGCCGCCGGGTTCCGGATTCCGAATCCACGCGCCGATTCTTTTGCGCTGTCCTGCCTTTGTACGGTAATCGAATCGTTTGAAGCACGCCGGTTAGTTTTCGGCCGGAGAGTTCAGCCATGTACGATCTGCTGCTGACAGGCGCTACCGTCATTGACCCGTCGATCGGAATCAACGGACCGGCCGACGTTGCGATTGAGGCGGGCGCGATCGCGGCCGTCGCGCCGGGCATCGCCCCTGACCAGGCGCGGCGCGTGATTGAAGTTAAGGGTGCGATTGTAACTCCGGGGCTCATCGACCTGCATGTCCACGTCTTTGACGGCTTCACCCGCTTCGGTGTGCATCCCGACGACGCCGGGGTATACGCCGGCGTAACTACCGTGGTCGACGCGGGTAGTTCCGGATGCGCCACCTTCGAGGGCTTTATCCGCTACATCATTCCCAACTGCCATACCGAGATTGTTCCGTTTCTGCACATTTCGCAGACCGGCCTGGCCACGATTCCGGACATCATCGCCGAGGGCAGCATCAACCTGGACGCGACCCTGCGCGTAGCTCATCGGCATAAGGGGCTGATTTGCGGAATCAAGGCGCGGATGGTCTCGCCGGCGCTGGAAATCTTCGGCATGGAGATGCCGCGGCTGGCCCGCCGCGCCGCACGCGAGAGTGCAATCAAACTGATGGTTCATATCGGCGATACCGAACGGCGCTACGACCCCACGGTCATCCGCCGCTTGCTGCCGCTGCTCGAAGCGGGCGACATCCTCACCCATTACTTCACCGCCAATCCCGGCGGCGTGCTCGACGGCAACGGCCGCCTGGTTCCCGAAGCGTGGGAGGCGGCCAAAACCGGCGTCTGGTTCGATACCGCGCACGGGCGCATGAACTTCAGCTTCGATGTCGGCCGGCGCATTATCGATCAGGGACTGCTGCCGCATTGCATCAGCACCGATATCACTGTGCCTGGACGGCTGCGCACCGTCCACAGCATGACTGAGATGATGACCCGGTTTCTCGGGCTTGGGTTCACCATGGAACAGGTCGTCACCATGTGCACCGCCAATCCCGCGCGGGCAATCGGCATGGAGCATCGGCTGGGCAGCCTTGCCGCCGGACGCCAGGCCGACGTTTCGATCCTGCGCGTGCGCGAGGGCAATTGGATGGTGCACGACACGGTCGGCGGGAGCTTGCGCGTGACGCAGGCGGTGGTGCCGGTTATGGCGATCAAGCGCGGCGAGGTGTTCAGCGCACGATGGGGTCCGCGGCCGTGGGGATGGGAACCCGACCCGGCGCCTGCGGGCTGCTGCTAGCCGAAGACACAGAGGCGTTCAGTGAGCCGTATCGACCTGGGTGGAATCGTGCTGCGATGGCGCCGGCCCATCGCGGCGGTGTTGCTGGCCATCACGGCGTTCATGGCCTGGGAGGCGACGCATATAACTATCGCCACCCGTTTCGTCGATTTGTTCCCCGCCAATCATCCCTATACTCAACTCTACCAGAAATTCGGCCGCTACGGCGGCGCCGACACCACCGTCTTCATGATCGAGGTCAAGCACGGCGACATTTTCAATTTTAAAACGCTGCAGAAAATCCAGGACCTCCAGTTCGCCGCCAACACTCTGCGGCTGGTTAATCACAACGAGGTATTCTCGCTCGCTTCGTACGTCACGCAGTATGTAAAGGCGTCGCCCGGCACGGTGGAATACCACTGCTACATGTATCCATACGTGCCCAGAACGCAGGCGGAACTCGAAAATCTGCGCCAGACCGTTTACGCGCACAAATCAGAGTTGCGCGGCCTGGTCGCACCCGATTACAAATCGGCCGCGGTGGTCGCTTCTTTCAACGACACCGGGCCGGCGCAGAATTACAGCGAGCTGTTTGACGAAATCCAGGCCATCGTTCACAAGTACGAGGACGCCGATCATACCATCTATGTAACCGGACAGCCGGTGGTGCGCGGCTACGGCTATTACTATTTCCCCGTTATCCTCGCCCTGCTCCTGATCTCGGTCGCCGCGATGGTGTTGGTGCTGTACCTGAGCCTGGGCAGTTTCACCTCGTGGTGGGTGCCGGTGGTGACCGGTTCGTGTTCGGCGCTGTGGGGTCTGGGGTTCGTCGGTCTGCGCGGCTATGACTTCGACCCGCTGATGCTGGTGGTGCCGCTGATTCTGACCGCGCGCGACATGAGCCACGGCGTGCAATGGCAAAAGCGCTACTACTACGTGCTCGATCAGGTCGGCGATCACGTCCAGGCCTGCTCCGAAACCACCAACTACATGTTTCCCGCCGGACTGCTGGCGATTGCCGCCGACGTGTCGGGAATCGTCTTCATTTCGTTTTCCGGCATCACCGTCCTCGACCACATGGCGCGCGGCGGCACTGTGTGGCTGCTGGCCAGCCTGCTGATGGTGTTCGTCTTCCAGCCAATCCTGATGAGCTACCTGCCGGTGGCCGCGCGCAAGGAGCAGGGATGGCGCAGCAGCGGATCTTTGGCGCGCTTGCGCCAATGGGCGGGCGGATTTGCGCGCATCGGCGTGCAGGCCGGCGCGGCGCGCGGCACCCTGCTGATAGCGGCGGCGCTGTTTCTGGCGGCGGGTTTGTTCAGCGGGATGCGCGCGCAGGTCGGCTATCAGCATCCCGGCACCCCGCTCTACCGGCCCAACGCCAAGGTAAACCGCGACATCAACAAGATCGTGCGCAACTTCCCCATCGACCAGGGCTGGATCATCGTGCAGACCCCGATGACGGCGACGCAAAATCCGTTCAGCTATCCGGTCCTGCGCATGGAAGACGACCTGCGCAACTACATTTTTCAGAGTCCCGGCGTGCGCAACGTCATCACCTTTGCCGATGACGGAATCAAGCCTTTCACCCGCGTCATTCACAGCGGCCATCCGAAATTCTGGGCCCTGCCGCACACCATCAAGCTGATCTTTGCCTCGGTCCTGTTCTTCATGCACAGCAAGGCGCCGGGCGATATGGAGCAGTTCAATCTGTTCAACACCTCATGCATCCGCGTGCTGCTCAAGGACCATACCGCGCGCACGCTGAACGATCTGCGCCGGCGCATCGCGCAATATCAGGAGCGCTACCTGAGCCACAACCCCGACCTGCGGCAGACGCATCTGCTTTATCTGGGCGGAATCGCGGGACTGTACGCCGCCGCCAACGACGTGCTGTTTGACCTGGACCTGAGAAACATCACTTTCGTGCTGATCGCGATTTTCATCTTCAGCGCGTTCACCTTCCGATCCTTCGTGGCCGGAATCCTGTTCGTGCTGGTCTGCGTCACCGCGAATTTCGGCGCGTTCATCTATATGCATGTGCGCGGAATCGGCCTGACCATCGATACCGTTCCGGTGATCTCGCTCGGGATCGGGCTGGGCGTCGATTACGGCATCTACACCGTCTCGCGCATCCGCGACGAGGTGCGCAGCGGGATGCCGCTGAATGACGCCATCGTACTGGCGCGCCGGGATACCGGCGGCGCAGTCGCCATCGTGCTCGCCATCATGCTCGCCGGCCTGCTGCCCTGGATGTTCTCGCCCGCGCTGTTTCACTTCAACATGAGTTTGATGCTGGCGCTGCTGATGCTGCTGAACGCGGCGGCCGGGGTGATGGTTCTGCCCGCATATATTGCCTGGTCCAGGGCGCGCTTCATCACCCGCTATGAGTCGCCGCGGTCTGCCGCCCGCGCCGCCCGGTTTGCGGGCACTTGAGCCGCCCCGCGCTCCGCGTATTAAGTAGTACTGCGGCGGGCAGCGGTCCGCCGCGAAAAACCGCATTACCGAGCGCATCGCGATATGAAAGAGGAACATCCGGGCCGCGGGTCCGATACGGTTGCACAGACAATTCCGCCCGAGCCGCTGACGCTGGAGGGCGCCTATATTCTCCATCAGATGCTGCGGGTGAAATGGCCGGATTGGAAGGCGCTGGATCCGGGCCGCCGCGCACGCGACGTCGCCGCCGCCGGCGAACTGCTGGCCCAGCAGGAGGCGCGCGCCGGCGGACAGAGCGCGCTCTTTTCATTGCTGGGGCACAAGGGCGACGCGATGCTGATCCATTTCCGCCGCTCGCTGGAGGAATTGCGCGAGGCGCAGATGCAATGGACCCGGCTCGGATTATGGGATTTTTGCGACTACACCGCTTCCTATCTGTCGGTAGTCGAGATCGGACTGTACGAGGCCTCCCTGCGGCTTTACTCCAATCTGGCCGGCCAGGGGCTCGCGCCCGGCACCGCGCAGTGGAAGGAACGGGTCAACGCCGAAATCACCCGTCAGCGCGAGGCGATGGCGCCGCGGCTGTGGCCCGAAATCCCGCCGCGCCCCTATGTGTGTTTCTATCCGATGGATAAGCGGCGCGGCGAGACCCGCAACTGGTATCAATTGCCGATCGAGCAGCGTCAGGCCATGATGCGCGACCACGGAATTATCGGGCGCAAATACGCCGGCCTGGTAACGCAGATCATTTCCGGATCGATCGGATTGGATAATTTCGAATGGGGCGTGGACCTCTTCGCCGACGATCCGCTGGTCTTCAAGAAGCTGGTCTACGAGATGCGCTTCGACGAGGCCAGCGCGGTTTACGGCGCCTTCGGCGAATTCTACCCCGGGATCCGGGTCCGTCCCGCGGAACTGGCCCAGCTGCTGTAGCCGCCGGAGGCGGCATCAGTAAAGCCGCGCCACTTTCCACGCGCCTTGTTCCAGCAGGCCGCCGCCCTGGTAGCAGAAGAAATTGCCGCCCGCCCGGTCGGTGCTGAAATGGCCGTCGAACATGCAGCTCGACCCGTCCGGCAGCATCACCCGCAGCCGCGCCAGAGAACCGCTGACCGATGACGATACCACGCTGCCGCTGTCGTTGAGGTCGCGGCAAATCATGGTACCTATCGCGCAGTGGTAGGTGCCGTTTACCCTGGCGCCGTCCTGAAACAGCGTGAAGGTGATACGCTGCACCGCGCCGCATCTGCCCTGCTCCAGCAGCATGATACCGCAGGCTGTAACCGTCGCCCCCTCCCATGTGCCGGTTACGTCAACGCTGGGCTTGTCGGGCTGAAACGCCGCAAGACCGCATCCCTGACTCGCCAAGAGCCCCGCCAACAGGGCCCTGGAGATCATTTTGATCATGGGTGGCGCCGCAATCGCGCAGGCGGCGAACCGGCGCTGACAATAGAACTAGCGCCGATACCGGCTCTATCGCAAATCCATCAAGCGCCGCAACCGGCGCCATCGGGATCGGGGCCGCCGCGCCACCCGAAAATCGCAACCAATCTCAGTCGACGCCCGAACGCAGCACCCGCCCCGGCAGGTCGCCCGAATGCCGGCCGTGCTCATACAGCACCTGGCCGTTGACAATGGTGTATTCGATGCCCTGGGCGGTCATTACCAGGCGGCGGCCGCCGCCGGGCAGATCATGGCGCATCTCGGCGCGGCGCGCCGAATCGACGGTATGGTAATCGAAGATCGCGACGTCGGCGGCCTTGCCGGGCTGCAATCGCCCCCGCCCCTTGATCCCGTAAAAATCCGCCGGCTCCGACGTGATCCGCTTGATCGCAAACTCCAGCGGGATCGCCTGCCGCTCGCGTACCCATTTGCCCAGCAGATAGGTGCAGTATCCGGCGTCGCACAGCATGTCCACGTGCGCGCCGCCGTCGGACAGCCCGATCATCGTACGGCCGTCCTTCACCAGTTGTTCGATGCCTTCCTCATGAAACTGGGCCATCGTGTACTGGATGTTGAGGTCGTCCTCCAGCGCCAGATCCAAAAACGTGTCCAGCGGATCCTTGCCGCGTTCCTCCGCCACCTGGGCAACGGTCTTGCGCTCCAGCGCCTTCATCGCCGCCTTGGAGACCTCCAGGATCTCCACGCGATGCCACTTGCCGTTGAACAGATGCGGCTTTTTGAGTTCCTCGCGGAAGGCGTGGCGGAAGGCCGGGTCGGAGTAAATCTTTTTCTGCACCTCGGCCGGCTGGTTGAACACGCGATTCCACGTATCCATGTCGGCGAAGCTGAACGGGTTGCGCAAATCGATCTGCACCACGAAGGGACGGCAGGTGATCTGCGGCTTGGCGCCGCGCTCGAGCAGCGGTTGCAGCCGCTTGAGGGTCTCGCCGGCGCCTTCCGGCCGCTTTGGATTAACCGTCATGGCCAGAAACGTGACCGGCCGCTCGCTTTGCGCCAGTAAAAAGTCGAGCAGTTCGTATTCGTCTTCGGAGACCCGGCCCGCGCGCTTGGTCAACGCCACCTCGATCGAGCCCTTGCCCAGGTCGCGCAGGACGTTGCCATATGCCTTGAGTTCGTCGCGGCTGGCCAAACGGCAGGCCAGCGGATGCCCCTGGTAGCCGATATGCTGCGCCAGAACCGTGGTGGTAAAACCCCAGGCTCCGGCGGCGACCGCCTCGCGCAGAGTGGCGGCGATCCTAACCGTTTCCTCGGCAGTGGCCGCGCGTTCCATCGACTCGGGTCCCATGACGAAATGCCGGAACGGCGTCAGCGGCGCCATAAAGCCCAAATTGATACCGCTATGCCGGCGGCTGGCGGCGTCCATGAATTCGGGAAAGGTCACCCAATCCCAGGTCACGCCCTTGCTCAGCACCTCAAACGGAATCGCCTCGACGTTGACCAGGTCCCAGGCCGCGATCTCGCGCACTTCGGGCTTGCACGGCGCGATTCCCACGCCGCAGTTGCCCATCAGCACCGTCGTGACGCCGTGCCACGAGGAGCAACTGACCAGGGGATCCCAGCAAATCTGGGCGTCGTAGTGGGTATGGTGGTCGATGAAGCCCGGCGTGACGATCAGGCCGGACGCGTCGATCACCCTGGCGGCGCCGTCGGTCACCCGGCCGATTTCCGCGATGACGCCTTTTGAGATAGCGACATCGGCCTGGCGGCGGGGCGCTCCGGTGCCGTCGACCACGGTTCCATTTTTGATCAAAAGGTCGTAGGCCATGATTTTCCTCTTCCAGTTTTGAGTGAAAGCGCGACCGGCCTTGTACAAATGTCTATGGCTCAGGTGATTTTTCCACACCCTGAGCGGTTGTTACAAGCAGTCGGGACGCCATTGTCTTGACCTTGCCGACAGCAACGCGCGCCGCCGATTTTTTCCTTTTATCGCTGAGCTTGAACCCGGCGCTGATTTAGCCCGCCGCCATCAGGTTTCCCGCAGCAGCGCGAGCCGTCTCTTTGACCATTCGTGTACCCAAACGAGGATCATGTAATTTGTCCCTGGTTTGGAGCCGATAATTCTCCATATCCAAAGGCTTTTCCGTTGGCACGCGGCTTGTTTACCACCAAGCCGTACCGAATCAGCCTCACCCCGGCGGTGGCGGCCAAGAGTCCTGACGGAGGCCGAACATGGAACTCGTAGAGCGGATGGAAGAACTTATCGAGGGTTACGAACCCGATATCCTGCTTCCCGAACAGTATAACGAATTGCGGCGCCGGCGCCATGAACTGCAGGGTGAGCTGAAGCTCATGTTCGCGGTGCTCGAAGACGCGATTCACTGCTACCTGCATCACATGAACGCCCGCAGCCGCCAGCGCCGCATCCTGTTCTATGAAGTACGCGACTGGATGAACTCCAAATACAGCAAGGGGCTCTTCGCCTATGAGACCTTGTGCGAAGCTCTCGGAATCGACGCCGGCCGGCTGCGCAAGATGCTCGACCTTCGCCGCCGCCAGATCCAGAACGGAGCCGCCACCACCAGCCGTCAGCGCCACTGGCTGACCCGCTCGCGTCCGCGTTTGTGCCGCTCGGGAACGTGATCCGCGTTTCGCCGGTTCGGTCTCCTAACGGCCCCTTCCTTTCATGCAACCTCGTGCGCGGGAGAAAGCCCGGGATTGAGATCGCCGATGCGAATCGGGCAGTTCGGCGGTTTGGCGGCTCTGCTGATTTCTTCGATTGAGCGTAAGATGGACCCAGCCGCATGGCGGCTGCGCGCCGATTCAAAAGCGCCGGGCGTTATCGTGCGGCGCTGATTATACCGCCCGCTCCCTCTCCGGTCCCGTCAGGGTCGGGGAGAGGGAATTGATTTGCTTTGCGCGGGACTCTTCCTTTTCGGCATGCGGCGCTCGAAAATCATGAATCCGCGCTTGTGAATTTCGGTTCAGTTTGCTACAAGCCGAATTCGTGAAAACGGCGCGGCATTCACAACCCGGCCGCCTCAAACTCATCAGGCGCGCGCGGCAGAACGAAATCTCGCGCGCACACATCCTTGACGCCGCCGAACAGGTGTTCGCGGACAAGGGTCTGAGCGCCACCGTCAAGGAGATCGCCGAGCTGGCGGAATTCTCCGTGGGCGCCGTCTACCTGTTCTTCGACGGCAAGGACGAATTGCTGGCGGCGGTGTACGAGCGGCATGCCGACGCGTTTTTGCAGTCGATGCGCGAGGCGGCGGGCGGCGGCGGCAGCGCGCCCGACAAACTGCATCGCATATTTGACGCCCAGTTCGACTACTTCCGCGGCCATCCCGACTTCTACAAGCTCTTCGACCAGCTCTGGCGATCGCGCGCCTGGGCGCTGCATTTCACTTCCGCCGAGCAGGGTTCCACCTGGTACCGGCAGGCGCTGGAGATTGTGGCCCGGGTGTTTCGCAAGGGGATGGCCGCGGGCGATCTGATCGTGGGCGATCCGATGGTTCACAGCTCGATCTTCGCCAATATCATCGCCGCCTACATCTCGCATTGGATCTATGAGCGCGCCAGCAGGGGCAATATCGAAATCGACCGCATTGCGCCCGCCGCGCAGGTCCATGCGCTGCTGGACCGCGCGTTCGTAAAGCCGCGCTGAGCGGCGCGTATTTGAAGATTCCTCGACCCCGCCGCATCCGCGATGCGTTGGGCATGGGAGGTTGAAGCTATGAGCAACCAACGGCTGATCTCATCCGATTCGCACGTGCAGACCACGCATGACGCCGTCAAGCGGCATCTGGCGGCCAGGTTTCATGAGCAATACGACGCCGTGGTCGCGGCCGAGCAGCGCGCCGTCTTGCAGAAGTTCGGCAAGGAACGCATGGCGATGGCGCGGATGTTCACGCATGAGGCGTGGGGCCGCCCCGGCCATTCCGATCCGCACGAGCGGCTCAAGGACATGGACCGCGACGGCGTTGACGCCGAGGTGCTGTATTGCGAAGTCGGCGCGTTCCGCATCTATCACAAGATGAAGGACTGCTGGCGCGAGGCGTTTGGCGCGTTCAACGATACACTGGTCGATTTCGCCTCGGTCAATCCCCGGCGGCTGCTGGTCTCCTACCAGATTCCGCTGATCGATATCGGCTACGCGGTTAGGGAAGTCGAACGGCTGGCGAAACAGGGCGCGCGTTCGGTTCAGCTCCCCAGCTTTCCCGCCGATTTGGGACTGCCGGATTATCACGACCGCCGTTATGATCCGCTGTGGTCGGCGCTGCAGGAAACCGGTATACCGCTGAGCCATCACCTGGAAGTGAAAAGCTCTCTGGGTGAGGTCTATCTGCGCGATCCTACGCCGCAGAAAGGGATTCACAACTCGCTGCCCTGCACCGCGCTGGCTGAGACGCTGGGCTTCTGGATCCTGACCGGCACGCTGGAGCGTTTTCCGCGTCTGAAAATCGTGCTGGTGGAGCCGGGTCTGGCCTGGATTCCCTTCCAGCTCGACGTGCTGGACAGTTTCGCCAAGGGACCCTATGACTTTCCCGGGCTCAAGGAGATGCCCAGCTTTTACTTCCATCGCAATTTCTTCCTGACCTTCGTGGATGACGCACGCGGGGTGAAAATGCGCCACGACATCGGCCTCGACAACGTGATGTGGTCCACCGACTATCCGCATCCCGCGACCTCGTGGCCGCATTCGCGCGAAATCGTGGAGCGTCAATTCCAGGGGGTGCCCGCCGCCGAGCGCTATCAAATGGTGTGCGGCAACGCCGCGCGCGTCTACGGTTTGTAGGAAAGGAAAAGCCAATGGCCGGCGTACTTGACGGACTCACGGTGCTCGACCTCTCGCGCGCAGTGGCCGGGCCGATTGCCACGATGCTGCTTGCGGACCACGGCGCGCGGGTGACCCGGATCGAGCCGCCCGGCGGCGATCCGTGGCGCGAGTTGTCCGGCTACCGGGTGTGGAATCGCGGCAAGCGCAGCGCTGTGCTCGACCTCAAACGGGCCGAAGATCGCCAATGCCTGATCGATCTGGCCCGCGCCGCCGACATCCTGGTCGAAAGCTTCCGGCCCGGTGTGACGGAGCGGCTCGGAATCGATTATCCCACCCTGCATGCGGTCAACCCGCGGCTCATCTACTGCTCGATTACCGGCTACGGCCGCGGCAACCGCCACAGCGGCCGCCCCGGGTACGACGCGTTGGTCGCGGCGCGCACCGGCTTGCAATGGGAGCAGCGCGGATGGCCGGGCACGCCGATGGATCACGTGCTGGGACGGCCGGGTCCCAATCCCGAACTGGAGCCGCCCGACGGATGCGCGCAGGGGGCCAAACGCGAAGGGCCGCTGTTCGTCTATTCGCCATGGCCCAGCATCGCCGCCGCTTACCTGGCTTCGCTGGGAATCAGCGCCGCGCTGCGCGCGCGCGAGATCACCGGACGCGGTCAGTGGGTGGAAACTTCCCTGCTGCAAGGCGCGATGGCGGCGTGCGTCGCCGGATGGGCGCGCGTGGAAAACCCCGACGCGGCCGGCTACCGCACCTGGGTGATGGATCGGCGCTCGCCCAAGGGTTTGATGCAATGCCGCGGCGGCCGCTGGATACATCAATGGCCCATCAATCCGTTCGCCGTGGTCGAAGCGGCGAAAGCCGACCGCCTCGACGACCTCAGCCAGATCGCGCGCAACCGCGACCATCCCGCGCGCATCGGAATGGAGCCCGACGAGTTGTCGATCCTTTTCTACTACTATCCCCTGATGGCCGAGGCGTTCCGCAAGTTCCCGGCCGAGGATTGGGTGCGCTTCGGCGCGCGGCTTGACGTCGGACTGCAGCCGGTGCGCACGCCCGAAGAAGCGCTGCAGGATCCGGCGCTGCTGGCCGACGGATGCGTGGCCGAAGTCGAAGATCCCCAACTGGGGGGCATCCGCCATGCCGGAATCCTCTACCAGATGGATACCAGTCCCGGCCGCATCCAGGGACCCGCGCCGCGCCCCGGACAGCATACGGAGGAAGTACGCCAAGAGGCGTCGGCAACGCGCGCCGGCGCCTGCGCGCCTGCCCACAAACAGCCGCTGAGCGCGGCGCTGGAGGGCGTAACCGTTATCGACCTGGGGCTGGCCGTGGCCGGACCCTTCGGCCCCAAAATGCTCGCCGACATGGGCGCGTCGGTGATCAAGGTCAACGCCCTGTATGACGGCTACTGGTGGTCGAATCACATGGCAATCGCGGTCAATCGCGGCAAGCGCAGCATCGCGATCGACCTCAAGGATCGGCGCGGACGCGAGGTGGTGTACAAACTGGTGCGGCGCGCCGACGTGGTCGCCCACAACATGCGCCACGGCGCGGCGGAGCGCATCGGGATGGACTACGACACCCTGCGCGCGATCAATCCGCGCATCATCTATTGCCATACGCGCGGATTCGATCGCGGCGCGCGGCTGCGCCTGCCGGGCACCGATCAGAGCGGCGCGGCATTGGCCGGAATCGAATATGAAGACGGCGGCTGCGCGGGCGGCGGAACACCCTTCTGGAGTCCGACTTCGCTGGGCGATACCGGCAACGGCTTTCTCGCCGCCATCGCGATTACCCAGGCGCTGTATCATCGCGAGCGCACCGGCGTGGGCCAGAAGGTCGATACCGCGATCATCAACGCCGCACTGCTGACCACATCGTATGCGTACATCACCGCGGACGGAAAGGGCGCGGCGCGGCCGCGCCTGGACCCGATGCAGACCGGACTGACGGCTCTGTATCGGCTGTACGAGACCGCCGGCGGATGGCTCTGTCTGGCGGCGGTCGCGCAGCGGCATTGGCGGCAACTGTGCGCGGCCATCGAGCAGCCTGAGTTGGCCGCCGATCCACGCTTCGCCGCGGCACCGGATCGCGCGCGGCACGACGCCGAGCTGGCCGCGATACTCCAGGCTTTGTTCAGGACGCGCACCGCGGCGCATTGGTTCGACCTGCTCGACGCGCGCGGCGTGCCGTGCGAAATCTCATCGCCCGACTTCAGCCGGCAGATGTTCGACGATCCCGATTTCGCGCGCCGCGGATGGACCGTTTCCTACCGTCACAAACATGTCGGCCAACTGGAGGAAACGGGTTTGCTTTGCGACCTGTCCGAAACGCCCGGCCGAATTCGCGGTCCGGCGCCGCTGTGCGGCGAGGACGGAGTGGAGATTCTGGCCGAGCTCGGCTACGGCGCGGAAGAAATCAAACAGCTGTGCGCGGCTCAAATCGTGCTTGATGGGCGCGACCCCAACGCCGCGCGCGGCATCAAGCGGCCGCCGCGCCAAACCCAGGCCGCCCCGCCCAGGGGAGCCTGAGATGAAACGCACCGCGCCCCTCATCACCCGCGACGACCAATTCTTCTGGGACGGAGTCGCAGCCGGAGAACTGCGGCTCCAGCGCTGCGCCAGATGCAACCGGATGCGCCATCCGCCGGCGCCGGTCTGCCCGTTCTGCCATTCGCTGGACTGGCGCGTCGATCGGGCCAGCGGCCGCGGCACGCTTTACAGCTACGTCATCCCGCGCCATACGCCGATCGAAAGCGGCGGCGACCCGGTGGTGGTCGCGCTGATCGAACTGGAAGAGGGCGCGCGGCTGGTCTCGAATCTGTCCGGCGCCGCGATTGATGAAATCCGCAACGGGATGCCGGTGGAGGTGTTTTTCGCCGATTTCGAAAACGGCCTCCGCCTGCATCAGTTCCGCCCCGCCCGGAGATGACTATGGCATCCGCAATCCCCGATCGCGCGCTGATCGCCGGAATCGGACAGACGGAGTTTTCCAGGAACTCGGGCCGCAGTGAACTGCAGCTCGCCGCCGAAGCGTCGTTGGCGGCGCTCGATGACGCCGGACTGGAGCCGGCCGATGTCGACGGGATGGTGACTTACACGCTGGACAGCAGCGGCGAATTGGAGCTGATGCGGATTGTGGGGGTTAAGGAGCTGAGCTATTACTCGCGCGCGCCGTACGGCGGAGCTGCGACCTGCGCGGTGGTGATGCATGCGGCGGCGGCCATCGCCGCCGGCGCCGCCAATGTGGTGCTGATTTATCGCGCGTTCAACGAACGATCCGGCCGCCGCTTCGGTCTGCCGCAGGGACCGGCGCAGGTTTCGCCTAGCGGCAGTTTCTGGTGGCGATGGTACATTCCTTTCGGTCTGGATACTCCGGCAAAATGGGCCGCGCTCCATTTTCAGCGCTACATGCATGCTTACGGAGTGACTAATGAGGATTTCGGCCATTACTCAGTCGCATGCCGCAGCTACGCCGCCGCCAATCCCAATGCGTATTTCTATCAGCGTCCGATTACTTTGGAGGAGCATCAGAATTCCCGCTGGATCGTCGAGCCGGTGCTGCGGTTGCTGGACTGCTGCCAGGAAAGCGACGGCGGCGTCGCGCTGGTGATAACCGGCCGCGAGCGCGCCCGCGACTTGCGCCGTCCTCCGGCGCGAATCGCGGCCGCGGCGCAGTGCGCGCTGTGGGGCGGCGATATCGTATCGGATTACTACCATGACGACATCGCCGGGATGCCGGAAATCGGCGCTATCGGCCGACAGTTGTGGACCCAGTCGGGCTTGCGTCCGCGCGACATTCAGGCCGCGATGCTCTACGATCACTTCAGCCCCATCGTGTTCATGCATCTGGAGGAGTTCGGTTTCTGCGGCCGCGGCGAGGCGCGCGACTTTATCCAGAGCGGCAATATCGGACCCGGCGGTTCACTGCCGGTCAATACGCACGGCGGTCTGCTGGGCGAGGCTTACATTCACGGCGTCAATCACATCAATGAAGCCGTGCGGCAACTGCGCGGCGCCGCGGTCAACCAGGTCTCTGACGTGGAGCACGTCCTGGTCAGCGCCGGGATGAGCGGTCTGATTTTGGGGCGATGGAGCTGAACGGCGGACGCCATGGCGGAGTTGCCGATCAAGAACGGAAACACCGATCGGGCGGCGATCGCAATTCCAAATACATTGATGTCCATCACCTTGCGGCCGTATTCGAGGCTCTGATTCGTGGGTTCGAAGTATGTAGCCGCATTGTTGAGCAGCACATCGATCGGACCGCACCGCGCCGCGCCCGCCTGGCGGCCTGGTTCATCTGATCCCGATCGGTGACGTCGCCTTGCCGCCCGCCGCGGTGATCTCCCCTTCAACGCCGCGCGCGTACCTTGCCTGGTAATTTCATAGCGCACCTCGACCTCAGCCTGATGGCCGGTTTTATGCCATGACCTGGCTGAGCGAGGAATGACACGCAAGGGGCGCGGGAAGGTTCCCGGCGCCCTCAGTTGCCGCTATTTTCCACCAACCATCCGGCGGACAGGTTCACGGCGCCGGATACGCGAAGGTCGTGACTACCTCTTTGCGCGTGACGCGGCCGTTGCTGGTGGTCGTGGTCGTCGTTTCCTTGACCACGGTGCCGTCGGGCTGCGTGGTGGTGGTGGTGTTGCTGGTGGTCGAACTTGAACTGGTGGTGACCGGCGACGGCGGCACCACGACCGGGGCCGGCGGAGCGTTATTGGCCGACGAACAACCGCCAATCAGAGCACAGAGCGTAACAGCTGACGCGAAAGCGGCAAATCTTTGAATCCGGGTCATAATTTCAGGCTGCCGAGAGCGGTTCGGCGCGTCAACCCGGCGTAACCGCAATAGCATTATTTGCGGCATTATTCACTGAATCGCGGCAACTTGATAACCGCTGCCGCTGATTGACAAGCTCGCGCCAGGCCGGATGCAAGCTTGCGGTACCAACGCGGACGCGGTTTTTTTGCCGCCCCGAATTGGCTAACTTTGGCCCATGATCAGAATCGCAATCAGTCTCTTCGGGATGCAGAACTGGTTTGGCGGCGATTTCGCCCCGATACTCGACATCGCACGCATCGCCGATCGCAAGGGCGTCGACCAGGTAAACGTGGTCGATCACGTAATCATGAGCGAGGATACCGGCAAATATCCGTACGGCCGGTTTCCCGCCGCTCCCTCCACGCCATGGTACGAACCCGTTACGGTGCTGGCCGCCGTGGCCGGCGCGACCGAGCGGATCCGGCTTTCCAGCGGTATCATCATCTCACCGCTGCGGCCCGCGGTGCTGCTGGCCAAGCAACTCGCCACCTTGGACGTGATCTCCCGCGGACGCATCGAGATCGGCCTGGGCACCGGATGGCAAAAACAGGAATATGACGCCTGCGGCGTACCGTGGGAGCGGCGCTTCGCGCGGATGTGGGAGCAGGTGCGTGTATGCAGGGAGTTATGGAGCAAGGCGCCGGCCAGTTTTGAGGGCGATACGGTTTCGTTCAAGCAGCTCTATTCCACCCCCTTCACGGTGCAGAAGCATGTCCCGCTGTGGTTCGGAATCGAGCCGACGCCGCGCAACGCCGAACGCATTGCCGAGCTGGGCGACGGATGGCTGCCGATGGAACGCGACCCGGACAAGCTGAGGGAGCCGATTGCCCGCCTGCAGGCAGCCTTCAAGGCGCGCGGACGCGATCCGCGCCAGCTCACCGTGCGCACCGGGTTGCGTCCGGTGTTTCGCTCCGACCGCACCGTCGATCTGGACGCGACCCTGGCGCAGATACCGGCGGTGGTCGCGGCGGGCATCAACGTCATCGACTTCATGCCCGCGGTTTACTGCCAGGGACCGTCCGAGGTGGAGGCTTTCTTCGAGCGCATCGTCAGCCTGAAATCGAACTACTGAGCGGTTGCGGGGCGGCCGGCGTTCAGCGGCCGGCATCCTGGATTCGCGCCAGGCCGGTTTTGATCGCGTAATGCGTCAGCTCGAGGCGGTCGCGCAAACCCAGCTTCTGAAAGACGTTGTTAAGGTGGGTTTTGACCGTGCTTTCGCTGATTGACAGTTGCCGCGCCACCTGCGCGTTGCGCATCCCGCTGGCGACGTGGCGCACGATTTCCTCTTCGCGCGCGGTCAACGGCCGCCAAAGCGAACCCTCAAGAGCAAAATGAGCCTGCACCGCCGGCGGCATCCACACCAGACCCTCGGCGACAGCCTCGATCGCGGTCATCAAGGTTTCGATTGCGAAGCGCTTCTGTACGATCGCGCGCGCGCCCAGGCGCAGCGCCCGCACGCCGTTCTCCGCGCTCTCGCTGGCGGTCACCACGATGACTTTCACGATGCTCGCCAACTGCGCGATGTCGTCCATCGACCAGCGATCCATCTGCAGGTCGAGCAGCAGGATGTCGCAGGGATGTTCCGAGAGCACCGGCAGCAGTTCATCGGCGTGCTCAACTTCGGCCATCACCTCGATCTCCTGATGCAGAAGCAGCAGCGATTTGAGGCCCTGGCGGAACAGTGCGTGGTCGTCGGCCAGGATGACGCGGATTGCAGATCGCATCTCTAAAGCTTTGGTATCTCGATGGTCAGATGGCCGGAGCCGTTGCGGTTCATGGTCAAGCTGCCGCCGAACTCGGCCACGCGCGAGGCGATCGCCCAGGGCGGCTTTTCCGCCGCGGCGAATCCGATACCGTCGTCGTCGATGGTGATGCGCACCTTGTCGCCGCCTTCCCAGGCTTTGATCGTGACCAGGTGGGCCATCGCATGCCGGCGCGCGTTGCGCAGACCTTCGAGCATGATCTGCAGGATCTGCTCCCCGCCCAGGCTGCGCGCGCTGAATCTTACCTGCACTTCCAAAAGCGGATCGGATACCACCGTGGAGAGCTGGCGCGAGCCCGATTCCTGCATCCCGGCCAGCGATCGAATATATTCGCGTACTTCGTCGTATTCGCGCGCCACCCCGCGTTGCAGGTCGGTCACTTGCGCCAGAGCATCGGCGGTGCGTCCGCGCACCAGAAGCTCGCGGCAGGTTTCAAGCCGCAGATTTACTCCCGCCAGCGCCTGCACGTAACCGTCATGCAGGGAGCGCGCAATCGTATGCCGCTCGGCGCTCAGCTCCAGCTCATGCATCCGCGCTTCGAACGCGCCCCGCTGCTGGCCGACGAAACCGATTAGATAGCCGGCAATCGCCAGATAAACCGCTCTCATCATGTAGTAATTCGTCATCCCGTCCGACAGCGCTATAACCAGCAGGTAAAGAACCACGCTGCAAAGCGTGACTTCAATCGTCGGCCGCAGTCCCGCCCTGATGCCGACGGCAATAATCGCGAAGACGAAAAACACGTACGAGGGGCTGGTCTGCCCTTCCGTCAGAAACGCGATCGCGGTGGCAAAGAACAGGTCCAGCGCCGTCGAGACCGTGGGCAGACGGCCCAGCGCAAACTGCCGCCTGAGCGCCGCGTACAAGGCCAGACTGTAGGCCAGATGGCACAGCAGGATCACCAGGGCCAGAGTGTTCAGATGAAACAGTCCACCCGCGACGGTGGGATCGATATACAACGACAACATCGCCAGCAGGGACAGCAGTATCCGGGCGCGGGCGACATTGCGGTCGAGCTCTTTGAAGTCGGGCTGTTTCATGCGTCGTCGTCGAGAAAAGATCAAGGGCGCACGCGCACGCCATCGCGCATCGCCCCTGACCCTTGAAGCAAGAAACGAACCTTGTCCGTGAGCCGATAAGCTTCAGGCCGACGCCCGCTGACAGCCGGCGGACCCGGGAATTTGCTTAATTTGTGGCCGATTGCCCCGATTTCAAGCAGAGGTGCGGTTGAAAAAGGAATCGCATAGCTGATGCTGGCGCAAGCTCATACACCTGGCCGGCGCTACAGATTATAGCGTTTGCGCTTGCGCCACAGGGTTGAATTGTCGATCCCCAGCTTGAGCGCCGCCTCCACCACGGTAGCGCTTTCGGTCAGCACGCGCCGGATGTGTTCGCGCTCGACATCCGCGAGCTTTTCCGAGCGCGGCTCGTCATGGCCATTGGACGAAGGCGATTTTCCGAACAACCCGCCGCCGCGGGCCTGATTGGCAAATGAGCGCGGCGAGCAATAATCCTGGCCAAACAAATACGCGATCCGCAGCATCCGCAGCAGCTCCGGAGCCTTGCGCACCGCCCAGCGGATCAGGTTGAGGTATTCGCTCTCTGCCAGATCCTCGCTTGCGCGTTGCATCGCGCTTGACTCGGATTGGTCCGCTCTTGCCCCGGCCGGTCCATCCGTACGGTGCTGCTGGAGCTCAAGCGCCATCGCTCGACCGCTGCCGCGTGCCGCTGGGCGGACGCCGGCAACATGAGTATCAATCGATGTGGCATCATTACCAGACGCCGGGCGCAGTACAGAGGCCATCGAACCCACTCCGCAAAACGGCATCGCACCCTCACGGCACCGGCGCTGATGGACCGGCTCCGGGAGAGGAGCCGGTCCATCGCGCCGGCAGCTTTCAGCCCGCCTGTTTCATCCTGATTCTAGGCAGCTTGTAACCGGTGCGCCGGCCGATCGGAACGTCGTCGATCGTCTTGGGGCATCCGTCCTCGCCTGTGACCACGTACTCGGGGTAAGCGGGAAACCCGTGCTCGTGCAGGTCGAGCCCTTCGATTTCGCCTTGGGTCGGGATGCGCAGGCGGAATATGCCCTGGACCGCATACATCAGAGCCAGCGCCACGACGAAGGTTGCGATGGTGATCGAGAAGCTGCCGATGGCTTGCGCCTTCAGCACACCCATTCCGCCGCCGTAAAACAGACCCGTTACCACTGTGCTGGTATCGGCGCCGGTGGGCGTGGGCGCGCCGTATCTGCCGGCCGCAAACAGCCCCAGCGAAAGCGTGCCCCAGATTCCGGCCACCGCATGCACCGGAACCGCGCCGATAGGGTCGTCGATGCGCAGATATTCGAGCAGATCGATTCCCCAAATCACCACGATACCCGCGCCCATTCCGATCAGGAATGCGCCCTCGGGATCGACCCAGTAGCAGGGACAGGTGATCGCCACCAGGCCGGCCAGAAAGCCGTTGACCGTCAGGGCGAGGTCCCATTTTCCGCCGGTCTTGTAATAGGAATAAAATAGCGAGGTCAGACCCGCCGAGCACGCCGCCAGAGTGGTATTAAACGACACCCGGCCGATTCCCTGCGCGTCCAGCGCGGACAGCGTGCTGCCCGGATTGAACCCGTACCATCCGAACCACAGGATCAATCCGCCGGTGGCGCCGATTATCAGATCGTGCGGTTTCATCGGCTGGCCGCCGTCGCGCTTGAACACGCGGCCCAGCCGGGGACCGAGGGCGATCGCGCCGGCCAGAGAGATTACTCCGCCGATGGTATGAACCACGGTGGACCCGGCGAAATCGTGAAATGGTATCGGCGTCATGTTGGCCAGCCATCCGTCGGGCCCCCACGCCCAGTGCCCGATGATCGGATAGATAAAGCCGGTCACCCCCACGCTATAGAGCAGGTCGCCGATGAAATCGCAGCGGCCGATCATCGCGCCCGAAGTTACCGTCGAGCAGGTATCCGCGAATGCATACTGAAATACCCAGTACGCCAGCAGCGGCACGCCCGTGGTGCCGTAGGTCGCCGGAAGACCGTGCAGCATGAAGCCGGTCGTGCCTATCCACGGCGTTCCCGAACAGAACATGAAGCCGAAGCCCCATAGCCAGAAGGTAACGCCGCAGATGCAGGTATCGGCGATGCCTTCGACCAAAACATTCACCGCCTCGCGAGAGCGCGCGAAGCCCGATTCCAGCATCACGAATCCAACCTGCATGCAGAAGACCAGATAGGCCGCGACCAGCGTCCACACCGTGTTGATCGCGTTGATATGCGGCGGCGGCAGGGGCGGCGCCGCGTCGGCGTAAACCGAATTGGGTACCCACCATTTTGAAATCAGGAACACCACGATTCCCAACCCCAGCATCTTGCCAAGTATCAGATATCCGGCGTTGCGCCGCACCACAGGATCGCGCCACCTCTCCCTGGCCAGGCGGCAAGTTCTCGCGATGGTTTCACTCAACATTTCGACCCGATCTCCTTTTCTGTGGAACTGTTGCGGAAGCCCAGGATTTACGTGGCGGGCACTACGCAATTGCTATGCCCCTCGTTGCAAAATGAAATACCAGTCCAATGGCCGATAGTGCCTGCAACTTCCGATGGAGATGATCGCCAATCGAAAGTTCTGAATTGGAGCGGAAAAGAGTGTTCGCGCGCCGCGCGCTTCTTCAATGCCATGCCTGAAGAGGCAGCACTGCCCGCCCGGGCGGCATCTCGCCGGACGCCAAATCGCCGCCTGAAAGTCGGGCTGAAACGATTCGCCGACCGGATACGTCATTTAATCGTGCAGGTGGGGCAACACGGGGGCGCGGGAGCAATGGCGATGCGTCGGCGTGAATTTCTGAAAACAGCGGCCGCCTTCGGCGCCGGTGCGCTTACCCTGCGCGCCGGCCTGTGGACAGCCAGCGCTGTGGCCGAAACGGCTAATCAGGCGCGCCTGATCGTCGTTTTTCTGCGCGGCGCGGTCGATGGACTCAACGTCGTGCCGCCGCATGGCGAAGCCGCCTACTACCAGGCGCGCCCCGCCATTGCCCTCGCGCAGCCGGCGGTGCTCGATCTCGACGGCCATTTCGGGCTGCATCCCGCGCTCTCCTCCCTGACGCCGCTGTGGCGCGAACGCAGCCTGGCCTTCGTCCAGGCCTGCGGATCGCCCGATCCCACCCGCTCGCACTTCGACGCGCAGGATTACATGGAGTCGGCCACGCCCGGCGTCAAAAGCACGCCCGACGGATGGCTCAATCGGCTGCTTGCCGCGATACCGGGGCCACATCGGCCCACCGACGCAATCAACCTCGGCCCGGTGGTGCCGCGGATTCTTGCCGGCCGGATTCCGGTGGCGAATCTGCCGATGGGTCGCGGCGCTGCACGGCCGCTGCCCCTGGATCGGCCCCTGATCGAACAGAACTTTGCGCGCCTGTACCAAGGCGGCGACGTGCTCAGCCGCGCGTTCCAGGAAGGCTATCAGGCGCGCCAGAAGCTGCTCTCCGAACTTAACGCCGACATGCTCGCGGCCGATAACGGCGCGCCCCATCCGGACCAGGCATTCGCCCAAAGCTGCGATCGGCTGGGCCGCCTGATGGCGCGCGACCCGTCGATCAAAGTTGCCTTCGCGGCGCTCGGCGGATGGGATACCCACGTCAACCAGGGCGCCTCGGAGGGCCAGTTAGCCAATCATCTGCGCCCGCTCGGCGAGGGCCTGATGAGCCTGGTGCGCGCGCTGGGCCCCGCCTACCGGCATTGCGCGATCGTGGTGATGTCGGAATTCGGACGCACCGTGCGAGAGAACGGCAACGGCGGCACCGATCACGGACACGCCAATGTGATGTGGGTGGCGGGCGGACCGATTCGCGGCGGCAAGGTTTACGGCGCCTGGCCCGGACTGCAGGAAGACAATCTCTATCAACGACGCGATTTGGCCGTCACCACCGACTTTCGCACCGTTCTAAGCGCGATAATCCGCCGCCATCTGCGGCTCGGAAGCAGCGCGGCGCGTTCGATCCTGCCGGGATTTACCGCACCCGGTGGGTCCATAGATGAGCTGATCGCGGTGTGAAGCGCGAATCCTTCCCCCTCAATACAGCATCTTGTTTTCGACCCCGCGCGAACCTTCCACCTGACGCGCCACCTGCACGGCGCGATCGGCGACCATTCGGGAGACGCGGCCCTGCAGGATCACCATCCCGTTATCGGCTGAAACGATGATCGGCTGATTGCGGGTCACCGGATCATGGGCAAGGGCCGACTTGGCCCTTTCGGTAAGAATCGGATCGTCGGCTACTTTGTGAAAGGTACGCTCGGTTGCGTGAACGGCGCCGGCGCCGGTGTCGACCGCGGCATGGCCCCACTCCGAAGCGGTTTGCGCCCGCGCCGCGGGAGCAAGCGTCAGGGCGCCGGCGAAAAGCGCCGCGCCCAGCCATAGCGTCGCTGTGGATTTCATAATTGACCCTCCCGGAACTGAGGAGCTTGGAAACCAAAAGGGGCAAGCTTCATGCCGTTGGGACCGCGGCGTGATGTTACGTCAGAGCGCGAATATTTGCCGAAAAATAAGCAATTCGCACCCTGCCGCGGGTCCGCCCCCCTGAAATGTGTCTGTAAGAAATTCCCACCGCGCGGACTCAACCGCTTACTTCAGCCGCACCGGAATGATTTCGGCCGAAAGCTGCACCGCGTCGCCCAGACCGTAGTAATAGTGCGCGGGCTGGGAAATGTGCCGCAGCAACGCGAACAGCCGCAGCCGAAAGCGCCCAGCCAGTCCCATCGCCTTCGACGGCAGCAGATTTTCCACCGAAACGTGTACGATCCACTTGTGCATGTCGGTCGGCAGGTCGATTTCGCGATGGCTGGCCAGCTCCTCCAGCACCCGTTCCACGTTGGGATCCTCCATAAAGCCGAAACTGAGCGTGACGCTGATGATGCTGCCTTTGGGCGGTTCGCGGCGGAACACCGTCACCAGATAACGGTCGTCGTGGACATAGGGCACCTTGCGATGAATCACTTCGACGAAGATCAGGTTGCGGGGCAGAACACCGTAGCGATCCCACAGCAGTTGCAGCAGTGCCGGAGTATGGTCGTGGGCGGACCGCAGCGGCTTGGGCACCATCAGCAGGGCGTTGCGCTCGACGTAATGGTCGGCGCGCCGATGGCGGCGGACCAACTCCGCCATCGACATTGTATGTTTGGCCGAATAGGCGGCGAAAGTCGCCTTGCGGCCCCATCGCCAGGTCACCATCACCAGGAACAGGGCCACGCCCAGCACTACCGGAATGAACCCGCCCTCCAGCAACTTCAAGGAATTGGCGGCCAGGAACGACGCGTCCACCGCCGCGAAAGCCCCGAATACCAGACCGCTGCGCAGCCGATTCCATTTCCAATACGCCGCCGCCACCGCCACCATCGCAACCGACGTCGCGACCATCTCGCCCGAGACCGCCAATCCATAGGCCGAAGCCAGCGCCGAACTGGATCGAAACACGATCACCAGCAGCACCGCGCCCAGGTATAGCGACCAGTTGACGAACGGCATGTACACCTGGCCCGCATGCGCGTGGCTGGTATGCACGATGCGCAGGCGCGGAAACAGCCCCAGCGCCATCGCCTGCGAGGCCAGCGAGAAGGCGCCCGAGATCAGCGCCTGCGAGGCAATCACCGTGGCCGCGGTGGCCAGCGTGATGAGCGGCAACATCAGCACGGTGGGCGCCAGGCTGAAAAACAATCGGCCGCCCGACAGCGGCGATCCGCCGAGCAGAAACGCCCCCTGCCCCAAATAGTTCAGCATCAGAGCCGGATACACCAGAGCGAACCATCCGGCGCGAATCGGACGCGGACCGAAATGCCCCATATCGGCGTAAAGCGCCTCGCCGCCGGTCACCACCAGCATCAGCGCACCCATCATCAGCAGACTCGGATGAAGTCCGTTGGCGTACAGGAAACGAGCGCCGTACAACGGGTTGAGCGCGGCCAGGATGTCAGGATGACGCGCAATCTGCCGCGCGCCGAGCGCCCCAAGGCAAACGAACCAGCACACCAGCACCGGTCCGAACCATCGCCCGACTCGCGCCGTTCCGTGATATTGAATCGCGAACAGTGCGGTCAGAATGATCACCGTCAGCGGCACCGCCGCATGGGCCAGCGACGGCGTCGCGGCGCCCAATCCCTCCATCGCCGACAACACGCTGATCGCGGGTGTGATGATGCCGTCGCCGAAGACCATCCCCGCCCCCAGCATCAGCGCCGACAGCAGCATCGCCACGCCGGCTGTTTTGTGCCGATGCAGCAAGCCGTACAGCGCGAACACCCCGCCCTCGCCATCGTTGTCCGCGCGCAGCATCAAAATTACGTACTTGAGCGCGACCACCGTCGTCAGCACCCACACCACCAGCGAGATACATCCGCGCACGTTCGCCGGCGCCGGAGTCACATGGCCATGGCCGAAGAAGATCTCGTTAACGGCGTACAGCGGGGACGTGCCGATATCGCCATAAACGACCCCCAGTGCCCCCAGCGTCAGCACCGCCAGCCCGCCGCGAGGTGCGTGCCGGGCATGAAGGTGCTTCTTCCCGCTTGCCGAATGGGGCGCGGGTACGGCCCCGGTGTCCACCACCGCGGTTTCGCTCATCGGCGGACGCCTGATGGCTGACAATGTACTTCCCGTTTCATGATTTAAGCGCCCGTCCCGGTTAAGCAGCATGCGTGCCGTGCGCAAAGCCCTGACAGCAGGCGTGCTGGAGCCGCGTTTGTATCGAAAGGCGGCAGCCATTGCCATCTATGATTGACACAGTTGGGTCAGCCGGGCGCAAATCTCACCCCTGTTCCGGAACTCGGCGCCTACCCGCTGAGGTTAAGATGTACATCCAGGCGGCTTGCCGCCGCTCTGAATTCGTTGACAAACGGCGAAGTGCTGGGTAACGAAGCTTCAGGGGATAACTATGAAAAGCCGATTTTATCTTGGATTAGAGTGTGCGTTCCTGATCGCCCTCGGGGTCTGGGCGCCCGCGAACGCTCAAATCAGGTTCGACCGCGCCGCCTATCAGGCGCTGGCCGACGCCAACTCATCTCAGAGCATCCCGCTTGGAACTCAAATCACGCTCTCCAACTGGCAGAACTACAAGCAGTTCATGCCGATGTCCATGGTGGCCGCCTACAGCGGACGTTACGGATGGAAAGTCGGTCCCGGACCTGAGTACACGATCGTGGTGGGACCTACGATTCCCTTCAAATGGCCTACCACCTTGTCGGCGGCGACCGAAAAGTACGCGGGACAGGCGCAGCTCGTTAAGGTCCCGGACGGCTCCTACACGGTCAGAGGTTACCGCGCCGGGATTCCATTCCCCAAACCCAGCGGTCCCGAGGCCGCCTTTCAGATCCTGTATAACGTCTGGTACGGTTTCGTACCCACCCGCATTCACTACTTCGATCCAAGCGATCAGATCGACCGCTTCCATAACCATTACGTACAGATGGTGGACGTCATCGGATGGCGCCTGACGCACAATTCAGATGACGTGTATCCCGAGGATTTGGCGTTCGGCAAAGGATACCTCGAATCGACCCGGTTCTTCCTGATGGCGCCGGAGCAGGTCAAATATACCACCCAGGTCGCGCTGCTGCCCGACGATCCGGAGAAACTGGAGGAGATTTACGTGTTCCTGCCCTCGCTGCGCCGATCGCTGCGCCTGTCCTCCGCCGCGCGCTGTTCGCCGATTCTGGGCAGCGACTTCGTCCAGGACGACAACGCCGACGGCACCTGGCTGCAGCCGCCCAGCTTCAACGTCACGCTTCTGGGGGAAAAGAAAATCCTGGCCATGATGCATGGGGAGCAGGCAACTTTTTATAACGACCGGAACTGGGACAAGAACGGCGTGGCGCAGTGGCCCTCCCCCGCGGTCGGCAAATGGGAGCTGCGCGACGAATACATCATCGACATCACCCCGCTGCCCAAACTGGGCAGTTACTGCTACGGCCACAAGGTCATGTTTGTCGACAAGGAGACCTGGAACGAAACCTGGATCGACAACTACGACGCCCAGAACAAGTATTGGAAGGGCGAAATGATCTACCTCAAACCGCACCCGATGAACAATGGCGACATGTTCGTCTATCGCGGCACCAACTCCGAGGCGATGGTCGATTTTCAGAATACCCACGCCACCACTTCGCGTCCGACCGAGGAGCCGGCCTTCGACAAGAACTGCAAAGCCGAATGCGCCGAGCCGGAAGTGTACGCGTTTCCGGGCGGATTGTCGCGTATCATGCGCTGACGTGCCGCCCTCTGCCGCGCCCTTCCGCCAACGGGTTTGAAGCAGGGGCGGCCTCTGCCGCGCTGCAGACCGCCCGTCGGTCCCGCAACCTGCGCGGCCGCGGCCGCCTGGGCCGGTCAAAACTCTTGCGCTTTTGCCTCCGGCCTACGACAATTTAAAGGCGGTTAGGTAAGCCATCGGAGGACGGGGTGATGTTGTCTGCCTGTTTCTGGTATCAGCCCTAAGCCAAGGAGGAGAAGATGCGCAAGCTGCTGATCGTGGCCATCGCGGCCTTTGTCTTCACATCCGCATGCCAAAAGAGCACTGAAGAAACGCCGCCGCCGGCCGCAGCTCCGGAGGCGTCCGCTCCGGCCGCTGAAGCCTCTCCGGCGGCGCCGGCCGCTTCGGCCAGTGAGGCCGCCAGTCCCATGGCCTCTCCCTCAACCGCGCCGTAGCGCAGCCGCCTGCATAAAAAGGTGATGCTGGCCGTCGGACGCCGATTGCGCCAGGCCTTGCCGGTCAGCATCACCAATCTTCTTCAGCCGGGAAATTTCGCGATCAGCTCATTGCCGATCTTCTCCATGTCGCGCGTCATCTGGTCGTAATCGTAACTGAGCTGTGCGCCGGTCATGACACGCGCGATACCCAGGTCCTCGCAGCGCTTGACCGCGTCGGGCGTCGGCTCGCATTGGCAGCACAATTCGATTTCGGCGAAATTGCGTCCGATGCGCGCGCATTCCTCCTTCAATTGAGCGAACAGCGGCCGGGCTTCGTCCACTCCGCCGACCGGAATGTAGCCGTTCGCGTAGCGCGCCACGCGTCTGATGGCCGGTTTGGAATTGCCGCCGACGAAAATCGGAATACCGTTTTTCTGAATCGGCTTGGGAAAACATTTCAACGGACCGAATTTGAAATGCTTGCCCGAGTAGCTGACCGGATTGTCGCGCCACAACGCCCGCAGCGCTTCGATCGATTCGTCGGTGCGTCTGCCGCGGACATGGAAATCCAGCCCCAACGCCTCGAATTCCTCCTTGAGCCATCCGCTGCCGATCCCCAGCATCGCGCGCCCGCCGGACAGAACGTCCAGCGTCGCGGTCTCCTTGGCGATGTACAGCGGATGGCGCAGCGGCAGGATGATCACGATCGTGCCCAGGCGGATTTTGCGCGTCAGCGCGGCGACGTAGGTCAAACACAGCAACGGTTCGGGCCACGGCATATCCTCGTCGTCGCCGGGCAGCTTGCCCTCGGCGCGGTAGGGATATCGCGACTGATAGTCGGCCGGGATCGCCACGTGCTCGGGCACCCAGATCGATTCGAACCCGACGCGGTCGGCGACCTGCGCGTAATGAGTAATCGGCGCCGGGTCGAACGGCGCCGGTGGAAAGAAAGCCAACCCGGTTGCGAACTTCATAATCGAATTCTCCTGATCCCGGGCGCGCCCGCGCCCGCCATTTGCGATCGCGTGCCGAAGAATATAGGAACAAGGACCGAATTGTAATCCGGAGGACCAATCCATGGCCGCGTCAGCCGATGCGAGAGATGCAGCGCTTGCACCCATCCTGCGCAAAACTCCGGAGCCGGCGCTCGATTGTGCGCTCATTCCCAGCCAACGCTATCTCGCGCCCGAATTCATGCGGCTTGAATGGGAGCGGATGTGGCGGCGGGTCTGGCTGTACGCCGGCCCGCTGTCCGATTTGGCCCAAATCGGCGACTATTTTACCTTCGAAATCGGACCCGAATCGGTCCTGGTAGTGCGTTCGGCGCCCGACCAGATACGCGCCATGTACAACGTCTGCCAGCATCGCGGCCGCCGCATCCGGCCCGCCGGATGCGGTTTGGCGCGCGCGTTCACCTGCCCGTACCATCGATGGCGCTACGACCTGGAGGGCCGGCTGGTCAGCGCACCCGACGCCGAATGCGATTTCCCCCAGGGCAATCCGATCGCAAGCGGGATGCGCCTGCCGCAGGTGCGATGCGAAACCTTCCAGGGACTGGTGTTTATCAATTTCGACGACAACGCGGAGCCGCTCGGCGATTACCTGACCCGCGACGTCATGGATCATCTGGGGACCTACCGTTGGGGAGCGGAGTTCAGCATCAACCTGGACTGGACCGTGGCCTGGCCGTGCAACTGGAAAATCGGCGTCGACTCGTTCAATGAGCTCTATCATCTGCAGGGCATCCATCCCGAGCTGATGGACATGAGCGACGATACCCCGGGCGGATGCCCGATCGATTTTTACGGCCGCCACAGCCGTTTCATCTACCGCGTCGGCGTGCCGGGTCCGCGATGGGACGACGCGATGGCGCGCCGGCGCGGCTATCGCGACAGCAGCCAGATCACGGCCGGCGTGCGCGCAATGCTCAAGGCGTACGGCGTGGAGCCGCGGCCGGAGTGGGAGGGGCACGTCAAGGAGCTGCGGCCGGTGCTGCTCGAGGCGGCGCGCCAGCGGGCCCAGCGGGGCGGAGTGGACGTAAGCGGGCTGGTCGATCAGCAACTATTGGACGATTTTCACTACTTTTTGTTTCCCAACATCACGCTCAACATCAGCGCGCATCATTTCTGGCTCTTCCGCCACCGCCCGCATCCGGAGGATCCGCAGCGGATGCTGTGGGACTTTCAGCAGTTCGTCCGCGTCTGTCCGGGTCAGGCGGTGCCGCCCCGCCCCGCGCATCAGGATTACGTCATCGGCGACGGCCATGAGGCCCATTTTCCGCACATCGCGCTGGCCCAGGATGAGGCGCAGGCGGGGGAGCTGCAGCGCGGGATGCGCTCGGCAGGCTTCAAGGGCCTCTACCTGGCGCATCAGGAACGCCGCCTGCGCTACTTCCACAGCGTACTGGACGAGTACCTGGCCAGGGCCTGAGCGCGGGTGTTTTTCTGGGCGAAGAGAGGCGCTCAGCAGTCAAAAAAATAGCATTGGTGAACTTGCTGGCCTGTTGTAACCGCGCCGCTGATCGGCGATATCCCGTCGATCGATCCCACCGGCGCCGTCATGACTGCGGCGATGACCGGGGCGGACGCACTGTCCCCCTCTGCTGCCGCGGCGCGGCCAGAGCGGCTGAGACGTACTCGGCGGGGCCGGCAGTCGCTGCCCGGGCCGTCCTGTGTGCAGGCGCTGAATGCTTCATTCCCGCCCTTTGCCAGCATCGGCACCGATCCAGGCGGCGCTTTCACGCTGAAGCAGCAGGGCAGCATTCATCGCGCTACTTTTCTCCGCGCGAGTTGCGGCCTGGCAAGGCGGCGCCGCGCGCGTCCGAAACGGGCACGGACGCCTGCCCTACTCAACTCTTGGGGTAGGCGTCGCTGCCCATTTCCAAGGTGTCGAGGCCCGACCATTCCACTTCGGCGGCTACGCGGTTGCCGATGGTGCGTTCCACGATTGCGAAGAACGCCATCGACAGGGAGAAGATCGCCACCAGGTTGGTGCTGACGCCGATTATTTGGGCCAGCAATTGGGACGAGTCGCCGAACAGCAGACCGCGCACCGGACCCGCGACGCCGTTCCATCCGACGCCGTAGGTGCCGTCGGCGAAGATGCCGAGGGCGAGCGCGCCCCACATCCCGCACACGCCGTGCACCGCGATTGCGCCCACCGGATCGTCGACGTGCAGATGCCGCTCGAGCATGATCACGCTCCAGTCGGTGATCAGCCCGGCCACAATGCCGATAAGAATCGCGGCCAACGGCGACACGAACGCGCAGGGCGCGGTGATCGCCACCAGGCCGCCCAGCAGGCCGTTGCATGTGATCGCGATATCCGGCCGTCCATAGCGCAGCCACATCGCAAGCAACGCCGCCAGCGCGCCGGCCGCGCTCGACAGCATGGTATTGACCGCGATCAGCGCGATGCGCGAATCGGACGCGGCAAACGTCGATCCGCAGTTGAAGCCGAACCATCCGAAGGCCAGAATCAGCGTGCCGGTTATCGCCATCGGGAGGTTATGCCCCGGCATCGCTCCGATTGCCTGGTCGCGCCGGAACTTGCCGATACGGGGCCCCAGCACCAGGGTTCCCGCCAGCGCGGTGACGCCGCCGGTCATATGCACCACCGATGAACCGGCGAAGTCCACGTGTCCATGTCCCAGTCCGAAGTTGACTCCCAGTTGCGCCAGCCATCCTCCGCCCCACACCCAATTGCCATACAGCGGATAGAGGAACATCGACATGAACAGGCCATAGATGAAGAAGGCGGAGAACTTCCATCGCTCGGCCATCGCGCCGGTGGGAATCGTGGCCGCGGTGTCCATGAACACGACCGCGAACAGAAACATCGCGAGGCTGCCGGGGTCGCCCGCCACACTCAACAACGCGAACTTGGTCAGCCCCACAATCCCAAAGGCGCGTCCCGCGACATTCAGCGTAAGTTCATGATGGCCGATCGTCATCGTGCCCAGCGACGCATACTGGCCGACGCCGCCCAGCATCAGACCGTATCCGGTCAGGAAAAATCCAAGCAGGCCGATCGGATAGATGACCAGGTTCATCGCCATCGTATTGACCGCGTTTTTGGAGCGCGTGAAGCCGGTCTCCAGCAGCGCGAATCCCAGCTGCATGAACATCACGAGGAAGCCGGCCACCAGCACCCAGGCCAGGTTGAGCGACTGCTCGGGACCGGCGCTCAGCGGTGCGGCGGCGGCGATCGAGGGAACCAGCAGCATCACGGCGGCGAGCCCGACGGCGAAGCGGTGCGAAGGATTCATCGTGTGGTACCGCGATAGGCGCCCTGGGTGCGCGCAGGCGCGGCCGGATAGCGCCGCGCCAGCCATACCAGCAGGGCGAAGATGGCGATGAGCGAGGTGAAGAACAGTCCCGTCATCAGGATTGCCCGCAGACGTTTCCAGCTCGCGCGCGGATGCAGGCTGTGGGCGCGTCCGGTGACCTGCACCTGCGCGGGATTTTCCAGGTCGGCCAGCATCTGGCGCGCGCTGGCGTAGCGATTGCGCGGCGCGCGTTCGATTGCGCGCAGCACGATTTCTTCCAGCTTGGGGTCGAGGTCCGGCACCCACCGGGTCGGCGGCTGCGGATCCTCGGACGCCTTGGCTTTCATCACGGCGTAAACGTTGGCGCCCTCGTAAGGCAGGTTCGCCGTCAGCATCTCGTACAGGATCATCCCCAGCGAGTAGATATCGGTGCGCGCGTCGCCGCGCCGTCCGCTGATCTGCTCGGGCGCCATGTAGTCGGGCGTACCGATAGTGGTGGACAGACCGGCCCAGGTAAGCCGTCTGGCGCTTTCATCCAGCGCGATGCCGAAATCCATGATTTTGATCTGGTCGGTCTCGGTCACCAGCATGTTTTCCGGCTTGAGGTCGCGATGCACCACGCCCTCGTCATGCATATAGACCAGGGCGCCGCAGACCTGGCGCGCGTAACCCAATGCCCGTTCGGGTGCAAACGGACGCTTGTCGCGCAGCAGCGCGCGCAGCGAGGCGCCCTCAACGTATTCCATCGCGATGTACATCCGGCTTTTGCGCCGCGGGGTGAGGACTTTGATGATGTTGGGATGGTTCAGGCGCTGTCCGATCGCTTCTTCGCGGCGGAAGCGCTCGTAGAACACCACGTCGGATTCGAACTGCGGATAGGGGACTTTCAGCGCGACTGTCTGGTTGGATTCGGTATCAATTGCTTTCAGAATCGACGCCATCCCGCTGCGCGCGATCAGCTCCGTGATCTGATATTGGTCGAGGCGTTCCCCGACGCTTACCTCGCGCACCGTTTATCCGCCTGCCGACGCCATGATTTGGGCGCGAAGGTTATCACCCGTTCTCAAAACCGGTCAACGGCCCATCCGCAGCAGCCCCCGCAGCCGCTCGCGCCATCCCGGACCCGGCAGGTCGGCGGTAGTCGAGCCGTTATGGGCGATCAGGACGGCGGCGGTGACGTTGTCCGCGGCGCCGCGCTCATTGGCGCTGTCGATCAGCCTGCGGCAGGCCTGCGGCGCGCTCAGATTGCGCGACAGCTGATCGATGTCGCCGTCTTCCAGCACGCCGTGCAAGCCGTCGGTGCACACGATCACGCGGTCGCCCGATCGCAGCGGCATACTCAGGCGGTCGAGCGACGCGATCAGTTCCCGCCCCAGGCAGCGGCTGAGCGCCGAGCGTTCGGGATGATTGCGCGCCTCCTTCTCGCTGATCAGTCCCAGACGCACACGCTCGCCGATCACGGTGTGATCCTTGGTCATCTGCTGAATACGGCTGCCGCGGATCAGGTAAAGGCGGCAATCGCCGACATGAACCGCATACAGGGCGCCGTCGGCCACCGCCACGGCGGTTAGCGTGGTGGCCATGCGGCGCAATTCGGGCACCGTAAGCGAGCGGTTATGGATTTCGATATTGGCGCGCTGAACGGCGCGATACAGCCGCTTGGCCGGGCCGAGCGAGGGCGCGCTTTCGTGATAAGCCGACAAGGTGACCTCGACCGCCATCTGGCTGGCGACCTCGCCGCCGTCATAGCCGCCGACGCCGTCGGCCACCGCAAACACAACTTCGCTCGGGCTCTCGATCAGATGGCCGCAGAAGTCCTCGTTGTTGGAGCGCGAACATCCAATGTCGGAGAGCGCGGCGATTTCGAAATCACCAGGGTCAGGGCTTGCGGTCACGTTATCAAATCCAACTCGCCCACCGCTTCCGACCACCGCCGGCGGGGCGCATCTGAAAGTGGCAAGGGGCGGACCGCGGCGACGCCGCAGTCCGCCCGTTCGATTCACTAACGTTTATGCCAACTCAGGCGGTCTTCGCTACAACCATCGTCTCCTTTCCGCGTTTGCGCGAGTTGCGCACGAAGTATATCGCCCCGTAAACACCCCAGATGATCGAGATCGCCACCGCCATCAACGGTTCCTTCGCGCTGCCGATCCCTTCCAGCGGTCCGATGATGTAGAAGGCCATGCAGGCGAAGTTCGCGATCGCGCCGAAGATCGGCACCACCATGTGCTTGAAGCCGTGGAACTCCTGATGCTCGTAAAAGGCCACCATGCAGATGATGTTGGTCAGCCCGTAGAGCATGAAGGTGCCGAAGTTGGAGATTAGGGTCACCAGCAGCAATCCGTTGGGCAGTGTGGACAGGTACCCGTTAGAACTCATACCGGCCGCGTACCAGATGTTGTGCGGGAGCGCAGCGATGGCCTTGTCGTCGGGCGCGGAGCCGCCGGCGAAGAAATAGATCGCGGCGTAGGCGCCGAGCACCGCGGTGATCGTGGCCAGAACCCAGATCGCGCGATGCGGGGTCAGGGTTTCGCCGTGCAGCAGACCGAAATGCTCCGGTACCTCCTCGTCGCGGCCCATCGCGTAGGTCACGCGCGCGCCGGTGTTGATGCAACTGAGCGTGGTCCCGATTAACGCCAAAAAGACGGTGAACGCCTCGACCAGCATGAAGGCCTGGCCATGCCCGCCCAGCAGCGCATTGCCGACCAGCACCATCATGTCGCCGATCGGAGCCGCCGACCCTTTGGCCGCCGCCAGCGAATAGGCGCTGCTCATGAAGTAGTTGGCCGCGAAGTATTCAATCAGGTAGCAGATCAGCCCCTGGATGGTCAGCGACAGGAGCACGCCGCGCGGAATGTCCTTCTTGGGGTTCTTGGCTTCTTCGCCCAGCGCCGTGACCGACTCGAATCCGACCAGCAGAAGGATCGCGATGGTCGCCTGCAGCATCACCCAGTCGAACCGATGCGGCAGGATGACCGAGATGGCGCTGGCGTGCGACGGCGTATCGCCGCTCATCCCGTAATGCAATACGCTGCTGATCACGTTGCCCGACGCGTCCAGGGCCAGGCCGGTGGATCCGGCCGGATGCGACAGGCGGTAGGCGATGGCCAGGGCGGAGAAGAACAGCAGGGCCACGATCTGGATACCGTTGATCGCGATGTTCACCATCGTCGAGCCGGTGACCCCGCGAAACGCGATATAGGCGACAAAGTAGGAGAAGACGATCGCGACCAGGGCCATGAAAACCGGGCCCGGCGTGGCGGGATTGATCGTGTTGGGAAAAACGTTGCCCACGATGTAGCCCACCATCACGCCCATCGTCGCCACCATCACTCCGGGATACACCCAGTAGTACAGATGCGAGGCCCAGCCGATGACGAACTTGGCGATGCGCGCGAAACGGTAGGCGTGGGTCTTGCCCAAAAACGCCTGCTCGGCGAACAGGTATGAACTGCCGGCGCCGGGATACAACTTGGCCAATTCAGCGTATGAAATCGCGGTGGCGTAGGCCAGCATCAGAGCGACAAAGATACCGCTCCACATCGCCAGGCCCGACGGAAACACGTAGCCCGCCTGCAGCACGAATGTGATCCACAGGAAGGCTCCCGGTGCGATCAGCGCCATCGCGTTGACCGTGACCCCGGTCAGACCCAGGGTCGGCACCATTGTTGGTTGTCGCTCTTCAGCCATTAGAACCTCCGTTTTGACGCCTGCCGTAATAATCGCGGCGTTCGAGCGGGGAAGGGCAAAAACGGTGCCGACGCAAACATTGCACAATGAAAGGAGCGACCGGATAGGGGCGGTCAATTCGCGGGCAGATGCCTTTAAATTGGGCAGTGGGCGCCGCCACCATCGCGCGCCGCGGTCACGCCGGAATCCAGCTCAGCGCCGCTTGCGTGTAACCAGCCGCAGGTTGCGCCGCTGATGCTGAAGCTGGCGGCTATCGATGCGCGTTTTCAATTGGCGCGACTTGATGTGGCGGCGGGCGCTGCGCCGCTGCTGCATGCGTCCCAGCAGGTATCCGGTACTGATCAGCAGCGCCATCAGCGCAATCACGCCGAGCGCGATCAGAAGCTCGCCGGTTCGTACCGGCTGGATGGGCCGGGGATTGGACGGCCGCGCCACCTGCGGGACTATTGCAGACGGTACCAAGTTACTGACCAACTTTAGCGGCGATTGCCCTCAAACCCCAGCAATCCCCTTGCCACCGCCGCAGGACCGTCGCCGACCCATGGACTCCGGATGCGCGCCGGAGCCCGAGGAGGAGTTGCAGGCGGCAGGATTGCTCCGCCGCCCGATCCGTTATTCGGTAAACTTCCAGGTATTGGATGCCGTTCCGCAGATTTTCCATCGCGGCATGATGAAATTGGGATCGCCGGTGGGCTCGAATACCACTTCAACCGGCAATCCGATTGCCACCTCGGCTTCGTCGTCCTTCATCACCCCGGCGACGCGGGTCAGCCGGCCGTCAGCTTCGTGGCAGTCGTCAAGTTCAATCAGGCCGACGACATAAGGCACCGCGGTGACGAACGCGGCCAGGATTGGCTGCGTCACTACGACATAGCTGTGGATGACCCCCTTGCCGGCGGTTTCGTACCAGGTCAGGTCCATCGAGGTGCATTTGGCGCAGGCCGGGAAAGGCGGAAACCACTTGTGCCCGCATTGCTTGCATTGGCGGACCAGAAACTTGTGCCGTTTGGTCCCCTCCCACCATTCGGCGGTGTCCTGGTCGGGGATGATGTTGATCTTGCTGTAGTCGATTTCTCCGGGCATTGCATACCTCTCGCTTTCCCTGACGATAACTAGGCCGAGGCGCTGCGCAAAATCAAGCAGCTGCCCCGCGTTTCCGTGCCCCATCCCAGGCTGGCGCCGAAGCGCGCCCGCCTTACCTGGCGGCATCCCGCCTGACGATCGTACGTATGCCTGCCCTCCGCCCATCCGGGACACGAATCGTCCGCGCGATGGCGCAATTGGCGCACCACCTCATTGACCAGCGCGACGCCATGCGCATAGCCCTCCGACAGATGCCCGCCGGAAAGATTGGTCGGCAGTTCATGGTCGATCCGCAGCCGCCCGCCTTTGACGAATTCCGCGGCCTCGCCGATTGCGCAAAAGCCATAGGCCTCAAGCTGTAGAATCACGGTGTAGGTGAACGCGTCATAAATCGACAGCACGTCGATATCTTCAGGCCGGATACCTGACATGCCCCACACGCGCTGACGGGCGAAGTTGCCGGCCTGCAGATAAGGACGCAGCCGCGAATGGTTCCATGCGGGATTGTCGGCATAGGTGCGCGCGCTGCCGCCGAGGATGAAAACCGGCGGCTGGCGCAGGTCGTAGGCGCGTTCGCGCGAGGTCACGATGAACGCCGACGCCACATCGGTCTCAAGGCAGCAGTCCAGCAGCCGGAAGGGCTTGGCCACCCATCGCGACCGCTGATGATCCTCGATCGTCATCGGCGCCCGCATCAGCGCCTTGGGATTGAGTCCGGCGTGGTAGCGAAACGCGCTCGCCACTTCGGCGAACGATTTGGTGCTGGCGCCGAAGTCATGCAGATAGCGCATCGCGGAGGGGGCGAAATGCTGCGCCGGCGTGGTAAACCCCCACGGCATGTAGAACTGCGCGTCGCCCTCGGCGCGGCTGGGCGGCACCACCCCGCCCGGCGCCTGCCCGCCCATCCGCCGCCCCGTGCGGCCGTTCATCGAACGAAAGATCGCGACCGTGTTGCAGTAGCCGCCTTCGATCAGTCCGATGGCGTGCGCCGTCAGCGCTTCGGTCGTCGAACCGCCGCTGTAGGCCACCGAACCGTAGTTTATGCGGATGCCGAGCGCCTGCGCCACGTTGGCGACATCGGTGGAGTCTGCGATCTGAAAGCTGGTGATCGCGTCGACCTCGCGCGCGGTCAGCCCGGCGTCGTCCATCGCCTTCTTCACCGCCTCGCACGCCATCGACAGCGGCGTGCGGTTGGAGGCTTTCATGAAGCGGGTCTCACCCACCCCCACGATACAGTACTTGTCGGTCAATGCACCCATTGCTGGCCCTGACTCCTTCGCTCCAGCCTTATAGCGCGATCCCTCATCGTCCTCATAGATTTGATGCAGAAGTTGATCGCCGGGCGGGGCCGATGCATCGCGGCGGGCAAACCGCTAAGGTGTCAATGAAGACTTCAAACCGGACGGCGGTACGTGATTAAGGTTCTGTTACTGGGCGTGGGCCGGTGGGGCTCCAACCATCTGCGGGTCGCCCGCTCGCTTCCATTGGAGTTGTTCGTCGCCGACGTGTCCGCGCAGCGGCTGGAGACGGCGCGCAGGGCCGGGGTTGCGCCCTCGCATCTGGCCACCGACCCGATGGCGTTGGGCGGCAGTGCGGACGCGGTCGTGGTCGCCACTCCGGCGCAGACGCATTTCGAACTGTGCCGGCGTTTTCTCGACGCCGGCAAGGACGTGTTCGTCGAAAAGCCGATTACCTTGAAGGCCGCCCAGGCGCTGCAACTGGTCGAACTGGCTGAGCGCCGCCGGCGCATCCTGCAGGTCGGCCACATCTTCAGATTCGATCGCGCCACGCAGTGGATGCGCGACGCGATCGGCGCCGGAGAATTCGGTCAGGTCCGCATCCTGCGCGGATGTTTCAGCGGGTTCAAACGGCCGCGCAACGATACCGGCGTCATGTTCGCCGACGCGATTCATTTCGCCGACCTGTTTAATTTCATCCTCGGCCG
Source organism: Pseudomonadota bacterium (assembly GCA_021324455.1). GTDB lineage: Bacteria > Desulfobacterota > Binatia > Binatales > Binataceae > JAJPJA01. The sequence continues at coordinate 47,125 of JAJPJA010000103.1, read as the reverse complement.
CACCCCGGCGCGCGTCAGCGCGATTACCGGCGATTTCCTCGGCCGCGGCATGGAGGACGAGGCGCTGATCGTAATGGAGTATCCGCCCGCGCGCGGCGGTCCCGCCGTCACCGCCCGGGTCGAGGCCGGGTACCATCTGCCGGGCAAGTATCGCGAAGTTATCGTTGCCGGCGATCGGATGAGCGCGATTTGCGATTACAACGTCGCGCAATACAAGGTCCGTACTTTCCGCAATCGTCACCAGGCGCGGCCCGGCGGCGGCTTCGACGCGCTCGAAGGCGAGATGCATCAGCTGGAATTTTCACCCGAAGAGCCGCTGCATACCGAATGGCGCGCGTTTTTGGATTCGGTCGAAACCCGCCAGCCGCCGCTGGCCGACGCGATGGCGGGTTATCACGCGGTGCGCATCATCGAAGCCGCGCTCGAGTCGGCGCGCAGCCGCTGCCCGGTGCAGCTCGACCAGGCGTGCAAATAGTCCGATGCGCCGCGTACCGCTGTCAAAGCCGTTCATCGACGGCGAAATCCGCCAGGCGATTCTCGACGTGCTGGATTCGGGACGTTTCATCCTGGGTCCACAATGCCAGCAGTTCGAACGCGAATTGGCCCGCGCCGCCGGCAGAAAGCATGCCGTCCTCAGTTCGTCCTGGACCGCCGCCGTCTTCCTGCTGCATCAGGCGATGGGTCTGGGCGCGGAGGACGAAGTGATCGTACCCGCGCATACGGCGTTTCCCTCGATCGAGCCGATGCTGCATTGCGGGGCGCGGCCGGCTTTCGTCGATATCGACGATACCTTCTGTATCGATCCGGATCTGATCGAAGCCGCGATTACTCCGCGCACCGTCGGCATCCTGCCGGTCCATCTGTACGGGCATCCGGCGGACCTTGATCGGATCGTTGAAATCGCTCGGCGGCATAACCTGTGGGTAATCGAGGATTGCGCGCAGGCGCATGGCGCGCTGTACAAAGGCAGGCCGGTGGGATCGATCGGAACCGCCGCCGCGTTTTCGTTCTATCCGTCCAAGAATCTGACCGTGCTGGGCGACGGCGGATGTATTCTGACCGACGATGACGCCGCCGCCGAGCGGGTGCGGATGCTGCGCGACCACGGCCGGCGCACCAAGTACACGCATGAAGTCGCGGGCTTCAATCTGCGCTTTAACGAAATTCAGGCCGCCGCCGGACGCGTCGGCCTGCGCCGCCTGGAGCAGCTCAACGCGGCCCGGCGCGCGGCGGCGGCGCGCTATCGCGCGCGTCTGCATGGTGTGGTGGAATTGCCGGGCCAACGCGAATGGGCCTTACCGGTGTTTCATATGTTCGTCATTCGCAGTGCGCGCCGCGATGAGTTGGCGCACTTCCTCAAACAGCGCGGTGTGGAGACCGGAATCCATTATCCGGTGCCCAATCATCTGCAGCCCGCGGTTACAGCGAAATACCGCGGCCTCCCCGCGCTGCCGCGCACCGAACAGATCGTGCGCGAAATCCTGTCGCTGCCCATTCACGGCCAGATCGGGCTGGACGAAGTGGATTACGTCAGCGATTGCATTATCGAATTCAGCCGTTCCAATTGACTACTCCACGCTTCAGCATCGTCATTCCCTGCTTCAACGAAGAAGGCAATCTGCGCCTGCTCCTGGAGCGCATCCACGCGGCGATGGCGCCGCTCAAGCTCTCATACGAAATCGTGGTGACGGACGATTGCAGCACCGACGGATCATGGCGTTTGCTGGAGCAGATGGCGCGCGCGGACCCGCGGCTGCGCGTGCAGCGTTTCGCCTTCAACTGCGGCGAATCGGCGGCGGTATGGGCCGGTATCCGATCGGCGCGCGGCGAATTCGTGATCACCATGGACGCCGACCTGCAGAACGATCCCAATGAGATTCCGCGCTTCGTACAGGGGCTGGAGCGCTACGATTGCGTGTGCGGCAGCCGGGTCCAGACGCGCGCGCGCGGCGACAACATCCTGCGCGTAATCACCTCGCGGGTCGGCAACTGGGTGCGCAACTGGCTGAGCGGCGACCAGACCAGCGACTCCGGATGCACCTTTCGGGCGTTTCGCCGCGAATGCGCGGCGAATATCGCACCGTTTACCGGGATGCATCGTTTCATGCCGACCCTGATCAAGATGGAAGGCTACCGCGTCGGCGAGATCCCGGTAGTCAATCAGCCGCGCCACGCCGGCAAAAGCCACTACGGTTTGTGGAATCGCCTGGTCTTCCTGCAGGACCTGCTCGCCGTGCGCTGGATGAAAAAACGCAGGCTGCGCTACGAAATCGCCGATTGCGTGGCACTTGAACCCAGCGACAGCGCCAGTCCGCCGGGTTGAGCAACGGCCCCCCAACCATAATCGCCGGCCGATGCGTTTGGCGGCGGTTCCTGCCGACGCCGGCACCTCCGATATCTTGACCGTTCTACGACGCTCGTCGTATTCTGGTCTGCGCAAGGGGCCTGACATGCGATTTGGCCTGCCCGGCGGCGATCTTGAGTACTCCGTGATGTCCAAGCTCTGGGAGCTGGGACGCGCATCGGCCCGCGAAATCCATCTTCAGGTGGGCGAGCCCGCCGGACTGGTCTACACCACGACCGCCAAAGTGCTGGACCGCCTGCGCGCAAAGCGGCTGGTCAGCCGTGAGCGAAAAGGCCTTGCCTTCATTTACCGTCCGCGCGTCGATCGCGCGGTGGTCGAAGCCGCCCGTACCCGCGCCTTCCTGAGCCGGCTCCTCGGCCCCGCCCCGCGCGCCGCGGTGGCGACGCTGGTGGACGCGGTCGAGTCGCTCGATCCGAAACTGCTCGAAGAACTGGCCGAAGCCATCGCCTCCAAGCGGAGGTCGAAAAATGGAACGTGAATGTTGCCTCTGCATGCTCATCACGCTGGCCGGCGGCGCGGCGCTTCTCGCCTGCGGATGGCTGCCGGCGGCGCGGGTTCAAACGCGCAGCGCCCGCGTGCTGGAGAGGATCAGCTGGGCGCGGATATGGCGGCCGGTTCTGCCATCGCTGCTGATCGCGGCACTGCTGTGCGGATGGGCGCTGGCTGAGCCGGATCCGGTTCCCGAAAAAGTACCGTGGGCGCTTACCCTGATGAGCATACCGTTCGCGCTGCTGTTCGCCAGGACGGCGCTGCGCTGCGTGTGGTCGTTGATGGCCGGCCAGGCGGAGCCGGCCACCGCCACCGTGGGTCTGCTGCGCCCGCGGATCGTGTTTTCTCCGCATCTGGCAAAAACGCTGCGCCATCGGCAAATCGAGGCCGCGTTGGAACATGAACGGGCGCACGTGCGCCATCGGGGATCCGCTGCGAATCTGGCTGGCCCAGCTCGCAACCGATCTGCAATGGCCCTGGCCGCAGGCACGCAAGCGTCTCCATCAATGGCTGACCGCACTGGAGCTTGCGCGCGACGAGGAGGCACGTGCGGCGGGAATCGACGGGACCGACCTCGCCGAGGTGATTCTGGCTTCGGCGCGCCTGCGCGGGACGGCGAATCTGTCCATCCAGGCGGCGCTGGTCGGCGAGCCGTCCGCGTTGAAGGAGCGCATCCGGCGACTGCTCGATCCCAGCCCTGTCAGCCCGCGGCCGCCACTGGCGTCCGGCTCTCGCGCGCTGTTGCTGCTCGTGCCTGCGCTGATGATTGCGCTGGCCGCGGGAACGATGTTCGGCGAGCAACTGGTCCGCGCGCTGTTTTGGATTGCGTAAGGCCGCTGACGCCGCCCGGACTACGGGGCGAAGCGGCTCGGGAGCCATGCCGTTGCGGGTTGGACGAAGCTTCCTTTTCTCCGCGGCTTTCACGCTATGCGCCTGCGCCACTTATCGGCCGGCGCCGCTTAAGCCGGCTGAAACCGCCCGCCAGTTCGCACAGCGGACACTTGCCAGTCCTGCTCTATGTGCCTACCTGAGAACGAATTCCGGCAACCCAGCGTCAAGTTGCCCGCCTGCCGCCTGGAATCTGGCAAACCTGACTTTGGCGGGATTCTTCTACAGTCCTGATTTGGCGCTTGCTCAGGCGCAGTTGAAGGTCGCCAGGGCCGCCATAATCACCGCCGCACAACGCCCCAATCCCAGCTTCGGCCTCGGTCCCGCCTATGCTGCCACGGCGGTTCCCAATTTTGCGCCTTGGGCCATCGGATCGGCCACGATCAATTTCCCGATCGAAACAGCGGGCAAGCGCGGCTACCGGATAGCGCAGCCCGAGCGTCTGGCTGACGCCGCCGCGCTCGGGGTCGGCGACACGGCCTGGCGCGTGCGCAGCGCGGTCAGGGCGGCGCTGCTGAATTATCTGATGGCGCGGCGCGAATACGCCCTTGCGCGCGCCAATGAAACCGCCTCCGAACGCATCGCGCAAATGCTGCAGGAGCGGTTCGACGCCGGCGCCGTATCGGCCCCGCAGCTTAACCTTGCATTTGCCAATCTGGCGGCCTCTCGCCTCAAGGCGGCGCAGGCGCAAAGCCGCGTGCCCCAGACGCTCAACGCGCTGGCAACCGCCCTGGGCGTCACCGCCGATGCGCTCCGGAACACGGCCTTTGCCTGGCCGCAGCTCGACCATCCGCCCGACGAGGCTTCGCTTACGCCCGCACGCGTGCGCCGGCTGGCCCTGCTCGACCGGCTCGACCTGCGGCGCAAGCTGGCGCAATACGCCGCCGCCGATGAGGCGTTGAAGCTGGAAATCGCGCGCCAGTATCCCGATATCAATCTGGCCGGCGGCTACTCGTGGGAGGTAAACGAAAACATCTTCGAACTCTTCCCGGTCGTGACGCTGCCGCTGATGAACCGCAACCAGGGGCCGATCGCGCAGGCACGCGCCAGACGGGCCGAAGTCGCGGCCGAGTTCACCGCTCTGCAGGACGCCATCATCGGGCAGGCCGACGGCGCGCTTACGAGGTATCGCGGCGCGCTCGCCGCTCTGCATCAGGGAACCCGCTTCGCCGCCTTTGCCGAACAACGCCTGGCCGCGACGCGGCGCGCCGCCGATTTGGGCGATATCGATGCGTTCACGCTGGCGACCACCCAACTTGAAACCGCGGTCGCACAGCAGTCGAAGCTGAGCGCGCTGGGCGATGCGCAAGCGGCTTTGGGAGCGCTGGAAGATGCGGTACAGCGGCCGCTGGGCAATGGCGACCTCAAATCATTCATCCTTCCCACGGCGCTTCAGAACACAGCGGGGGAACTGACCCCATGACGCAACCCAGGACAACAACCGCATTGATCGTTGCCGCGGCGGCGATGACGCTCGCGCTGGGCGGCCTCCGCCATGCCAATGCCGACGAGGGAGAGACGGAAAAACCGGTAGCCTCGCATGCCGCGCGGCTGTCGCGCGATGCCGCCGGTCGCGTTTTCATCGCGCTTGGGCCCTCCGCACAAAAGGAGAGCGGCATCGCCACCGCAGTCCTCAAAGCCGCCGTCCGCCCGATTGAAGTCGAAGCCTACGGCTTTATTCTGAATCCCGCGGCGCTTTCCAGGCTCAACAGCGATCTGCTGAGCGCGCAAGCCGCGATGGACGCCGCCGCCGCCCAATATCGGCGTACCAGGCGTCTTTACGCCGAGCAGAAAAACGCCTCCTTGCGCGACCTGCAGACCGCGCAGGCTTCATATCTTACCGCCCAAAGCCGGCTCGAAGCTTTGGCGCAGCAGCTGTGCAACGATTGGGGCGCGGAGCTGGCGCGGATGGAACCTCAGCGCCGCGCTCAACTGGTCAGCGCGCTGGTCCAGCGCCGCGAAGCCATAGCGCGCCTGACCGCGCCGATCGGCGACCACGCGATCGATCAACCCCGCACCGCGCGGATACGCGTGCTCGGCCGCGAAGACCAGCCGCTGACCGCGACCGCCGTGTACGCCGCTCCGGCAGTCCTGCCAGGCCTTCAGGGGCAGACCTTCCTCGCGCTGGTCGGCACAACCGAATTTCCCGTAAGACCGGGCACGGCGGTCTCCGCTCGCATCCCGGCCGCAAACGGATCGCAATTTGGGGTTATGGTTCCGCGTTCCGCGGTGGTCAGATACGCCGGCGGCGAATGGGTATACCGGGAACTGGACGGCAATCGCTTCGTACGGCTCCAGATTGTACCGGCTGAAATAACCAGCCAGGGCTACTTCGTCACCGACCAGCTGGCGCCCTCAATGCGCATTGTCGTCACCGGGGCGCAGACCCTCCTGTCCGAAGAACTCAAGGCGCAGATTCAGGTCGAAGATTGAGGCGATTGCGATGCTGAGGGCCATAGTCGGATTCTCGCTGCGCTTGCGCGGCGTCGTGATCGCGCTCGCCTGCGTGGTGTTCGGCTACGGGATCTATTCCGCACTCAACGCCCGGCTGGGCGTGTTTCCGGAATTCGCCCCGCCGCAAGTGGTGATTCAAACCGAAGCCCCGGGGCTCGCCTCGGAGCAGGTCGAGACGCTGGTCACTCAGCCGATCGAGAACGTTCTGCTCGGGATGAACGACACCGCGAGCATCCGCTCGCAATCGATTCAGGGCCTGTCGGTCATCACCGTAATTTTCCATGAAAGCACGGACATCTTCCGCGACCGGCAAATCGTTGGCGAGCGGCTGCTGACGGTCGCCAACGAGATGCCGGCCGGCGTTTCGGCGCCGCAGATGGCGCCGCTGACTTCGGCTACCAGCGTCTTCCTCACTTTGGGACTTACCTCGTCCAGGCTCAAGCCGATGGACCTGTGGAGCTTGGCCTACTGGACGCTGCGGCCGCGGCTGCTGTCAGTACCGGGAGTGGCAAAAATCGCCATTTACGGCGGCGGCGAACGGCAATTGCAAATCCAGGTGCGGCCTCAACGCCTGCTCGCCTACGGACTGAGCATCAGTCAGGTGCTGGCGGCCGCGCAGCGCGCCACCGGCGTGCAAGGCGCGGGTTTCGTCGAAAACGCCAATCAGCGCATCGTCATCCGAACCGAGGGACAATCGATAACACCGGCGCAACTGGGCGACGCGGTGCTGGCCCCGGCCGACGGCACCAGTGTGCGCCTGCGCGAGGTCGCGCACGTTGAATGGGCTCCGCAGCCGCTGATCGGCGACGCCGGTATTTTCGCGCAAGAAGGAGTCATCCTGGTCCTGTCGAGCCAGTACGGAGCAAATACGCTGGAGGTGACGCGCAGGACCGAGGCCGCGCTGCGCGATCTTGCGCCGGCGCTCAAAGCCCAAGGCGTCGCCATCTACCCGCGTCTTTTCCGCGCCGCGGATTTCATCCAGATCTCGCTGGCCAATATAAGATCGTCGCTGCTGCTGGGCGGCGCGCTGGTGGCAATCGTACTCACGCTCTTTCTCTACAATCTGCGTACCGCGTTCATCTCGCTGACCGCCATTCCGCTCTCGCTGCTGACGGCGGTCATCGTACTGACTCAAACGGGAGCGACCCTCAATACGATTACGCTCGGCGGTCTGGCGATCGCGATCGGCGAGGTGGTCGACGACGCCATTATCGACGTCGAAAACATCTTCCGCCGCCTGCGCGAGAATCGGGCCAGCACCAACCCGCGGCCGGCGTTCGACGTGATGCTGGACGCGTCGCTGGAAGTGCGCGGCGCCGTGGTTTACGCCACCTTCGTGGTGGCGACGGTGTTCTTTCCGGTGCTCCGGATGAGCGGCGTGCAGGGCAAAATATTCGCGCCGCTCGGGATCGCATATATTCTCGCCATCCTCGCCTCGCTTGGCACCGCTCTCACCCTCACACCGGCATTGTGCGCGGTGATGCTGCCGGGTTCCACGCCGGAGACCGAGTCGCGTTTCGTGCGGCGGCTCAAGCGGATTCATCGGCGCTGGCTGGAAGCCTTGCTGGACCGTCCGCTGGCGCTCGCCGCCGGTATCGGCGTGCTCTGCCTCGGCGCCGCCGCGACCCTGCCCTTTTTCGCCGGCAGTTTCCTGCCCGAACTGCAGGAGGACAGCTTCATCGTTCATATGGCCGGCGTGCCGGGCACCTCGATCCTTGAATCGATGCGCATGGGGCGCGAAGTCACGCGCGCCTTGCGCGGCGATCCCGATATCACGAGCGTCGCGCAGCGCAACGGCCGCGCGGTGCTGGGCGACGACACTTTGGGCCCGCAGGAAAGCGAATTCGACGTAACCGTTGCGCCCCGCGGCGGCGAGGACATCGACGCGGCGCAGGACCGGATCCGCCGGATTCTCAGCCGGTTTCCCGGCTTTGATTTCGGTCTGAACTCCTTTCTGACCGAGCGTATCGAAGAGACTCTGTCCGGCCAGACCGCGGACGTGGTGGTCAGCATCTTCGGCAATGATTTGGACTCGCTTGACCAGACCGCGAATGCCGTCGCGCGCATCCTCCGCCAGACCCGCGGCGGCGTGGACGTGCGCATCCTGGCACCGGGCGGAATGCCGGAAATGATGGTCCGCCTCAGGCCCGATCGTCTGGTCCAGTTCGGCTTTGAGCCGGTGGATGTTCTTTCCGCTATCCGTACCGATTACCAAGGCACAATTGTGGCGCAAACCTACGCTGGAAATCGCATCTTCAGAGTTTCGGTGATCCTCGATCCCGCCGCCCGGCTCGATCCCGACGCTCTGGGCGGGCTGCTGCTGCGCAACGCGGACGGCGACATCGTACCGCTGCGCGAGCTGGCCTCGATTGCACTTGGAACCGGCCGTTATTCGATCATGCATGACGGCGGACGGCGCGAACAGATCGTGACCTGCAACGTCGCCGGTCAGGCGCTCGACTCCTTCGTCGCCGCGGCACAGAGCAAAGTGGCCGCCATCAGCCTGCCCGCCGGTACATATGTCGAGTTCGCGGGCGCTGCCGAGGCGCGCGCCAGCGCGGTGAAGCAGATGCTGCTGGATTCGATCATCGCCGCCGTCCTGATCGTTATCCTGCTCTACCTGGCTTTCGGCAATCTCAGGAATTTAACCCTGGTGCTGATCAATATCCCGTTCGCCCTGGTGGGCGGCGTGCTGGCGGCGTGGCTCGGCGGCGGCTATCTGTCGCTCGGCTCGATCGTGGGTTTCGTCACCCTCTTCGGCATCACGATGCGCAACTCGATCATGATGATTTCCCATTTCGAGCACCTCGTTGCCAACGAAGCCATGCCATGGGGACGCGAAACGGCGCTCAGGGGCGCTGCCGAGCGCCTGCTTCCGATCCTGATGACGGCCACAGTGACCGCGCTCGGCGTACTGCCGTTGGCGCTGGGCAGCGAAACACCCGGACGCGAAATAGAGGGCCCGATGGCGATCATCATCCTGGGCGGTCTCCTTACTTCCACCGCACTCAATCTGCTGGTGCTGCCCAGTCTGGCCCTGCGTTTCGGTAAATTCGATTGAAGGTTTGGCCTGCCGCCGCTCGCGGCTGGAGGCACCCTGCTATTTTATCCGCTGAACGGCAATTGGAGCGGGCACTTAGCCGCGATTGGAAAGGAAACCGCCGACGTGAAAGAAGACGAGCTTCCGCCGGAAAGCTGCAGGAGGGCGCGGCTCCTTCATCGGCTCTTTGAGCTCGGCGTGCTTGCCAAAGGCGTTGACGGGGCCCTGGAGCTTATTGGAGGCTTTTTGCTGCTGTTTCTTTCCGCCGCCTCGATCAGAGGCGCGATCCTGTTTTTGGTCCAGGGAGAACTCAAAGAGGATCCGACCGATCTGGTGGCGAACCTGATTGTGCACAACACCGTTACAGTTATCCGCGGCAGGTTTGCCGCAGCCGCGTTTCTGATCGTGCACGGTGTCGTGAAACTGGGACTCGTCGGCGGACTGGCGGCGAACAAGCTGTGGTCCTACCCGGCCGCAATCGTAGTGTTCACGGGATTCGCGATCTATCAGCTTTACGAGCTTGGCCGGCAAACTTCGTTATTCCTGGGAATCACCACCATCCTGGACATCATCGTCGTCCTGTTGGTCATCCTGGAGTATCGGCATGTGCGGCGCCTGAGAAGACCGGACCAGCAGGGATTTTGATCCTGCCGCCTGCAGGCAAACTCCAGGCGCAGCTCGGGATGTTTCTCCCCGCTACCGGCTTCAGTGCTGGCATTTGGGACAGTAGAAGCTGGAGCGCTGCCCCAGCACGCGGCACTTGATCGGAGTGCCGCAGGCATAGCAGGGCTGGTCTTCGCGGCCGTAGACCTGCAACCTGGCCGCGAATCGTCCGGGCTGGCCGCGCGAATCGCGATAGTTGCGGAAGGTGGTGCCGCCGTCGCCGATTGCGTTAGCCAGAACACGCTTGGTGTGCGATGCGATCAGACCCGCCTCCCGGCGCGTAATCCTGCCGGCGGCGCGTCCCGGACGGATACGGCAGCGGAACAGAATCTCGCACGCGTAGATATTGCCGATTCCCGCCACGATCCGCTGATCCATCAGCAGGTTCTTGATCGCCGCCCGGCGCCGGCGGGTGGCCCTGAACAGATACCCGGGGTTGAATCCATCCTCGAGCGGCTCCGGACCCAGCCCGCGCAATTCCTGGACCGAATCCAATTCGAAGGAATCCACCAGTTTCATCAGGCCGAAGCGGCGCGGATCGTTGTAAACCAGCGCGCTGCCGTCATCCAGTTCCAGCCGCAGATGGTCATGGGCGGGGTCGAATTCAAGGTCGGCGAAGTCCTTGCCGCGATGAGTCAGGCTGCCGCTCATTCCCAGATGGACCAGCAAAGTGGCCGCGCCGCTTAGCCGCAAAAGCAGATACTTCGCCCGCCGATCGATCGCGTCGATACCCCGGCCGGTGATTTTGCGAATGAAGTCGTCGGCGACGGTCCGGCGCAAACGCGGCTCTCTGATCGCCGCTGCGACAATTTTGCGGCCGCGCGCCGACTCCAGCAGCATCCGGCGCAGCGATTCGACTTCGGGCAGTTCAGGCATCGTGCAGGCAGTGTGCGGCGTGCGCCAAAACGGTTTCAATCGCCCCGGCCAGCCGCACGAAATCCGCCAGTGAAAGCCGCTCCGCGCGCTCGGTCGCGGCGATATCGGCCAGGCGCAAAGCGGCCTGAACCGAGTGCGCGTCGATATTCAAGCCGGCGCTCAAGGCGTTGCGCAGGGTCTTGCGCCGGACGGCAAATCCGGCTCGAATCACATCGACCAGCAGCTTACGCAGCTCAGGCGCACACCGGACGCCGCGCCGCGGCAGGAGGCATAGTACTTCGGCGTCGACTTTGGGCCGCGGATGGAAGCTGCCCGCCTCGACCCTGAAATGCTGCTGGATTTCCCAATCCATCGCGGTCAAGACGCTCAGCGCGGCGTAGGCGGGATCGCCCGCGCGCGCGCGCAGCCGCTCGCCCACTTCGCGCTGAAACATCAGCACCATCCGCGCGATCAGATCCCGCGCGCCGCCCAGTTGGCGCAGGATCGCGGCGGCGGCATTGAAGGGCAGATTGCCGATAACCGTGACCGGCGGATGCACCACGATGTCGCGCAGGTTGAGCTTGAGAAAATCGCCCTCGATCAAATTGAATCGCCCCGTCAGGCGCACCCGCAGCCGCGCCGCAAGTTCGCGGTCCAATTCCACCAGATGCAGCATCGAGATCGGCGCCGACACGATGCGCTCGCTGAGGATGCCCAAACCGGGACCGATCTCGACCACTTCGGCGCCGCGCCGGAGTTCGGCGAGCGCGACGATGCGATCCGCGACCGCGCCCTGCACCAGAAAATTCTGCCCGCGCCCCTTGCTGGGCCGCACCCCGGCCTCGCGCAGGGCGTGCGCCGGGGAATCGGCTCCAGCTCGGCGCGGAAGTTCCGCCCCCGAAAGCTTTCTGAACCCCCCAGCCTGATCAGGGAAAAGGTTGGGGGGAGGATGTTTCTTGTCGGCAGTCAACGGTGTAACGCTTGCCCCAAACGCATCAGCCACGCCGGCCCTCTCGCACGAAAGATTGTGGGCCACGCAGCCACAGGGCGACTGTGCGAATAAGGACCAGCGCGATCACAGCGGGAGGTTGGCCTCGGCGTCGATCTCGAGCGAGTCGCGGTCGCCGCGCAGCAGACGCCAGCTTCCCGCCATCGCGATCATCGCCGCGTTGTCGGTACAATATTTAAATGAGGGCGCGATCAGATGGCGCGCCTCCCGCGCCGCCGCTTCAGCCAATCGCGTCCGCAGGCGGGAGTTGGCGGCCACGCCGCCGGTCAGCGCGATAGTCGAGACCGCGAACTGCCGCGCCGCCGCCAAGGTCGGCCGAATCAGCATCTCGACCACGGTTTCCTGGAAACTCGCGGCCAGATCCTCCGCCGCGATTCCAACCGCCCCCTCGCTGCGCAAAAGCGTGGCGACGGCGGTTTTAATCCCGCTGAAGCTGAAGTCCAGCGGCGCGCCCTTGATCCGCGCGCGCGGCAGCTTGACGCGCAGCGGGTTGCCGCGCCGGCTCAGTTCGTCGATAATCCTGCCGCCCGGATATCCCAGCGACATCATCTTCGCAACCTTGTCGAACGCCTCACCCGCGGCGTCATCGCGCGTGCGCCCTACCTCGCGATACTGGCCAAAGCCGCTGACCACGAATAGCGACGTATGCCCGCCCGACACCACCAGCGCCAGAAACGGCATTGCGATGCGATGCTCCAGCAGGGGGGCCAGCAGATGCCCTTCCAGATGATTCACGCCGACGATCGGAACATCCAGCGTCTGCGCCAGCCCCTTGGCGTACATCAGGCCGACCAGCAGCGACCCCACCAGACCCGGTCCGCGGGTGACGGCAATCGCCTCGATATCGTTCAGTTTGCATCCCGCAGCCGCCAGCGCGCGTTCGACTACGGGCGTGATCGTAACTACATGGTTGCGCGACGCCAGCTCCGGAACGATGCCGCCGAAGGCGCGATGGATGTCGTCCTGGTTGGCCACCACGCTGGAGCGCACCAGCGCCTCGCCGGGACGCGCCGCCTCCAGCACCGCGGCGGCGCTGTCATCGCATGAACTTTCAATTCCCAGTATGAGCATGTTCGGATTCCTAATTGGTTGTCGCAGGCGGCGCGTCGGACGGAGTCGGCACCTCGGACGGCATGCTTTCCTCAGCCGGCGGCGGCTCACCCTCGGCCGGCGGCGGGGGCGGCTCCGCTTCTTCGGGCGGCGCTTCTCCGCCCGGCGGCTCAGCCTCAGTGGGTTCGGACTCGGGTGGCGGCGGCGGCGGACCCAATCGGGTGTAGCCGTCTTTGGCCAGCTGGTTGTCGGGCGCCAGCTTGAGGGCACGCGCAAAATCGTTGCGCGCGGCGTCCGTATCTCCCAGCCGCTCTTTGACCGAGCCTTCGAAGCTCAACACCTCGCTGAGCCATTGCGGACTATCCGCAAACCCGATCGCCGCGCGCTCCCAGAAGGTCATCGCCTGCTGGTAATTGTGCTTCATCAGGTAAGCGCGGCCCAGGTAGAAGTAAACGTAAGGATTTCCGGCGTCGATTGAAAGCGCCCGCCCCAGGGTTCTGATCGCCTCGTCCGGGTCATGCTTGAGCAGTTCGGTGCGGGCGCGGTCCGCGATTCGAATCGAGGTTTTGCGCGTGGGCAGCGCGGCGGCATTGATGTCGGCCTCAAGCGGCCGGTCGCTGAGTTGCCCGGCCGGCAGACTCTGGCTGAAGTCGGGCTGCGGCGTCGGTTCCGGAGTAGGCGTCGGCGTCGGACTGTTGGTGGGCGTGGGACTGGGCGTCTGCGTCGGCGCCGGCGTTTGCCCGAACGGAGTATCGGTTGCGGTCGGAGTATCGGTGGGAGAAGGGGTCGAAGTCGCCTCGGGGCTGATGTTCTCCTCGATCAGCGAGGGTACCGGCCAGGGCGCGGGCGGAGTCTCCAAAGCTTCGGGATTTTCCTCGACCTGCGGCGGCGTCGCCTGCGGCGCTGGCGCTATCGGCGGCGGCGGCGCGTTGTAACAGGAATTGACGACCAAAGCGGCCGCCAACAGCATCAGCGCCTGCACGATCAGGATGGTGCGGGCGAACTTCAATCGTTGGGATCGCTTTCAGGTAAATCGGGCGATTTGGCGGTCGTATCCGCAGCCCCGCCTTCGCTCTCCACGGTTTCATCCGGGCTGGGCTGCGCGCGCCAGATGCCGATACCCGGCGGAGTTGGAAAATCGGTGGGCGGACGGCCCGCCTCCGCGTCGATCATAAACGTGGTCCAGATCGGCAGCGCCGCCTGCGCTCCGGTCAGGTCCAGCTCTTCCTTCTTGTCGAACCCGGTCCACACAACCGCCAGCAGGTCGGGCGTAAAGCCCGCGAACCAGGCGTCCTTCTCGTCGTTGGTGGTGCCGGTCTTGCCGGCGGCGGGACGATTGAAGCCCGCCTTGATGGCCTCATGCCCGGTGCCATGCTTGATCACCTGCTGCAGCATGTAATCCATTTCGTAGGCCAGTTGGGCAGGCAGCACCTGCTCGGCTTTGATCTCGTGCCCTTCGATCACCCGGCCGTCGCGATCCACCACCGCGGTGACGGCGTAGGGCGGGACTTCCAAACCGCCGTTGGCCAGGATCGCGTAGGCGCGCGCCACCTGCATCGGGGTCACTTCAATCCCGCCCAGCACGATCGACGGATAGGGCGGCAGCTCACCAAAGCCGAGCTTGCGCGCCATCTCGCGAATCCGATGCAACCCCACTTCATGGGCGAGGCGCGAGGTCGCGGAGTTGAGCGATTCGGCCAGGGCGAACTGCAGCGTGACCGCGCCGAAGTAGCGGTTCTTGTAATTGGCCGGCGACCAGCTCATCCCGCCGTAGTACCAGGTGAACGGCTCGTCGTCGATCACGGTGGTGGGCAGGAAATGACCTTCGCCGGAAAGCGTTTCATCCAGCGCCGCCAGATAAGTGACCGGTTTGAAGATCGATCCGGGCTGGCGATGGGACTGGACCACGCGATTGAACTGGCTGGAGCGGTAATCGCGTCCGCCCACCATGGCGCGAATCTTCCCGCTTTGCGGCTCGATTGCCACCAGCGCCGCCTCCAGCCGGTCGCTGGCTTCCTTGCGGCGCAGGCGCGGATGCTGGTTTTCGAGCTTCGTCAGATTGCTCTGGACGGCGTTGACCGCAAGCTTCTGGGTATGGATATCGAGCGTGGTAAAGATCCGCAGTCCCTCTCCGGTCAGCACCTCGGGCGGATAGCGTTCGGCCAGTTCGTGTTTGACGTAGTCGACGAAGTAGGGGGCGTCGTTGTTCTCGGTAAAGGTTTCGCGCGCCGCGATCGGCTCCGCCATCGCCTGCGCCAGCGCGGCGCGGCTGATGTATCCGTCGGCGAACATCAGCACCAGGACCTCGTCGCGGCGTTTGCGGGCGGCGTCGGGATGGCGCAGCGGATTATAGCGGTTGGGAGAGCGGATCATCCCGGCGATCGTCGCCATCTCGCCGATGGTCAAATCGCGCGGCACCTTGGAGAAATAATACTCGGAGGCTTCCCACACCCCATAAATACCTTCCTGTCCGCGCTGGCCCAGGTAGATATCATTGATGTAGTTCTCCAGGATCTCGTCTTTCGAATAACGCCGCTCCGCGATATACGCCATCAGCGCTTCCTTCATCTTGCGATGCCAATCGCGCTTTTGGGTCAGGAAAAAATTCTTCATCAGTTGCTGGGTCAGGGTCGAACCGCCCTGCACCACGTGGCCGGAATGGATATTGATCCACGCCGCCTTCGCGATCCGGATCGGGTCGAGCCCGTGATGCTCGTAAAAGCGATGGTCCTCGGCGGCCAGGATGGCGTCGATCAGGGCGGGCGGGATTTGCGACAGGCGCACCAGCCGGCGCTGTTCCCATGTCCCCTGGTAAATACCGCTGATCGGCTCCGGCTCCAGTTCGAAGGTGTCGATCGGCTTGTGCGTCACGCCGTCGCGCAGTTCCTCGACCTGCTGTTCGGAATTCAGCCGCACGTCAACCAGTTGTCCGTCGAACTGATGATAGGGATAGCCGAACGCGTGCAGGAACAGGAGCATCCGGCCTTTGTTCGGCTCGTAGCAGTACTCGCCGCGGCCCGAGACCTGGGCCGGGGTGGCCTTGGGCCGGTAGTTCAATCTTGCCAGCCGTTGAAAAAAGCCGGTGTCCTGCAGGTTAATCCCGGGATAGACCACCAAAGAGTCGGAATAGATTTGAGAAGGGATGTCCCAGCGGCGGCCGGAGAAGCGGGTAACCACCTCATTCTCCAGCGATTCGTAATAGCTGTAGCAGTAATAGATCGTCGGCGGGACCACGAACAGCACGATCGCCGCCGCCGCAAACAGCATCACCTTCAGCAGCAACCTGAAAAATCTTCTGAACATTGCGAGCGTACGCCGCAGCCTGATACGGATTTTTCTCAGCCCTGCCGTTTGAGGGGGACAAACAAGGTGCTGCCGCCCCGCTCGATCAGCAGCAGCACGGAACGGGCGCCGTTTTTCGCCAGGGCCTGCTCGTAACCGCGGACATCCTTGATTGGCTGGCGATCCACCTCGAGGATGATATCGCGCCGGCGCAATCCCGCGTCCTCGGCCGAACTGCCCGGCTGCACCCGGGTAATTACGACTCCGGCGTTGTCGGCCATACCCAGTTGATGCGCCACTTGCGGGGTAATGTTCTCCACCTCCAGGCCTAAGGCGGCGCCGCGCGCGCCCGGCGCCTGCTCCTGGATGGACATCGCCTTCTGGATCTCTTCCTCGCGCGACGGACTGATCCTGACCGCCACCTGGCGCGCGGCGCGGCCGCGAATGATTTTCAGACTGACGGTGCGGCCCACCGGCGTTTCACCAACCATCAACGGCAGTTCCTGCGATTCCTTGATCGGCTGATTGTTGAAACTGACGATCACATCTCCACGCTTGATCCCCGCCGCCATCGCGGGACTGTCCTTGAGCACGTCGGCCACCAGCGCTCCCTGCGGCTGCGCCAGACCCAGCGAATCGGCCAGCGCCGGGGTAACCTTCTGTATGTAAACACCCAGCCATCCCCGAGTCACCTTGCCCTGCGTGCGCAGCGCCTGGATTTCTTCCTTGACAAGGTTGATGGGAATGGCGAAGCCGATGCCCATGCTGGATCCGGTGCGGGTATAAATAGCCGAATTGACCCCGATCACCGACCCGCTCAGATCGATCAGCGGACCTCCCGAGTTGCCGGGATTTATCGACGCGTCGGTCTGGATGTAGTCGTTGTAGCTGCCAGGAATGAACCGCGTCTTGGCGCTGACGATGCCGGCCGTAACCGAATGGTCGAAGCCAAACGGATTGCCGATCGCCATCACCCATTGCCCCACGCGCAGATGACTCGAATCGCCCAGCGGCGCCGCCGGCAGCGGTACCCCGGTATCGATCTTCAGCAGCGCCACGTCGGTCTTGGAGTCGCGGCCGATTATCCGGGCGCTGTAGTCGCGTCCATCGGTGAGCGTAACCTTGATCTTGTCCGCGTTCTCGACCACGTGATCGTTGGTGAGGATATAGCCGTTCTTGTTGATAATGAAGCCGGAACCCAGGCTCTTGACGCCGCGCGGCAAACCGAAACGCTCCTCCGGCGGAATCTCGAATTCACGTTCATTGGACGCCGGCGGCTCGCCGCTGCCGCCCTGCGATTCGGTGGATATGTTGACCACCGTGGGACTCAGCTTCGCCGCCAGATCGACAAAATCCGGCAACGCCTGCGCCCTGGGCGGCGCCTCTGAAGAGGACCAATCCGTCCACAACTGGTCCTCCCCGCAGGCCGGCGCCAGCAAGACCAGGCAAAGCACGGCGGACAGCAACGGCAGCGCCAGAGCCTTCAGCGGTGATCGCAGCAACATGATGACCGCCGTCAGGAGCCTGGATGATGCCTCGCGGTCTCGACGTACTTCATCCGCAGGTCGAACAGAATCGAGCGCAGCAGGCCTTCTTCGTCGTGGTCCAGGTTGCCGCGCGTCTTGTCCTGCAGCATCCCAAGGATGTCGATCATGTGCTGAGCGGCGGGCAGGTCGCGTTGAACCTGACGCGTCATCGGATCCGGGATCTCGCCCAGATGCATCAGCGCCTGGGTGGACAGGCTGACTACGAAGGTAGCGAAGTTGATCTCGGGACCCTCCGCCCCGCGACGCGCCTGTGCATGGTGCGCCTGTTCCTGAGAAGGAGGCGGGGGCGCCGCCGCCTCTGTTCTGGCGGTCTCGGCCCCCTGATGCTCGGGCTTGAGCTCCCCCTCGGCGGAGAAGCGGCGCCGATCCTCAACCTTGAACCCGCGGCTTTTTTCCTCTTCTTCTCGCTCGGCCATGGAACTCAACTCCCTTCACTGTGGTCGGAAATCCGCAATGAGACTACGCCATGCCTCCCCGCGTGGCCATTTGCTCCAGCCGTTGGATGCGCTCTTCGAGCGGCGGATGGGTCGAGAACAGACGCGTCAGGCCCTGGGTAGACAGGGGATTGACGATAAACAGATGCGCGGTCGCGGGACCCGCGTCCATCGGCATCCGCTCGTTCGCCGTCTCCAGCTTGCGCAGGGCATTGGCCAGGTAGAGCGGATGATGGGTCAGGCGGGCGCCGCTGGCGTCGGCCTGATATTCCCGCGTGCGCGAGATGGCGAGCTGAATCATGCTGGCGGCGATCGGCGCCAGCACCGCCATCACCAGCAGTTCGATTATCCCGCCGCCCTCTTCGTTGTCCCTGCCGCCGAATCCGCCGAACAAAGCGCCCCAGCGCGCGACGCTCGCGATCATCATCACCGCCCCCGCCAGAGTGGCGGCAATCGAGCTGGTCAGGATATCGCGATTGATCACGTGCGACAGCTCATGTCCGATCACGCCCTTGAGCTCTTCGCGGTTGCATATGCGCATGATACCGCTGGTTACCGCTACCGCGGCATGATTGGGGTTGCGCCCGGTGGCAAACGCGTTGGGCGTATCGGTCTCAATCATGTACAAGCGCGGCATCGGGATGCCCGCCGCGGTGGCCAGCTCGCGGACCATCGCATAAAGTTCGGGATTGTCCTGCTGGCCGATGGGCACGGCATGGTAGGCGCGCAGCACGATCTTGTCGGAAAACCAGTAGCTGAAGAAATTCATCACCAGCGCGATCACGAAAAACACCGCCACGCCGCGCGGACCGCCGATAAGCCCGCCAATCAACATCAGCAGACCGGTCAGCAGCCCCAAAAGGAAAGTTGTCTTGATGAAATTGCTCACGTTCTTCCTCGCCTGGCCGCTTTCACCGCTGTTTAATAAACCTGCCCCTTCACAGGCGCGCAGCAACGGCCAGCTTTACCAGTGTACCAGAGTCAATGGTCTCATTCCGCACGCCTTTGGACCAGCGCCAGCGCGTCGGCCACCTCCCGCCAATCCAGCTCCCGCAGCGGCATGCGCCGCAGCACGGTCACCGCACCCGCCGGACGCCATCGCGCCGGATCCGTCGGTCCAAATATAACCACTCCCGGGGCGCCCGACGCGGCCGCCAGATGCGAAACGCCGGAATCATTGCCGATAAACGCCGCCGACAGCCGCGCCAACCCACCCAGAGTCCCCAGAGGCGGATTGCAGATGTTCGGAATAGTTGAAAACACCGGCCTGAGACGCTCCTCTGCCGGCCCCAGAACGGCCACGACGGCGCCCCTCAGGCTCAGATGGCGGGCCAGTTCGAGGTAATTTTTCGCCGGCCAGTTCTTATCCCGGCTGCCGCTCCCCGGCATCAGCAGGACGTACCGCCCGGGTTCCAACCCGCACTGGGAAGCCATCCAACGGGCGGCATCCACGTCCTCGGGGCGGAGCGCGAGGGCGGCGGTTTGCCGCATCACCCCCGGAACCGTCTCTCGCACCATCCGCAGATAGGCGTCGCTGATGTGTCCTGCGCTATCCGGCCGGAACGGATAAAAATACACCTTGCCCGGGCACGCCGCGCGCAGAACCTCGCGCAGCCGCGGGTTGTCAGCTCCGAAGAACGAATGAATCGATGTGAACGCGCCGAAAAACTCCGCCGCGCGCGCCGCAGCGTCCGCATCGGGGCTGAACAACAAACTGACCTCGCGCCGATCAATGGAATGCCCGCGCGCAACCCCCATCCGTCCGGCCGCAAAGTCGGCCAACTCCGCCCGCGCCATCAGTTCCAGGCCGCTGTCGCTATAATACGCGCCCAGCGCCCGAATCGCGGGCAGCAGGCAAATCAAATCTCCCAACGCCCCGGGAGCGATGATCAGCACGCGTTTGCGTTCTTGGCCCGATTCCATCGCCTGTCCGGCTCCCTACCTGAGTCTGAGCCGTATCGACGGTTGCTCAACCGTTGAGTCGACCTGTCGCCAAATAATGTGCATTCAAGCTACAATACCGCCATGCCGTTAAGCGTCGCACGCTCTCCGCTGGAACTGATCGGGCATACCCCGGTGGTTCGGCTCAATCGAATGCCCGGCAAGCAGGACGCCGAGGTCTGGGCCAAGCTCGAAAACTACAATCCGGGCGGCAGCGTCAAGGACCGCATCTGCCTGGCGATGATCGAGCGGGCCGAACGCGAGGGGCGGCTCAAGCCGGGCGATACCATCGTCGAGCCCACTTCCGGCAATACCGGTATCGGACTGGCGCTGGTGGCCGCGGTCAAAGGCTACAAGCTGATCCTCACGATGCCCGATACGATGAGCGAGGAGCGCCGCTCGTTGCTGTGCGCATACGGGGCGCAGCTGGTGCTGACGCCGGATACGCGCGGGATGCACGGGGCGATTGCCAAGGCCGAAGAGTTGGTACGCGCCAATCCCGGCTACTTCATGCCACAGCAATTCTCCAACGCCGCCAACCCCCAGATGCATCACGATTCCACCGGCCCCGAGCTGATCAAACAGCTTGAGCGCATCGACGCGTTCGTGGCCGGTGTCGGCACCGGCGGCACGATAACCGGCGTGGGCGGATTTTTGCGCGAGAAGCTGGGCAAAAAGGTGCGCATCGTCGCGGTCGAGCCCAAGAGCTCGCCCGTCCTGTCAGGAGGCGAGCCGGGATTCCACAAAATCCAGGGCATCGGCGCCGGTTTCATCCCCGAAATCCTCGACCGCCATGGCTATGACGAAGTGATCCCGGTCAGCGACGAGGACGCGACCATGTACACGCGCCGGCTGGCGCGCGAAGAGGGTCTGCTGGTCGGTATCTCCTCGGGCGCCGCCTGCTGCGCCGCGCTGCAAGTTGCGCGTCGGCTCGGCGCCGGCAAGCTGGTCGCCACCATCTTTTGCGATACCGGGGAGCGTTACCTGACCACGGACCTGTTCCAGGCCGAAGGCATCTGAGGAACCTCCGCGATGGATACCAAGCTGGCTCGCCTGCAGGCGATTTTCACCCCGATGCGGTCGGTTATCGTCGCGTTCTCGGGCGGCGTGGATTCCAGCTTTCTGCTGCGGGTGGCGCACGAAGCGGCCGGCGACCGGGTGTTGGCGCTGACCACCACGTCGCCCACGATGCCGGATGAGGACCTTGCCTCGGCCCGGGAAATCGCGGATCTGATCGGCGCGCGCCACCTGGTCATCAGCTCCAATGAACTGGAGATCCCGGGCTACGCCGCCAATCCGCTCAATCGATGCTACCTGTGCAAGCACAATCTCTTCACCGTATGCGAACAGAAGGCCGCCGAACTGGGCATCGAACACATCGTCGATGGGCTTAACCTCGACGACCTGCGCGACTACCGCCCCGGGATGCAGGCCGCGGCGGAGAAGCGCGTGCGCCATCCGCTGGTTGAGGCGGAACTCAGCAAGCAGGAAATCCGCGAGCTGTCGAAGATGATGGGGCTGCCGACCTGGGACCGGCCGGCCTCGCCGTGCCTGTCTTCACGTTTTCCCTACGGCACGCGGATTACGCTGGAGCGGCTGCATCAGGTCTCCGGCGGCGAGAAGCTGCTGCGCTCGATGGGGTTCAGGGTCGTGCGCGTGCGCTATCACGGCGAAGTCGCGCGGCTTGAGGTGGGACGAGAGGAGATGGCGCGCCTGCTGGAGCCGCAAATCGGTGAACTGCTGTCGCGCGAATTCCGCAAGTTGGGCTTCCGCTTCGTGACGCTCGATCTGGGCGGCTTCCGGTCGGGATCGCTCAACGAGGGCGTGGTCGCGCCGGCGCCGGACAATCAGGCCTGATTGCCGCCTCATCGCAGCCGCCGCGCGAAAGCCTCCTGCGGCGTGCAGCCCAGACTTACCGCCAAAAGCACCGCCGCGGCGGCCACTTCGAGCGCATCGCGATTGTCTTGGATTGCTTGGCGCAAGCGCGCGATGTGCCGCGATGTCGAGCGAACCCCGTCCGCCTCGAACCCGGACCACGGATCCGAGTCGAACATCATTTCGATGATTGGATTGTAGTCGTAACCGGACTCCGCCAAAGCCTCGCGCACGGCAACCCGGCGAAATTCCGCCGGTTCGGTTTTCTCGAAATCGGCCAGCGCCTGGATACGATCGCGCATCAGCGGGAGCAGCGTCCGGTAGCATTGCACGGCGTCGAGATATGGCTGGACGCCCTGCCGATCGAGAAAGCTGCCGACCGTGCCATGCTCTGCGTAAACTCCTTTGGAGCCGGCGGCCGGCTCCAAAGTGACGAAACGCTCGCCCTCGGGCGTCCATTCCAGTCCCAGCGGATAAAGCCGGCACGGAAGCGGCCGGCCGCGGTGGATCGAGCATAGACCGCTGCTCAAGGCAACGCAGGAGCCGTCGCGATTGAATCGCAGCAGCGAACCGCGCCGCAGCGTGAAGTGGGCGATGGTCTGGCCGGTGCTCAATCCGGCCGCCTGCGCCATCCGCATCACGTCATAGGGCGCCAGCGCAATCACCTTGTCGCGGCAGCATAATCCGCAGCATCCGCATCGGTAGGAAAATATGGTCGCGCGGCGCATCCTACACCAGCATCGCGTGCGCGCTTTGGGCGGGCAAGCCGCCATGAGGCTTCATTTTGGCGCCGCTTCGTGTAAGAGATTGAGGCGGGATTGCAGCATCGATTTCGCCCAGGGAGCGCGTTATGGATTTCGGCTACACCCCCGAGCAGGAAGCCTTTCGCAACGAGGTCCGGAGCTGGCTTGAAGCCAATCAACCGCCGCCGCTTTCCCGCGAGGAGAAGCAAAGGCTGACCGACGATCTTTTGTGGGAGCGGGGCAAGGCGTGGCATACCAAGCTCTATGAAGGCGGATGGGCGGGAATCAGCTGGCCGAAAAAATATGGCGGGCGCGGCGCCAGCCTGATCGAGCAGGTCATTTTCGGACAGGAGCTGGCGCGGCTCAATCTGCCGGTCGGCATCAACGTGCTCGGCATCATCATGACCGGTCCCGCCCTGATGCAGTGGGGAACCGAACAGCAGAAGGATCGCTATCTCAACAAGATACTGCGGGCGGAGGAGATCTGGTGCGAGGGCCTGTCCGAGCCGGGCGCCGGTTCGGACCTCTCCTCGATCCAGACCCGCGCCGATTTGCAGGGCGACCATTTCGTGCTCAACGGACAGAAGATCTGGACCACGCACGCTCATCGCGCCCATTTCTGTCAGCTCTTCGTGCGCACCGACTTTCACGCCCCCAAGCATAAGGGGCTGAGCTGTCTGCTGGTCGACATGAAGTCGCCCGGAGTGACCGTAAAGCCGCTGCGACAGATCACGGGCGAAGCGGAATTCAACGAGATCTTCTTTGAAGACACGCGCGTGCCGCGCGAAAATCTGCTCGGACCGCTCAACGGCGGATGGCAGGTGCTGATTTCCACCCTGATGCATGAGCGGGTCGGTATCGGCGAGACGCTGGGCGCCAGTCAGCAAACGCTTGCCGAACTGGTCGAGCTGGCCAAAGCAATGGAGTTGGAGGGGCGGCCGGCGATCGAAGACACCGCGGTGCGCCAGCAGTTGGCGCAATTCGCGATCGAGGCGGCGGCCAAGAAGTACAATGGGATGCGCAGCCTGACCAGCCGCCTCAAGGGACTGCCGCCCGGTCCCGAGGCGTCGATCAGCAAGCTGGTGGCCACCGAATTGACCCAACGGATGGTGAAGTTCGCGACCAACCTGCTGGGCCAGTACGCGCTGCTGGAACAGCGCAGTGCGCTGGCGCCCTCGGGGGCGTGGCTGCTGCGCATCCTGGGATGCGAGTCGTTGACTATCGCGGGGGGCACCACCGCGGTGCAGAAGAACATGATCGGCGAACGGGTGCTGCAGTTGCCCCGAGGATGACCGTCGTGCTTCCTTTTGAAGCACACTCAGAATGGCTGTTTGACTCCGCTGGAGTCAGCTAAAATCGAAGACTCCTCCGAATTCGTTGGCACGTTTAGCGCTTGAAGAACTGATCCGGAGCGTTGATTCAATTCCCATTCACAGGAGCAGTACGATGGCGAATTCAATTCAAACCTGGAATCCGTTTCGCGAGATGGAGCATTTTCGCCGCGACTTCGACGATCTTTTCGATCGCTTCCTGGGCCGCGGCAAACGCCCCGGCGCCAAGGAAGCCGGCGGATTCGAGCCGGCCGTCGAATGCTACGTCGAAGGCGATAAGATGGTGGTACGCGCCGACCTCCCCGGTATCGATCCGAAAAACGTCGAGATTACCGTCATCGGCGACGTCCTGACCATCAAGGGATCGCGCGAGGACCGGCACGAGAAGAAGGAGCGCAACTTTGTCTTCAAGGAAGTCACCTACGGCTCCTTCGAACGTTCGGTGACGCTGCCGGCCGGCGTCAGGGCCGAGGATATCAAGGCGGCATACAAGGACGGGGTATTGGAACTGACTGCGCCCGCGCCCAAGGAGCTGTCGCCGCGCAAAGTGCCGATCCAGGTGGAGGAAGGCAAGAAGTAGTGCCGGTCCTTGCTGGTGTTTGGCTCGAGATTGCCTGCGCCGCAGCCGCTTAACCGGGTTGAGGCGGGGTGCGCAGAATCTGACGTTCGAATTCCCGGCCGATGCTTTCGATTGAGTCGGCGTCGGCCGGGATTTTGTCCTCACGCAGGCGCACGATACGGGCAAACCGCAGCGCCATCCCGCATTCGTATTGCGGACTGCGCTGGATATCGCTGTAAGCCACCTCCACCACCACCGCGGGCCTGACGTAAACGGTGCCGCCGCGCTGTGCTGTTTTAAGCGCGAGCAGCCGCTCTGTCATTTCCCGGAACTGGTCGTCGGTCAGCCCCTTGAATGTTTTGCCGACCTCGGCGAATTGGTCCGCGGCCCCGCTGCGCGCGGCCAGATGGTAGTTCGAAAGCCATCCGTGGCGCCGCCCGTAGCCCCAATCCGCCGCGACGATTACCAGATCCAGAGTGCGCGCGCCCTTGATCTTGAGCCATCCGCGGCCGCGTACTCCGGGGCTGTAGCGGCTGTCGAGCCGCTTGGCCATCACGCCTTCATAGCCGGCCGCGCGCGCCGCGGCGTAAAACTGCTCGCCCTCATTGAGGTTGGCGGGCAGGCATCTGCCGGCCAGCTCCAATCCCGCCGCGTGCGCCGTCTGCTGAAGAATCGCGAAACGATCCCGATACTCACGATCGATCAGAAGCTCGTCATCCAGTCCCAAAACATCGAACAGGAACAGCCGCACGGGCGATTGCTCGCGCAGGCGTTCCACTTCGCGGATTCGTCTGAAGCGGCGCATCAGCTCCTGGAACGCGAGCGGATTGCCCTGCCGATCGACGGCTACCACCTCGCCGTCGAAAATGAAGCTGCGATTGGGGATTCGCGCCGCCATCAGCTCGGCGATCTCCGGCAGGCTCGGGGTGATCTCGTTGAGCCGGCGGGAGAAGATGCGGATGTGGCCGGCGGCGCCATGGATCTGCACGCGCGCGCCGTCAAGCTTATGCTCCAGCGCCAGTTCCGGGCCCAGCATGGCAAAGGCGTCGGCCACCGTATCGGCGGGCTGCGCCAGCATCGGTTTGAGCGGGCGCATCGCCAATCCGCCAGATTGCGGCGCCGCCGCATCGCCGCGCAACACGCGCAGGACGCGGCCCGGGTCGCCCTGCATCATGTTGATCCGGCGCACATCCGCGATCGGCGCGCCGGTGGCGTAGGCAATCGCGTCCAGCATCACGCCTTCGCTCATCCCGTGGCGCATCTCGCGGATGAGAATTTTAGCCAGGTACTTCGCTTCCAGCGCGGTCGCGCGGATGAACAGGCCGCGCAGCAGGTCGAGTTTACGCCGGCGCGCATGGCGGCCCTGGGCGGCGGCGATTTCGCGCATCCGGGCCGCCACTTCGGCGATGCTCAAGGTCGGCGCGGGTTCGGTGTCGCGCAGACGCATCACGATCTCGACCGCGTCACCGAAATCGACCGCTTCGGCAAAGATATCCTCGCCGCGGTCCGCGGCGCCGGTAAGCTCGGCGGCGACCCGCCACACGGCGCGTCCGCTGAGGTTAAGCCTGGCTTCGTCGCCCACCGGCAGCGCGCGTCCAATCATGAAGCGGGCAGCGGCTTCGGCCTGGTCGAGGTCCAGTTGGGCCAGAAAGCCGCCCGCCACCTCAGCCATCTGAAGCCGGCTCTGGGTCTGGCTGAGCGCCTGACAGGTCTGGGCGAATTGCTGGAACGTGGCCACGTCAGGCTTAGGAAAACACAAGTTTGAGGCGGGCCCAATAGGCGCACCCACCAATGAGCCAGTCACCGGTGCGGGCGCAACCCAGGCCGACTGAAGCGGCGCGCTACAGGTTGACCAACTCGTTGCCGATTTTCTCCAGACCGCGCGAGATGCTGTCGCGGTCGGCCCCCGGAACCATCGTCATCGCGCGGCTTACGCCCATGTCCTGGAATGTTTTGATCAGGTCGGGGGTGAGGCGGCCGGCGGCGGACAATTCAATCTCGGCCGGGTTGCGTCCGATTTTGGAGCATTCCTCGCGTACCTTGGTGAACAGCTCTTTGAGCACGTTAAGATTGCCGGGGGCGGGGAAGAAGCCGTCGCCCACACGCGCGGCGCGGCGGACCGCGGCCGGCGAATGTCCTCCGATATGGATCGGAATGCCGCCCTTCTGGACCGGTTTGGGAAAGCTGCGCATCTGGCGGAACTTGAAATGCCGGCCCTCGAAGGTGGACGGATCGTCGCGCCACAACGCGCGGATCGCCGCAATGGCCTCGTCGGTGCGCGCCCCGCGGGTGCGGAAATCGATCTGTACCGCCTCGAATTCCTCTTTAAGCCATCCGCTGCCGACGCCCAGCATCACCCGCCCGTTGGACATCACGTCGATCGTGGCCAGCTCCTTGGCCACGTAAATCGGATGGCGCTGCGGGAGGATCATCACCGCCGTGCCGAACCTGAGCTTTGACGTGATCGCCGCGCAAAACGACAGCGGTACCAGCGGATCGAGAATCGGCGCCATCTCGCCGCCGGGGAATTTACCGTCGCGCGAGTACGGATACGGAGTCTGAAATCCCTGCGGAATGACCACGTGCTCGATAGTCCACATCGATTCGATCCCGCATCGATCCGCGGTGGCCGCCAGATGAGCCATCAGCTCGGGATCGGTGAAAGCCCCGGTATTGGTGAACATCAGGCCTATCTTCATCTGCTTTCTACCCCTGCCGTCGAGATGCACTGCGGCACAGACATTCGAGCTTATACGCGCGGCGCGGTCAATTGTCGAAGCTGCGGACAAATCCTCTGGATGGAGCCGGCGAAAGCCGCTAAGCATTTGATATGGAAATCGGAAAACTCGGTTTATGGTCGATTCTCGACCCGCTGTCCGCGGCGGATAGCGCGGCGTTCGCGCGCAAGGTGGAACAGCTCGGCTACAGCGCGATGTGGATCCCCGAGGCGGTGGGACGCGAGCCGTTCGCCCACGCCGGATATTTGGCCGCTAACACCGAGCGGCTGATTATCGCCACCGGCATCGCCAATATCTGGGCGCGCGATCCGATGACCATGATGGCGGGGGCGCGCACCCTGGCCGAGCTTTCCGCCGGGCGCTTCCTGCTCGGTATCGGCGTCAGCCACGAGCCGCTGGTGCGGGTGCGCGGCCGCGAATTCACCAAACCCTACTCCTACATGCGCGACTATCTGCCCCGGATGAAATCGGCGCTCTACATGGCGGCCAAACCCAAAGAAGAGCCGCCCATCGTGATCGCCGCGCTGCATCCGAAGATGCTCGCGCTGGCGGCCGAGCAGACCCATGGCACCCACACCTATTTCGTTCCGCCCGAGCATACCGCGCGCGCCCGCGCCGCAATCGGTCCGAAGCCGTGGATCTGCGCCGAACAGGCGGTGATGCTGGAGACCGACCCCGGCATCGCGCGCGACGCCGCCCGCAACTACATGAAGACCTACACGCGCCTGCCCAACTACGCCAACATGCTGAAGGCGCTGGGATTCACCGACGCCGATTTCGCCGGCGGCGGCAGCGACCGGCTGGTCGACGCGGTCGTGGCATGGGGCAACGAGGAGCAGATCCGCGAGCGCATCGCGGCGCATCATCGGGCCGGCGCGACGCACGTCTGTATCCTGCCGCTGCGCGCGGACAAGAAACCGCAGCCGGACCAGCGCACGATGGAGGCGCTGGCGCCGGGCCGTTGATTAACAATTTGTCGCGATTTCTGTCCGAAAGTTATGAGCGGCTTGCAATAAAGCCGTATTTCAGGCTAATTAATGGCATCTCAGGTCTCCTCCATGAACCGTGCAAGGCAGCCCGTCCGCATCGTGCCCAAAGGCTGGGGGCGCGAAGTCTGGATCGCCAACAACGAACTGTACTGCGGCAAGATCCTCGAAATCAAAAAGGGCAAGCGCTGCTCGCTGCATTTTCACAAGATCAAGAACGAAACCTTCTTCCTGCGCTCGGGGCGGATGCTGGTGCGGGTCAAGGAGTCCGAGGACGGCGATGCGGTGGAGGAGTTTGAGATGTCGCCCGGCCAATGCATGGACGTGCCCACCGGACTGATTCACCAGATGGAAGCGCTGGAAGACTGCGAGCTGTTCGAATTCTCCACCCAGCATTTCGACAGCGACTCGCACCGGCTAGTGAAGGGAGACTGAAGCGCCGGCGCCAGCCGGCCGCAAGCGCCGCCGTTCCGGACTGAATTCCAGACTGCCGATCTGCGCCGGTTACTGCTATCTTCCACCACCTTATGACGGAAAAGACCTCTACCTGGACGGCACGGGCGGGATTGATCGCCCTGTGCCTGGCATTGGCCGGTCTGCCTGGATGCGGGCCGGGACTCAACCAGCAGCGGCGCAGCGATTATCTGGCGGCGCATCCGGAAATCGATCCTTCGGTTCGCGCGCTGATTCAGGACGGCCGCGTGGCGCCAGGGATGACGCGGGACCAGGTTCTGGCCGCGTGGGGAAGTCCGCCCTCGGACTGTCCCCGCTGGCATTCCAACCTCATGGAAATCTGGGACTACTGTCATCATCCGGGACGGACGCTGGTGGTCTTCGACCAGCACGGCCGCGTGTCGAAAGTGACGGTGCCCTGAGCGGAAGGCGTCAGCCGATGCGCCCGAGCATCACGCCCGCGATCAGGCCGATCAGCACGTAGGCGGTAAAGATCACGAAGGCCGTGTTGCGGGTTTTGATGAAGAACATCAAACAGAAGGCGACGCGCGCCAGCGGCACCAGCGTCAGGATCATCAGACCGACGGTCATGATCGAGCGCGGATTGCCGCGCCACGCGCGCATCAGCAGGTCGGCGAAATCACCGTAATCCTTGCTGCGGGCGTTGGCCTGCACGGCGCGGAAATGCTGCACGTATTCGCCCGGCTTGGCGGTCATCGCCAGCAAACCGATAATCAGCACGATTGCGGCGGCCGCCAGCACCGTGCGCAGAATCACCGGCGTCCACACGCGCAGAATGCGATCTTCGTCCTGCGCCTTCATGCTTCAGATCCCGCTAAGCGCGCGCCATCCCATTTCGATTGCGATCAGAACCAGGATCACCACGAACCCCGTCCGCAGCCAGCGCACGTCGGCGTAGGGCAGGATGCGGCTGCCGGCGAACGCCCCCACGGTGACGCCGATCGCGACCGGTGCGGCGATCACGGTGGAAACGTCGCCGCGCGCCAAAAACACCAGCGCGCCCGCGCCCGCGGTGACCCCGATCATGAAATTGCTGGTGGCGCTGGAGACCTTAAGCGGGATGTGCATCAGGTAGTCCATCGCCATCACCTTGAGCGCTCCCGAACCGATTCCCAAAAGCCCCGACATCAACCCCGCCAGCACCATCACCGCGCCGCCGCCGGCGAGGTTGGTCACCCCATAATGTACCGCGGCGCCGCCGGGAGTGGGCAGTTCGCCGCCGAGCTGGAGCCGCTCCGCGATGGGGCTGCCCTCAGGCAGGAGGTCGTCGCCTTTCTTGCGCAGGGAGAAATAAGCCGACTGCAGCATGATCAGCGCAAACAGCAGCTCCAGCACCCAGGGCGGAACGATACCGGCCATGTAGGCGCCGGCGACCGCGCCGGTCACGGTGGCGCATTCCAGCACCATCGCGATGTGCAGGTTGGTCCATCCGTCGCGCACGAAGGCAACGCTGGCGCCGGCACTGGTCGCGACCACCGAAATCAGGCTGGCGCCGACCGCAACGTACATCGGCACATGGGCCAGGATTACCAGGGCGGGGACGATAAATACGCCGCCGCCCAGGCCCGAGAGCGATCCGACAAACCCGGCGCCGACGGAAAGCGCCAGCAGTCCACCCAGAATTGCAAACACATCAGCTCCGCATCGATGCGAGACCGGCGGCGCGCTTTGCACTCTTCCGGCCCGGTTTCAGTGCCGTTATCCTAACAGGCTGGGAGCCCATGCCACGCCGCCACTTGCGGCGCGAACGCCCCATCAGCAGCATGCGATTACCGTTGCCGCTGAAACAACCGTGATGATAACATCCGCGCCTTAAAGTTCGGAAGCACAACCAACTCAGGTGATCGATTCCCGGATCAAATTCTGTCGTGTATGCCTGCGAGCACTGCTGACCGTGACTGCGGTAACCGCGGCGCTGGTCTCAGTCCGGCTCGCTCGCGCCGCCGCATCGCCCTCAGGCGCCGCCGCCAAACCCAACCGCTACTACCTTCCCGGGCCCGCGGCCTCCAGGATCGTCACCGTCACGCGCAGCGGCACTCCCGAAAGCGAGGTAACCGTGCTGACTGAAGCGGTGGCGGTCAAGGAAAACGGTCCGAAATCGACCATCGACCATTTCGGCGAAGTGTACGCATACGCACCGTCGATGATCGTCGTGCGCCGCGGACAGCCGACCATGATCACGCTGTGGAACCTGCAGCCCGACGACGACCACGACTTCGCGCTGATGGGCCCGGATTCACAGGTGCTGATGTACGTCGATGTGCCGCCTTTGAAGAAGACGTCATACGTGTTCACCTTTCACAAAGAGGGCGTGTACGACTTCAAATGCCTGCAGCATCAGCCGGAGATGTCCGGCCAGATCCTGGTCCTGCCGCCGCCTCTGAAGTAAGGTCGCGGCGCCTGCGCGGTTCTGTCGGGGTCCCAAGAATGGAAAACGCCTTCATCAGGTTGCAGGAGCAATCATGGACAAACCGGTGCGCGCGCCTGAACTCTAGCCTGCTCGACTTTTTTCCACGATCATTGGAAAATTCTGTCCCGCCTGATGGGATCCCGGCAATCGAGTTTGCGTTCGCCCGCACAGGCGGCATTCCCTTCACCCGACCATCGTCAGGCCGCCGCTGATGCTCAGGACCTGGCCCGTGGCGTAGTCGGAATCCGCCGAGGCGAAGAACGCAACGGCGCCGGCGATGTCCTGCGGCTGACCGAGACGGCGCATCGGAATCCCTTTCGCCATCGCGTCGAGCACGCCGGGCCGATCCGCCATCGCGCTCTTGAGCAACGCCGTGTCGGTCGGACCCGGACAGACCACGTTGACGTTGATCCTGTTGCGGGCCAGCTCGCGCGCCAGGGTCTTGGAAAAGCCGATCAGGCCGGCCTTGCATCCCGCATACACCGCCTCACCCATCGAGCCGACGCGGCCGGCGTCTGAGGAGATGGTGACGATCTTGCCGCCGCGCGCCTGCATTTTTGGAATCACGGCTTTGCAGCAGTTGAGCGGGCCGCGGAAATTGATCGCGATCACGCGCTCCCACATCTCGGGCGTGTTTTCCACGAACGGCTGCACTTTGTCCCATCCCGCATTGTTGACCAGGATGTCGATCGGTCCCAGTTCGCGCTCGACGCGATCCATCGCCGCCGCCGCCTGCTCCAGGCTGGTCACGTCGAGTTTGACCGCGATTGCCTGACCGCCGCCGGCGCGAATCTCCTGCGCGGTCTGGCCGGCGCCGGCCTCATTGATGTCCGCAATCGCGACCTTCGCCCCTTCGCTTGCCAGGCGCTCGGCGATAGCGCGTCCGATTCCCTGCGCCGCGCCGGTTACGATTGCCACTTTGCCGCTCAGGCGGGTAATTGCCGATGCCATCTTTTACGCTGGACCTCCAGCCGTTTGATTCGCCCGGGCCGCGGATTGGGCGCCGCGGCCGATTATCGCTTTAACAATCGGGCAGGCTATGGTAAACGAAAGCTTAAGCCAAACAAGCGTTCCGAACAATTTTGCGGAACGCCCTGTCCCTGGACCCGAACAGGGCGGTTCCGCCGCGACGGGACCGGAGGTAGATCCGGCGCGGACGCGAAAGGAGAACACAACATGTCTGACTACCTTCTCATTTCCGGCGATTCCCATTTCGTCGAGCCGCCCAACATGTGGGCCGAGCGGATGGACAAGCGCTTTCGCGACCGCGCGCCGCATACCGTACGCAACCTCAACGGCAAGGAGGGCGAGTTCTTCGTTTGCGGCGATATCGCGCCGATGCCGGTGGCGGGGTTTTTCGGCGCCGGCGTACCCTCGCACGAGCTGCCGGCCTTCAATAAAAAGGGGTTCGAAGCGGCGCCCCAAAGCGTCTGGGACCCGGCCTACCGTCTGAAAGACCAGGACCGCGACGGCGTCCAGGCCGAGGTCATTTACACGTCGATGGGAATGCCGCTGTTTCAGCTCGACGACGCGGAGCTGCGCGCGGCCTGCTTTGCCGCCTTCAACGACTGGGCCGCCGAATATTGCAGCTACGACTTCAAACGCCTGGTGCCGCTGGGCCTGATCACGCTGGAGGACATCCCGTCCGCGGTGGCCGAGCTGCAGCGCGCGGCCAAAAAGGGCGTCCGCGGCGCCATGATCTGGGCTGAGCCCGCTTCCGACCATCCTTACAGCTCACCCGAATACGAGCCGTTCTGGGCGGCAGCGCAGGACCTCGACATGCCGCTGTCGCTGCATGTTCTGACCAATCGCGGCGGCGGCAACATGGCGCCCTCGCGCAAGGACATGCTGCTGCGGCTGGCCAATATGCATCACGCGGTGGAACGCACACTGACCACGCTGATCTACGGCGGCGTGCTGGAAAAGTTTCCGCGCCTTAAAATCGTCTCGGCCGAGAATGACGCCGGCTGGATGGCGTATTTCATGTATCGGCTCGATACGGTGCAGAACCGCCTTGGAGCGTTGGGCGGGATGAAGCTGCCGCTGCGCGCCAGCGAATACATCCGGCGCCAGGTGTACGCGACGTTCATCGCCGACCCGGTGTTCGTCGATTCGCTGCATCGCTATCCCGGCGACAACATCATGTGGTCGTCGGATTATCCGCACACCGCCGCCACGTTCCCGCGCTCGCGTGAAATCGTGGCCAAACGGCTGGGGATGGTACCGGCCGGGGAGCTGCGCAAGATCGTGCGCGACACCGCGGCCCGGCTCTACGGGCTGCAATAACTGTAATCGCGCCGCCACCGGTGTGCCCGGAGCGGACGCCACAGGAGAAGCGTCATGCCGGATTATCTTCTGATCTCAGCGGATTCGCATTTCGTCGAGCCGCCCTCGATGTGGGCCGAACGCATCGACCGCAAGTTCCGCGACCGCGCGCCGCATACGGTCAAAGGGCTGGGCGGCAAACCGGGCGAGTACTTCGTGTGCGGCAATATCGATCCGATGCCGGTGGCGGCGTTCTTCGGCGCCGGCGTGCCCTCGGCGGAACTGCCGGAGCATAACAAGCGCAGCTACGAAGACGCGCCGCGCAGCGTTTTCGATCCGGCCTACCGGCTCAAGGACCTCGACCAGGACGGCGTGCAGGCCGAGGTCATCTACACGTCGATGGGGATGCCGCTGTTCGGGCTGGACGACGCCGAGTTGCGCGCGGCCTGCTTCGGCGCGTTCAACGACTGGGCCGCCGAATATTGCAGCTACGATCCCAAGCGCCTGATTCCGCTCGGCCTGATCACGCTGGAAGACATTGCGTCCGCGGTGGCGGAGCTGCAGCGAATCGCCAAAAAAGGCGTCCGCGGCGCGATGATCTGGGCCGAGCCCGCCGACGACCATCCTTACAGCTCGCCCGAATACGAGCCGTTCTGGGCCGCGGCGCAGGATTTGGATATGCCGCTGTCGCTGCACATCCTGACCAACCGCGGCGGCGGCATCGCGGCGCCCGGCAAACATGACATGATGCTGCGGCTGGCGAATATGCATCACGGAATCGAGCGCACGCTGACCGTGATGGTGTACGGCGGGGTATTCGAGAAATTCCCGCGGCTCAAGATTGTCTCGGCCGAAAACGACGTCGGCTGGATGGCGTATTTCATGTACCGGCTGGATTCGGTGCAGAACCGGATGGGCGCGCTGGGTGGAATGAAACTGCCGATGCGGGCCAGCGAGTATGTCAAGCGCCAGGTCTACGCCACGTTTATCGCGGACCCGGTGTTCGCCAGCCTGCTCGACCGTTATCCGGCGGAAAACGTGATGTGGTCATCGGACTATCCGCACACGGCGGCAACCTTCCCGCGCTCGCGCGAAATCGTGCAAAAACGCCTCGGCAACCTCCCGGCCGACCAGTTGCGCAAGATCGTCCGCGATACCGCCGCCAGGGTCTATCACATCGAGTAAAACATCCGAACGCTGCCGGCAGTGGGGCGGCAGGAACGCCCGCCCCACTGTGCTTCCTCGCGCCGCGGGCGCGCCCATCGGCGAGCATCCCGGACGCGTTATTCAGCCTATCCCTTGAATGAACCGACGATGCCGTAGAACGGCACCGTGAGGCTGGTCTGTTCGGGGTCGTCGGTCTTGATCACGAGCTGGCCGCGCAGTTGGCCGTCGGGCGTGCCCTTACGCAATTGCAGGGTGATCTTGTACTCCTTGCCCGCCGTAATCGGCTCGGCCTTGGCTACCACCGCAGGGCTGGTGCTCGACAGCTCCTTGATCGCCACCGGACGCGCGCCGTTGTTGGTCAGCCGCACGATCCGCATCGCTCCCGATCCGTGCGGCAGAATCCCGAATGATACCTGCGCGGGTTCCGTGATCAGATCGCCCACCACTCGCCCATAGACCGGAATCTCCAGCGGCCGTCCGTTGGTGGCGACTTCGACGGTATCCTGGAACGGCCCTCCCGGCATCGTCCTGAGCAGAGCAATTTTCAGTTTGGGGCCGGGCTCCTGGGTCACCGCAATATTGGGGTTGGAGTTGGACACTTTTACGATTTTGAAGTTCTTCGCGGTGCCGTTGTATTTGATTTCCACTTCGCGCGTCGACTCGGTGCCTTTGCGCACGGAGTCGAAAAACACCTCGCGCGGATTTGCTTCCGATTCGGTCCGCACCACGCCCTGGATTTCCAGGGCCAAATCCGGCGTCTGCGGATCGTTGGTATAGACGTCGATGCGGCGGCTGGCGTGGCCCCGCTCGTGGCGGGTATCGAAGGTCACCGGCAGTTGCGTCTGTTCGCCCGGCGCCAGGCGCTTCTTGTCCGACTCCGCCACAGTGCATCCGCATGAAGTCTGCACGTGCCCGATGATGAGGTCGGCCTGGCCGGTATTCCTGACCATGAACTCATGCTTGACCGGCGTGCCTTCCAGGACGGTACCGAAGTCGTAATTCGGCGCCGGCACCTGGATACGGGGCTGCGGACCCGAAGTGGCGGCGGCGGACGGCGACGCCGAACTCTGGGCATTCGCCCCCGATGCCATCAACAGAACGCCGGCCAACACCCAGCCGGACATTTTCAGTATCGGTTTCATTGAAAAGGAAAGCTCAGGACGCGCGCGCCTGCTGCCGCCGCGGCGAACGCGCCGCCCCATCTTCGCGTGCTTCGGTCCGGGGCTCGAAACGGGCCAGGAAATCGGTCGCCACCTGTCCGGCGCGAAAATCAGGATCGTCCAGGATTTTCAGATGCAGCGGAATGTTGGTCTTGATGCCGTCGATCAGGTACTCGCGCAGCGCCGCCTTGGATCGCGCAATCGCCAGCGCGCGATTTTCCGCATGCACGATCAGCTTCGCCACCAGCGGGTCGTAATGCACCGGCACGCGATAACCGTCGTACAGCGCGGTCTCCACGCGCACCCCAAGTCCGCCCGGCGAATGATGATTGGAGACCACTCCGGGCGACGGCAGATGCAGGTCGGGGTCCTCGGCGTAGATGCGGCATTCGATGGCCGAGCCGGTCAACTGCACCTGGCGCTGCTTGATGCGCAGCGTCTCGCCCATCGCCAGCAGCAGGCTTTCCTTGACCAAATCAACGCCCGTTACCATCTCGGTGACGCCGTGCTCGACCTGAATCCTCGTGTTCATCTCGATAAAGTAGAACTCGCCGTTGGGACTGAGCAGGAACTCCACCGTGCCGACGTTGGAATAGCCGACCACTTCGGCCGCGCGCACGGCTGCCTTGCCCATCTTGTCGCGCAGGCGCTGATTGAGCACCGGGCAGGGCGATTCTTCGAGTACCTTCTGATGGCGCCGCTGGATTGAACAGTCGCGCTCGCCCAGATGGATCACGTTGTGACGGCTGTCGGCGAGGATTTGAAACTCGACGTGGCGCGCGCGCTCGAGAAATTTCTCCAAATACATCTTGCGCGATCCGAAGGCCGCCTCGCTCTCGGCGCGCGCCAGCGGAAACATCCGGGTCAGTTCCTCGGCGCTGCGCACCACGCGCATCCCTTTGCCGCCGCCACCCGCCGCCGCTTTGATCAGCACCGGAAACCCCAGAACCTTGGCCTGCGCCTGCGCCTCGCGCAATTCGGTAACGCCGTTGCCCTCGCTGCCGGGCAGCACCGGCACGCCGGCCTTTTTCATGATGCGCAAGGCGCGCGGCTTGTCGCCCATCAGGCGGATATGGCGCGCGCGCGGGCCGACAAAGAACAGGCCCGATCGATGGCACGCTTCGGCAAAATCGCCGTTTTCGGACAAAAAGCCGTATCCCGGATGCACCGCGTCGGCGCCATACGCCATCGCGGCGCTGACCACCGACTGGATATTGAGGTAGCTGTCCTGGGCCGCCGGCGGTCCGATGCAGACCGATTCGTCCGCCATCCGCACGTGCATCGCGGCCTTGTCGGCGGTGGAAAAAACCGCGACCGTAGGAATGCCTAACTCGCGGCAGGCGCGGATGATACGCACCGCGATGGTGCCACGATTTGCGACCAGAAGTTTTTTGAACACTTTTATTACTCAGGTTGCCAGACGTTACGGCCGCAGGCTTTATTCGACACGGCTTGACCGCCGCATCGCAGCGCCGGCAGCGCGGTTGCCCAACCTCTACAACGCCGTCTCTATCACCATCAGCGGCTGCTCGTATTCGACCGGCTGCCCGTTTTCGACCAGTATTCTAACCACCCGCCCGGCGACGTCGGACTCGATCTCGTTCATCATTTTCATTGCTTCGACGATGCACAATGGCTGACCTTTGCGGACCATGTCACCCTCCTGCACAAAGGGCGGCGCGTCGGGAGACGACGCACGGTAAAACGTACCCACCATCGGGCTGCGCAGCAACGACTGATTGTCGGCGAGTTCCAGAGTCGCAGCGCCCGACGGCGCCGACGGAGTCCGGGGCGGAGATTGGCGCGCCGCCAACTGGGCCGGACGCGGCGGCGCTTCAGCGGCCAAATCGGCGGCCCTGACCAGGCGTATCTTGCCCTTTTTGTCCTCAACCTCCAGCTCGATCAGCCCGTTGTCGCGCATCAGCGCGATCAACGCCTTGATATCACGCACTTCCATCCCCGAACCCCTGCCTCCGGTAACCATCCGATTAAGCTCGCGCCGATTGGCTGTGGCACTCATCCGAACCTATTTCGATTCGCGCCGTGTCGCGCCCAAAAGAGCGGCGGCGGCGCGCAATCCGAGATAGTAGCTGTCGGGGCCAAAACCCATGATCCGGCCGTCAGCCAGGTCCGCGATGGTCGAATGATGGCGAAATGGTTCGCGCCGGTAAACATTTGACAGGTGAACCTCGACCACGGGTATCCCCAGCATCTGGATAGCGTCGCGGATGGCCACACTGGTGTGGGTGTACGCCGCCGGATTGATCACCAGCGCCTGATATTGACCGCGCGCCGCCTGAATCCGGTCGACCAGGGCGCCCTCGCTGTTGGACTGAAAGCTGTCCACCGTCAGACCCAATTCCTCGCCCAGGCGGCGCAATTCAGTATCGATCTGAGGCAGCGTTACGCGGCCGTAAATTTCGGGCTCGCGCTCGCCCAACAGGTTCAGATTGGGGCCATGCAGGACCAGGACCCGTCGGCCCTGCGCTTCGCCGTTCGTCGCCATTATGATTTACGCCTCAAAACTGTGGCCTGATTTTAGCATAGCCGCGCTCTCAAACCGCCTACCCTAATTCACGATTCGGAACCGGAATTGCCGCGGTTTTTCAACCCTTCCTGGTACACCTCGCGGCTGCTGCGCCCCTGTATCCGGGCCAGAATCCGGGCCGCCTGACGCGGCTCCAGACCGGCTGCGGTCAGGTCATCGAGGCTGATGCCCGCTGTCCGTTCCGCTGCTTTTGTCTGCGCTTCGGGCGCCCCGGCCACCACCAAAGTGATCTCGCCCCTGGGCGGCTCATCCTTCCAGCGAGCCGCCAGTTCTCCGACCGTGCCGCGCACCACCTCTTCAAAGATCTTGGTAATTTCGCGCACCACCGCCCCCTCGCGCTCGGACCCGAAAGCGGCGGACATTTCCCTTAGGGTCTCCGGCAGGCGGCGGGCGGCCTCATAGAAAACCATGGTGCGCGGCTCATGCTTAAGCGCGCGCAACCGGGAGGTGAGCTGACCCGCGCGCGCGGGCAGAAAGCCTTCGAAAGCAAAACGGTCGGTTGGCATGCCGGCGATGGAAAGGGCCGCGATGACCGCGGACGGACCCGGCACCGAGCGTACGGCCAATCCCGCATCCAGCGCGCTACGCACCAGCCGGTAGCCGGGATCCGAAATGGCGGGCGTACCGGCGTCAGTGACAAGGGCAATCGCCCCACCCGCACCCAGCTTCTCCAGCAACTCCCGCGTACGCGGCTGCTCGTTGTGCTCGAAATAGCTGATCAGCGGCTTTCGAATCCCATGCGCCGCCAGCAATTGCCCGGTACGCCGTGTGTCTTCGCAGGCAACCAGATCGACCTCCCGCAGCACTTCCAAAGCCCGCGCCGAAATATCCCGCAGGTTGCCGATCGGTGTGGCGACAACGTAGAGAATGCCGCTGCGGCTGTTGGTCGTCGTGTTCAAGTGATAAGCAGTCCCTCGCCCGCGCTGCGGCGCCCGCTGCCTGGTCAGATCCTGATGCAAGCCGTGCCGCTAGACAAGGCGCGTCGGCCCGACCGTCAGCGTGAGCCCCGGTTCCATGCTATGCCTGAACCGAACGGAGGAGAGCGATGGGATTGTCGATACGCTTTGCCGCGCCGGCGGACGCTGAACTGGTCATGAGCTTCATCCGCGCGCTGGCCGAGTATGAACGCGAACCCGACGCCGTTGAGGCGACGGCGTCGGGGCTGCGCGCGCAGATGGAGGCGCCGGACCCGCCCTTCGAATGCCTGATCGCGGAGGTGGATGGACAAGCGGCCGGATTCGCGCTGTTCTTCCGCAACTATTCCACCTGGCGCGGACTCCCGGGCCTGTTCCTGGAGGACCTGTTCGTGTCCGAGCGCTTTCGCCGCCGCGGCATCGGACGCGCACTGCTGGGCAAACTGGCCGCCATTGCAGTCGCGCGCGGATACGGAAGGATGGAGTGGTCGGTGCTCGACTGGAACACGCCCGCGCACGGCTTCTACCGCGCGTTGGGCGCCGCAGCGATGGAGCAGTGGACGGTCTGGCGGCTTGGCGCCGACGCCCTGCGGCGGACGGCGGCCGCAAATCCAAAATAAAGAAACCGCGCCTTAAGAATTAATCGTCGTCGGAGAGCGAATGGTAATCTTCGGGCTGGTTCCATTCGCCCAGTTCCCAGCCTTTCCTCAGCGCATTGGTGCGGCGCATGCTCTCGCCGTGGCGGCTCGACGGCCGGGTCATCGCTCCGGTAAATTCGTCGCCCGCCAGACTGTAGTAGGGCGTGATGTTATCGAGTCCGAGGTTCAGACGCTGCATCGTGTAGCCGGCGAAGCGATCGGCTTCCAGTTCCCTGGTCTCGCTCGGAAGGGCCGCGCGCTGCGGGCTGAAGTCGTCATGCATTTCATGTCCGACTTCATGCGCCATGATCGCGTACAGCATCGCATCGACCACCGCGCTGTCGCGGATCATAAGATGCTCCAGCAGCAGACGCAGGTAGGCGGGGTTATACATCACGCATCCGCCCGGCCTGGCATGCGGCGGCAGCATCGCGACCGACTGGTAAACCCTCACATGCGCCCCCCACACGTCGTCGATCGTGCTCACGATCGATTTCATGTGCGAATTGGCCCTGCGCACATATTCGCCGCATGCGACGAATTCCGCGCCGGATGCGGTCGTCGCGCGCGAGTTCTGAACCAACGCGAGTGCACCGGCGGCGGCCGCCGAGCCCATCGCCGAGGTCGTAAGCAGAGCGATCAAAACCAGCGCCGCGGGCCAGGGCCGGAACGGGGTTAGTCGAATTTTGCCATTTTCGTCCACCTTTATGCTTGCTTAGCTTCACATCAATGACACCGGTTTGCAAATCGGTGCACGACGTATGCGGCGGGACCGCGGCGTTCGGGTCAAAGTCTCAATGAGGTTCGGAGCGTCTATGCCGCGGCCTGCTACGACTTCAGGAAGCCAACGATTTTCGCATTGGCCTCGGCCGGACGCTCCAAATGCAAAAAATGTCCCGTACCCGGCAGCAGCACCTTTTCCACCCCGCGTCCGAACAGCGCACCCATCTTTTCGAACATCGCGAGCCGTCCGGGACGGTCGCGCGTGCCGTGCAGCGCCATCGCGGGGACCGGGATCGGCGTGGTTGCCACCTTTTCGCGCAGATCGGCCAACGCCGGATCGCGGTTGGCCGGATGGATGGTGTGGCGATAGTAGTTGAGCGCGGCGGTCAATGTGCCGGGCGCGCGGAAGGTCGCCTTGACGCTCTCCATAATATCGGCCGGCGGTTCGTATTCGGGCGACGCGTCGCGCCACCATTTATAGATGAAGTCGAAATCGTTGGCGGCAACCAGCGCGTCGGCAAACGGCATCTGGAAGAAGTATCCATGCCATCCGCCCTTGAGCGAATCGTAGTCGGTGGCGAAAGCGCCGTGCGGAATCGCGATGGTGACAATCTTGCGCACGCGTTGCGGCGCCAGCACGGCGCATCCCGCGGTCGCCGCGCCGCCCCAGTCATGCCCGACCACGCAGGCCTGATCGGCGCCCAACGCGGAAATCAGCGCCGCCGCGTCCTGGGCCAGCAGCACCGATTCGTAACGTTCGTCGGCGGGCCGGCCGGTCGGAAAGTATCCGCGCATGAACGGAGCCACCCCGCGAAAGCCGGCTTTGGCCAGCTCCGGCAGCAGGTAGCGATAGGTGTACGCGTTGTCAGGAAATCCATGCAGGCACAGGACCAATGGCCCGGTGCCTGCCTCTATATAATGGAAATCAATTCCGTTGGCGCTGACGTTGCCGGTTCGAAATTGATCCATCGGCGGCGCCTCCCAACTTCGCGTCAGGCGGGTTGCTTGTTTTCCGGCAGCAGTTCCGGCCACGACACCTGGTCGCGCTTGCCTGAAATCGGCCGCGCGCCGGGTTTGGCCTGGAACGCGTCGACCAGACCCAGTTCCTTGCCGAACTCGCGCAGCGCGGGCGCCACTTCCTGTGCGAACAGCCGGATACTGGTCATGCGGTCTTCATGCGTCGCCGGACCGTTGACCTGCGAAATCGCCAGCGCGCCGCATCGGAGCACTTCGAGGATGTGTTTGAGCTTGGGCAGCACGGTTTTGGGTGTGCCGGTGATGATGCTCAAGCTTTCCTGCGCTTTCTGGTAGGTCGAGTAAATCGCGCGCTTGGCGTCTTCCACGTCGATTTCGCCGCGCGCCAGCCGGGTGCGTGCGCTGACCGCCGCCGCCTTTTCATTGTGCTGGTCGGGGGTCGCGCTCAATCCCAGGAACGCGGTTCGCTCCTGTTTGGACGCCGCCTGCTGACGAGCCAAACGTTTGGTCGCTTCCTTGGAGTTATAGCCGGGCGGCAGCGTCCATTCCGGACGGGCAAACGCCGCGCCGCCGCCGCCGTACAGATTGAGCTTGGCGACTTCCTGCGCCTTCTCCTCAGTCTCGGCGACGAACACGTTCTGCATGTAGCCGAAATTCTCCGGCCCCGCCTGGTAGCCGAGTTGCGCCGCCCGATCCGCGTAGATGTTCCACAGCTCGCTGGTGGCTTTAAGTCCGGTCCCCAGACCGATATAGGGATAGCGATGCTCGGCGGCCCAGATTACGGACTCGGGACTCAGCAGACCCGGAATCCAGATCGGCGGATGCGGCTTCTGATAAGGCAGCGCCCACGGATTGACGAAACGGAAATGGAAATGCTTGCCCTCGAAGCGGAAGGGGCCCGGTTCGGTCCAGCATTTGACCACCAGGTCATGCGCTTCGTTGAAATATTCGCGATTGAGCGCGGGGCTGACGTTGTTGAACAGCTGCTCGCTGCCGGCGCCGCGGACCCATCCGGTAACCAGGCGCCCGCGCGAGATCATGTCGATTTCGGCCAGCTCCTCGGCCAGACGAATCGGATTGCGGACCACCGGCAGCGGATTCCCCAGCAGCACGATCCGCATCTTGCGTGTAATGCGCGCGAGGATCGCCGCTTCGACGTCCATCACCGCACCCATGCAGAAGGGGGTCCCGTGATGCTCG
The DNA here is from genome assembly GCA_021324455.1 of Pseudomonadota bacterium. Lineage (GTDB taxonomy): Bacteria > Desulfobacterota > Binatia > Binatales > Binataceae > JAJPJA01. Next base: position 4,402 of record JAJPJA010000103.1, on the reverse strand, counting down.
TTGAGCACCACTCCGTCCAGCCCCATCTCTTCGACATACTGCATCTCGTCGAGATAGGTGTTGTAGAGTTCGGCGCCCTTTTCGGCGTCGAAGAAGCGGTTGGGAACGCCGAAGAATCCGCGATTCTTGATTACTTCGTCTTCGGGGACATAGCCGTACGGCCGCTCGTGGAAATACAACAGTAGCATCGCTCTATTCCTTTACCTGAATGTAGGCGAAGCGCCAGGACGCCGCTTTCGCCTCAATATGCCGAGGTCTTCGCCACGACTTTCGCCCGTTATCCGCCTGCCTTGGGATCTCATCTCCAGGCGGCGCGATTGTATGGCAAAAGCAGCGTTTTGGATAGATCGCGTTATAGTTTTTCCGCGCGCATCGGAAAAACCTTCATGGACCCATCCCAAGCCGCGCCGCATTGCGGAGAAAATCAGACTTTGAAGCCGCCGTCCACGTAAACCACCTGGCCTGTTACCGCGCTACCCAAATCCGAGCATAGCAGCACCGCCATCGGACCCAGTTCCTCGGGTTCCACCACGCGGCGCTGGATACTCTGGCTGTAAGCGAATTGCCGGGCGCCTTCGACCGTCGTGTTCATCGCCTTGGCCAATCGCTCCCAGTCCACCATCGCGGTGTTGGTCCATCCGGGGTTGATCACGTTGACGTTGATGTTATGGCGCGCGACCGCGTAGGCGAGCGATCGCGTGTAGCCGATCAGCCCGTGCTTGGCGGCGGTGTAGGCGAGGATCGCGCCGCCGCGATTGGCGGAGCCCGAGCCGGTATTGAGGATCCGTCCCCAGTTCTTCCTGATCATATACGGCAGCGCGGTGCGGGTGACGTAAAACACCTGGGTCAGGTTGAAGAACAGGCAGTCTTCGAATGTCTGCGGGTCGTGAGTTACCGGATCGATCTGGGCGCCCGCGCCGATACTGCCGCCGGCGTTGTTGACCAAAATATCGAGGCCGCCCAGTTGTCCGGCCGCATAATTGACGCGCTCCTCGATGTGATCGCGGCGGGTAAGATCGATCGCGACGGCGAATGCCCGGCGGCCCAGGGCGCGAATCTCGCCGGCCACGGCGTCCAGTTGCGACTGCGTACGCGCCGCCACCGCCACGTCAGCGCCGGCGCGCGCCAGCGCAATTGCTATGGAGCGGCCAATCCCGCGTCCCCCGCCGGTTACCAGCGCACATTTTCCGCTCAGTACTTGATCCATCGCAGTCGGCCTCCGGTCAGATCCTCAACCCATACGGGCCGATGGTGGTCTCCTTATTAGCGCATCGGCCGCGGGTAAGAAAAACCGCCGCATCGGCGACCTGCGCATCGGGCCGAAAATAACGGCTCGCCCAAGCCGGTATCGATTTCGCCGGCCCACCGCCTGAAGCGGCCGCTCGCGTTCGGTGTACAATCAGGATGTGGTCAAGAGCGGAGCCGCACACAAGCTGCTGATCGACGGGCGCGAGGTGCCGATTACGCATCCCGACAAGCCCTATTTCAGCCGCCAGACGAAGCTTACCAAGCTGGAGCTGGTTGGCTACTACCTGTCGGTGGCGAAAGGCGCGCTCAATGGAATAAGCGATCGTCCCCTGGTGCTCAAGCGCTTCGTTCACGGCGCCGAGGGCGAGGCGTTCTACCAGAAACGCGCGCCGGCCAAACGGCCCCAATGGCTGCGCACCGTCACCCTCTCTTTCCCCTCCGGACGCACGGCCGAAGAGATCGTGGTTGACGACGCGGCGGGGCTCGCGTGGGTGGTCAATCTGGGATGTATCGAGCTGCATCCTCATCCGGTACGATCCGCCGACCTGGAGCATCCTGATGAGTTGAGGATCGATCTCGATCCATGCCCCGGCGTGGCCTGGGCCGATGTGCGCGCGGTGGCGCTGGAAGTAAAGTCGCTTCTGGAGGAGATGGGACTGCGCGGATGGCCCAAGACCAGCGGGTCGCGCGGAATGCATATCAACGTCCGTATCGAGCCGCGTTGGAGCTTCGAGCAGGTGCGCCGCGCGGCGTTGGCGCTGTCGCGTGAAGTGGAGCGGCGCGCCCCCGCCATCGCCAGTTCCAAATGGTGGAAAGAGGAGCGGCACGGTGTTTTCCTTGATTACAACCAGAACGCCAGGGATCGCACTACTTGCTCGGCCTATTCGGTGCGTCCGCTCCCCGACGCGCGGGTTTCCACGCCGCTTTACTGGCATGAGGTCCCCGACTGCGAACCCGGGGATTTTACCGTGCTGACGGTTCCGGAGCGTTTCGCCCGTATCGGTGACCCGCACGCCGCTATGGACGGCGCGGCCGGTTCGCTTGATCCATTGCTTGAACTGGCGGCCAGAGATGAGGCGGCGGGACTGGGCGACGCCCCGTGGCCGCCGCATTTCCGCAAGATGGAAGGCGAGGCGCCGCGGGTCGCGCCGTCGCGCGCGCGATCATCGCCAAAGCAGCCGCGCACGCGGATGCCGCTGGTGGTGGTGGCCAACTCTCCCCATCGCGCCGCCGCGCTGGAGGGGTTGGAACGATGGAAGCGCCGGCATCCGGAGGCCGCCCGCTATCTCGCTGCCGATGACGTTCTGGTCGATTCGATGCGCGGCAGGTCCTCGACCTGGACGCGCATCCGGCTGAATTTGCGCCACGTTCCCGAGCCGCTGCGGCCCGCGCATGAAACTCCCGACCCCGACGACGACCCAACGCGCCAATGGCGGATGAGACACATCGCGCGCCGGGACGGATAAACCCGGTTAATCTTCCCCTTCCCTGTATTCACCTGCTGTGTGCGAAGATTGCCGCCAGTTCGTGCGGCGGCACCACTTCGAGCTGCGCGTAGGTGCAGTCTTCGGGCCGCTTGTCGGTGCGCCAGCGGCGGAACTGAGCGGTGTGACGGAAGCGCGCGCCCTGCATATGCTCATAAGCGACTTCCAGCACCAGCTCGGGCCGCAGCGGCTCCCATGACAGGTCCTTGCCCTGGCTCCATCGGCTTTGCGCGCCGGGCAGGCGGCGTCCGGCTGCGGCCGCTTCCGCCTCAGCCTCGGCCCAATCCTTCCATGGATGATTGACCAGCGCGTTGCGCCGGTAGGGCGCCAGGAACTGCACCAGTTCGCGCCGCTTGTGGTCGGTGAAACTCGCGCATACGCCGACATGCTGAAGCCGGCCGGCGCCGTCATAAAGTCCCAGCAGCAGCGAACCGACCGCGCGACCCGCGCCGTTCTTGTGCCATCTGAAACCGGCCACCACGCAATCGCAGTCGCGTTCGTGTTTGATCTTGAACATGACGCGCTTGCCCGGTTCATAGGTTCCCGCGGCGGGTTTGGCGACGACGCCGTCGAGTCCGGCGCCTTCAAAGCGGCGGAACCAGTCGGCCGCGATCGATGAATCCGTAGTTGCGGGCGTCAGATGAAGCGGCGGGCGCGCGCCGGAAAGGACGCGTTCCAACTGCTTGCGGCGCTGGGCGAACGGTTCGCGGCGCAAATCGCGGCTATCTTCGCACAACAGGTCGAAAAACACGATCGAGGCCGGGGTTTGACCGGCCAGCAGCCTGACGCGGGAGGCCGCCGGATGGATCCGCATCTGCAGCGCTTCGAAATCCAGCGCGCCGTCGATCGCGATTACCACTTCGCCGTCCAGCACGCAGCGCCGGGGCAGTTGCTGGCGCAGGGGTTCGATCAATTCAGGAAAGTAGCGGTTGAGCGATTTCTCGTCGCGGCTCTGGATCAGCACTTCGCCGCCGTCGCGGAACAGCAGCGCGCGAAAGCCGTCCCATTTGGGCTCGAATATCCAATCCCCGCCCGCCGGTATCTGCTCGATGCGCCGCGACAGCATCGGCGCCAGCGGCGGATTGACGGCCAACTGCATGTGCTGATTCTACAGCGCCGGCCATGCGTGCGCGAACCGGATCGCGCCAGACGCGCTGGCGCGGACCGCGCCGGTTACCTTACCTGAGATGTTTCTTGCTGTGGCCGCACTTGCCCAGGTTCTGGAGGATGATCGATCGATCCGCGCTGTTGGTAAGTCCGTCCAGATTAAGATCGGCCCAGCTCGAGTTGCCCATCGAAAGCATTTCCAACATCGCCCATTGCCCGACATCAAGCTGGTCCACCACGCCGTCCAGATTGATGTCGCCCGGACACAGCGGCTGCGATGACAGCAGTGCCGCCAGTTGGCCGCTCAATTCGTCATAGTTCTTCTGCTGCACGCGGTTGAGGCTGCCGCCGCTGGCCAGCAGGTCGGAATCGGCGGTATCGAGTTTGGGCAGCGGCACGTTCTGGTTGATGCGGTAGAACTCGGTACTGGTGGTGGAGGCACAGGCGTTGGCGGCCGCGTCGTAGGATTGATAGTAATTGATCACCAGTTTGTAGTTGTCGTTGCGGATGGCAAAGGCTTCCAGCGGATAGATATCGGTGGAAATCGGCTGTCCGTGATCGTG
>JAJPJA010000149.1 GCA_021324455.1 Pseudomonadota bacterium | reverse complement strand
TCGATCGTCAACGTCTCGCTGCCGCATATGCAGGGCACCTTCTCCGCGAGCGTCGACGAAATCGCCTGGGTGCTGACGAGCTACCTCGTCGCCAACGGCATCATGATTCCGATGACCGGCTGGATCTCTTCGCGCTTTGGCCGCAAGAGATACTTCATACTGTCGGTATTCTTGTTTACCCTCGCCTCGATTTGTTGCGGCGCCGCCACGTCGCTCGATCAGATGGTGATTTTTCGCTTAATCCAGGGGGCCTCGGGCGCCGCCATGATCCCATCTTCCCAAGCCATCCTGATGGAAACCTTCCCGCCCGAAGAGCAGCAACTCGCGATGGCGGTGTGGGGAATGGGCCTGATGGTGGCGCCGATCCTGGGGCCCACCCTGGGCGGATGGATCACCGATAACTGGAGCTGGCGCTGGAATTTCTATATCAATCTGCCGATTGGGATGATCGCGATCGCGATGGTCTCGGCGTTTGTCCACGACCCGCATTACCTGGCCGGACGCAGGGGCGGCAAAGTTGACTACGCCGGGATGCTCCTGCTGGTGGTGTCGCTCGGTCTGATGCAGATCGTGGTCGATCGCGGCGAGCGCGCCGACTGGTTCAATTCGCCATGGGTCGTGTATGCCACCGCCGCCTCGGCGTTGGCCTTTGTCATCCTCACTTTCCGTGAACTGCTTTTCAGCGAACCGATTCTCGACCTCCGTATCCTCAAGCAGAGAATTTTCACCGCCTCGCTCGTGCTCCAGGTGGCGATGAGCGGCGTGCTGTTCGGCACCCTGCTCATTTCACCGATCTTTATGCAGGAGTTTTTAGGCTACACCCCCTGGGTGTCGGGACTGGTGCAGGCGCCGCGCGGGCTGGGCTCAATGACCGGGATGCTGCTGGTGGGGCAGGTGGCGCGCCGCGGGCATGATACCAGGCCCTTCGTCGGCGTCGGCTTTATCCTGGTTGCGATCGCGACCTGGATCATGTCGGGATGGAACCTGCAGGCCAGCATGTGGGCCGTAACCTGGCCGCCGGTCATCATGAGCCTGGGTTTCGGCATGATCTTTCCCACCATCTCGGCGGCCGCGCTTTCGGGCATCAAACCCGAACGCATGGGCTACGCCGCCAGTCTGTACAACATGATGCGCAATACCGGCGCCGCGATTGGAATCGCCTACATGACTAATATCCTGGTGCGGCATCAGCAGGTGCATCAGTCAATCCTGGCCGAGCATTTCTCGGTCTTTGACGCGTGGCGGCTGAGCACGATGCCGCCGATGCGGCCGGGGTCGCCGTCATTCGGGTTTCTGCAGCAGTTGATCAGCGGCCAGAAGCGCGGCCTGGGCATGGTTTACGGCATGGTGCAGGCACAGGCCTCGATGCTCGCCTTCAACGACATCTACCGGATGCTGGCCGGCCTGTCCCTCGTCATGGCGCCCGCGTTTCTCCTGCTGCGCGGCGCCTCCCGCCCCTCATCCAGCGCCCCCTCGCACTGAACCGCAGGGACGCGCCGCCTGGATGTCCTGCAAAGGCTCTGAGGTTCGTCCGCCTCGCTGTCCAATCAGGTGGCAACGTCGCCCGAAGTGGGGCGCGGGTGCCCGCGCGAGTCACGGGGGTATGATCGATGCCCTGGTTTGAACCATCCCACGAGCCATGCCCCGCGATCGTACGGCCGCTGTTTTACGTTCAGATATACGACCCCGGCGCCGCGCGGAAGGCCGGCGACAGTTCATCCGGCCGCGCCCTTACCGAACGCATCTCGTCCGGCAGGTTCTGTGGCCGGCTCTGGATACGACTGTAGCCTTTGGGCGGGGCGAAAGTTTGCTCCGCCAACGGCTTGACCGCGATATCGTCGACTTTGGTCCGGGTCATCACCGAAGCGATTCGGTAACCCGGCCGGGATGGCTCGGGCAACCGCAGGTTCAGCACGAATTTTTTCTCCAGCACCACGCCGGCCGACAGTTCTTTGCCCGCGGTGAGGCCGGCAATCTGTTTGAGCATCCGGCGGTCGAAGTGGGCGATTTCGCGCACCCCCGGAGCGGACTTCGACACGCATGCGCTGACCGTTATCTGCACAACGTCGTCAGCCTCGCGCCCGCGATATTCATCACAGCTATGCGCGGCCACGACCTGTCTGGAACCGGTGCGCTTGAGCTCGATTGCAAGGGTGCCGGAGTCGCCGGATAGGTCGCGTCCGGGCGAACGCAAAGGCATCTGGAGATAGCTCTTGTTTCCCTTGTCGATCAGATAAATGACACCCTTGTCCAGGTCGGTAATCGTCTGCATATCGCCATTGTCCACTTTCTGCTTACCGTTCTGAATGTAGATGGTGCGATGTTGAACGCCGGCTCCGATCGGGCCGTTCGATATGGCGGTTTCCGACATCACCACGCCCGCGGACAGGGCGGTCGCGGATCCCAGCAGGAATCCGGCGCCGGCCGCTAAAATTTTCGGAATTCGTGATATGCGCCTCATATGGGGCACCTCCGGCGACGAAGAATGGAAAGCCGGCCGGCACATCTCGGCTGAACCAAAGCCGATCCGCGGAAAACTGACGATTTCTCGGGCAGCCCAGTCGGCGTCGCAAGATCGCGATCAACTTCCGTGCCGCAACACCTACATGGGTCCGAGCGCGAAAGCCGGTCACAATCAGGCGAGTTTCGCTTTGGGCGGTTGACGGGAATCGCCTTCCCATACTTCGTCAATGGGAAGATTTTCCGCATTGGGACCGATTTGTACTTTCGGCGAAAGCCGGACGAAAATATGCGGGAATCAGCCGGACCAGCGTTGTTTCCTGGTCGCCTCCCAACTGAAAACCCGGTTGTTCGACGGGAAGTCGTTCGGCGCCGGACCAGGCCCTGTTCAGGTCGCAGGGCCGGCGCCTTACGGTTGACGGCAATGCCGATGCCGCCGGGTGGCGGCCCTGATTTCAGGAAAGCATCTGGGGAAATCCTTGAATGATGAAGAGGGACAGCCGGGTCTGTGCCGCGGCTGCTAGTGGTCAGTCGGCGCGAGAGACGTTCGCCGCCTGCAAGCCCTTGGGCCCCTGGGTCACCTCGAAGGCTACTCTTTCGCCTTCCTCCAACGACCGAAATCCGTTGCCGGATATGGCGCTGTAATGGACGAAAACGTCTTGCCCGTCCTCCATTGTGATGAAGCCATAGCCCTTCTTGGGGCTGAACCACTTAACCGTACCGCTTGCCATCGCAAACCAACCTCCTGGGGCGTTTTACGCCCACTCCTGTGGCGCGATTGTAATAATTAGCGCCAAAAGGATAGCAGGAAACGCATATATCATAGATCGTGGGTTTAGCTCAAAGGAAAACGATACTTTTTTAAAAAGTGCGAAGACAAGCGAAGCTCGGGGAGTTAGCGAAAATGCCAGCGGCGGCGGGCGTGCATGTGGCAATGATCGGGAATCTGCCGCATCACATCGTCGATGAAAAAGCCGTCAGCACCCCACTTATCCTTCGCAATAGCAGACAATACGTCAGTCATCAGGGCTTTTTCGGCGTCCGTGGCCTGGGCCCGATGCTCTCCGAGCACGGCCATTGGCGTGTCGCAGGAATCGCAATCCAGAACGGTAAACTTGAAGGGGTATAGAAACTCGCAGTAGCGTTGCGTGTAGTCGCGCAGTTCGCACAGTTCACATTTTTCCACAGTACTAAAAGATAGCGATCCCGCGCCCTGTTCGATTTCGGCGCAAATCAAACCCCCTCAGGGAGACGCCCGCCGAACGCGATAAGCGCCGGCGGGCGAAACCGCAGACGAGGTCTGACCAGCCACCGATAGGGGCGGGCGGGGCGCCTTTTTTCTAACATATCCGGGCGCCCCGGGGCGGTAGCCGTCTTCCAGCGGCGAGCGGACCGGCGAAAATCCTGGGGCGTGAGCCCGGGATTCCCGATGCCCGCCACACTGCTAGTGAGCAGCCGGGCTGGAGGCGGCAGCCGGGGCTTTGGCCGCGGGACTTGACTCTGCCGCCGGGCTCGCCATCGAACCGCCCATCGTTCCGCCTTCAGCTTTGGCTTTCTTCTCGCAGCGCCGTACGCTCGAAGTAGAGATATGCAGGTCCTTGGCGACTTCCTTGACCTTTTTTCCGCCGTTGATTTCGTCCATTACCTTGGCGCAGTCGACCTTGTGGCGAGCCGCCAGTGCACCGGGCGCCGGGAGCATCGCGCCTAGCATCACGGCAACTGCAAACCCGCCAACCGCCGCCTTGAGATGTTTCATGTACCGGTTCCTCCCTGGGGTCCAGATTTAAACGCGCTGAGTATCGCAAAAAAGATGCATTGCAGCAACGATCTGGCCGTTAAACCGGTACGACGCGCCATACCATCCTATTGGCCGCAATTCAGCGCGATCCAAACCGTGGTGGACGCTTTTCCTTCAGCGCCGCGTTGCCCTCTTTGACATCCGCCGAGAAGAAACCCAGCATCTCCAGCGCCAGCGAGGTGTCGAAACTCGGCCCCGCCATCCGCAGCCAATTGTTCCGCGACCGCTTGGTCCATCGCAGCGCCTGCTGCGGCCCCGACGCCAGCTTATGCCCCACCTCCAGCGCCTTATTCATCAGCTAGTCGGCGGGCACGCACATGCTTACCAGCCCGATTCGCTCCGCCTCCTTGCCGTCAAGCATCTCGCCCGTAAGCAGGTAGTATTTTGCTTTGGCCATGCCGCACAGCAGGGGCCAGATGATGACGGCGTGGTCGCCGGCCGCCACGCCCAGGATCACGTGCCCGTCGGTGAAGCGGACGTTCTCGCCCACGATACTGATATCGGCCAGCAGGGCCACGGCCAGACCGGCGCCGAAGGCGGGGCCGTTAATCGCGGAAATGATCGGCTTGTCGAGGTTGATCATGTTGTAGACGATATCGCCGGCCTCGCGCCAAAGTCCGGCGATCTTCTCGGCGTCGCCCAGAGTCTGGGACAGCATGTTGTTGTCGCCGCCGACCGAAAACGCCCGTCCCGCGCCGGTTACCAGCACGACTTTGGCCTCGGGGTCCGCGTCGATATCCTTCCACACCCGGGATATCTCCCAATGCAGCCGGGCGTCGGTCGCGTTGAGCACCTCGGGGCGGTTGAGCGTTACCTGAAGCAGGCCATCGTCAAAACGCTTGAAAACCAGATGTTGATATTCGCCGTAATCCATAATCAGCCTCCGCGACGCTATCGGCCGATGCGCTCGATCCGACATTATAGGCGATGCGTCAGCCGCGGATGCTAAAGCATCGGACTGGCCAACGGAAGAGCAAGATGAGATCAATCGCCGCCGCCGCGCGCATCGCGCTCAGAACGCTTCAGATTCTGATCTGGGCGTTATATGCGCTGGTGGTTTTCGCCGCGGTGCTTGGCCTCCGCTCGATTCGCGCGCGGCGGCTGGACCGGAGAATTGTCACAACCGCGGCCGGAGTGTCGCTGCGCCGCGCTTTGGAGCGGCTGGGTGCGACCTTCATCAAACTCGGACAGGTGGCCAGCACCCGTCCCGACCTGATCCCGACCGGGATCGCGGTGGAACTGGCGAAGCTGCAGGAGCAGGTGCGTCCGTTTCCAATCGATCAGGTGCGGCGCACCATCGAGGAGGATTTCGGCGTTGCGCTCGAGCGGCTGTTCAGCGAGTTCGAAGCCGCGCCGCTGGCCGCCGCCTCCGTCGCGCAGGTGCATCGCGCGCGCGTGGCGCAAAGCGGCGAGCTGGTGGCGGTCAAAGTGCGGCGGCCGTCGATCGCCGCGTGGGCGGCGCTGCACCAGTCGATTGCGCTCCGCTTCGCGCATCTGCTCCAGGCGATCCCGACCCTGTATCTGCTGGCGCCGGTCAAATCGGTGCGCCAGTTCTGCGCCGCGGTCAACCGTCAGCTCGACTTTCGCATCGAAGCGGCCAACAACGTCCGCTTTCGCGAAAACTTCAGCAACCAGCCCGAGGTGGTGTTTCCGGCGCTGATACCGCCGCTGTGCAGCGAACGCGTGCTTACGATGGAACTGCTTGAAGGAGTGCGCGAAACGGAGCTGGCGGCGGCGGGAATCGATCCGCGCCGGGTCGCGGCGCTGGGTATCAGGGTGTTCTGCAAGATGGCGTTCATCGACGGCTTCGTGCACGCCGACCTGCATCCGGGCAACATCCGCTTTCTGCCCGGCGATCGTATCGCGCTGTTCGATCTGGGATTGACCGCGGAATTGACGCCGCAGGATCGGTTGCTGTTCGCGCAGACCATGTATTACATGGCGGGCGGGATGGGCCGCGAGCTCGCGCGCCACATGTTCGATCTGTGCCAGCGCACGGGACCGATCGATTACGCGGCTTACGAAGCGGAGATGATCGAATACCTCGGGCGTTTCATCAACCGGCCCCTGGGTGAGATCGAGATGGCGTCGGCGATCGGGTCGTTCTTCGATATTTTTCGCCGCTACGGGATGCGGATGGACGGGCGCTACACGGTGCTCAACGTTTCTTTCCTGGTGGTGGAGGGCCTGGGCAAGAAGCTGGATCCGGCGCTGGACGTTACCGCGCAGGCGCGGCCGTTTTTGGAAGCGGCGGTGATGGGCGGTATCGGCGCCGCCGCCGCGCGCTAAAAGGCCTCCCGCGATCCACCAGTTCTTTTACGCGGCGCGCGCCAGCGCTTTCTCCAGCTCGCGCAGGTTGCGGCAGGGCAGCAGTTCATCGACTTCGCGCGCGTAGCTTGGGATGGCGCTGTCGCCGGTGCCCCAGCCTTGGGGCTCCTCCGGATTAAGCCATATGACCGCGCGGCACAGGCGGCGGATCTGGCGCAGGAGGTCGGCGCGCGCCGGCCGCCGATTGTTGCGGCCGTCGCCCAATACCACCACCACCGTCGCGCGGTTCAGCAGCGGCCTGCGCGAGGCGATCAGCTGCGCCAGCACGCGGCCGAAATCCGACCGCGCGTACAGGTCCAGAATCGGACTCATGTTCAAATAGCCGTGCTCGAACCCCGCCTGCGCCAGCCGATCGACGTAAACGAAGCTGTGCACCGTCCGGAAGCATTCGCCGGCGCCCGCCGCCAACCCGAGCATCAAGCTCGACGCATAGCGCACCGATCCCGAGATGTCGGCCAGCAGCAGCAGATCGATATGGCGCGGACGGTGCCTGCGCATGCGCAAGTCGATCAAAGCGCCGCCGCGCTGAAGCGAGGCGCGGATGGTGCGCCGAATGTCGATACGGCCGCGCCGTGCCATCCGCATCCGCCGTCCGGCGCGCACCCGGAAACGGCGTTTGAGCGGCTCCAGCGCCTGGAGCGCCCGCTCATAATCAAGCTCGGTGTAAGCGCTGAAGGGTTTGTTTTCGGCGTCGCGCGAGCGCGCCGGCGCG
>JAJPJA010000155.1 GCA_021324455.1 Pseudomonadota bacterium | reverse complement strand
CTTAAATACCATGGAGAAATGAGATCGCCACTTCAAAAAGGCTCGGTTTTGCAATAGGTTTTTGGGTGAGCGAGAGTGGCGGAATGGCAGACGCGCCGGACTTAGGATCCGGTGCCGCAAGGCGTGGGGGTTCAAGTCCCCCCTCTCGCACCAGGTTTTTAACCCTGCCGTTTTTTAATTGAGCACCGGGTTTCGGCGAATCTCTGGTTTGCGGGCCGTTCAAAATATGATCTGCCTGCGTTGCAATTCCTGCGACCAATACAAATCGCTGCTCTAAAATCGCCGCCGCGCCTTTATTGCGGCGCGCGCCTGCAACCCGGCGTGACGCCGAAAAACCCGTTGAATCGCCTGGTCCGGTCTCAATATGATTGCGCTAACCGCGGCTGCGAACGCGGCGCGCGGCCAATCTTTCTCCTGACGGACCGATTTCCAGTTGGAACTGAGCAAGACATTCGATCCTGAAAGCGCCGAGCGCTGGTATGAGCGCTGGGTGGAACTGGGCTATTTCACCGCCGATCCGGCCAGGCCGGGTCCGGTATTCTCGATCGTAATCCCGCCGCCCAACGTCACCGGCCAGTTGCATCTGGGACACGCGCTCAACGTCACCCTGCAGGACATTATAGTGCGGGCGCGCCGGATGCAGGGGTACAACACGCTGTGGGTGCCGGGCACCGATCACGCCGGAATCGCGACGCAAAACGTGGTTGAGCGCGAAATCGCCAAAGAGGGCACCAACCGCCATCAGATGGGCCGCGAGGCATTCGAGCGCCGCGTATGGCAATGGCGGGAGACCTACGGCGGACGCATCCTGCATCAGTTGCGCCGCCTGGGCGCCTCATGCGACTGGACCCGCGAGCGTTTCACCCTGGACCAGGGCCTGTCGCGCGCGGTGATCGAGGTCTTCGTCCGCCTGCATCAGCAGGGCCTCATCTATCGCGAACGCACGCTGATCAACTGGTGTCCGAGATGCGAAACCGCGCTGTCCGACCTCGAAGTCTCGCACAAGGAAGTTGACGGCAAGCTTTACTATATCCGCTATCCGTTCGAAGACGGCTCCGGCGCCGTCACCGTGGCCACCACACGCCCCGAGACCATGCTGGGCGACACCGCGGTTGCGGTTAACCCCGAAGATACCCGCTATCAGGGAGTCCTGGGCAGGACGCTCAGGCTGCCGCTGATCGGACGCGCGATTGCGATTATCGCCGACGCTTCGGTGGACAGCAGCTTCGGCACCGGCGCGGTGAAGATCACCCCGGCGCACGACTTCAACGACTTCGCGCTCGGCAAGGCGCACGGACTGGATGAGATCGCCACGATGGACGGACGGGGCCGCATGACGGCGGCGGCGGGCGCGTACGCCGGGATGGATCGCGGCGAATGCCGCATCGCGGTGCTGCGCGACCTCGAGGCGCAAGGACTGCTTGAGAAGACCCAACCGCATCGCCATGCCCTGGCAGTCTGCTCGCGCTGCGACACGGTGCTCGAGCCGATGCTTTCCACGCAGTGGTTCGTGAAGATCAAGCCTTTGGCGCAAAAGGCGATCGCGGCGGTGCGGGAGGGCCGCACCAGGTTCCATCCCAGGTTCTGGGAGAACACCTATTTCAACTGGATGGAGAACCTGCACGACTGGTGTATCTCGCGCCAGTTGTGGTGGGGGCATCGGATTCCGGCCTACCATTGCGGCCAATGCGGCAACACCATGGTGGCGGCGCACAAACCCGCCGCGTGCGATCGATGCGAATCCGTGCGCCTGGTGCAGGAAGAGGACGTGCTCGATACCTGGTTCAGCTCGGGTCTGTGGCCGTTCTCGACGCTGGGATGGCCCGACGACACGCCGGACCTGCGCCGCTACTATCCCACGTCGCTGCTGGTCACCGGCTTCGATATCATCTTTTTCTGGGTGGCGCGGATGCTGATGCTCGGGCTGGAGTTCACCGGCCAGGTGCCTTTCCGCGACGTGTACATCACGCCGCTGGTGCGCGATCAGTTCGGCAAGAAGATGACCAAGTCGCGCGGCAACGTGGTCGATCCGCTGGAAATCATGGAGACTTACGGCACCGACGCGGTGCGCTTTACGCTGGCGCAGCTCGCCGTCCAGGGACGCGATCTTATCCTGAGCAACGACCGCCTTGCGGCTTCGCGCGCGTTCGCCAACAAGATCTGGAACGCGGCGCGCTTCGTGATGATGAATCTTCAAGACGCGGCGCATCCGGTTGCGCCGGTGCCAAAAGATAAGTTGGGATTGGCCGAGCGATGGATCCTGAGCCGGCTGCGCAGCGCGACCGCCGAGATCAACGCCGCCATCGACGCCTACGAATTCAATGCCGCCGCCTCGCGCCTGTACCATTTCATCTGGCACGAGTTCTGTGACTGGTACATCGAATTGTCCAAGGATCCGCTGCGGCGCGGCGGCGCGGACCAACACGCGGCGCGGTACGTGCTGGTGCATTGCTTCGACCATCTGCTGCGCCTGCTGCATCCGTTCATGCCGTTTGTGTCCGAGGAACTGTGGCAGGCGCTGCGGCCCTTCATCGACGAGCCGGGCTTGCGCGCGCATCTGGCCGTGGCGGCATTTCCCAAAGCTTCAGATGAAGACCCTTTGACACAGGCGGAGAGCCTGGCGATGGCGCACTGCCTGGAAGCGACCGAGGCGATCAACAGTTCCCGCGCGCTGGTCGGAGTGCATCCGGGACAGCGGGTGGCGGCGCTGATCAAGCCGCTGGATCAGGCGGGCGGCTTCACCAGCGAGTTCGACACCTGGAAAGCCTACGCCGCGGTGATGGCCAGGGCGGACCTCGCGCTCATGCCGGCTGAGGATGCGGCGTCGCGCCGCGGCAAGGTGCCTTCGACGCTGGCCTGGGGCGAAGTGCTGATCGAGCCGCCCGCGGCGTTCGACGTCGAGAAGACGCGCAACTCGCTGCGCAAGAAGCTCAATGAACTGCGGGGACATCTCGACAAGCATCGCGCGCGCCTGAGCAACCAGGAGTTCCTGCAAAAGGCTTCCGCCGATACGCGCGAGGAGATGGAAGAACGCACCGTGGAATTGACCAGTCAGGTGGGCCTGCTGGAAAAGCAACTGAATCAGCTGTCCGAATCGGTTTGATTCCAATCGCCAATGGACCTGCTGCAGCTTCCCGGGATTGACGACCTGATTGGGCGCGCGCTCGCCGAGGATATCGGGCTGGGCGACGTCACCACCGCGGCCACCGTCAGACCCGACGCGCGCGGACGGGCGCGAATCACCGTCAAGGAAGATGAGATGGTCTTTTGCGGCGGACCGCTGATCGCGCCGATCATGGAGCGATGCGGCGCGCAGGCCCGCGTGGCAAGGCTGGCCGCCGAAGGCGCGGCGCTGCACCGCGGCGAGGTCGCCGCCGAGATGGAAGGTTTGCTGGCCGGATTGCTGACCGGCGAGCGGACCGCGCTTAACTTCCTGCAACTGATGTCGGGGATCGCGACCAAAACCGCGCAGTTCGTGCGCGCGGCGGCGGGTACTGGCGCGCGCGTCGTGGATACGCGCAAAACCCATCCCGGACTGCGCGCGGTGGAGAAGTACGCGGTGCGCGTGGGCGGCGGCTTCAACCATCGCTACGCACTGGACAGCGGCGTTCTGATCAAGGACAACCATATCGCCGCCGCCGGCTCGGTCGAGGCCGCCATCAGGCTGGCGCGCGCGGCGGCGCCGCATACGCTGAAAATCGAAGTCGAATGTGAAACTCTTGCGCAACTGGAAGAGGCGATTGCCGCCGGCGCCGACCTGATCCTGCTTGACAACATGAACCTCGACCACATCCGCCGCGCCGGCCAAATCGCCGCCGGCCGCGTTCAACTCGAGGTATCCGGCAACGTCACGCTGGCCACCGTGGGCGAAATCGCGCGCACCGGCGTTGACCTGATTTCGATCGGCGAGCTGACTCATTCGGTGCGCGCCGCCGACCTGAGCATGCGTATCGAGGCGCTCTGAGGGCACGGCCATGAACGAAAATCCTTACCTCTCCATTGAGCATGGCGGACCCGGGACCATCGGATGGCGGATCCATCATTACGCCGAAGTCGGATCGACCCAGGAAGTCGCCGAGCAACTGGCGCTGGACGGCGCCGCGCATGGATCGGTGGTGACCGCGGAATCGCAGACCGCGGGTCATGGACGGCTGGGCCGCGAATGGTTCTCGCCGCCGGGCGTAAATCTGCACGCCACCATCATCCTGCGGCCGCGGATGGAGGCGGCCGAGGTGCCGGTGCTGGGACTGGTGGCGGGCGTGGCGATGGCGCAGGCGGTGGAGAGTATCGCGCCGGGAATGCCGGGTCTCAAATGGCCCAACGATCTGTGGCTGAACGGCAAGAAAGCCGGCGGGATCATCGCGCAGATGCTGGCCGGCACGCCGCCCTGCGTTCTGCTGGGAATCGGAATCAACCTCAATCTCAATGCGCGCCAGCTGCCCGAAGATCTGCGCCGGATCGCCACCTCGGTGCTGATCGAAACCGGCCAGACCTGCGACCGGGTGAAATTCGCCGGCGTTCTGTTCGGTCGCATCGACGACCTGGTCCGCCAGGTGCAGGACTCCGGCTTCGGCCCCATCGCGCCGCTGTGGGAGAACTATTCGGTGCTCAAAGGCAAGCGCGTGACGGTATTCGACGGCCAAACCCGCCATATCGGAGTGGTCAAGGGAATCGACCGCGACGGCGCCTTGTTGCTGGTCGAGAATGATACCCTGCAGCGCGTGCTGGCCGGCGACGTTACCATCGAAAGAATCGAATCGTAGCCCGATCGAGGCCGCCGGCGGCGGTTCAGCCGCTGCCTCTGGCGAAGCGGCTTCCGGTGTAGTATCGACCTCATTACATTTGAATTTGAGGTGAAATTTATGGCTGTGGCGGACATCAGCCGTTTGAGAACCATCGCTTTGGTCGGACAGGGCGGCACGGGCAAGACTCAGCTGGCCGACGCGCTGCTGTTCACGGCCGGCGCCATCACGCGTCTGGGGCGTCCGGACGACGGCACGGCCGCGATGGACTTCGAGCCCGAGGAACTCTCGCGGCATGAATCGATCAGCTCCGCGTTCCATCATCTGGAATGGAAGCGCAACACTGTAATCCTGGCGGATACTCCCGGTTACGCGGCGTTTCTGCCTGACGCGTTCAATACCGTTCACGCGGTTGACGGCCTGGTGCTGGTGGTCAGCCCCGGCGCCGACATGAAGGTCGAAACCGAGAAGATTTGGGATGCGGCGCAGGCGGCGGGCTTGCCCGTGGTGGCGTTCGTATCGCGGCTGGACCGCGAAAACACCAAGCTGGAAAACGCGCTCGCCGAGCTGACGTCGCTGGGCGCCAGGCCCGCCGCCTTGACCCTGCCGATCGGCACCGACAACGCTCTGGCCGGCGTCATCGACGTGCTCAACATGAAAGCGGTGCGTTACGCCGACACCAGCGGCAAGGCCAAAGAGGAGGAACTCGGCGGCGACCTGCTGGCGGCCGCCGAGGATGCGCGCACCAAGCTGTGCGAAGCGGTAGCCGAATCCGACGACGCCCTGCTGGAGAAGTATCTGGAAGAGGGCAAGCTTGAAAACGACGAACTTCGCACCGCCCTGCGCAAGGCGGTGCTGGAGCGCAAACTGACTCCGGTGCTGTGCGGATCCGGCAGCCGGAACATCGGCGCCGGGCCGCTGCTCGACGCGATTTTGGAACTGCTGCCCTCGCCCGCCGACCGCCCGCCGCGCAAGGGGCATAACCCTGCGACCGGCGAAGAGGTGGAGCGTGCGCCCGACCCCAACGCGCCGTTCGCCGCGATCGTGTTCAAGACCGTCGTCGACCCGTTCGCCGGCAAGCTGTCGATCTTCCGCGTGGTCTCGGGCAAGGCACTCAGTGATACCGCGGTGCTCAACGCCACCCGTCAGAGCAAGGAGCGGTTCGGCCAGTTGCTGCGCTTGGAGGGCAAGAAGCAGTCGCCGCTCGACGCCGCCTTGCCGGGGGAGATTGCCGCCGTCGCCAAGCTCAAGGACACCACCACCGGCGACACCCTGTGCGAGGAGAAGGCGCCGATCATCCTGCCGCCGCTGCCCAGGGCCCACCCGGTGATTTCGTTCGCGATCCGGCCCAGAAGCAAGGGCGACGAGGAAAAGGCGAGCCAGGCGCTGGCACGCATGATCGAGGAAGATCCGTCGCTCGAGATGCATCGCGACGCGCAGACCCACGACATCATCCTGTCCGGCACCGGCCAGCTCCATATCGAAGTCGCGGTCGAGCGGCTCAAGCGGAAATACAATGTAGAAGTTGAGCTTCAGGCGCCCAAGGTGCCCTACAAAGAAACCATCAAGGGCAAGGCCGAAGCACAGGGCAAGTACAAACGGCAGTCCGGCGGCCGCGGCCAATACGGCGACTGCTGGCTGCGGATTGAGCCGATGCAGCGCGGGGCGGGGTTCGAGTTCGTGGACGCGGTGGTCGGCGGCTCGGTGCCGCGGCAGTTCATCCCGTCGGTGGAAAAAGGCGTGCGCAACACCCTTCCCGAAGGCATTTTAGCCGGTTACCCGCTGGTAGATCTTAAAGTAACGCTTTATGATGGCTCGTCGCATCCGGTCGACTCCTCGGATATGTCCTTCCAGATCGCGGCCTCGATGGGGCTCAAGGCGGCGGTCGAGAAGGCCCGGCCCATCCTGCTGGAACCGATTATGTCGGTTGAAGTCTCATGTCCCGACGAATGCATGGGCGATGTCATCGGCGACCTCAACTCACGCCGCGGCAAGGTCCTGGGCGTGGATCGCAAAGGCAACGGTCAGTTGATCAAAGCGCTGGTGCCGATGGCTGAAATCCTCAAGTACGCGCCCGACCTGCGTTCGATCACCTCGGGCAGAGGGTCATTCGAGTCGCAGTTCTCGCATTACGAGGAAGCGCCGCCGCATATTGCGGAGAAGGTGATCAAGGAAGCCAAGGAGGCAAAGGAGGCGGCCAAAGGCGCGCACGCCTGAGCGCCCGATGACTCTATGTTTGCGCCGCTGGGCAAATGGCTGGTGGCGGCGGGCCTGGTTCTGGTGCTGGCGGGACTGGCGTTATGGGGTCTGGGCAGCCTGGGATGGTTTGGGCGGCTGCCGGGAGATATCTACCTTCGGCGGGGCCACGTTACGTTCTATTTTCCGCTGGCAACCTGTATCCTGCTCAGTGTTATCATCTCGCTGCTCCTGATGCTGTTCAGGCGCTGAGAGGCCGGCGGCCGCGCACAGGCGGCGCCGGCACCACCGATGCTCGACGACGAACGCGAATTTCAGCGGCTTTCGGAACAAAAGCGCCGCCGCCGCGAACTGATCGCGGTTGCCGTCGCCGGCGCGCTGCTGGCCATGTTTGCCGTCGGCCAGATCACCATCCCGCCGCTGACCAAGCATACTTCGCTGCTGTCCAACCTGGCGGTCATCCTGCTCTTCGACCTGAGTTTCCTGCTGCTGGGTCTGCTGCTGTTTTTGGTCGGCCGCAACATCGCCAAGGTCTCCTTCGAGCGCCGCCGCGGGCTTATCGGATCGAAGCTGCAGGCCCGGCTGGTGATTGGATTTATCGCGGTGGCGCTGCTGCCCAGCGGCTTTCTGCTGTACGTTTCCGAATCGTTCCTGCGCGCCGATATCGATAGCTGGTTCAATCCCGAATACAAAAAGGTGCTCGACGATTCGCTCGATATCGCCAAGAGCTACTATCTCGATTCGGCCAACGACGCGCTGCATTTCGCGCGCGTGCTGGCGGAAGAAATCTCGGCCAACAACCTGATGGTGGCGCAGCGGCGCCCGGACCTGAAGAAATTCGTCGAGCATAAACAGCAGGAATACCGGCTCGGCACCATCGAGGTGTTCTCGCCCGATCGCAAGCTGCTGGTACTGGCGCTGAGCCCGCAGATTCCCACCGGTATCGGCGTTTCGCCCCATTCGGCGCTGCTGATCAGAACTCTCTCCGGCCACGCTACCAGCCGCACCGACGCGTTCGGCCGTTCCGACGTGATTCGCGGCACCTCGCCGATTTTCGTCTCGCCCGAGTCCGACAAGGTTTTGGGCGCCGTCGTGGTCGATTACTTCGTGCCGCGCAGTCTGGCCAAACGCGCCGCCAAAGTATCGGAGAGCTTCGAGGACTACGTCCAGTTGCGGGCGCTCAAGCAGCCCATTATGCGCAACTATTTGCTCGCGCTGGCGATGATCGGGCTGGTGGTGGTGCTGCTGGCGAGCTGGTTCGGGATTTACCTGGCGCGCGGTATTACCGGCCCGATTAAGCTGCTGGCCGAGGGCACGCACGCGGTCGCCGCGGGCGACCTCAATTACGAGATTCCAGCCGTGCGCGACGACGAGATCGGCCATCTGGTGGCTTCGTTCAATCAGATGACGGCCGACCTGCGCGCTTCCAATACCGAAATCGAGCGGCGCCGGCGCTATATCGAAACATTGCTCAGCAACGTATCCGCGGGCGTGGTGGCGCTGGACCGCGCCGGCCGTATCACCACGATCAATCCCTGCGCGGAGCGGCTGCTGACGCTCAGCGCCGCGGAGGTGATGGGGCGCCATTACGCGGTCGCCTTCCCCGCCGCGCTCGCCGCCGAACTGTCGCGGCTGTTCGACGGCGGTCTGCCGCCCGAAGGCGGCACGCGTTCGGTCACCCTGGACGAACGCCGCGCCAACGAATTGATGGTCACCGCCAGCCCGCTGAGCGAAGAGGGCCAGAACCAATTGGGCACGGTGTTGTTTTTCGAGGATGTGAGCCAGATCGCCAAGATTGAGCGGATGGAGGCGTGGCGCGAGGTCGCGCGGCGCATCGCGCACGAGATCAAGAATCCGCTCACCCCGATTCAGCTCTCGGCCGATCGAATCCGCCGCTATTCGGCCGCACGCGGCTCGAAGCTGATCGACGAATGCACCCGGACGATTATCAGCGAAGTGGAGGATCTCAAGCATCTGGTGGATGAATTTTCCACTTTCGCTCGGATGCCGCATCTGAATCCGGTGCCTGGAGATCTTAATGCATTGGTTGAGGAAACGCTGGCGAATTTTCGCGGCGCCAACCCCGATATCGAATTTGCCGCCGAACTCGACCCCGCCCTGCCCCAAATCGCCATTGACCGCGAGGCGCTCAAACGCGCCCTGGTCAATCTGCTGGACAACGCGCTGGCGGCACTCAAGGACGAGGATCGCAACGGCGCCGGACCGCCCCAGATCGAGGTGCGGACCCGCCTGGACCGGACCAGCGGCGTGGTAACGCTGGAGGTGGCGGACAACGGCCCGGGCATCGAACCGGCGCTCAAATCCCGCATTTTCGAGCCTTATTTCTCCACCAAGGAACAGGGTACGGGGCTGGGGCTGGCGATTGTGTCGACCATCGTATCCGACCATCATGGGTTCGTCCGGGTGCGCGACAACGAACCGCGCGGAAGTAGATTCGTGCTTGAGTTTCCGGTAAAAGATCAACAGTTTGCGAGAGTATTAAACTGAAGAGCCGGTTGCTCTTCGGGCCGCAACACTGAGGGCTGGAACGTGGGAGAAACCGTACTGGTGGTGGATGATGAGGAGCGCATTCGGTCCTCTCTCAAAGGCATTCTAAGCGACGAAGGTTTCAGGGTGCTGGACACCGGCCGGGCGCCCGCGGTGATGGATATCGTCGAGCGCGAACGGCCGCGGCTGGTTCTGCTTGACGTCTGGATGCCGGATATCGACGGCATCGAACTGCTGCGCCGCATCAAGGAAACCGCGCCCCAAACCGAGGTCATCATGATCTCCGGCCACGGCAATATCAACAGCGCCGTCGCCGCGACCAAGCTGGGCGCCGCCGACTTCATCGAAAAGCCGTTCTCGGTCGACGGTCTTTTGGGTTCGATCGAACGGGCCCTGGCGCCCGGCACCGATACCGCCTCGACGCCCGCGGAAAACGGCGCCATTACGGTCAATGGCAGGACGCCTGCCGCCGCCGCCACCCGCCGCTCGATGCCGCAGCGCACTATCAAGCGATCGATCGTAATCGGCGGCCAGGGGCTGCATACCGGTTTGAAGACCGGCGTCATCCTCTATCCCGCCCAGGCCGGATCGGGTATCGCGTTCACCCCGCTGTCGGGCGATGTAATGGCGCCGGCGCGGGTCCAGAGCGTGACCGACACCGGCTATAACACCACGCTGGCCAACGGCGCTTACATGGTGCGCACGGTGGAGCATCTGATGTCCGCGCTGCACGGCCTCGGCATCACCAATCTGCTGGTGAAAACGGACCGGGAGATACCGGCGCTGGACGGCTCGGCGCAGGAATTCTGCCGGCTGCTGGCGGACGCGGGCGTGCAGGAGCAAGCGGCGCGCGTGGAGCCGCTCTGTGTCAGGCATCCGATTGTGATCGGAAAAGAGAAGGAAGGCGGCGAATACATCCGCGTTGAGCCGGCCGATCGTCTGATCATCGATTACACCCTGATGTATCCGGCGCCGATCGGCGTTCAGCGCGTGCACTTCGAGCTCAACCGCCCCGAAGACTACGTGCGCGAGATCGCGCCGGCGCGAACCTTCGGTTTTTTGGCCGAGATGCGCAAGCTGTCGGAGATGGGTTTGGCCAACGGCGGCCGCCTGGACAATGTCATCCTGGTCGACGACGAAAAAGTTGTGAACACGACACTACGGTTTCCCGACGAGTTTGCGCGCCACAAGATTCTCGACCTGATCGGTGACCTGTACCTTGTGGGCCGGCCGATTGTGGCTCATATCACGGCCTCGAAGACCGGGCATTCGGACAACCTCGCGCTGGTCAAGCGTCTGCTGCAGGCGGCTTAGGCGTATCGGCGGCAAGCTTGGGCTGCCGCCTGGGTTTGCGCTTCTTACCCATCATGGAATTAACCGGCAAGGTCGCGCTCGTAACCGGCGCGGCCCGGCGCGTCGGCCAGGCGATTGCGCTTGCGCTGGCTGCACGCGGCGCCGTGCTGGCGGTGCATTACCGCAATTCAGCCGCGGACGCGGCCGGCATGGTGGCGAAGATTCAGGCCGCCGGCGGCCGCGCGCACGCCTTTCACGCGAACCTGGAAAACGTCGGCGAGATCGAGTCGATGATAAATCGCGTCGCGCATGAGTTGGGGCGCCTGGACATCCTGGTCAATTCCGCCGCGGTTTTCCATCGCCGGCCGCTGGATCAGATGTCGGAGCGCGACTGGGACGTGAATATGGATACCAACCTCAAGGCGCCGGCCT
>JAJPJA010000154.1 GCA_021324455.1 Pseudomonadota bacterium | reverse complement strand
TGACGGTGACGCCCCAGGCGGTGGGCGGTGCCTACGGCACGCACATCGCGGATGTGGAGGTTGATCCCGAAACCGGCAAGGTGACGGTCCTCCGTTACACCGCCGTTCAGGACGTCGGCAAGGCCATCCATCCCAGCTACGTCGAAGGGCAGATGCAGGGCGGAACGGTGCAGGGAATCGGCTGGGCGCTCAACGAAGAATACGTGTATGATGAAAAGGGTACGCTGCGCAACGCCAGCTTTTTGGACTACCGGATGCCGACCTGTCTGGACCTGCCGATGATCGACCCGGTAATGGTCGAAGTTGCCAACCCGGGGCATCCGCTGGGCGTGCGCGGTGTGGGTGAGGTTTCAATCGTGCCGCCGCCGGCGGCGGTAGCCAACGCGGTATCGATGGCGGTGGGGAGCAGGATTACGGATCTGCCGATATCGCCGCCGCGTCTGTTCAAGGTGTTGTCGGGCAAGCGCGCGTGATCGGGTGAGCGCTTGACGAGGAATGAGCGAAGGTGGTTAACCACCTTCCGCATAGTGACTTTGCGATGCCAACGGTTTTTATACCTTCATTGTTGCGCAAGCATACCGGGGGCCAGGAATCCGTCATCGTACCGGGGCGTACGGTGGGCGAGGTAGTCAGAAACCTGGACCAGAAGTTTCCCGGTTTCCGCAGCCAGGTCGTCGAGGGGGACGATCTGAAGAGTTCGCTCGCGGTTTCGGTCGACGGCGATATCGCGGTCGGCGGCTTGCTCGAGCAGGTACGCGAGAACAGCGAGATCCATTTCGTGCCGGCAATCGGCGGCGGCTGAGACCGGCGCCGCTGACCGGAAAGGGGTTAGCCCCGCGTCTGATACGGACCTCAGTCCGTTCCATCCCCCTCCGGAGGCAGACCTGACCGGGAGAGCCTTCGGACAGTTCGATCAGCCTGGTGACATCCCGCGCGGAGCAGCAGCCGCCAGGCGGGTAAATACGAGCGATTCAGCCACTTCAGGCGCGGTCGCGGCCGCCGGGCCGGGCGCCGCCGCCGCCGCCAGTGCTGCGCGCCTGTGCTTCATTGACGCGAATCGCTCGCCCCTTAAGATCGCGGCCGTTAAACTTCTTGATTGCGGCCTCCGCCGCTTCATCATTGGCCATCTCGACGAACCCGAAACCCCGCGAACGGTTCGTCTCACGATCGACGATGACTTGCGAGCTCTCCACCTTGCCGGCTTCCGAAAACAAGTCGCGCAGATCCTGATCGCTGACAGCCCAGGCCAGGTTTCCTACGTACAGTCTGCGGCCCATTCAGTTCTCCTTGTGTTGCTCCTCGATGCCTGCCCGGCTTACATCCCCGAATCTCCCCACGACCTGCCGCACTGGATCATCCAATCGGCAGGCTCGGCGGGGGGCGGCATGCGTCAAGGCCAACCTTTAGCGCCTCCTTATAGCATTGAAGCGGCACATATTCCTAGCGCCTGTGATCGTTAACAATCAATGCCGGGATAGGGTACGCGCAGGTAGGCGGGCTGGGGTGGCGGGGCCGGCTGGAAACATAATGGCGGAAAATGAAGTATTAAGCTGATATAGAATAAGTTGGCGTCAGCTGAGCCAAGTAGCGATAGTTTCGTTAGAGCTTGGGCGCAATTGAACCCTCCATTTCTCCTGCTTATCATCCATCAAACCGCCGGGGATCAATTCTAATTTTCAATCAGTAGGCTTCAACGACTTACCGTTTTTGACCTGGGGGCCGCCCGCTGCAGTGTTGATAGTTTAGTGAATTGAGTGTTTACGGGGATTGATTGTGTTGAAACGTACCGGTATAAAACTTGCGCTTCAACAATGCATTGTAACGCGGAAACAGGAGAGTGTATCTGATGCCGAGACGTAGTAGCAGTGGAGTGGGATCCTCTTTCCAGCAGTTTCAACGGCAGGCTCGTACATTGCTTTCGAATCTGCGCAAAGAGATTCGTACTAAAGAGGCCGAATTGCAGCGGCTCAAGCAAGACGAATCGCGTCTGGGAGTGGTTGCCGGCAGAGCAGCGGGAGCGGGCCGCCTGGCGCGTTCAGCGCGCGGCTCACGGGCCGGCGGCAGAATCAATTGGCGCGCGGTGCTCGAACAATTGCCCAAGCAGTTCAAGGCGTCCGACGTGCGCGGCGTGCGGGGACTCAAGGACAAGCGCCCTTCCGAAATTTTCGCCGCCGTCACGCGATGGATCGAAGCCGGTATGGTCAAGCGCAAATCGCGCGGCATCTACGAAAGAGCCAATTGATTCCGGCGGGTGGCCCCTGATCCGCGGCCGCCGCCACACCAACCTGAACTCACCTCCGGGCCTCACCGGCAGCAACCGTCGAATAAGGCCTTGCTCAGTAACACCTGACAAGTTGACTGTCAGGCGCTGGCGCATACTATACCTGCGCGTTTGATTTGGCCATTGGCGGTTGATCGATTCGGCATCCGAATTCCCACCCGCAGTGCATACTGCCAATATAGGCGAATCGGTACTCGACTCGGGCCGACTGGCTACGGAATAATCCTGACGTGGCAATCAATCCCGTACAGTGGCGCGCTGACAGCGTGCGAATGATCGATCAGCGGCTGCTGCCTGGCCGCGAGGTTTACCGGATTTACAAAGACTATCGCGCGGTGGCCGGCGCTATCCGCTCCATGGTGGTGCGCGGCGCTCCCGCAATCGGGGTCGCGGCCGCGATGGGCGTGGCGCTGGGGATCAGGGGCACCAGCGGCGCCCGCGCCCAGGCGCGCTTCGCGGTGGTCGCCCGGCGGCTCAAGGCGGCGCGTCCCACCGCGGTCAATCTGGCCTGGGCGGTGGATCGGATGGGCCGGGTGTTGGAGGCAAATCTCTCGCTGAACGCGCCCGGTCTGTTCGCCCGCCTGCGCCGCGAGGCGCTTGCGATCTATGAAGAGGATTTGGCGGCCAACCGCGCGTTGGGTGCTTATGGCGCCGCTCTGATAAACGACAATCCCGCGCGCATTCTCACCCATTGCAACGCCGGCGCTCTGGCAACGGCGGGCTATGGCACCGCTTTGGG
The DNA here is from genome assembly GCA_021324455.1 of Pseudomonadota bacterium. Lineage (GTDB taxonomy): Bacteria > Desulfobacterota > Binatia > Binatales > Binataceae > JAJPJA01. The sequence goes on along the minus strand of JAJPJA010000154.1, from coordinate 18,957 downwards.
TATCGTGCGGGCTGCGCGCGCGGCCGGCAAACAGGTCAGCGTGATCGCGGACGAGACGCGTCCGTTCCTGCAGGGCGCCCGGCTTACAGCCTGGGAACTGAAGAAGGATCGCATTCCGGTTACGCTTATCGCCGACAACATGGCAGGGCTGGTGCTGTCGCGCGGCGGTATCAGTTGCGTAATCGTCGGCACCGACCGCGTTGCCGCCAACGGCGATGTGGCCAACAAGATTGGAACCTACCCGCTCGCGGTGATGGCGCGGCGCCATGCGGTTCCGCTCTATGTCGCCGCCCCGCTGTCGTCAATTGACCTCAACTGTCCCAGCGGCGCCGAGATCCCAATCGAGGAGCGCGCCGGATCCGAGCTGACCACGATCGGCGGGCGGCGGATTGCTCCCGCCGGCGTGGGTACTTTCAACCCGGCCTTTGACGTAACGCCGGCCGAATTGGTGACCGCAATCGTAACCGAGCGCGGCGTTGCGCGGCCGCCCTATACCCAAAGCCTGGCGGCGTTGAAAGCGGGCCGTGCCTGAGCCGATTCGACCCGCAAATCCCGTATGCCGATTCACCACGCGATGCGATAATGGCAACTCCAATCACCGTCCGAAGGAGTACTCGCATGAGCGGAGACTGGCGCACGCGTATCGTTGTCCGTCAGGGCGATCTGACCGAGTCCGAGTGCGAGGCGGTGGTCAACGCCGCCAACACCGATTTGATGCTGGGTGGGGGCGTAGCCGGTGCGATTCGCCGCAAGGGCGGACCGCAGATCCAGGCCGAATGCGACCGCATCGGTCCCATCCCACTGGGCGAGGCGGCGGTGACCGGCGGCGGCGCGCTCAAGGCGCGGTTCGTGATTCATGCTGCCGGGATGCATCTGGGCGGCGGCGTCAGCGAGCAGAGCCTGCGCGACACCACGCGCAATTCGCTCAAACGCGCAGCCGAAAAAGGCATCAGGTCGATAGCCTTCCCCGCGATCGGCACCGGGATCGGTGGATTCCCAATCCAACGCTGCGCGGAGTCGATGCTGGAGGAGATCCGCGATCACCTCAAACGCGAAGCGATCCCCCAACGGGTCGAGATAGTTTTATTCGATGCTGCGGCCCTGAGCGCGTTCCAGCGGGCGCTGCGCGATATGCATGATTGATTCTCAGGGCCTGCCCGGATCGCCCGGGCCTGGGGCGAGGAATCGGGCGGCGCTGGCCGGATGGCGCTGAACCGATTCAGTTCACTTGCCGTCCTCGTGCGGATTGCGGCTGCGAGCTGAGGCTGATTGGGACCGCAGGCCGCGGGCGCGCTCGAGAAACTCGCGGATGCGCGCCTCGTATCCGCGCTCCGAGGGCTCGTAATATCGGCGGCCCACAAGTTCCTCGGGCAGGTAGTCCTGATCGGTGAGGGCGCCCTCGTAGTCGTGCGGATAGCGGTAGCCGGCGCCGTAGCCGAGGTCCTTCATCAGGGGAGTCGGCGCGTTGCGGATGTGCATCGGAACCGGCAGCGCGCCCAGCTTGCGCACGTCCTCGCGCGCGGCCAGCATCGCGCGATAAGAGGCGTTGGATTTGGGCGCGCCGGCCAGGTAGGTGACGCCCTGCGCCAGCGCAATAACGCCCTCCGGCATCCCCACGAACTCGACCGCCTGCTTGACCGCGGCGGCAACCGACAGGGCGCGCGGGTCGGCGTTGCCGACGTCCTCGGCCGCGAAGATCACCATCCGCCGCGCGATGAACATCGGGTCCTCGCCCGCCTCCACCATCCGCATCATCCAGTACAGGGCGGCGTCGCAGTCGCTGCCGCGCATGCTCTTGATGAAAGCGGAGATGATGTTGTAGTGCTCCTCGCCGGCGCGGTCGTAAAGCAGAGCCTTATGCTGCGTGGCCTCGCGCACATGCTCGGCGCCGATCGCCGGCGCTTGCGCCTGGCGCGCCAGCTCGGCCGCGATTTCGAGCGCGTTGAGCGCCTTGCGCGCGTCGCCGCCGGCTTGCGCGGTCAATTCCTCCAGCGCTCGATCATCGAGGCCGAGATTGAAGCCGCCCAAACCGCGCTCCGAATCGGTCAGCGCGCGTTTGATCAAAAGCGCGAGCTCGGCTTCGGACAGCGGATTAAGCACCAGCACCTTGGTGCGCGACAGCAGCGGTCCGATCACCTCGAATGAGGGATTTTCAGTGGTGGCGCCGATCAGCGTGATCAGGCCGCTTTCGACATGGGGCAGGAAGGCGTCCTGTTGGGCGCGGTTCCAGCGATGGATCTCGTCGACGAACAACACCGTACGCTGGCCGTCGGCGGCGAGTTGGCGGCGGGCAAGTTCGATCGCCGCGCGCAAATCGGCGACGCCCGAGAGTACGGCGGAGATGGATTTGAACCCGGCGCCGGATTTATCCGCGATCAGCCGGGCCAAAGTGGTTTTGCCGCTGCCCGGCGGCCCCCAGAGAATAATCGAATGCAGCGCGCCCGCAGCCGCCATCTGGGTGAGCAATTTGCCCGCGCCCAGCAGATGTTCCTGCCCGACCAGTTCCTCCAGCGAACGCGGACGCATCCGCTCGGCCAGCGGCTGCCCGTGCGCCGGCTTGCTGGGAAACAGGCTGGCCTGCTCTACCCTGCGCGATTTCATCCGCTTGAGGTTAGCACAGCGCGGGCGCGCCGCGGCACCAGACCTATCAATGCCAAACTCTCCTGGCTACAGCCGCTGCTCGCCGCTGGCCCACAACAGGTATCCGGTCAGGCCCAGCAGGTAGACGGCGGCGGTCACGTAGAAGATGGCGCTGAAGGTGCCGGTGAGGCCGAGGATCAGGCCCGTCAGCGCGACGCCCACAATGCCGGGCACGGTCGCCGCGGTGTTGGAAATGCCCATCAGGATTCCGGCGTAGCGCGGCCCGACGTCCAGATGATTGACGCCGAACGCCGCCAGCGACATCGCGCCGCAGCACGCCGAGATGGTTACCAGGGTGACGGCGGCGGCGGGACCGGTGACGGCGGGCAGGAACAGCAGTGGAAGCGCGCCGAGGGCGAAGCCGGCGCTCTGGACGGTTTTGCGCACGGCGGTGACCGGCATGCCGCGCGCGCGCAGGCGATCGCTGAGCCAGCCGGCCAAATTGCCCATCGCGAAGGTGGCGGCCCATGGAATCAGCGAGTATTCGCCGACGCGATCCATCGGCACCCGCAGCGCGCGGTTCAGATAGGTCGGCAGCCATAGTAACAAAATGTAGAAGCCCCAGTTGTTGCATACGTGGGCCAGAACGATCGCCCACACCGCCGGCTCGCGCAGGATGGTCCGCCACGGAATCGCCTGCGGCCGCGGCAGATCCGGACGGTCGGACAGGATCAAATCCAGCTCATCGCGGCTGACGCCGCGCGTGTCCTCGGGCCCGTTGCCCCCCTTTACCATCCATGCCCCCAGCCACAACGCTCCCAATGCGCCGCTGACGTAAAACACCGATGGCCATCCGTATCGGAGGATCAGCGGAGGGCTGGCGAGCAGCGCCGCAATCGTACCGGCGAAGATTCCCGTGTAACTGAGCGCGACCGCACGGGCCCGTTCACGCGCCGGCGCCCAGCGCGCGGCCAGACTGTGGATGGCGGGGAAGTTGACCCCTTCACCGGCGCCGAGCAGGGCGCGCACGCCTAGCAGCAGCGGCAGCGACATCGACGCGCCGGCCGGCGTCAGCAGGGTCGCCAGCGACCAGCATCCCACTCCCACACCGAGCACGGCCTTGCCGCCGAACCGATCCGCCATCCATCCGCCCGCCAGCTGGGAAACGATATAGCCCCAGAAAAATGCGGACAGAACCAGCCCCTGCGTGGCCGGGGAATAACCCAAATCGCGCGCCATCGGGATGATGGCGATCGAAACGTTGACCCGATCGACGTAGCAGATAACGGTGGCGAGGAAGAACAGCGCGACCACCGTGTAGCGGCGCGGCCAGGTGCCGGGTGTGAACCTCCATCCCGGCGTCGCACTGGGTGCAGCGGCAGACATAAGCTGAGAAGGCTATTATTTTGGCGCCGGCTAGACCAGCGACGTGACGGAATTCACCGCGCGGTTCCGGTGAATTCCGTCACCGGGGGAGGCTAACGTCCGAGGGCTTGGCGGATGGTGTTCAGAATATAGACAAAGTCGCGCGAACTTCTGACGTCACCCATCAGAGCGACATGAGAAAGAGTTTCCATCTCCTCGCTCGTGATGTTGTAGATGCGGCGCAGACGTTCGTCCTTGCGGAATTCGTCCCATGCCGAGGAGCTGCTGCTGGTTTGCGCCTGCTGGGAGAGCAGCGCCTTGGCGCCCGGATTGGCGAGGAAAAAGGTTTCACGCCGATCAAGTCCCAGCACATCGGCCAGCTTGGTCACGACCTTTTCCGAAGGATGCCTTTTTCCGGACTCGAGATGGCCGATGTACGGGGTGGAGGTATTGATGCGCCGAGCGACTTCTTCCTGGGTCAGATCCAGCTGCCGACGCCGGTCGCGGATAACTTGTCCGAAAGTACGGGTTTTAACCTTGGCCATGATTGCTCCCCCTGCCGCGAGGACCCGGAAAAACGGGGTAGTCCGTCCGCCCTTTACGAACTAAACGCGGTGCAGGTGCTTAGTAGATTAGTTCTTTTACCACCTGGTTAACTTTGTGGCAACTGAATGGCAAGTAAAAAGCCTGACAGTCTGTCGTCACGCAGGTACTGCGACATTTGACGCTGCGGCGCAGGCTGAAATTCAATTTCCGTACATGTTGGCGCCGCGATCCACCAAAATGGTAAATTTCGCCACAGCGGACGCGGATATCGGGCGGGATACGAAATCCACGTGCTGCCCAGGTGCAAGCTTGCCCAGCGCCAGGTCCTGCACCGCGAGCTTGCGCCCGGCGCCGTCGAATAATTCCAGTTTCAGACCGGCGGCCTGCGCGTCGGAGGCGGTGTTAGTGGCCGTGCCTTGCACCACCACCGAGCTGCCCATCCGCACCAGGCGGCCGCCGCTGATGCGGATGGGCTCCAGGTGAAACAGGGAATAAAAGACGAAAGCCGCGAATATCAGAGCGGCCGCAAGTACAATAACGCTGCTGCGCCGCATTCCTGATGCATCCTCCAGGGTCAGGCGGGGTCCGGCATGTGGGCCCCGCGATTTCACCGTTGCCGGCGTTGACGGCGGTCAAAGCGCCCGCCTGCTTCGATTAAATAAGACACCTGCTTTGCCGCTCAATACGAACGCGGCAGTCCGAGTACATGCTCGCTGACGTAGTTCAGCACCATTTCCTGCGATACCGGCGCAATCCGCAGCATCCGGCATTCGCGGAAATAACGTTCGACGTCGTATTCGGCCATGTATCCGTAGCCGCCCAGGGTCTGGACGGCGCGATCGCAAGCCTCAAAGCAGGCTTCCGCCGCGCGCAACTTGGCCATATTGGCTTCGGCGCCGCAGGGCTTGCCGGCGTCGAACAGCCAGGCGGCCTTAAGTATCAGCATCTCGGCGGCTTCCAGCTTGGCGTAGCAATCGGCCAGGGGATGCGCGATGGCCTGGTTCTGGCCGATGGGCCGGCCGAAAACGACGCGCTCTTTGGCGTATGCGACGGCGCGGCTGAGTGCCGCGCGGCCGATACCGATGGCCTCGGCGGCAACCAGAATTCGTTCGGGATTGAGGCCGTCGAGCAGGCAGTAAAACCCGCGTCCTTCTTCTCCCACCAAATCGGCAGCGGGTACGCGGAGATTGTCGATGAACAGCATGTTGGTATCGACCGCATGCCGGCCCATCTTCCTGAGTTCCCGCACCTCCACCGCGCCGCGATCCAAATCGGCCAGAAACAGGCTCATTCCGGCGGTCTTTTTCGCGACCTTTTCGATCGGCGTCGTGCGTGTCAGCAGCAGCATCTTGTCCGCTTCCTGCGCCTTGGTGGTGAAAACCTTGCGTCCGTTAATGACGTAGTAGTCGCCCTCGCGCCGCGCCATGGTTTTGATGTGGGTAATGTCGTTGCCGGCGTCGGGCTCGGTGACCGCGAACGAACAATGCAGCTCGCCGCGCGCGATTGCCGGCAGACAGCGCCGCTTCAATTCCTCGCTGCCGTGATGGATGACCGGACTCATGCCGAAGATGGTCAGATGGATGGCGCTGGCCGCGTTCATCGCGCCGCCCGCCGCCGCCACCTCGCGCATCAGGAGGGAAGCTTCGGTGATGCCCAGCCCGCTGCCGCCGTATTGCTCGGGGATGGCGATACCGAGATAGCCGGCCTCCGCGATGGCGCGATGGAACTCGTGGGGAAATTCGTGCGCGGCGTCCTTGTCGCGCCAGTACTCGTCGGGAAAGCGGGCACACAGCGCGCGGACCTGGCGCACGATCTCTTCCTGGGCCGGGCTAAGGTCGAAGTCCATTGTTTATCCCTCCATTGGACCGATGCTATGAGCCATCGGGCGCGGCAGGCAAGCGCCGGGAAATACCGCCGCCGGCCGCCGCCGTAATCCAATCCGCGTCAATTTCGGAGCATCTGACCAACAAAACGGCAAGTGCTCATCGATTGGGCGTCAGCCGGGGCCGGTTGTGTAAAAAATCACTGGCACGCCCATCATTTTTTATCTCCCGCATCGGTACAGATTTTGTGTATGGGGCCAAGCCGCCGGGCTGCACTGGAGGTTCGTGTCTGCCGGACATCCGTAGTACCGGTTGAACCACGGCGCACTTAACGCGCCTGAAGGAGAGGGAGTAGTGACGAGGATAATGAATTGTCGATTTGCTGTTGCCCTGGGAATGGCGTCTGCCTTCCTGGTGCTGGCCGGCGGCACCGTGCTGCGGGCGGAGGATAGCGGTTCGACCGTGGTGGCCAGGCGGGTGCGCCGGCGTCATCGGGTGGTTGCGACCACGACCACCGCCGCGCCCGCGCCGGTGGGCCGTTCGGTCGATGAACTATCCGGCGAAGTGACCAACCTGCGCCAGGAGAGTGCGCAGACCAGCACCGAGGTCAAGCAGATACAGCAGGCGATCACGGTGGCGCCGCCGGCCACCCCGGACACCGCGCCCAAGACCATCGGCCAGCATGTCGCGGTGGTCGAACAGCAATTGGGCGACGTCAGAAAAACCCTGGCCGACCATCTGGGCGTGCACATTCATGGACTGGTTGACGGCAACTATGAATACAATTTCAACCAGCCCAACACCACTCCGATACTGAGCAGCTCGGGCCGGGTTAACGAGTTGCGCACCTTCGACGTTGACGCCAACAGCTTTACCCTTGAGCAGTTCAATCTGCATATCGATCGGACGGTGGAGGGCGGCGTCGGTTTTGTCACCGATCTGAACTTCGGCAAGACCGCCGAAGTCCTGTGGGCGTCAACCCATTATTCGAACTCCACCATCCCGAGCCAGGCTTCGACCCAGGAGTTCGACCCCACCCAAGCCTACCTTACCTACACAATTCCCCTGGGTAAGGGCATCAACATGCAGGTGGGCAAGTTCGTGACCCTGTTGGGCGAGGAGGTCATCCCGGTTTACAACAACGTCAATTTCAACGAGACCCACAGCTACATCTTCGGTTTCGGGATTCCGTTTACCCATACCGGCGTGCGCGCCCAGTACTCGTTCAGCGACAAGATCGGCCTGACGATGGGGGTTAACAACGGATGGGACGACCCCTCTGACACCAACGACGGCAAGTCGGTGGAAGGGCAGCTTTCCTTGACGCCGACCAGCAATCTGTCGCTGCTGATCAATGGCATATATGGCCCCGAGCAGTTCAATCACGGCAACTCCAAGCGCGGCGCGGTCGATCCGATCCTGACCTGGAAGACGCCGATCAAGGGACTGCAGTTGATCGGCGAATATCTCTATGCGACCGAATCCTCGCCGATAGCGGTGAGCGCGTTTCCCAATTCCTACGGCAACATGCTGACCGGGGTGAGCACGCTCAATCGCAGCACGGATTGGCAGGGCGCCGCGGGCTACGCGGTTTATGACCTCAATGAGAATATTGAGTTCGCGACCCGTTTCGAATGGTTCCGCGACAGCCAGGGCACCCGAACCGGTTTGCGCCAGACGCTGTTCGAGGTAACCGAGACCCTCAACTACAAGATTCCGCTGGTCAACGGATTGCTGGCGCGTTTGGAGTATCGCCACGACGCCTCCAACGCGCATCCGTTCTACAGCAATGACGCGCTGATCCCGCAGCCGGGCGGCGGCTTCCTGCCTTCGCATACCTACTCCGGCCAGGACACGCTGCTGGCGGCGGCGATCTACCAGTTCTAGATGGATGGAGGACTGATTATGGCGGGCGGCGGCGCTGCGGGCCGCCGTCCCGCGTTTGGTAAAGTACCGGTCCGAGCGGGCCGGAGGTCCCGGTTTGAATGGGCGCGGGATTTTGGGGATATTGCTTTGCTGGCTGGTTTCATGGCAAAAGCGAATTATCCCGGGAAATATGCCTGCCTTTTCTGGACCCAAGCGGGAGCGGATACGGATTAGAGCGTTGCTTTATGCGCCGCGAGGCGCGTCACGCGGATGGCGACCAATAAACCAGGAGATTCTCGCCGCAAGCGGCAAGGAGGAACTTTAAGTTCAATGACCCCCAAGCAAGTCATTCAGATGATCAAAGACAAGGGCGTCGTGATGATCGACATCAAGTTCATGGATCTGATCGGCACCTGGCAGCATTTCACCGCCCCCGTCTCTGAATTCAAGGATGAGGCGGTGTTCGAAGAGGGGCTGGGCTTCGACGGCTCGTCAATCCGCGGATGGCAATCAATCGAATCCAGCGACATGCTGGTGATCCCCGACCCCGACACCGCGGTGCTGGACCCGTTCACCAAAGACACCACGCTGACGCTGTTGTGCAATATCGAAGATCCGATCACGCGGGCGCCCTACAGCCGCGACCCGCGCAACATCGCGCGCAAGGCGGAGGCGTACCTGAAATCCACCGGAATCGGCGACACCGCCTATTTCGGGCCGGAGCCGGAATTCTTCATCTTCAACGGCATCCGCTTCGATACCAATCAGCATTCCAGCTACTACTTCATCGAATCCGAAGAAGGGGTGTGGAACAGCGGCAAGGACGGCCAGAACCTGGGCTACAAGCCGCGCTACAAGGAAGGCTACTTCCCGGTGCCGCCGACCGACTCGCTGCAGGACATCCGCAGCGAGATGGTGCTGGAGATGGAAAAGGTCGGGATTCGGGTCGAGAAGCAGCATCACGAGGTTGCCACCGCCGGACAGGCCGAAATCGACATGCGCTTCCAGAGCCTGGTCAAGATGGCGGACTGGCTGACCTGGTACAAATACATTTGCAAGAACGTCGCCAGGCGCCACGGCATGACCGTGACCTTCATGCCCAAGCCGATTTTCGGCGACAACGGCTCCGGCATGCATACCCATCAGAGCATCTGGAAGGGCGACACGCCGCTGTTCGCGGGTTCGGGCTACGCCGGGATGTCGGAGCTGGCGATGCACTACATCGCGGGCATCCTGCATCACGCCAAGTCGATTGCGGCCTTCACCAACCCCGGCACCAATTCGTATCGGCGCCTGGTGCCCGGGTTCGAGGCGCCGATCAACCTGGCCTACTCCAGCCGCAACCGCTCGGCCTCGGTGCGTATCCCGATGTACTCGCCGTCGCCCAAGGCCAAGCGGATCGAGGTGCGGTTTCCCGACCCGACCTGCAACCCGTATTTGGCGTTTTCCGCGATGCTGATGGCGGGGCTGGACGGGATTCAGCGCCGGCTGGATCCGGGCCAGCCGCTGGACAAGGACATCTACGCGCTGACTCCGGCGGAACTGGCCGACGTTCCGAGCATGCCGGCGTCGCTCGAAGAAGCGCTCGACAACCTCAAGCGCGATCACGAGTACCTGCTGAAGGGCGATGTTTTCACGCCCGATCTGATCGAGACCTGGATCGACTACAAGATGTCGCGCGAGGTGAGCCAGACGCGGCTGCGGCCTCATCCTTATGAGTTCGCGATGTACTTTGACGCCTGACACGGCGGCGCGCAGCGCGCATTGATGAGAAAAAAGGGGCGGCGGGTGCGAAATCCGCCGCCCTTTTTCAACCCTGGCTTAAGGCCGCGGACCGAGGTCCGCGGCCGCGCTTTGGAAGTGGCGATTTGTGTTGACCGCCCGCGGACAATCGGTAAAAACTGGCTTTGCGATGAGTAGTGCGGCTCCTGTTGAAATCAGCCCTTCAAGCGTGGCGGCTCCCGTCCCGGATCGGATTCAATTCCGCGAGTTCAAGATCCTGCTGCGCGCCGAGCGTTTCGGCGATCCGCAGAGCTTCCACGACTTCTGGAAAATCGTCAAGCATACCGCCCGCAGCCTCGCGATCGAGACCGTCAAGACCGACAAAACGCACGAGCATCGAATCCGCGAGGTGATGTTCTTCGATACCCCGGACTACACTCTGTACAACAATCATTTCATCCTGCGGGCGCGCCGTTTTTACCGCAACGGATGGCTCGCGAAGGAGCATCGGCTGGCGCTCAAGTTCCGCCATCCGGACCGCGAAGTCGCCACCGCCGTCAATGTGCATCCCGCGATTGCGGCCGTCAGCAAGATCAGGTTCAAGGAAGAGCTGCTGAGCGAACGCGGGCAGGTGGGCGGGATGCGCGCAATCTACTCGCACGGATGCGTGCTGGAGTCGCCCAGCGACGTGCTCAATCAGCGGGTGCGCGATATCGCCACGGTGTTTCCGGTGTTGCAGTCGATCGGCATCCGCCCCCGGGCGCAGCTGGACGTGGTCAACAACATCTTTATCGAAGAGGTTTTCGAGGAAATCGGACGCATCGGCTTCGGCGACAAGGTGTGGGCCGAGGCGACGGTGGCAATCTGGCGCAATCGCCACACCGAAGTGCCGCTGGTCGGCGAATTCGCCTATCAAATCGAGTTCGACAGTCTGGACAAGCTGCACAAGAAGCCCAGGGAACTGTCGGAAGCGTTGTACAAGGCGCTGCAGCTCGACGCACGCGAATGGATCCATATGGGAAACACCAAGACCGCGCTGGTCTACCGGCTGGGCAACGCTCCGGTCCACAACGATGAGTGAAGCCGCGGGGACCGGAGTCGCCCAGGCCGCGCCGGCGCGCGCACAAGTCGGCCTTTTCTCGCTGTTCAAAATATTCCTGACCATCGGCGCCATCAGCTTTGGCGGCGGGGTGGTCGCCTACCTGCGCGAATACATCGTCAGCGGCCAGCGTTGGATGGACGATGACGAGTTTCTGGACTCGCTCGAAATCGGACAGACGCTGCCCGGGCTGATTGCGGTCAATCTGAGCGTGATCATCGGCGACCGCATCCGCGGCGCGGCGGGCGCGTTTGCGGCCGCGGTCGGCATCCTTTTGCCCGGCACCGTGGTCGTCATGACCGCGGGCATTCTCTACATGGGCAACCGTCAGAACCCGGCGGTGAATCATTTCCTGGGCGGAGTGGCGGCGGCCGCGGTCGGCCTGCTGACCGCGGTGGCTTTGCAATTGGGGCACAAGCAACTGGTGCATCTGCGCGATTTCCTGATCGTGATGGCAACCTTCATCGCCATAAGCCTGCTGCATCAATCGCTGATAATGGTGATCCTGGTGGTCGGTCCGATTGCCGTCCTGCTCTACCATCCGCAGACCCATAAAGGCGGAGCGCCCAGGCCGATGAGAACCCGCGAGCCGATCCGCCTGGCAGGGCATCGCTGAGGAGGGGCGGCGTTTTGCAGGCCACCAAATTGCTGAACCTGTTGTGGGTGTTCGCGCTGCTGTCGCTGGTCGCGGTCGGGGGCGGAACCGCGGTGCTGCCCGAGATGCGCCGTATCCTGGTCGGCCATTTTCATTGGCTCAGCGACAAGCAGTTCCGCGAGATCTACAGTATCGGGCAGATCGCTCCCGGGCCGAACATGCTGATGGTGCTGGTCATCGGGTACCGGCTGGCGGGCGCGCTGGGAGCGGTTGTGGTGGGGCTGGCGTTTTTCATCCCCGACTGCTTCATCACCTTTTCCGTCAACCGCCTGTGGAAGCATTTCGAGGGGTCGCCCTGGCGCACTGCGATCCAGCGCGGCATGGCGCCGGTGGCGATCGGACTGATGCTGTCGGGGACCTACACCGTCGCGAAAATATCGATCGTGGATTTCGCGACGGGCGCGATCGCGGTGGCGGTATTCGGAATCCTTTACTTCCGCCACGTCAATCCCGCGATTCTGATCCTGATCGGCGGCGCGATCACCTATTTGGTGCGGGCCTGGTAGCCGGGTTGATTTGAGCGGGGGCCGGGGGCTTGACGCGAACCATTACCGGATGATAATTATTATCATCCGCTATGGATCGTCCAACGCTCATCAGCGACAAATGGCGCGCGGGCTACGCCGCCCAACGGCTGGCCGAGTTCACCGCCCGATGCCGCCGCCGCGGCCTGGCGATTACGCCGCAGCGCGTGGCCGTGATGCGGGTGCTGGTCAACTCCGGCGACCATCCGCGCGCCGAGACCGTCTTCGCCGAGGTGCGCAGGCAATATCCGAACATCTCGCTGGCCACGGTGCATCGCACGCTGGAAACGCTGTGCGAGATCGGCGAGGCGCGCAAGGTCACGCCGCTGCATGACAGCGCGCGCTACGACGGCAATACCGCGCCGCATCATCATGTGGTGTGCGTACGCTGCCGCAAAGTCTGCGATATCGACGCGCCGGAGTTCAACCGGCTGCTGCATGGGCGTCGGACGCTGGGCGACTTTGAGTTGCTCGGATGTTCGGTGGAGGTCCACGCGTTGTGCGGGGAATGCCGCAAAGCGGCGGCCGCAAACGCTTGAGTTCAAATTGGGCTAGACCGCAGGAAGTAAACCGAAGGGAAGGAGAAACACTATGGCTAAACCGTTGAAGGGAACCAAAACCCACGACAATCTAAAGGCGGCGTTCGCCGGCGAGAGCCAGGCCAATCGCCGCTATCTCTACTTCGCCAAGATCGCGGACGTGGAAGGCCAGCCCGAGATCGCGGGACTTTTCCGCGACACCGCCGAAGGCGAGACCGGCCATGCGCACGGCCATCTGGATTATCTCAAGCAGGTCGGCGACCCGGCCACCGATCAGCCCATTGGCGACACGCTGCTGAACCTCAAGTCCGCCGTCCACGGCGAGACCTACGAGTACACCGATATGTATCCCGGGATGGCGAAGACGGCGCGCGAGGAAGGCTTCAGCGAGATCGCCGACTGGTTTGAGACTCTGGCCAAGGCCGAGAAGTCTCATGCCGGGCGCTTCTCCAAGGCGCAGAGCACGCTGTAAAAGCCGCGGCGAAGGCACAAAAAGCCGGCCAGCCGCAGCACTTGCGCGGCTGGCCGGCTGCTTTGGCGGGAGCCGCTTTTCCGCACCCGCAACGAGGCGGCGGACAGCGCTTCGCCGGGTGTGGTATCCTGGTTATGTTCGATGACTGCCCTCATCCCGACTTCAAGCTCCGGCAGAGGAAAAATATGAGCAGCCGTATCCAGGCGCGACCCACCGATGCGCTTACCTACGATCCCAACGAGCCGAAATACTGGGACCGCGCCGGCTTCGAGAGCGAACAGCTTCGAATCTACGACATCTGCCACGGATGCCGGCTGTGCTTTAATCTGTGTCCCTCGTTTCCCGCGTTGTTCGACGCGATCGATGCCAAGGGCGATGACGTACGCCAACTGAGCGCGCAGGAGCGCCAGCGGGTGGTGGACCTGTGCTACGAATGCCGCTTGTGTTATCTGCGCTGTCCCTACACGCCGCGCGACAACCACGAATTTCAGCTCGATTTCCCGCAGCTGATTCAGCGCGCCAAGGCGATTGACGCGCAGCAAAACGGCATCGGCCTGCGCGAGCGGATGCTGGGCGATCCGGATTTGCTCGGACGCCTGTCCAGCAAGGCGCCGTGGCTGGCGAACTGGGCCAACAGGAATCCGCTGCAGCGGCTGATCCTGGAGAAGACCATCGGCATCCATCGCGACAAGAAGCTGCCGGAGTTCGTGTCCGAAACCTTCGAGCGCTGGGTATCGCGGCATGGATTGCCGGCGGCGCCGGCCCAGCCGTCAGAAAAAATCGCGCTGTTCCATACCTGCATCCTCAATTTCAACAATCCCGCGCCGGCCAAGGCGGCGGTCGAGGTGTTTGCCCGCAACAACTGCGCGCTGACCTGCCCCAAACAGAATTGCTGCGGGATGCCCGCGCTGGACGGCGGCAACATCGAATTTGCCAGACAGGAGGCGCAGGCGAACATTTCCTCGATGCTTCCGCTGGTCAAACAGGGCTGGCGTATCGCCGCGATGAATCCGACCTGCGCGCTGATGATGAAGGAGGAATATCCGCGCCTGATCGGCACTGCGGAGGCGCGCACGTTTGCCGCCGCGGTCGGCGATCCGCACGAACTGCTCTACGAACTGCGGCGCAAGGATTTGTTCAACCGCGAATTTCGCTCCACCCCGGAATCGATCGCCTATCATATTCCGTGTCACTTGAAGGCCCAGAACATCGGCCTGCGATCGCGCGATTTGATGCGGCTGATTCCCGGCGTCCAGGTCACCGGGGTCGACGCCTGCTGCGCGCATGACGGCACCTGGGCGATGAAGAAGGAGTACTTCGAACTGTCGATGAAATGGGGGGAGAAGGCTTTCGGTCCGATGCGCGAGGCCGGCGCCCGGGTGATGGCGACCGACTGCAGCCTGGCCGCGATCCAGATCGAGCAGGCCACCGGCGTACGGCCGATGCATCCGATAGAAATACTGGCCCGCGCGTACCGGCCCGACGGATTCGAGCGGCCGGTGCCCGAAGTCAAAGCGGCGGAGTAGCAACGTGAAAGCGGTACAACGCAGCCAGATCCTTTCTTTGGAACAATACGACAAGCTGCGCCCGCTGCTGCGCCCGCTGTTTATCGCCGAGAAAGACCGGCGGCGGCTGGCGGTCGGCGAGCACGTTACCCTGCTGTTCGAAAACGCCCAGACCGTGTGGTACCAGGTGCAGGAGATGCTGCGCAGCGAGCACATCGCGGCTGAAGAAGGGATCGCCCACGAGCTGGATACCTACAACGAATTGCTGCCGGGGCCCAATGAACTGGCGGCGACGATGCTGATCGAATTCGTCGATCCGGCGCAGCGCGACGAAAATCTGCGCCGGCTGGTGGGCCTGGAAAGCCACATCAATCTGGTAATCGGGGAGCGTCGGCACAAGGCGCGGGTCGATTTGCGTCAGGTATCGACCGAGCGCGTCAGTTCGGTGCAGTTCGTACGTTTCGGTGTGGGTGGGATCGATGCGCAGGAGTTCGCCGCCAAGGCTGAGCAGGGCAGGGTTGCGGTCGAGATCACGCATCCGCTGATGCAGGTGCAGGGACGAATCGAGGGTGCTTTGGCGAGATCGCTGGCCGAGGATCTTTCACAAAACTGACACAATTCGCCAAATCGCGCCCGCTTAAAAGGTCAGAAATTCCCATCTTTTGCTAGCCTCATCTATTTACTCTCTGGGCTGTTGTAGGCAGGCTATAGGGGTTGAATCGCGCCGCCCACGAATCGGGCCTCCTGTTCAACCAGATGGCCGCATAAGGAAAGTGCAGCATGTTGGGAAGTGAAGTTTGCGATTGGTATCTGGTACGGACCAAGCCGCAAAAGGAGCGTTGGGTTCAGGACCAGCTCAAGAACGTCGCCGCCGAGGCGTTCCTGCCCCTGTTGCGCAGTCGCACCCGATGCTTCGGGCGCGCTGTCACTACCGTGAAGCCTTTATTCCCCTGCTATCTTTTCGCCCGTTTCGATCTCAAAGAACGCTACTTCGAGGTAAAATACACGGTCGGCGTTCACAGCCTGGTTTCAATCGGGGGCGAGGCCGTGGTGGTGCCGGAATCGATTGTTGAGGAGATCAAACGGCGCGGCACCGACGGCATCGTCGAACTGCCTCAGCGCAGGCTGGATCCGGGACAGAAAATCCGCATTATCGACGGGCCGTTCAGGGACATAGAGGCGATTTTCGACCGCTATTTATCGGGCAGTGAACGGGTGGCTATCCTGCTCGACGCGATTGGCGCCAGCACCATCCGGGTTGTGCTGCCCAGCAGTTGTCTGGCCCAGTGACTGCTGCGCATCGCTATCGGCACACCGGCGCGGCCGGGGCCTGGCTGAAATTTTGCGCGCCGGTCCTGTTTGCCGTCTGTCTGCTCGGATGCTTCGATACGGCGCCGCCCGCCACCAGGGGAGTTGGTTTCAAGTCCTTTTTGGGAGTTAAATTCGGCGCGTCGCTGCGCGATACGCGCAGGCAGTATCCGGCCGGCATCAATGAGAGCAGCCCGCTGGGCTATCCCTGTTATCATGTGACCGGACTTTCGTCGGACGGCATCGCCTATCCCGATGTAATCTACGAGTTCGACAGCACCAACGGGATGCAGGTGGTGGTGGCGCGGTTCGCTCCGCCCGCCACTGAAGCGGTGCTGGAGCGGCTGCGCCGGATCCTGGGCGAACCGACCCAGCATACGCTGACCGAGGACCAGCGCATGGCGGAGGCCATCTGGCTGATTCCGGGCGGCGAGGAGATCCGCTTCGATCGGTCGCGTCATCTGTTGACGGTGCTGGGGCCCGATGGCGCAAACTTGCGAAAAGACGTCGAGTTGCGGATCGAAAACAGCGGCGCTGTGCTCTAAGCCGCGCTGATTGAGCAGCTAGGTTTTACCAACGGAGCTCTGCTTGAGAACCTCGTTTCTATCCTTTCACGTGCCCGAAATCGGCGAGCAGGACATCGCCGCCGTGGCCGGGGCGATGCGCTCGGGATGGATCACGGCGGGCCCGCGGGTAAAGGAGTTCGAGACCCGCTTCGCGCGCTTTGTCGCGGCCGACCACGCGGTCGCGGTCAACTCCGGAACCGCCGCCCTGCATCTGGCGCTGGAGGCGATTGGTGTGGGGGTGGGCGACGAGGTCCTGGTCCCGACCTTGACTTTTGCCGCCACCGCCGAAGTGGTCGTGCAACTGGGCGCCCGTCCGGTGCTGGTGGACTGCTGCGCCGATACGCTCAATCTGGATCCGTCCGCGATGGAAAGAGCGATCACATCGCGAACCAAAGCGGTGATCCCGGTGCATTTCGCCGGCCATCCCTGCGACATGGACGCGATCGGACAAATCGCCGCCGCGCACAAACTGCGGGTGGTTGAAGACGCCGCTCATGCCCTGCCCGCAAGATGGCGCGGTGCGATGGTCGGCGGTATCGGCGATCTGACCTGCTTCTCCTTTTATGCCACCAAGACTATCACCACCGGCGAAGGCGGGATGATCACGACCGGGCGCGAGGAGTGGGCCGAGCGGATGCGGATGATGAGCCTGCACGGCATCAGCAAGGACGCCTGGAAACGCTACACCGCCGAAGGTTCGTGGAAGTACGAAATCATCGCTCCCGGATTCAAGTACAATATGACCGACATCGCGGCGGCGCTGGGGATATCCCAACTCGATCGCTGCGAGGAATTTCTGCGCGCGCGCGAACGATGCCGACGGTTTTATGACGAGGGCTTTGCGGATGAGCCGGCGATCGAACGGCCGGCGCGGCGCGAAGGGATCGATCACGCCTGGCATCTTTATGTAATCCGGATCGACCCGGATCGATTGCGCATCGATCGCGACCGCATGATAGCGCTGCTCAAGGAGCGCAATATCGGCGTCGCGGTGCACTTCATTCCGCTCCATCTGCATCGGTATTATCGCGAGACTTACGGCTGTAAACCGGAGGATTTTCCCAACGCCACCGCCGCCTTCGAACGCATCATCTCCCTGCCCATCTACCCGCGCCTGACCCACGCCGACCTGGAGGACGTAGTGAGCGCGGTAATCGGCCTGGTCCGCGAATTTCGCCGCTGATCGGGACGAATCGAGCCATAAATGCATAATGCCGCGGCGCTCAACAAAAGCGGGCTGAAGGGCGGAAATGCCGCCAGCGCAGTTGACCTTCGCGGCTTGTTTGCCTTTGCATGCTTGACGCGCGCTCCACTTACCGCCAACATAGGTTGCTCGAATACGTCCTGGCGCAATCCGCGCCAACCGGGGCGGCTTGAGCGTCATCCAGGTTCGACCAAAGTGAAACGGCTACTGGCATTGATTTTCGTCGCGCTGATCGCAGTTCCTGCGAGGTTCGCGCGCGCCCAGCTGAATGGCCCGCCGGTGCTGGACATGCATCGCCTCTACCAGGTGGTCGGTTATCTCTATAACCTCGACCCAGATCTGCTTGCGGCAATCGCCACGGCCGAATCCAACAACAATCCCAACGCGGTCTCACCCAAGGGCGCTGAGGGACTGATGCAACTGATGCCGGGGACGGCGCGGCATTACCAGGTTAACAACCCATTCGATCCGATTGATAACGTATTGGGCGCCGCGCGCTTTCTGACCGGACTGCGCGCGTGGTCGCGCTTGCAGGCTCCCTATGGAGAAGTGGATCTGCCGGCGATGATTGCGGCCTATAACGCCGGTCCGGGCGCCGTGGAAAAGTACGGGGGTATTCCTCCTTACGCCGAAACACAGGCCTACGTGCGCAAGGTGCTGTGGCTGTACCTGTTGGGAACTCCTGCGCCCGACTCGCTCAAGGAGCGGCGCCCGGCGGCCAGCCGCGCGCCGGCCCCGCCGCGGCCCCGTTCCACTGAGGCGCTTCGGCGCAAGGTCGTGAATCGGCCTTCCAACCCGCCGCGCAGAGCCATTTCAGTGTACGACGAGATGGCTGAGATCAGGCGCGCGCGCGATCAGGCCAGGTCGAAGGAAGCGGAGCAGCGGGCGGAACTGCATCTCAATTAGCCCTTTGCGGCGCCGGTTTTGGGCGCCGCCCTCAGTCGTGTGCGCCAAATGTTGCCGGTTGACCCGCCGCGGCTTGACTTGGATCACGGTGCGGGTTTGGATCGATCCCCGATAGTGCAGGCAAAAGGATCATTATTTTGGCTAACGCAGTAAGTAGTCTGCAGACTTCCGCCGAGCCCGGGGCGGGTTTGGGGGCGGGGGCGGAGCCGCAAAGATTGGGGGTGCGGCAGTTGTGGGCGGCGTGGAAGCGGGTGGCGCGCAGGATTGGGGATTTTCA
>JAJPJA010000016.1 GCA_021324455.1 Pseudomonadota bacterium | reverse complement strand
TCAACCTCGCGATGGTGTTCACCGGCGTGCGCCATTTCCGTCATTGAGGCGGACGGCATTCCGATGCGGCTACTGGTGGTAGGCAAGGGCGGACGCGAACATGCCTTGTGCTGGCGGCTCAATCAGAGTCCCAGCGTATGGAAGCTGTTCTGCACCGTCGGCAATCCGGGCATCAACAGCCTGGCTACGCCGGTGCCGATCGAACCCAACGACATCCGCAGGCTGGCCGATTTTGCCGCGCAGGAGCGGATTGATCTGACCGTCGTCGGGCCTGAGGAGCCGCTCACGCTGGGCATCGCCGACGAATTCGCCGCACGCGGACTCGCCCTGTTAGGTCCGGATAGGGCCGCGGCGCAGCTTGAATCGAGCAAGTCGTTTGCCAAGCAAATCATGCGCGAAGCGGGCGTGCCGACCGCGTCCTTCGCGGTCTTCGATGACGTTGAACAGGCGCGCCGGCATGTCCGTCAACTGGGCGCTCCGATGGTGGTCAAAGCGGACGGACTCGCGGCCGGCAAAGGTGTCACGGTGTGCGACGGTCCCGAAGCGGCGCTGCGCGCGACCGAAGACGCGATGGTGCGCCGGGTGTTCGGCGACGCCGGACGGCGGGTCGTGATCGAGGAGCGTCTGTCCGGGCAGGAGATTTCGTTCTTCGCCCTGTGCGACGGCGCCGGCGCGCTGCCGCTTGGGATGGCGCAGGACCACAAGCCCGTATTCGACGGCGACCGCGGTCCCAATACCGGCGGGATGGGCGCCTATTCGCCGGTGCCGCAGTTCGACGCCGCGCTCGAGGAACGGATCATGCGCGAAGTCGTCGAGCCGACGCTGCGCGTGATGGCGGCGCGCGGAACCCCGTTTCGCGGCGTGCTGTTCGTCGGTCTGATGGTCGACGGAGGGCGCCTCAACGTGCTGGAGTACAACGTCCGTTTCGGCGACCCCGAATGCGAGGCCTTGATGATGCGGCTGGAGGGCGATTTGGCGCAGGCGCTGCTCGCCGCCGCGCGCGGCCAACTGGCGCCCGAGCATCTGCGGTTGTCGCCCAAAAGCGCGGTCTCCGTGGTGCTGGCGTCGGGCGGATATCCGGGCGCGTACGACAAGGGGTTGCCGATCGGCGGGCTGCAACGGATCGACGGCAACGAACCGAGCGACGCCAAGATCAGATGGGCGGTCGAGCAGGTCCGGGTCAAGGTGTTCCACGCCGGCACCGCGTCCACACAGGGGCGGCTGGTTACTGACGGCGGCCGCGTATTGGTTGCCTGCGCGATGGCCTCTACACTGGAGCGTGCGGTCGCAGCGGCGTACGAAGCGGCCGATATGATTGAATTCAAAGGCAAGCACGTGCGGCGCGATATTGCCGCCAAAGCGCTTGCCGGACTGGCCTGAAGCAAGTTGCACGACAGCAAAAGCGATGCGGAAATCGGCGCGGCGCTGGCGGCGTTGAAGTCGGGGCGGGCGATCGTCTTTCCCACCGAAACGTTTTACGGCGTCGGCGCCGATGCGACCAATGTGCGCGCACTCGATCGTCTGTTCGAAATTAAGGGCCGCGACCCGGACAAACCCGTAGCCCTGATCGCGGCGGACCTGGAGATGGTGCTGCGGGTGGTCACGGACCTGCCGCCGCCCGCCCGTATCCTGGCGCGCGAATTCTGGCCCGGACCGCTCACCATGGTGCTGCCGGCGCGCAAGGAGCTGCCGCCGGGGCTGACCAACCGCGCGGGCGGCGTCGGGATTCGCATTTCACCTCATCCGATTGCCGCGCAATTGACGCGGCTTCTGGGCGCGCCGCTGACCGCCACCAGCGCGAATCTCGCCGGGCATCCGCCGGCGCGCACAATTGCCCAGGCGCGCGCGGCGCTGGGCGACGCTATCGCCGCATACCTGGACGGCGGCGCGCTGACCGGCGGCCTGCCCTCGACGGTAGTCGCGTTTGACCACCGACGCATCGTGATCGTTCGCGCGGGGGCTATACCGGAGGATAAACTGAACCAGGCGCTGCGCGAATCATAATCAGATGCCGACGATTTGCCGCTTGTCCTCAGTGACGGACGCCCTGTCCGTCACGCCCGGCGCGAAGGATCAAGGACAGGGGCGCGGCGTATGAGCCGCGATCTTCTTTCCGGTGCGACATTGGACTACGAGACCCGGCTGATGTACCAGCGAACTGAACGTATCGAGCCTTTTCGCGGGCTGTTCTTCAATCCGCGTCGATGCGGCGAATTGTCCGCCGTGGTGGCGCCGCCGTACGACCTGATCGATCGTCAGCGCCAGGACCAGTTGTACGAACGCAGCCCGTACAACGTCGTGCGTTTGGAACTGGGCCGCGAGCCCGACCGCTATCGGTCCGCGGCGCAGACGCTGGCGCAATGGATCCGGCAGGGCATCCTGGAGCGTCCGGCGGTTGCGGCTATCCACCTCTACTCGCAGAAGTTCAGCTTCGAGGATCGCGAGTACACGCGCCGCGGCCTGGTTGTGACGCTGCGCCTGGAAGAATTCGCGCCGCACCGAATTCTGCCGCATGAGCGAACTTTTTCCGCCGCCAAACAGGACCGCCTGCAATTGCTGGAGGCGACGCAAGTCAATCTCAGCTCGATTTTCGGCCTTTACCCCGGCAGCCATCCGGCGATCGAAAAGCTGCAACAGACGGCCGCCGCACGCGCACCGGACCGCCTGGTGCGCGACGACCTGGGAATCGTCAACGAGATGCGCGCGATCAGCGCCGCCGAACAGATCGGATCGGTGCAGAACGCGCTGGCTGACGTTCGCCTGCTGATCGCGGACGGACATCATCGCTACGAAACCGCTCTGAATTACCGCCGTTTGCGCCGCGCGCAGGAGAATAACCCGCGTCAACTGAGACCTTACGACTACGTCATGATCACGCTGACCTCGACCGCCGACCCGGGCCTGCTGATCCTGCCCACGCATCGAGTGGTGCGGCGCATCGATCGGCAGACGATGCGTGATTTCGAGCGCCGCGCAAGCGAACTTTTCATGGTCGAAAAATTCACCGACGCCGGGCGCTTCCTGGCGCGAATCAAGGCCGCCGGCGCGGGAGCTTTGGGCGTTGCCCTCAGCGCCGATCCGGATTTCCGTCTGCTGACGCTGAAGGACAGCTCCGCGATGACGGCGGCGGCCCCGCGGATGCCGGCCGAAGTGCGGCGGCTGGACGTGTCCGTCCTGCACGCACTGATTTTCGATCGCCTGCTGGGTATCGACGAAGCCGCGGTCAGGTCCGGTTCGCTGATTGAATACACGATAGACGCGCGCGGCGCGTTGGCGGCGGTGAAAAGCGGCAGCGTTGCAGGCGCGTTTCTGATGAATCCGCCCTCAATCGCCGACGTGGAGCGGGTCAGCGACTCCGGCGCCACGATGCCGGAGAAGTCCACCTACTTCTATCCTAAATTATTGACCGGCCTGGTGATGAATCCGCTCACCGATTGAGCATGTCCATCCAATCTTTATTCACCAATGGTGAGGGGACCCTGATTCTGGTCCGGCATGGCGAGACTGAGGGGCAGTCTTCTATCCGCTACCATGGGCGGACCGATGTCGCGCTGGACGATTACGGACGGGCGCAGATGCGGGCGGCGGCGCGGATTGTACGCGGGGAAACTTTCAGCAAAGTCTTCGCCAGTCCGCTCAGCCGCGCCGCCGAAGGAGCCCGAATCATCGCCGGCAACGGCGCCGAGGTGGTCTCGATCGTTGAGTTCGTCGAAATTGATTTCGGTGCTTTCGAAGGTCTCACCATCGAGGAAATCCGCCAGCGGTATCCCGCGGAGTATGAGCGATGGCGCAGCGGGCGGCTGGAAGCGAGCTACCATTATCCGGGCGGCGAGAGCGGCGCCGCGTTTCGCGCCCGGGTGGGAGAAGGGATGCGGCGGATGTTCGAGCTATGGCGCGGCGGACGCAGCCGCTTCCGCGGCACCGCCCTGCTGGTGGCGCATCGCGGCGTCATCCGCGTCATCATAAACCGTCTGGTCGGCATCACGCCGGCTATCGAGCTGGGATCGGTTCATATCCTCGATTGCGAGGACGCCTGGCGCGCCCGCGCCCTGGATCTGGTCGGCAATCCGGAATTTTCGTGCTGAATCCTATTCCGTAAGATTGCCGACATGAAAGAAGGTCGTATGCCACCGGGCGCGGAACCACGGCGCTGCGTTGCGCTCGCCGTACACCACTCCGCTGGCATGCATTCCATCGGGCTCGATGGTGCATTGCAGGTCGGTCACCTCGTCGACCGCGAAAGTCGAGTTGGAGTGACCGCGGAATTCGTCGAAATGCAGATACGCGCGCAGCCTGGCGTAGCTGCGGCCGTCGGTTGATATCACGCGCATCCGGCCGGCGGTGTTGATGATGCGCGTGCCTTCGACGCCGGCACTGGTGAAGGTCGGCTGGAACGGTCCGTTGCCGACCCGCCGGTAGCAAAGCATATACGTCTTCGGCATCCACCGCCCGGGCGGCATCGCGTCAGGCAATTGCTCCATATCATCGACCTCATCCACCACCCCGCGCCAGCATCCGCGGAAAACTGCCGGCAGGACCGGTTCGGGCTGGCGGAGGTTGGGGGCTGGCGGTTGGGGCGGCGGCTGCTCGGCCTGCGGCTGGGGTGCGGACGGAGCAGGGGGGGCGGAAGGGATGGTCTGGACGTTATTGCGCGGCATCGCCGGCGCCGCCGAGGGCCTGGACCGCGGCGCCAGCGGCTGTGCGGACTGGCTTTGCGGCGCCGGCAGCTCGAGCGTTTGTTGGGCGCCAGCGCCGCCCGCCGTCAGCACTAAAAACGTCATCGTCCATCCCAATAAGTACCGGCCGCGCCGGCGGCGGCGTAAACTGAGCGACTGAAATGGCTTGGTCATTCCGGTTCAATTGTAGCGCAGGATTGATGCCAACCCGAAAATTTCCCCAATTGACCCGCCCGCTTGCTGGTCGAGCACAAGCTTAGCCGTAAGGGCCGACGTTCTGCCCCGACGGCCGCCCCATCCGACCAGCGGCAATAACGGAGGCGATGCGGCGGTTAGAAATTCCAGAATGGCGACAGCTCTTTCATCACCTTCTCCAGCAGCCAGGCTTCGCGGTCGGGGGCGCCGGGCGCGAGCGGTTCGGCGGCGTCACGGCCCAATTCTTCGACCACTTCGCGCACCGAGGACGCCAGCGCCTGCAGGTCGTAGCCGCCCTCCAGCACCAACGCCATGCGGCCGCCGCAGCATTCCGCGGCCAGCCGTTTCAGCCGCCGCGCCATCGCAGCAAAGCCCTGCTCCGTTACCCGCATATCGGCCAGCGGATCGCGGAAATGGCAATCGAAGCCGGCGGACACCAGCAGAAAGTCGGGCCGGAACTGACGCCCCACGGGCAGGATCACGCGGTCGAATGCGGACAGGTATTCACGGTCGCCGAAAGTCGCCGGCAGCGGCAGATTGACGGTATAGCCGCGCCCCTCGTCGATCCCGATCTCGCGCACCGACCCGCTGCCGGGATAATGGGGGAACTGATGCAGCGAGCAGTAGAGCACGCGCGGCGACGCGTAGAAGATATCCTGCGTGCCGTTGCCGTGATGCACGTCCCAATCGACAATCATCACCCGATCCATCCCTTTGACATGGGTCAGGTAGCGGGCGGCAATCGCGACGTTGTTGAAGAAGCAAAATCCCATCGCATGGTCGGGGAGCGCGTGATGCCCGGGCGGACGCACGATGGCAAAGCCGTTGTCCGCCTGGCCGCCCAGCACCGCCTCGACCGCGGTCAGGAAACCGCCGGCGGCGAGAATCGAAGTATGATACGTGGCGCGCGAGGCGTGCGTATCGGGGTCGAAGTCATAGGACTCGCGCGCCGCCGTCTGCCGCATCAGGGCCACGTAGCGGGGGTCATGGCAGAGCTCCAGCTCGGCGATCGTGGCTTCGCGCGGCGCGATGCGTTCCAACCGCTCGCGATGCAGGCCGGCGGCCATGTCGAGCAGGACTTTGACCCGCTCGGGGCATTCGGGATGGCCGCGGCCGGGAAAGTGATCCAGGTAATGGCGGTCGGTTATCAGCGCGGTTTTAAGCATGGTTGACTCCCCCGGCCATGATGCGAATTAATGGAGACTCGGCACGACGATAGTTGCGCCGCATTAACCCTACTCTCAAGTTCCGCCTTGGGCTTCTTTGAGATCATTATAATCCTCGCCGTGGCGCTGGTCGTGCTCGGCCCCGAGCGTATGCCGGAAGTGATTCGCATGGCGGTACGAATCGTGCGCGAGGTGCGGACCGCGGCCAACGAGGCGATGCGCGAGATTACCGAGGCTATCGAGCAGGAAAGTCCGCCCGCGCAGCCTCCCCCGGAGCATCCGCCGCCGCCCGAGTTTCAACCCGTCCCGCCGCCCGACAAGGACCGGGTCTGACGCCGTGGACGATCAGCTTAAAGTGGAAGCGGCTCATCCGGAGGAGGACGGGCGGATGCCGCTGATCGACCATCTCAAGGAACTGCGCGTGCGGCTGATACGGTCGCTGATCGCGGTCGCGGCCGGCTTCGTAGTCGCCTACGGCTTCGTCGATCAGATCTTCGCCCTGCTGACGGTACCGCTGCGCGAGGTCTCCAACAACAAGGTGCTGCTCATCGGGACCGGAATCGGGGAGGCGTTTTTCACCAAGATCAAGGTCGCACTGATCGCGGCGCTGTTTGTGGCCAGCCCCGCGGTGCTCTACGAAGTATGGCGGTTTATCGCGCCGGGACTGTATGAATCGGAGCGCCGGACGGCGAAACCGTTCGTGCTCTTCACCACGCTCTTCTTTCTGACCGGCGGGTATTTCTGCTGGGCCGTCGTGCTCAAAATCGGCTACGCCTTTTTCCTGGCCCAGTACGCCAGTATCGGGGTGACGCCGACCCTGCGCATCAGCGAATACCTGAATTTCTCGGCCAAGCTGCTGCTGGCGTTCGCGCTGACGTTCGAGATGCCGGTGCTGGCGTTTTTTCTGACCCGTTTCGGAATCGTCGATTACCGCTGGCTGCTGCGCCAGGTGCGCTACGCCATCCTGGTGATCTTTATTGTCGCCGCCGCCCTGACGCCGCCCGATTTCATCTCGCAATTCCTGCTCGCGATACCGCTGCTGGCGCTCTACGCCTTGAGCATCGGCGTGTCCTACGTCTTCCGGCAGCAGCCGCAGGAAGTCGCCAGCACCGCGGGCGGCGGCGCGCCGCTGCCTTGACGCCGCCATCGGGCTGATGAAACTTAACGGCGCCTTGAGGCATCGATCATAGCCGGACTTTCGGGCGGCTCTGGAGGAGAAGGATGGCTATCATTCGCAATTCGCGGCCGGCAACCGGGGGCCCGGGTATCGCACCGCGCTGGACGCGGGGCGCCAAGGACGCGGTCGGCACCGCCTACTCGGTCGCTTCCAGCATCTGGTTCACACTCTCGGCCGGGATCGTGAATGAAGTTTATTATCCGACCATCGACCGGCCCCAGATCCGCGATTTGCAATTTCTGGTCAGCGACGGCAGCACCTTCCTGCGCGACGAACGCGCCATGACGCACCGGATGGAGTACATCGAAAATCACGCTTTGGGAGTGCGGATAATCAATTCCGACCAGCAGCGCGGTTACCAGTTGGTCAAGGAGATCATCGCCGATCCGCATCAGGAATGCCTGCTGATCAACGCGCGCCTGGAGGGCAGGCCGGAAGTGCTGGAGCGGCTGCACGTTTATGTGCTGGCGGCGCCGCATCTGGAGGGCGGCGGAGCGGGCAACAACGGCAACGTGGTGGAAACCTCGGGCCGCGCAATTCTGACCGCGCACCGCAACAGCACCTGGCTGGCGCTGGACAACAGCAACGGCTTCGTCCGCATGTCATGCGGCTACGTCGGCACCACCGACGGATGGCAGGACCTGTCCGGCAACTTTCAGCTCGACCATGAGTTCGATAGTGCGACTGACGGTAATATCGCGCTGGTCGGGGAGATCAACCTGGGCCGCGGCTACGGGTTCACCCTGGGGCTCGCGTTCGGCGACAGTCTGCATCGCGCGATAACCACGCTGTTTCAGTCCCTGGGCGTGCCTTACGAGGAGGCGCGCGACCGCTTCGTCCTGCAATGGACCCGCGCCTGTAATCATGTGCTGGCGCTGGACGAATCCTCATGCGACGGCGGCAGGCTGTATCGCACCAGCCACAGCCTGATCATGGCGCACGAGGACAAGACCTATCCGGGAGCGTTGATCGCCTCGCTCAGCATCCCCTGGGGCGAGGTCAAGGGCGACGAGGATTTGGGCGGATATCATCTGGTGTGGACGCGCGACATGGTCAACAGCGCGAGCGGGCTTTTGGCCAGCGGCAATGAGACTCTGGCGCTGCGGGCGCTGATTTATCTAGCCGCCACTCAGCTCGACGACGGCGGCTTTTACCAGAACTTCTGGATCAACGGCGAGCCCTACTGGAAAGGTATCCAACTGGACGAAGTCGCCTTTCCGATCGTGCTGGCGTGGCGGCTGCTGGACATGGGCGGACTGAAGAATTTCGATCCGATGCCGATGGTGAAGCGGGCGGCGAAGTTTTTGATCCTCAACGGCCCGGCGACGGGGCAGGAGCGCTGGGAAGAGAACGCCGGTTACTCGCCTTCCACCCTGGCCGTCGTAATCGCGGCGCTGGTGTGCGCCGCGCAGATGCTGCGCCGGCTGGAGGAGCGCAAGGGCGATTTCCTGCTCGACTACGCCGATTTTTTGGAAGCGCATTTGGAGGATTGGACGGTCACCACGCAGGGCGAGCTCCTTT
>JAJPJA010000130.1 GCA_021324455.1 Pseudomonadota bacterium | reverse complement strand
CTGCGCAAGGGAAAGTCGCGAACCCCGCCAGGTCCGGAAGGAAGCAACGGTACCGACCCCTTCCCTGTGCCGCAGGGGTGCCTAGCTATCATTCGGCGGGCAGCATCGTTATCGTACAAAGGTCACGGGGCATGGCCGAAACGTCCTCACATCTGGTGCTGGCGCGCAAATGGCGGCCGGAACGCTTCTCCGAACTGGTCGGGCAGGAGTATGTAACCCGCACCCTGGCGCAGGCGATCTCCAGCGGACGCATCGCGCATGCCTTCCTGTTCACCGGCATCCGCGGCGTCGGCAAGACCACCGCCGCGCGGATCCTGGCGCGATGCCTCAATTGCGAGCGCGGCCCCACGCCTGAGCCCTGCGGCCAATGCGCCGCGTGCGTCGAGATTCGCCAGGGACGGGCGCTCGACGTGGTTGAAATCGACGGCGCCACCTATCGCAAGATCGACGACGCGCGCACCATTATCGAGAACCTCAGCTACCGGCCGGCGCGCGACCGCTTCAAGATTTATATCATCGACGAGGCCCATCAGCTCACCGATCAGGCCTTTAACGCCCTGCTCAAGACGCTGGAAGAGCCGCCGGCGCACGTCAAGTTTATCCTCGCCACCACCGAGCCGCAGAAGGTGCCCGAGACCATCCTGTCGCGGCTGCAACGCTACGACTTCAGGCGTATCCCGCTGGCCGTCCTGCAGGAGCGGCTGCGTGACCTGGCCCGCCGCGAAGGTATCGAGGCCGAGGACGGGGCGTTGGCGATGATCGCGCGCGAGGCCGAGGGCAGCATGCGCGACGCCGAGCGGATGCTGGAGACGGCGTTCGCGCTCGCCTGCGGACCGCTGACTGAAGCGCAGGTGGCTGACTCCCTCGGCGTCGCCGGCCGTTCGCGCGTGCTGGCTGTGGCCGAAGCGATAATCAACCAACAGCCCGCGGCGGCGCTCGCCATCGTGCGCGAGCTGCATGCCCGCGGCGCCAATCTCCAGGGCCTGGGGCGCGACCTGCTCGAAACCCTGCGCAATCTCGCGGTGGCAAAACTGCCTCAACTCGGAGCGTTCACCCCGCTGACCGATCTGCCGGACCATGAGGCGGCCGAGCTGCGCAGGCTGGCGCAAACGCCGTCGATGCGCGACCTGATGCGGCTGTTCAGATTGATGGCGCAGGCGCAGGAGGAGATTTTGCGCTCGCCTTACGCCGACCTGCTGCTGGAGATGACGGTGGTACGGATGGCGACGCTGGCGCCGGTGCTTGACGCCGACGAACTCGCCCGCGCGGTTAAAGCCGTCGGCGGCGCGGGGTCCGCGTCGGGCGGCGGTCAGAGTTCCGGGCCGCGCGGGACCAATGCGCCGGCGGCCGAGCCGGTTCCCGCTCCTGCACGGCGGCTCAAGGTGGAAGGCGACGTCAAAGCCGATGCTCCGCGGCGCAAGAAGCAGGAATCGGTATCGGCGGTCAGCCCGCCTCAAACGCCGGCCTCCGACCCCTCCAAAGCCGCCCTCGATTTGCCTGAACTCCGATCTTTTATCCGGCAGAAGAAGGCCGCGCTGGCCGGTTTCATGGAACTCGGCGCGGGACTCGAACTGAACCAGGATATCCTGCGCGTGGTGCCGCGCAGCGATATCTATGTGCGCTACCTCAACGACAACAAGGGCACCATCGCGGCTCTGGCCAGCGATCATTTCGGGCGTCCGATTAAGGTTGAACTGGCGCAGCCCTCAGCGGCGCCCGCGGCTCCGGCTGCCATCCCGAGCGCCCCGCCGCCCCAGACCGACGCCGAGCGCCTATCGCAGCCCGCGGAGGATCAGAAAATCGACTGGCAAGCCGCGATGCGTAACGCTCAACCCGCCGCCGAAAACGGCAACGGCGACGCGATCGATCGCGAAGCGGCGCGCAAGGAGCTGTTCGCCGATCCGCTGGTGCGCAAGATTCTCGACGAGCTCGAAGGGCGCCTGGTTGACGTGCGCCGCTCCGCCGCCCGGCGCACCGGCGGAAACCACTAGCGGCGCGGGAAGTATCCTCACTTCGCAACCAAGGAGTAATCATCGTGGCGCAGCCTAATCTATCCGATCTTCTCCAGCAGGCGCAGGCACTGCAGGAAAAACTCAAGCAGATGCAGGAAGAGGCCGCCGCCAAAACCGTCGACGCGCAGTCGGGCGGCGGCATGGTCCGCGTTACCGTTGACGGTTCGATGCAGGTGCGCAGAATCGAAATCGACCCCGCACTGCTCGCTTCCAACGACAAGGCGATGCTCGAAGACCTGATCACGGTCGCCGTCAACCAGGGATTGCGCCAGGCGCAGGCCATGGTCGCCGCCGAGATGGGCAAGCTGGCGCCGATGGGCGGGTTCAAGTTTCCCGGCATGGAGTAGCGATGGCGGAAGGCAGCAAACATGGGCAGGGTTTGCCGCCGGCCATGACGCGGCTGGTGCGCGAACTTTCGCGTCTGCCCGGTATCGGCGAGAAGACCGCGTCGCGGCTCGCCTTCAATCTGCTCGGACGCCCGCGCGACGACGTTATCGCGCTGGCCGAGGCCCTGCTCGAAATGAAGGAGCGCATCGGGCTGTGCGAATCATGTTTGGGCCTGTCCGACAGCGCGCGCTGCCATATCTGCTCCGACCCGGCGCGCGATCCGTCGGTGATCTGCGTGGTCGAGGGACCCGCCGATCTGATGGCGATGGAGCGATCGCGCAGCTTCAGCGGGCTGTACCATGTGCTGCATGGCGCGCTGGCCCCGCTGGACGGAATCGGGCCGGACGATATCCGGATCAAGGATTTGATGACCCGTTTGGGCGGCGAACCTCCGGTCGCCGAAGTGGTGATCGCCACCAACGCCACGGTCGAGGGCGAAGCCACGGCGCTTTACCTGGCGCGATTGATCAAGCCGCTTTCGATCAGAGTAACGCGCCTGGCCCGCGGCCTGCCGGTCGGCGGCGATTTGGAATACAGCGACGCCGCCACCTTAACCAGCGCCCTGAGCGGGCGGCGCGAGATTTAGCTCAGCGCTGCGTCCCTGACCCGGGCTCCCTGCGGCGCTGTCGATTTCCTCAAAAACCCTCCGTCCTTTTGGCCTGCAACTCACCGCACGAAGGGAAGGTGGCCGCAGTACAGCATCCCGGCGGCGCCGCTCTGTATGCGTTGCGCACGCAGCAAGGCGAGCCAGGGCGCCACCATCCGGCCCAGCACACCATTGATGGTCGCGCGCGAATCGACTCCGCCGGCGCCGACCAATTGTTCGACCAGACCCGGCTGGCGCGGCAGGCTGACCAGTTCGACCGGCTGATCGAGCGGCAGCTTGGCCTGCGTTTTGGCTTCCTTCAGTGCCGCGTCGAAGTCGCCCAGTTGGTCCACCAGCTTGAATGACAGCGCCTGCTGGCCGGTCCACACCCGGCCCTGAGCCACCTTCTGCACCTGATCGACGCTCAGATGGCGGCTGTGTGCGACGCGCTGAACGAATTGCTTGTACACCTCGCCCAGCAGCTTGTCGCGCAGCATCGCGGCCTGAGTCGGGGTGAAATCGGTGAACGAATCGAACATGTTGACGTTGTCGCCCTGGTAAATTCCGTCCGTGGTAACACCCAGCTTCGCCAGCGCGGGCGCAACATTGAACTTGCCTCCCAGCACGCCGATCGATCCGGTAATCGTGCCCGGATCGGCGATGATTTTGCTGGCCGGGGTCGATACCCAATAGCCGCCCGACGCGGCGTAGCCCGACATGCTCACGACCAGCGGCTTCTTTCTGGCGGTCAACTCGACTTCACGCCGAATCAACTCCGACGCGACCACCGATCCGCCCGGCGAATCGACGCGAAAGATCACGGCCTTGATCGAGTCGTCGTCGCGCACCTGCTGGAAGGCCTCCACCATCGTATCGGATCCCATCGAGGCGCCGCCCGGCGAGGTCAATGGGTCGTAGCCGCCGCGGCCCCGATCGATCTCGCCGGTGCCGTAAACCACCGCAATCCTTCCGCCGGAATGCAAGCCGAACACGCGCGGGCGCACATACGAGGTGTAGTCGACCGTCTGATGGGTCTTGCCGCCGTGATGCTTGACCCGGTCGTCGAACTGGTCTTCGTACTCCAGCCGGTCCAGCAGCCGGGCGCGCACTCCTTCATCCGCGCTGAGCGGGGCCTGATTGATCAGCGTGCTGAGCGCGGGCCCTTCCAGATGACGCTGGGCGGCGATGCGGGCGGTGAGCTGGGAGTAAAGGTTCTGGAGCAGAGCGGTATCGGCTTCGCGCTGGGCCGGGGTCATGTCCTTATAGAGGAACATGTTGGCCGCGGTTTTGTACTGGCCGATGGCGTAGAGGTCGGGGCGTACGCCGATCCAGTCCAGGGTGCCGCGCACGAAAATCTCGCGCATCCCCATCCCGACCAGATTGAGTTCGCCCTGCGGCATCATCGAGACCTCCTGCGCCGCGCTCGCCACCATGTAGGCGAGATTGCCGGGCGCGAATTCACCGGCGGTCTCGATGTAGGCCGTGGTCCATTTGCCTTTTTTGGCAAAGCCGGCGATGGCGTCGGCGATTTCCTGCGCCTGCGCCATTTCCATTTCAGGGTCGATTACCTTGATCGCCAGCCCGACGATCCGCGGGTCGCGTTCTGCGTTGTGAATTGCGTTGCGCACGTTATCCAGCGCGGTCTGGTCGGATCCGCGCAGCGCGCCCAGCCAGTTGGTGCTGCCGCGTTCGACCACGGTTCCGGTCAGCTTGATTTCCACCACCGCATTGGAAGGGACGCGATGGGTAAAGTAGTCGACCACCACCGCGATCACGAACAGCACCACCACGGTTGCGAGCGCCCGCAGCATCCATCGCAGGATCCGTCTTAGCATAAGCCTCTCCCTTGCCGGGCCCGGAGTTGGATTCAGCCGCCGCAGCGCCATACTTGAATGACTCCGCGGCAGCGCCGATGATAGCCAACCATACCTGACCCGGCGGGGCCAGTTCGATAATCACGCAAACACCGGCTTTGCGCCGAAAACGTAGCGAGGATGCAGATGCGACTGAGCAGGTTCCGGCTCCCGATTGCGCTTACGATGATAGTGCTGCTGGCGGCGCTGGCATTGCTCGGACGCGTGCGGGCCCAGGTCGGCACCGTCATCCCGACGCCGTCGCCGATGCCCAGTCCGGCGCCGACGCCGCGGCCGGCCACCATCACCCGCACCTTTCATTGCAACTGTTCCAGCCCCGGGCAGCCGGTGATCTGGGCCGGAAACGTGCAGGCCACCAGCTATTTCCAGGCGCGTCAGGAAGCGGTCCTGCAATGCTCGGGGTACCTGGGTTCCAAGCCGGTCTCGCCGCTGATTCCGACCCCGGCGTTTAATTTTGGCGCACCGCCGACTTTGGCGCCGATGCCGGTCAACGCCTGCGCGCAATGCGCCTGCAGTTGACGGCGGCCGCAGATGGATCGGACCGCCGCCGCGCCCCGCGATGAAGCGCCGGCCCTGCTGCATCTGAGCCCGGTCCTCACCCGCGTCCATTATCGAATCGTCGCGCTATGCTTGTGCGCCTGGATTTTCGACTTCTTCGACCTGGTGCTCTATTCGTTTCTGCTCGTAAGCATTGCCCGCGAGCTGCACCTCAGCGCCACCGATTCATCGCTGGTGCTGGGCTTTTCCTTCCTGATGACCGCTTTGGGGGGTATCGGGTTTGGCTTTCTCGGCGACCGTATCGGGCGCAAGCCGGTGATTGTCGGCTCCACGCTGATTTACGGCGCCGGCACGCTGCTGTGCGCCAGCGCGCATTCGCTGACCGCGCTGGTGGTCTGGCGCACCGTGGCGGGTTTGGGCATCGGCGGCGAATGGGCGGCCGGACAGAGCATGATCGCGGAAACCGTTCCGGCGCGTTATCGGGCCCGATACGCCTGCTACGTGCAGACCGGGGCGCCGCTGGGAATCCTGATTGCCGCGATTGCGGGCGGCTTTCTGGCACCTGCCATCGGATGGCGCGCGGTGTTCGTCCTGGCCGGGTTACCCGCCCTGCTTGCTGCGATGGCGGTATGGCTGTGGCTGCCGGAAAGCGACGTCTGGAGCAATCGTGCAATCCAGCGGGTCGGATGGCGCGCCGATTTGACCTGGCTCGCATCGCATCGCCAAATCGTGCTGGTGCTGTTCTTCCTGCTGCTGGTCAATTCGGAAGCTTATTGGTTCACCTATAGCTGGCTGCCGGGATACCTCGAGATAAGCCGCAAGCTTGGCAGCCACGACAGCGGACGCCTGGTAATCGGGATGCAGATCGGCGCGGTGGCCGGATATCTCGCATTCGGTCTGCTGGCCGACCGCTACGGCCGCCGTCCGGTGTTCTCCGCTTACGGCACGATGATGGCCGCGGGTTTGCTCCCGGCCACCATTCTGTGGCCGTGGGCGGAGCGGATTCCGGGTTTGATTGGCGCCTCGATGGCGCTGGCGGGCTTCGGCACCGGCATCTGGTCGGGCGCGGGAACCCTGATGTCGGAGCTGTTCCCCACGCGGATGCGCAACACCATCATGGGGATGCTGCTGAACGTAACGCGCGGACTCCAGTTTTTCACGCCGCTGATGATCACCGCC
Source organism: Pseudomonadota bacterium (assembly GCA_021324455.1). Lineage (GTDB taxonomy): Bacteria > Desulfobacterota > Binatia > Binatales > Binataceae > JAJPJA01. The sequence goes on along the minus strand of JAJPJA010000130.1, from coordinate 12,477 downwards.
CTGCGTACGCGGATGGGTTTCGCCGCGGCCCTGGCCGTGGGTTCACTGTTCGCCGCGGCGGGCGCGGTCCTGGTCTGGGTCCTGCCGGAGACAAGGGGGAGATTGATTACCAGTTTGGATGAAGGAGCCGCTTAGCACCGCCGCAGCGTAAGCGCGAAGGGAAGAGCCGCCTCAGGTCCTCAAAAACTCGATCAACGCTTCATTGACTTCCTGCGGCTTCTCCTGCTGGGTCCAATGGCCGCAATCCTCGATAACCATGGTCCTGGTGAGGTTCGGCACCAGGTTCTTCATCCCTCTTGCCATCCACGGCGGGAGGACCGGGTCGCGCTGCGCGCAGATCATCAGCGCGGGCTGATTTATCCTGTACTCCAGATGCGCGCTCTCCTCCCAGTTGCGATCGAAGTTGCGATACCAGTTGATCGGTCCGCGAAATCCGCTGCGCTCGAACGCCTTCACGAACACCTCGAAATCCGCGTCGGTAAGAAAGCGCCCATGCGGCCGATCGGGGAGGCGGTCGAGGATGCCGCCGCCGGCCGCTCCGAGCACTCCGGGCGGATCGTTGGTTCCGGCCTCCAACTTCAAAGCGGCCAAATCCTGGTAAAACCCGCGCAAGGTGCGGCGCACATCTTTTTCGAGTTCCGCTTCGGCGATGCCCGGCTGCTGGAAATAAACAATGTAATGAAACTTGCCGGCCGCCATCGCGCGAAACAGATCGGTCGGTTTGATCGGCGGCCGCGGCAGGAACGGCGTATTGAGTCCGGCCACTTTCTCGAACCGTTGCGGCGCCATCATCGCCGCGCCCCAGGCCACGATCCCGCCCCAATCGTGCCCCACGATTGCGCAGCGCTCGATTCCGAGCTGGTCCAGCATCCCGGTGAGGTCCGCAACCAAATGGCGCAGGCTGTAGGCTTCGATCGCGCCGGGCTTTCCGCTCTCTCCATAGCCGCGCTGATCGGGAGCGATTGCCCTGAACCCGGCCTGGCTCAGCGCCTTTATCTGATGCCGCCACGAATACCAGATTTCGGGGAATCCATGGCACAGCACCACGGGATAACCCGACCCGGCTTCATGCACGTGCATCGCAATCCCGTTGGTGTGAACGAAATGATGCTTGACCTCGGCCATCGACTTGACCTCGCAGGCGTAGGGTAGCATGCCCGAATCGTTGGGCGGCAATGGGAACTTTGGCCAAATCTCGGCCGTTGACACTGTCGAAGGCGCGGCCTTAAGTTGATGCGCGTCTGCAGGAAGTTCAAACCGCGCCAGGAGAAGACCTATGAGCCGGGATTTTGAATTCAGACAATTGCTGCGCGCCTACCGCGGCGGCATCATCAACGAAGCCGCCTTCGAGCGCGAGTTGGCGCAACTGGAGCAGATATCGCCGCCCCCGCACAACGGCGGCGGCTTTTATGCCATGGGCAAAAGCTACCCCTCCGAGAAGGCTGCGATCATGAACTTTCTGGAGGGCGCCGCGGCTGGAGAGGCCGGGGGCGCGGAGGCTTTTTCCAGATGGGCCGAGGTCTGCAAAACCGACTGCATCCGCAGCGGCCTGCGCATGGTCGCCGAGCGCGAGGCTTATCACTCGCGCCAGTTGGGCCAGCGCCTGCGCGAACTGGGCGGCGAATGCAAAGGCGAAATGGGCGAGGAGGGCCGCAAGTTCGTCGAGTTCATGTCCAACCCCGCCAACCCCGACCTGGAAAAGCTGGGCTATTTGAACCGCAACTTCGGCAGCGCGGATCAGATCTTCAAGCCCGTGCGCGAGTTCATCGCGTCGATCAGGGAAGACCTGCAGACGCGCGAAATGCTGCGTCTGTTCGTCGAGGATGAATGCTCGACGCTCAATTGGCTGTGCGAAGCATGCGCCGCGCTCAGCGCGCCGAAGCAAAGCGCAGCCGCGTCAGCCTAGCGGATCACTCCCCTTCGTACGGCGTTGGGCCGGGGGCCGGCGCGCCGCCCGGTCCGCCCAGACCAATGCGGCGTTCGACGTACCCGGCGGGAACGGCGAACGTATCCGCCGGAAGATCCGTCGTCTTGATACTGGTCGTAGTGGACCTGGTCACGGTGGGAGGCCGGTTCGCCATCATCTGCTTGAAGCGCTCGGCCTGCTCCGGCGGCATCCCGGGGATATTGAAGTTGGTCAGCTTGGTAGTGGTTTCAAGTTCCATCGGAACGCCGTTGGGCTGACGGCCGGTGGTCTTCGCCATCCCGACGGCCTCGAATTTCTGCGCCAGATTCCTGGTAAAAGCGCTGTAGTCGTCGGCGCCGGGAGCCTGCGAGGAGAAACAGCCTTTGGCCGTGAATTCACCCATGATCGATTTGCCCGAGCTGTCGTACTCCTGGCATTGGTAGCCGCCCACCGTTCGTTGGGCGCCGGCTTTTTTGAAGTCCAGGTTGACCCCGCCCATGTTCTGCATCACTGAAGCCATCTGCCCGGTGGGTGGAAAGGGCAGCTCGGTATAGGATTTGGTCGCGGGGTTGAGCAGAATCATCTTGCCGCCGTCCAGATCCAGCACGATGCTCTGGTTGCTCATGACGACTTTCTGCTTGTTGCCCTGGATCATTATGGTGCGGTTATCGGTCGAAGTGTTGGTCCCGCTGGTGGTCACGATGTTCTGGGTCAGCACCACGCCGGCGCGCGATGGACTTGCGATGACACCCACCGACAGCGCCGCCGCAATCGCGAATGCTTTATTCATAGCCAAAACCTTTGATGTTCTCCGTCGGGTTGCGCAGCGCGCGCTCCGTCACCATTCTCTGATCCGCGACCGGTCTCTGATCCGCGACCGGGCCGGCGCCGCGCGCCTCGCTCATCCGGTAAATTCCCAGCGCCGACAACCCGAGCAGCACCCAAACCAGTTCCTTGATTCGCCGCAATAGTCCTACCGCGAATCCGATGCCGGCAGGATACCCGAGCATTCCCAGAATCAGCGCCTTGCCCCCTTCCTGACTGACCAGCTTGGCCGGAATCATGAACGTGGCCCGTTCGATCAGCAAGCCCAAAGCCTCCGTGAGCAGGGCGACTTCAACGGTGGGCTTCTGTCCCAGAAACCCGAGCAGCAGATAAATTTCCAAAGGACCGAGGCTCCATGCGACCAGGTAGCACAGCGCAGATAGCGCCAGCCGCAGGTTATGGCCGCCGTAGAAATCGCCGAGGATCTTATCGGCTTCCTGCGACGCGTTGCCCACCTCGATCGTTGCCAAGGCCGGTAAATCCAGTTTGGCGGCGGCTTTCCACAGGTGAAAGAAAGGCCGCTTCTTCTGGATATAGAACAGCGCGCCGGCCAGCCCGACCGTAATCGCAAGACCGCCGGCGACCGGCCAGAACAGTTGCCGGAAAGACGCCGCCAGCCGCGCCGACAGCAGCAGCGCACCGCAGATAAATCCAATCTGTCCTATAGCCTCGGCAAAAGTCGCGATCACCACGGTGGCCAGCCCGGCCGCAATCGGAAGCTCGCGCCGCACCATCAGCGCCATCACCAGCTGTCCGCCCAGTTGCGCCGACGGGGTGGTATAGTCGATCGCTTCGCCGGCGATCCGCGCCGCGAACAGCTTGGAAAACGACAGAGCAGGCGGCGGCTTTTCGATCACCGCCCACCATCCCAGCGTATTGGCGATGCGCGCCACGGACTCCAGCGCGATGGTCACTCCCAGTCCCCAGCCGACCATCCTCAGATGGGTGTAAACCGAGCGCGCCCCCAGACTGTGGATGAGCCATCCGTAAAAGATCAGTCCGATAATGACGAAGATGGTTTCGAGACGGCGCATCAAGATCTGTTAGGAATAGTCAGGGAAGATATACGCCCTTAGCCGGGATGCAATCTTCGCATTGTCTCAGCCCCGCCTCCTTGCCGCAAGTGCAAGCCCGCATTCGGATACACAAGGGTGGCGGGCTCGAGCAAGCCGATTTGGGGGGCTAGACTTTAAACCGGATATGGATAACGTCGCCGTCGCGCATCACGTACTCCTTGCCCTCCAGCCGCAGCCGTCCGGCCGCTTTCACCTTTGCTTCGGAGCCGTATTGTTCGAAATCGGCGAATGAAATCACCTCGGCCCGGATAAAGCCGCGCGCGATATCGCTGTGGATTTTGGCCGCCGCGTCCAACGCCGTCGACCCGGCCGCCAGCGCCCACGCATGCGCTTCAGGTTCTCCCGCAGTATAAAAGGTTATCAGTCCGAGACGGCGAAACAATGCCGCAATCAAACGGTCGGCGGCGCTGGCGGTGAGGCCGGCTTCGCGCAGCAGTTCGCCGCGCTCGTGTTCGTCCAGCTCCCATAGTTCCGCTTCGAAGGCCGCCGCCATGCGAAAAATCTCCAGCCCCCGCGCGCGTATCGGATCGAGCTGATCGGGCGCGGAGGCGGCCTCTTCAGTGGCACAATTGATCACCAGCAGCGCCGGCTTCTGTGACAGGAAACAGAAATGCGACAGAGCCCGGGTCTCCTGCGCGGTCAATTCCATCCGCCGCAGGGGTTCGCCGCGTTCCAGACATTCCAAGGCCCGCTGCAGGGCCGCGCGCTCGACCTCGTCGGGAGTGCGTTCCTTTTTTATCCGCTCCAGGCGGCGTTCCGCCTGTTCGAAATCCGCGAAGACTAGTTCATCCTCGATACCCCGAAGCGTCGCCATCAAATCGCCGCCGCCGATCGCAGGACTGGCAACGACGACCAGGATGGCGTCGAGCTCGCGCATCTGCGGGATGAGCGCGGCGTCGAGCACCGCGCGGGGCTGGCCTTCCTTCTGACCGGGCGCGAAATCAAGGACGGTCAATTCGACCGGAATTTTCTTTTTCGACTGACAGGCGCGCTCGAGAAAATCCAGCCTCGGATCGGGGACCCGGATCTGTCCGGGCCGCGCGCGATTTTTGGCCGCCTGCGTCCCGGAGGGAGCCAGGCCGGTCAAGGCGTGAAATACGGTTGATTTGCCTGCGCCGCGAGGACCAATAATTCCTGCTTTCACCAATGTTCGCCTACCTTTTCAGGATGGCACAGGGAAATGACGCACGGAAGGTAGATCGGGACAATAAAAATCGAGCTTATGTGGACGACTACTTTGTTGACTCAGCGCGCATCGCAAACATACGCTTTCAGATGTAGTTTTGGCGGCTCGCTTCGGCGCTTACTGCGGTCGCTCTCAGCCCTCTTTATCGGGGCGCAGGCTGCGGACGGAAGATCTTTTCAGCACCACGCGCTTTCCCCGCTTCGCCTTTGGCCTGCAAAAGCTCAGTGAGTCGTAATCTTGAACGGGGTGAATCTCATGCTGAACAAGGAAATGACAAGGGAGATCGTGACGGTCAAGGACCTGGCCAAGTACCTGCACTGCCACCAGTCGACTATCTATCGATTGGTAAAACGCGGCGAGATACCGGGCTTCAGACTGGGCGGCGGCTGGCGGTTCAAAATCGACGAAATCGACCGCTGGTGCCGGCGCGCCGCTGTGGACCGCGGCGCCACTTCCCGCTCGGCGTCGCACGCTTCGCTATAAGCTTGCTCCGACCGGATGGTGTGGCATGCCTGCGATTGCGCCCGCCACAGACGCGCGATCCGTGCGACGCGCGTCTTGGCGGACGACTGAATCAGCCTGAATTTTCCCTCTCCTGTTCGCCTGCGTTCCGCCCCACTTCACAGCCGCATCGGCATCACGACGTATAAGTACGCGGAGTCGGCCGGCGTCGTCATCACCCCCGGACTTACCTCATCGCTCAGACCGAGCATCAGTTCGCTTTGCGCCGGAACCGCGCTGACCGCCTGCAGCAGGTAGGAGGCATTGAATCCGACCGAAAATTCCTCGCCGGTAAAATCCACGTCCACGGTTTCGCTCGCTTCTCCGAGTTCCGGGCTGGTGGAGGAAACCGTCAGGCTGCCCGGCGTCAGCAATAGCCGGACCCCGTGATAGCGCTCGCTGGAGAAGATCGAGGCGCGCTTTATCGCAGCCAGCAGCTCGTCGCGCCCAACCCGTATCTGGTACCTGGATTCCTTGGGGATAACTCCGCGATAGTCCGGGAATTCTCCTTCCACCCGGCGCATCGAAATCTCCGTGTTGCCCTGAATCAGCCAGGCCAGCTGCGATTCGATGGACAGAAGAACGTCGCCCTCGGCCCCGCCGTCAAGCAGCCGGCGCAGCTCATTGAGTCCCTTGCGCGGCAGGATCGCTCCGCCCTGCATACTGAATCCCGGAGCGGGCCGATCGATCATTGACAGCCGATGCCCATCGGTGGCGGCCATCCTGACCGTGTCCGCCGCGGGAGACTCAAGGTAAACGCCGCTCAAGTTGTAGCGGGTCTCGTCCGGGCTGACGGCAAAAATGGTCTTGTCGATCATCGCGGTCAGGACTTTGGCGCCGATGCTCAAGTCGGTTCTGGGAGCGGGGACGCTCGCCTCGGTTTTTTCGCCCGGACTGGGCATGGCGGGAAAGCTGCGCGGGTCCAGGCTCATCATCTTGAATCTCGCCCGTCCGCATCTGATCTCGACCCAGTCGTTTTCCAGCGAGCGCAAGGAAACCTCGCCGGCTTCGGTTTCGCGCACGATTTCAAACAGCTTGTGCGCGTTGAGGGTGGCGGCTCCTTCAACCGCGCATTCGCAGGCCGACCGCGTCCTCATCCCGACCTCCATGTCGGTGGCGGCCAGCATCAGCGACGCGTTTTTGGCCTCGATCAGAACATTGCCGAGAATGGGTACGGTATTGCGCCGCTCAACGATTCCCTGGGCCAGGTTGAGCGCGCTCAACAGTGCCGAACGACCGATTATCAGTTCCATCCAGACGCCATTATCCTTCTAAAGATCAGATCTTTAATAAAAGATTAGATTCATCAGTAGCGGCTGTTGATTTGTTTACGGCGGCAAAAAGTGACCGATTCGCCGCCGGATTCATTGTCGGCAAGCCTGTGGAGCGCGGACCCGACCCGCGCCGCGATTGCGCCCCGCGGCGGTCCGTTTCAACCTCCCTGTTCATGATGCGCAGTTTGCCCACAGCCGTTTGCACAGGTCTTACCCCGGTCATTCGCCGCGGTCAGGCTCATGCGGCGTCGGGCCGCATGTTTTTCAGATCGCGTTCGATTTTTTCGATCGAATGGCGAAAGGCGGAGTCGTTGCTGACCCGTCGCGAAATCAGGTTGTAAGCGTGAATCACGGTCGAATGGTCGCGGCCGAAGCGGTCGCCGATAGTCGGAAAGGAGCTGTCGGTGAGCTTGCGGCAGAGGTACATCGCGACCTGCCGGCAAAACGCGATGTGCTGAGTGCGCTTTTTGGATTTGAGGTCGGCCAGACGGATGTGAAAAAACTCGGACACCCGCTTTTGAATCAGATCGATGTCGAGCTTCACTTCCTGTTCGCGAATCAGATCGCGCAGCGCCTGACGGGCGAAATCCACCGTGATGGCGCATTTGTTGAGCGAAGCAAAAGCCGCCAGCCGCGTCAGGCATCCTTCGAGTTCGCGCACGTTGGATGACACGTTTTGCGCCACATACAGCGCCACGTCGGGAGCCAGCTGCAGATTCTCCAAGGCGGCCTTTTTCTGCACGATGGCCACCCGCGTCTCGAGGTCGGGCGGCGCGATGTCGGCGATCAGACCGGACTCGAAGCGGTTGCGCAGCCGTTCCTCCAGTCCGGCGATATCGCGCGGCGCCTTGTCGGAAGTAAGCACAATCTGATGGCGTTCGGCGTGGAGCGAGTTGAAAGTGTGGAAAAACTCTTCCTGGGTGCGCTCGCGCCCGGCGAGGAACTGCACGTCGTCCAGAATCAGAGCGTCCACGCGCCGCATCTTCTCCTTGAATTCGCCCATGCGGTCGCGCCGCAGAGAACTGATCAATTCGTTCATGAAAATTTCGGCCGGAACAAACAGCACCTTTCGCGGCCGGTCGCGCCCCGCCTGCAGATGATGTCCAATCGCGGTCGCCAGATGGGTCTTGCCCAGACCGACGCCGCCGTAAATAAACAGCGGATTGTACTTCTCCCCCGGTTGATTGGCGACCGCCTGCGCGGCAGCGTGAGCGAACTGGTTGCTGGAGCCGATGACGAACTCGGCGAAGGTGTAGCGCGGATTAAGCTGGGTGCGCCCTTCACGGCCGCCGGCCGGGTTGTTGATGGCCGGCGGCGGCGCGGCGGTCGGACGGGCGGCGCCATTGTGATGGCCGTTGCCGTTACCATTGCCGTGCCCGTTGCCGTTCTGGTTATCCACCACCAGCATGACGTTGACGCTCATGCCGGCTTCGGCGGAAAGCGATTCGCGCAGCAGATCGAGGTAGCGGTCATGGACCCAGTCGCGGAAGAACTTGTTGGGCGCCTGGATGGTGGCGGTTCTGCCTTCCATTCCGACAAAGTTGAGCGGGCCGATCCAGGTTTCAAAACCGACCTGGCCCAACTCATCCCGCACTCGATTAGAAACCCTCTGCCACAGAGCGTCCATGCGCCTTCCTCCAGAAAAAGGGATTCGCCGCCGCCGCCGGCGAATCGGAGACGAATTACTCACAGTGTTATCAACAGTTGTGAATAACCCTGATTTCGCCAGATGCTGTAAGGGACTTCGCTATGCAAAATCCACTAGCAGCATCGAGTTTTTGCTTTTTCCGCAGCCTGGCCCCGAATTGTGATGATTTCTCTGCGCAAAAATCAGACATAATGGCGCAAAAAAAGAGCAACTAGCTATAAAGTGCTAACTGGTTGCGAACGGCTAACCGATTCAGAAGACAGCAGAGTTAGACTCTTTGCGCCACCCATGCAAGGGTGCGCGCTAAAGTTTTTGGAAATGTTCGGTAAATTCAACAAAATGCCCCGCGCCGGATTTCGCGGCCGCCGCGGTTCCCGCGCCGCCGCAATTGTACGATTGATAAACTCATTGGGGCACAGGCCTTTTTGACCGATCAACGCGATTTGTTGACGCTCGGACAAGGCCATACTAGTGCTCCAATGCCGAAGCTTACGCGGAGAACCGACAACCATGAACTCTCACAATTCCGATCTGCTGTTTGCGCGCGCCGCCCGTTGCACGCCCGGCGGAGTAAACTCCCCCGTGCGCGCCTGGAAAGCCGTAGGCGCGGCGCCGCGCTTCATCGCTTCCGCCTACGGAGCGTATGTTCAGGACGAAGACGGCAACCGGTTTATCGACTATGTCGGGGCTTTTGGTCCCGCCGTCCTTGGCCATGCCGATCCGCGCGTGGTGCGCGCGGTGGCCGATCAGGCGGCCTCCGGCTTCAGCTACGGAGCTCCGACCCGCCTTGAAGTAGAATTGGCCGAAACGATTTGCGACGCAATTCCAATCGCACAAAAAGTGCGGCTGCAAACTTCCGGCACCGAAGCCGGCATGACCGCGCTGCGCATTGCCCGCGCCGCCACCGGCCGATCCATGATCGTCAAGTTTGACGGCTGCTATCACGGCCATTCGGATGCGTTGCTGGTGCGAGCCGGTTCGGGCGCTCTGACCCTCGGCGTTCCCGACAGTCCCGGCGTGCCGCCGCAGTTGGCGCAGCTCACGCTGGTGGCACGCTACAACGACCTCGCCGCGGTGGAACAATGCTTCGCGCGCCACGCCGGCGAAATCGCGGCGGTTATCGTGGAGCCGGTGGCCGCCAACATGGGCGTGGTAAAACCCGACCCCGCTTTCCTCCCTCAACTCGGCGCGCTGGCTCATCGCCATGGCGCCCTGCTCATCTGCGACGAGGTCATAACCGGATTCCGGCTGCGCTTCGGCGCGGCTTACGAACTCTATGGAGCGCAACCCGATCTGATCATGCTGGGTAAAATCATCGGCGGCGGAAATCCGATTGGTGCCGTGGCCGGCCGCGCCGAGTTGATGGACCTGCTGGCGCCGGCGGGTCCGGTCTATCAGGCCGGCACCCTCTCGGGTAGTCCGCTGTCGGTCCGCGCCGGAATCCAGACGCTTAAACAGCTTGCCGCCGGCGGCGTTTACGAGCGATTGGAGGAAGCCGGCGCTTATCTGGAAGCGGGTCTGTGGTCGGCGATAAGGCAAAACGGAATTCCCGGATGCGTTAATCGTGCCGGTTCGCTGCTGACGCTGTTTTTCGGCCCCGGTGAAGTGCGCAACGCCGATCAGGCTATGAGCGCGGATCGCGAGCATTTTGCCCGCTTTTTTAACGCCATGCTTGAGCGCGGCATCTACCTCCCACCATCCCAGTTCGAAGCCCTGTTCATTTCCGCCGCGCACAGCGACGCCGACCTGCGCCAAACTGTGGATGCGGCGGTCCAGGCGCTGGCGGGCTGAGGCGGACAAATGGCGCTCAATCCAGTCAAGTTGGCGCGCTACGGCGCGGTCGGCCTGGAGTTTTCCTCGCCCATGCTGGCCGGCGCCATTCTCGGTCATTATCTCGACATTTACTTCAGGACTGACCCCTATCTGACGCTGCTGATGTTTCTGCTGGGGGTCTTTGCTGGTTTCTATCGATTGGTTAGCATTCTACGCGACTTCCAGAAGGAAAAATGACTCCGCCGCGAACCCACATGCCGGCCCTGAGCTCGATTCAGCGCACCAACCTGATCGTCGCCTGCGCCGCGTCGCTGCTGCTGCTCGGATTTCGTTCAGGTGCCGCGTCTTTAAGCTGCCTGCTGGGGGCCGGCGTTGTGATGGTCAATCTGTTTCTGCTCTCGGTGTTGGGCCGAATACTGATCGCCAGCGCCGCCGGGGGCACCGGCAGCGCGTTGGGCGCGGTTGCGCTGCCGCTGAAGTTGATCGTGGTCGCCGGCCTGGTCTACCTGGTGCTGTTTCGATCCGGTATCGACGGCGCGGGCTTCGCCCTGGGGGTGTTTACGCAACTGGCGGCGGTGCTGATTGAAACCGCGCGGGTCAACCTGACCCATCCCCGGCCATCGGCGGAACAGATTTAATTTCAAGGCAGATTCCAACTCAAAGCAGATTCCAACTTCAGAAAGGATTTTCGCGCTTGCATCGAAGCGTTCAATTTCTCGAAATTATCGGCCGCGGACGCGTCCCCGAAGTTCTGGTCGGAACGTGGATCGTGATGGCGTTGCTGTTGATTTTCGGTGCGATGGCGCGCACCGCGTTGGCCGCCGCCTCAAACCCCACGATGCCCGACGAAGGGGTGACCCTGCGCTCGGTTGCCGAAGTGCTGGTGGAATGGATCGACGGTTTCGTTGCGGGCGTGATGGATACTCATGGCTATCGCGACCTGGTGCCGTTTCTGGGCAGCCTGTTCCTGTTTATTCTGGCCGGCAATTTCTTCGGTCTGATTCCCGGGATGGAACCGCCCACCAGCTACTCGGACCTGACCTTCGCCCTCGGTACGATAAGCTTCGCCTTCTATATCTACCAGGGCCTTAAAGCGAACGGCGTCCATTACCTGCGCAGCTTCCTCGGCCCGATTCTGCTGCTGGCGCCGCTGATGCTTCCGATCGAGCTGGCGGACAACCTGTTCCGGCCCTTTTCGCTCGGTGTTCGTCTGTACGCCAACATGTTCGCCGATCACCAGGTGCTGAGTATTTTCACCGGGCTGACCAAGATGTTCGTTCCGCTGGCGTTCTACGCCCTGGGAGCGATCGTTTGCGTGATCCAGGCGCTGATCTTCATGGTTCTGACCATGAGCTACATCAAGCTCGCGCAAAGCCACGAGCACTAAACACAGCAACAACCCATGTGCGCGACTGCGCCGCGATGCGGGCGGTGGCAGAGGATGAGAGAGGTGATTCGCTGGTCGTAGCGCAGCCGGGGTGAGCAAGGAGGAACGTGGAATGATTCGACGGTTTGGATTGGCCTTGAGTGCGGCCTCATTGATGCTGCTCGCGTCGCCGCTGATGGCGATGGCGCAGGAAGCGGCCGGCGCCGCCAGCGCTAGCCCGCTGCGCGCCGGACTGATCGCGCTGGCGGCCAACATCGGTATCGGTATCGCGGCCTTTGGCAGCGCTATCGGACAGGGCCGGATGGTGGCTTCGGCGATGGAGTCGATCGGCCGCAATCCGAACAGCGCCGGCCAGATCTTCACCCCGATGATCATCGGTCTGGCGTTTATCGAAGCCCTGACCCTGTACGCGCTGGTGATCGCATTCTTCCTGCAGGCGAAGATCTAGCGCCAGCGTCCGGTTGGGTTGAGAACAAGCGGAGTCCGCAATGGACTCCGCTTTTTTTCTTGCCTAGCCGCCTATTTCACGGAGGGGCCTGACCAAATCCCGCCCGCCTGCCGCACTGCGCGCTCCTGCCTTCTCCAAAACGGCACCCGCCATGCGTTGGCGGCGGCCGCAAGCGCCCAAGCGATGGCGAAGTCGCGGCCGTAAATCCATTGAATTCCCAGCAGATTTGCGGTCGCGGAGATCGCCATGAACAACGGCAGGGTCGCCGCCAGCGGCATGCAGATGAGCCAGAAGCGCGTCCCCAGCGGCACGTGCGATAGCTCGCGTGCCGGGTTGCGCGCCACCTCGCTTGCCACCAGCAGGATGCTTCCGGCTATCACCACGGTCATCGCGCAGCCGCGCGCATACGCCACCCCACTTCCCAGGCGCAGGTAGTACAGCCACAGCGCGCCG
>JAJPJA010000144.1 GCA_021324455.1 Pseudomonadota bacterium | reverse complement strand
GCCACTTCTTCGTAAACGTTCTCGGGACTGCGCGTGCGGTAGCTGTGTCCCTGGGTGACCTGCGGCCACAGGCAGAAGGTGCATTTCGCCGGACATCCGCGCCCGGTATAGATCGACACGTACGGATACTGGCAGTAGGGGCTGTTATAGCGCAGGTAATCGAGGTCGCGTTCGTAGACCTCGGTCACGAACGGCAGCCGGTCCAGTTCCTCGCCGCCCATCACCGGACGGTCGGGATTGTGCGATATCACCCCGTTGCGCCGGTAACTGATACCCCCGATTCTGCTCCAATCGACGCCCTGCGCGACCTCGACCATCGAGTAGTCGAATTCCTTGCGTCCGGCGATGTCGATAGCCCTGGAAACGTTGAGCGTCTCTTCGGGTGCCGCCGTCGGATGGCCGCCCACGAACGCGATTGTCACGTCCGGGTTCGCCGCCTTGATCGCCTCCGCCGTGCGGCTGTCCATCCGCAGCGACGGGGTCGAGGTGTGGACCACGACCAAATCGTAATCTTTGGCCACTTCCACGGTACGGGCGAGGTCGTAACCATGGGGTGGAGCGTCGAGCAGGCGCGCGCCCGGGAGCATGCCGGCGGGATAAGCCAGCCAGGTCGGATACCAGAAGGACCACACCTCGCGGGTCGCCTGGTATCGCGAACCCGCACCGCCGTCAAAATCCTCGTAAGAAGGAGGGTTAAGAAACAAGGTTTTCATCACGTCCATGCAGCGCCCCTCACAGCATCCTGTCCGCTTGGTTAGTCCGATCTTACAAAGCCCCCTCGAATAACGCAAGTTGGCCCACATCAGGTGCTCCCGATTACTCCCTGATAGCGGATGTTGCGTTATAATGTACTTATCCGGCCAAACCTGTACTCGACGCTGCGGCCGCGAGCTGTTCCTGCTCTTCGACTGGCGTGGGGACGGCGACGAAAGCCGCCGAAGCGCACAGACCCGCCAAAGTCGTAATCCCGAACCATAGCAGTCCCAACGCGGCGGCGTCGGCTTTGCCCACTCCGGCCATCCCGAACAAAACCACGTAAAGTCCCTCACGCACCCCAAGGCCGTTGAAGGTCACCGGCACCGAAGCCAGGGTGTTGGTGGTCGGAACGCACAGCAGGAACAGCCACGGCGCGATCTGCAGGCCGAGCCCCAATCCAAGAACGTACTGCGCGGCCACCTGAAGCAGGTGAAGGATCAGCGAAAGCAGCAAGGCCGGGATCAGCGCAATCCGTCCCTCGAGGTAAGGAGAAAGAACGGCAAGCGTAGCGGCGATTCGGCGCGGCATCATGGTTTGCAAGCGCGCCGCCAGCGGCATCGCCAGATAGCCGGCCATCGCGGCCGCCCCGATGAAAAAAATCGGCGTGGTTACCGCAGAGGGGAAAACTCCGCGTCCGAGAAGCGCGACACAGACCGCGGTCACCCAGATCAGGACCATCAAGCCGAACGCGCGGTCGGCAATCACCGAGGCCACCGCCTTGCCAATCTGATGATGCCGGCGGCCCAGATACAGCGCCCGCGCCGCGTCTCCGCCGACCAGGCCCGGAACGAACAGATTGGTGAACGCGCCGATAAAGAAGTACAGCAGATAATCCGCGTAGCTGCCCGCAATTCCGATCATCCGCGCCAGCAGCTGCCATCGCCGCGCCGCGATCATCTGCCCCGCCACATAGATAGCGGTGGCCGCCAGAAAGTAGAGCGGCCGCTCCTGCCCCAGTACATGCATCAAATGGCGCAGGTCGATACGGCTGAGCACGAAACTCAGGATGCCGATTCCCAGGATTGCCTTCAGCACATAGCTGCCGATCGCGCGCCGCTTGCGCGAAGGCTCGGCGCTTTCGATCTCGGGACGGGGAATCCCTGAAGCGCGATTCATCTTGCGGCAAGACTCCTGCTAACGGCGATTTTATGCCCCTGCGCAGCCACCACTTGCAGCGCACCCAACTGCGGCGCGAGCCGCCGCAGCTCGGCCTGATCGATAATCAGCACCGCGCCGCGATCCCGGTTCCACAGCGCAAGGAGATCGGCGTCGGACCTGAGGAAGTAGCCGCCGCGGTCGGCGCTATGCTCCGCGCCGAAGCGCAATTCGCTGAGAAACGGTCCCGCCACAATGACGCGGCGGCCGGTGTAAAACGGTATCGCCTGCGGATAGCGATGGTAATCGATCAGCGTGGCGTTGGGCGCGCGCGCGGCCAGTTCACGGCCCAGCGCCGCCCACGAATGCCGCGATTCGACCTCGATGCGTCCGTAGGTGGCGGCCAGCATCGCTCCCGCCGCCGTAAGCATCACCAGCGCCAGTCCCGGATCGTAGCGGCGCCGGCGCAACGCCAGCGCCGCTGCGCCGCCGCCGATCAGAAGGATCGCGCCGCCAGCCAGCAGCACACTGCGGAGCATCCTGACCTCCGGGACACGAAAGAGCGGAGCCGCCGCGGCGATGACAAAGCAGGCGATCGCGCCTGCGCACAGAGCCGGTCCGGTCCCCGCGACCAGCGCCGCCGGCCATCGCCGCGCCGGCGGCTGCGCGCCGCGCGCATCTTCGAGCGCGCTCACAATCGAATCGGCCAGCAACAACGCAATCGGCGGCAGCGCGGGCAGGATGTACGGAATCAGTTTCGCGCGAGCGGCCGAAAACAGCACCAGCACGACAATCGCGATGCTCGAACACCATGCGCGCGCCGCCTTTGGATTTCCGGATCGGAACAGCAGGGGAAAACAGATCGACCACGGCAGCATCCCGGCCACGATCACCGGCAGGTAGAAATAGAACGGCTGGTCGTGGCTGTAACTGGAAACGAAGGCGCGCCGGAAATGCTCGCCGATGATGTAGAAGTCCATGAAGCCGGGCAGCCGCAGTGCGATTATGATGAACCACGGCAGCGCCACTGCGGCGACCAGCACCAGGCCGGCCAGCGGACGCAATTTGGCGATAGCGCCGCGCAGTCCACCCTGACGCCACACAAAAACCGCCGCGCCTGCACCTGGCAGGATCACTCCCACGGGGCCTTTGGTGAGGACCGCCAGCGCCATCGCCGCATACGCCGCAACCCACCATCGCCCGCCCTCGCGCCATTGCAGAAACAAAGCGAAGAAAGCGGCCGTCAGCAGCGCGGTTAACAGCATGTCGGTGGTGAGCACCTGCGCCATCGCGGCGTACACCGGACTGGTGGTTAGAATCGCGGCGGCCAGCAAGGCGCGGCGGCGCTCGAACACGCGCCGGCCGAACCACCACGTCAGCATCACGCCGGCCAATGCGCTGACCGCCGGCACGATCCGCGCGGCGAATTCATTGACGCCCAGCAGATGAAACGCAAGCGCGGTCATCCAATAGAGCAGCGGCGGTTTCTCCACGTACGGAACATAGTTCAGATGCGGCACGATAAAGCCGCCGGCGCTCAGCATCTCGCGCGCAATTTCCGCATAGCGCGCCTCGTCCGGTTCCCATAATCCGTAGCTGCCGAGATGGAAGAAAAAAACGGCCGCGGCGGTTACGGCAATCAATCCAAACGCGGCCGCCCGGTACGCGCGCGCGGGCGCCGCGGTATGGTCGACGCCGCCCGGCACGGAGGGCGCCGCGGCTTTGAAGATGCCCGCTGTCATACTGCCGTGTCAGTCTATCCGATATGGCGCGCTGGAGTGAGACGCCGAAAAGGATGAGTCCTTGCCCCGCTCCACTCGCCGCGGTTCAGTAGCCGACGGCGGCGCCGCCTTTGCGCGGATCGGCCGCACCGTCGTAGCCGTCGCCGGTTATCTGGATCGCTTCCTCATCGCCCAGCATCGGCAGGGTTCTGATCCTGAAGCCCATCGCGGCCAATGCGTCGCGGTCGGTCTGCGGCATCGCCTGCTCGATCAACACCACCGGCGGATAATACTGGTCGTGAATCCGCGGAGAGCGAATCGCGCGTTCGGGATCGAGATGAAAGTCGAGTACGTTGAGCAGCACCTGCAGCGTCGCGGTAACGATGGTCGGACCGCCGGAACCGCCCAGCGTCAGCACCGGCACTCCGTCCTTCAGCACGATGGTCGGGGTCATACTGGAGAGCGGACGCTTGCCGGGCGCGATCGAGTTGGGACTGGCGCCGCGCAGTCCGTAAACGTTGGCGACGTCTGGCGCCAGCGCGAAGTCGTCCATCTCGTCATTGAGTATGATGCCGGTGTGCGGCACCGTCATCCTGGCGCCGAAGGGAGTGTTGATAGTGGTGGTAAGCGAGACAACATTGCCGGCATGATCCACGACGCACAGATGCGAGGTGCCGTGATCGCGCGGCGCCTGCGGGGCCGGATGAACCTCGAAGGCCTTGTGGCGGATAGCGTCGATGCGCGCGGGCGAGAGCAGAAAATCGATCGGCACGTGGACGAAATCCGGGTCGCCGTAAAAGGTCGCGCGGTCGATGAAAATCTGGCGCATCGTTTCCACCAGCCGCGCCAGGTAAGGCGGCGAGTTGAGCCCCAATGCGGCAGTCTTGCCCGGCTCCAGTATCTCCAGCGCCTCCAGCAGCATGCCGCCGCCCGAAGACGGCGGCGGCATCGAGTAAACGCTGTAGCCGCGGTATTGACGCATCAGCGGCGTGCGCCATACCGGCGCGTAGGCGGCCAAATCCTCGCTGCCAATCAGGCCGCCGCGGCTCTTCATGAATTCGGTGATTTTGGCGGCGATGGCGCCGCGGTAAAAACTCTGCACCGGCTCGTCGCCGAGCGATTGCAGCGTCGCGCCCAGTTCGCTCTCCGTGATGGTCTCGCCGGTCTTTCGCGGGGTGCCGTCGGGATGCAGGAAGACGGCCTTAAGCCCGTCGTCGCGAGCCAGGGCCGCGGCAGTACGCGCGATTTCCCGCGCCAGATGGTCGCCGCAGGGAAAGCCGTTGCGGGCCAGTTCGATCGCGGGCTGGGCGGCGCGCGAAAAGCTCATCGTGCCGAACCGCTTCAAGGCCGCATTCAGCCCCGCGAGCTCGCCCGGCACGCCCACCGCCAGCGGCCCGTTGCGCAGCAGATTCTCCTGCGGCTTGCCGTTGCGGATATAAGTCGTCGCGGTGACCGCGCGCGGCGCCTTTTCGCGATAATCCAGCGCGTAGATCCTGCCCGTCTTTGCGATGTAGATGAGCATGAAGCCGCCGCCGCCGATTCCGCATGAGGAAGGATTGGCGACCCCGACCGCCAGCGCGGCGGCGACCGCGGCATCGATCGCGTTGCCGCCGCTGCGCAGGATGCGCACCCCGGCGTCGGCGGCCAGCGGATGCTCCGCCGCGACCATGCCCTGCTTGCCCATCACGGCCAGCGCCGGCCGCATTGCGGCGAGCCACAAGGTCAGGGCGATCGATATGCCGCTCTTCCAGCGTCGCATCATGATTGCGCAGCCGTTGCGCCGCGCCCTGCTGTTACTAACAGCCCGTGCCGCGGGAGGAAAGTACCGCGCCGGGCCGGCCGCTTTGTTGTCATTGGCGCGCGAGCTTCTTTTGCTCGCGGAGACTTTCATAATCGTGTGACTTCCAATCGCCAGTGGTCTAAAACTCCACCACAAAACGACGCGCCAGGAGGTGGACAAGATGCCGGCTGAACATTTCTTCGCCAACCATCCCGCCGAAGCAGGACTCGATCCGGCCAGGGTGCAGGCCCTGATGGATCGCGCGCAGCGCGAGGTTGTTGAAGGCTTGCTGCCGTCGTGCCAGATCGCCATCGCCCGCAACGGCAGGATCGGCGCGATGCGCACCTTTGGCCGCGCCGTGCAGGGCGGAATCGACCGACCCGCCACCAATCAAACCCTCTACATCGTTTTCTCCTGCACCAAGGCCATCATGTCCTCCGCCGCATGGCTGCTGATTGAGGAAGGAAAGCTCGATACGTCCAAACGGGTCGTGGATTATGTTCCCGAGTTCGGCACCAACGGCAAGGAGGCCGTGACCGTCGAGCAGTTGCTGATTCATACTGGTGGATTTCCCGACGCGCCATACGCGCAGGAGGACTGGCTCGACCGCGGCAAGCGCCTGCAGGCGTTTTCCAGATGGCGCCTGCAATGGCCCGCGGGCAGCAAGTACACCTATCATCCGACCTCAGGTTTCTGGGTCATCGCGGAGATCATCGAACGGCTGAGCCGGATGGATTTCCGTCAGTTCGTGCGCACGCGCATCGCCGAACCCCTGGGGCTGCCGGAGCTTCGCGTCGGCATCCCGCGCAATGAGAGCGCGCGCGTCGCGGATTTGGTTTATGTCGGCGAGGCGCTCACGCCTGAAGACTGGACCCGGATGGGCCTGCCGGTGCCGCCGCAGACCGAGGTTACCGAGAGCGCGATTCTGGGATTCAATTCGCCCTCGGTGCGCGAAGCGGGCGTGCCAGGCGGCGGCGCTATCGCGACGGCTGCGGACATGGCGTTGTTCTACCAGGCTTTGTTGGCGGGCGGGAAAGCCTGCGACGGCACCCGTATCTGGAAAGAGGAAACGCTGCGCGACGCGATGCGGGTGCGCACCGAGGGTTATGTCGATCCGGTGTTCGGTTTGCCGCCCAATCGCGCTCTGGGCGTGATAATCGCGGGCGGCGACGGCAACGCCAACCTGCGCGGGTTCGGCCGCACCAACTCGGCGGCCGCATTCGGCCACGGCGGCGCCGGCGGCCAGTTGGCCTGGGGCGACCCGGCCACCGGCATCTCGATCGGCTACTGCACCAACGGCTTCGACCGCAACGACCTGCGCCAGGGCCGCCGCGGCGTAGCCATCTCGAGCCGCGCCGCCGCCTGCGCCGCGCCATAGCGATGTCTCTGCAGCCCGCTGTGGAAATGCACACAGACCGCGCAGTCTCCGCAGCCGCTGGGATCTGGACTTTGACGCACGAACCGGCAACGATTTAGTCCAGAGTACACCCCGCGCTTTTGGTGCGACGTCGCGGGCGATCTGATCCGCCGGCACTCTGTTTACTACATAGTTCCTTCCAACCCGGAAGTTCCTGACCGCCTTTGCAGGTACCTGAACTCGGGCAAGGTCTCGGAGTGGTTGAAGGAACATTGCCAACGCGCCGCCAATGGATTTTTGCGTCTCCAAAGCGGCATTCTGAAAAATATTCCGATACCCGAAGAGTTCGCGGTTCGCGGCGAAATCAGCTTCCTGAAACATCGAATTCAAACCGCCAGCGCTCCTATGCATCGCTCCCACACCACGATCGAAGCAGCATAGCGGCCGCAGACGCGTGTGAACACGATTCAACCCCATCGCCATTAGAGTCATGCCTGCTGTTTTGCGGGAGCAGTCGCAGCTGCCGGACAGATCGCCGGCGGTGCGGGGTTGGTGATATCAGCGGGCGCTTCCGGCGCGCTTTTCGGCGGTCTGATGGAGGTCATGCGCGCGCACAATCCTAGGATTTGGCGCGCGCCTCGGACTGGATGGCGGCGGCGATGTCGGCGCTGATTCTGGCCAGGGCCCGGCTGTGGGCGGCGGCCAGCGCGTCGAAGCCGTCGCCCGCAACGGGTTCGCGCGCGACTGTTCGACCCGTCCGGGTCTGACCGCCGGCCGCGCTGCGCACGACCCACACCGCTTCGACCACCGCCTCCTGGCCCTTTACGGATTCGAAGCGCTGGACGTCCACCGCGACGCGATACTGGGGAGCAAAGTTGGCCAGCGGTGCGGCGGTCACGTCGGGGGTGCCGAGCTGCGAGGAGAGGTCGGCGGCCAAAGCGCGGGCGATACTTTCGTTGAGCGGCGAGGCCCAGCGGTTAAACTCGTCAACGTCAACCCGGTTAGGCGCGACCTGAACCACGAACTGCGGCTGGTCCACCGACGCGGGCACCGACACCGGCCCGACCATCACCGAGATATGGCTTGAGAGGGCGGCGGCCGGCAAAGCGGTCGAATCCAGGGTATAGAATTTCGGCTTGGCCGAGGCGCATCCGGCCAGCAGCACCAGTGCCAGCAAAGCATTGAGACGATGTGCCATCACCTGGCCTCCCCGGTCTTCCCGCGGACGAGAGCCTCGGGATGCCGTTCGAGGTAATCGGCAAGGACGCGCACCGAGCGGGCGGCGCGGCTGATTTCGATCAGCATATTGTCCAGTTCCTGGCTTTGCGCGGAGTTGGGCTCGACGAAATTGTTGGCGTTGTCGATGGTGGTGCGCGCGCTGAGCAGCGTGCCATCGGCATTGTTCAGCGTACCGCGCGCGGCGGTCAGGGTCAGGTCGAGATTGGCCAGGTTCTTGCGCAAGTCATTGCCAATCTGGTCAAGCGGCATTCTCTCCAGCTTGTTGAGGATGCTGGTGACGCTTGCCTCCAGGGTCTGGAGTTGACCCGGTGTGGTGGGCAGTTGGGGCGGAGTCTGGGACCAGTCCACCGACGCGGGAGCGGAGTTGGGGAAGAAATCGAAGGCCACGTAAGCGGCGCCGGTGAGCAGGTTGCCGGTCTGCAACTGCGCACGCACGCCGCGCGATATCAGCGAATCGATCACCCGGCGCCGGATGCTGTCCAGGTCCGTGCCCGCTTTGAGGTCCAGCACCCTGACGCCGAGTCTCTGCGGATCCAGCTGAATGGTGACGGGCGCCGAGAACTGCATGGTCCGGGCGTCGACCTGCGCCCGGACGTCGGTTACCTGGCCGATCTTGATGCCGCGGAACTCAACCGGGGCTCCCGGCAGCAAACCGCGCACGGACTCCTTGAAAATGAGCTGATAGGTTTGCGGGTTGCGCGGCGGCGGTTCGAAGGCCTGTGCCCGGGTTGCATAAAGTGTGAACGGACCATCGGTCTGGGTAGCCGGGATTAAAGAGCCCGGTGCCGTGGCGAAGGCGATACCGCCGATCAGAATCGACAGCAGCGACTGGGTCTGAACGTTGAGCC
This sequence comes from Pseudomonadota bacterium, assembly GCA_021324455.1. Classification (GTDB taxonomy): domain Bacteria; phylum Desulfobacterota; class Binatia; order Binatales; family Binataceae; genus JAJPJA01. The sequence continues at coordinate 10,125 of JAJPJA010000144.1, read as the reverse complement.
CGCTGGCCGAGAGCGACACGTCGATGCCGCTTGCCTGCCAAAACCGGCTGTTAGCAGTTACATACTTGTCGTAGGGTTGATGAATGAAAATCCTGACGGTGAAGAACTGTCCGTTCGGTTCCAGTTTGTAGGAGACGACTTCGCCGACCTGAAGGCGGCGGAAAAAAACCGGCGTTCCGGTGTCGAGCGAACCCAAATCGGTGGTTTTCAAAACGAAGAAGCGGCCCGGAATGTCGCTGCTGACCACCGGCGGCGTTTCGAGCGCGACGAATTCGGACTTGCTGATCGGCGAGTTCCCGATTTCCATGCCGATGAAGGCGCCCGAGATAAGGGTGCCCAACCCGGTGACATTGGCCCCCGAGATACGCGGGCGCACCACCCAGAATTGGGTGTCCTTGACCAGGAAGGCCTCGGTCCGCGGCGCCATCTCGGCGGTGGCCAGCACGCGCCGATGGTCTTCGGAAAGGCGGATCTTGCTCAGCGTGCCGACGTCAACGCCCTTGTAGCGAATCTTGGTTTTGCCCGCTTCCAGTCCTTCGGCCGACTCGAACACGATCGTGATCCTGGGGCCCTCGCTCATGATCGTGCTGACGGCGACCCACACGCCGGCCAACGCCGCCACGATCGGGATAATCCAGACCAGGGAGAGTCTTGTATGACGCTTCGCCACCGTCCTGGATTCAGGAACGGAGGGAGCCGGGCTTTGCTCGTCGCTCATGTCGCAACCTCTGCCGGGTTTACAGCGTCCCAGATCAACCGCGGGTCGAAACATTCGACCGCAAGCATCGTCAGCACCACCACCGCCGCGAAGAAGAACAAACCCGGACCGGGTTCGACCGACATTAACGGCTGCAGCTGGATGAGAGCGGCGGTGAAAGTATCGACGAACACATCGACCATCGACCAGCGTCCGATCAATTCCACGGTGCGGTAAAGCCGCACGCGTTGATGGTTGTTCTCGATCGAACCGCGCTGCACGGTGATAAGCAGGTAAACCAGCGCGATTATTTTGGCGCTGGGAATCATGATGCTGGCGAAGAGCACGATCAGCGACAGCGGCCATCCGGTGGGCGACCACAGCAAAACCACGCCTTGCAGAATAGTATCGGATTCGGTCCCGGTGGCGGTGGTGGTGTTCAGCACCGGCAGGAGATTGGCGGGAATATAGCAAACCGCGGCGGCGATCAGAAAAGCCCAGGTGCGCTGGATGCTCGCGCGTTTGCGGAAGGTCAGTTCGCCGGCGCATCGCGGGCAGCGCCCTTCCTGCGCGCCCGGCGCCGGCCGCGAGAGCAGTCCGCAGCCTTCGCAACTTTGCAGCCCAAGCTGCATCGCGGAGAGCGCGGCGCCGTTCATCGCGTTGCCTCGCCTGCCAGTCCCTGCGCGATGCGGCCGCCGGCGTCATCGCGCGCCCATCGGATTCGATCCCATACCTCGCGCGAGTCGAAACTGGCCTGCATCCCGGCCAGCACGAATACCAGCGCGCCCAGCACGAACAGGGCCAAACCCGGGATGACGGTCGCGTAGTCGGCGATTTTGGTCAGCGCGACCAGCACCCCAAGCATCATCACCTCGATCATGCTCCAGGTGCGTGTCAGCCGATGGTGCCGCATCAGCACGCCAACCCAAGGCGGCACCGGGTCGCGGCGGGCGCCCAGTACGATCGCGAGCATGAATCCGATTTGCAGCGCCGGCGATACTATCGCGGTCAACAGCACCAGCGCGGCGACGCTGTCGCGTCCGTCCTCCCAGAGATGCTGCGCGCCGCCCAAAACGGTGGTGAAGGCTTCACGCCCGACCACCGTCAATCCCAGCATCGGCACCGAATTCGCTATGATGTACAGGATCGCGGCGGCGGCGGTGAGCGCCAGCGTGCGATTGAGCGAGTCCTCGCGCCGGCGCCACAGCTCAAGATCGCAGCGCGGGCATCGCGCCGACGCCCCCGGTGGAAGATCGGGCAAGCGTTGCATCAGGTCGCAATGCGGGCAGCTAATCAGCGAAGTATCGGCGATTGGCTGATTGAACATCTGACAATTCGGGACGCTCCTTCAAGCCGGCTGGTGCTGGCGTGAGGCTGTGACTGGGCAAACTTACACGAAAATCCAAAGGCGCGCGAACCCGACCCGGCTTCACTCAATAGCGCCGCGGCATCACGCGCAGTATACGCCATTGGTTGCATACGACGGTTGAAACCAGGTGTGGCCGAACCCGCAACGAACGGCGGCTGGCTCCGGTTAGATGACAAACAGCAAAAGTCCGCCTACAGCGGGAATGACCTGGGAAACCGCTGTTGTATGAAGCTCAGGGCGCGGCCGATGCCGTGCCCTGCCGCGGTTGCCGGATCAGGAGACCGGGGCCGTCGGATTCCAGCCCTGCTGTGAGAGGTAGTTGTTGGTCTGGTCCACGACCTGCTTGGCGCTCTGCTCGGCCAGATATGACGTGGACGACGTGATGCTCTTGACGCCGCCGGCCGCCACGTTGACACCCAAAGACGCCGCTGCCGCCGCACCGCCGGCCGCCGCACCCGCCGGCCCGGTAATACCCGCTCCGGGCATCTTGCCGCTGGTGGCGTGGGTGGTGAAGGTAATCAACTGGGTGGAGGTGCCGTTGGCATACTGGAAGACGCCGACCTGGGTATCGATGGTCGAGGCACCCACGCCCAGACCTATAACCATACGGCGCAGCCGGTTGCCCTCGTTGATGTCGGTGAAAGCGCCGTCGATAATCAGCACGTTAGTGCCGCTGATCGGCGTTCCGCGAGGCTGGCAGGCCGCGTTCCAACCCTTGCTGGCCAGGCTGCTGGCGACCTGGACGCAGATGTTCTGGGCCGTGCTCTGCGCGAGTTGAGCCGCCTGAGCATCCTGATCCTCACCGCTGTAATCACGGTAAAGACGGGCGCCGATGCCCTGGTTCAGGCTGACGTCGGCGGTGTTGGTGGCGAAGGGAAATACTACAATCTGAGTGGGAGTTCCGTTGGCGATCGGCGCGCCCTGTACCTGCGCTGCCGAGGAAGTGGCCCCGGCGGTTAAGCTGCCGGCCGTAGGCAGGGTCGGCATGCTGACCGACGATGACCCGCCGCACGCGGCGAGCGCCAACGCCAGAAGCCCGTAGATCGTTTTGATACTGCTCGGTCTCATAGTGTTCCTCTTTTGCTTTTTTCCCTTCGATTGAGCAAACAGATTGTCTATCTTCGCCTTCATCATCGGCAAATTCAGCCGATCTTTCAATTGGACCTTGGTCCTATACGGATTGCCGGCTCGCCGCGATGACCCACGCCTAATCCGTTTGAACTAGGATGCAGCCGGGGATGCATTGGAGCGTTTGTTTGGGCAGCCTCCATCAGGGTCAAGCGCGACCCTGTGGCAATGCCGCACAATCGCCGGCATCCAAAGGGGCAAGCTTGGCGTTTTTTTGGATATCTCTGATTCGCCGCAATTCCGGCGCGGGTTTTTCCAGGCGATGTTATCGTATTGCATCCGGTTCCCGGATCAGCTCAAGTTCCGTCACGCATGGGGATACCTTGCACAGACTCATTCTCTGGCGCTCGCCGATCGCGGCGCGAACTCCAGGATCGTTTACTCAATCAGGCTTGAACGCCGGACTGGATATTGGATCCTGGTGCGTGCGGCGCCCTGTATGTCTGAATCGTGCCAGGAGCTGACGCCGGATTAGGCACGAGCATCGAACTGGCTAGTTCGAATCGCCGGAATCGGCCTGCTGCCATCCGCTGCCGGAATCGTAGCGCGCCATCCTTGACGCGATTTGCGCGGTCTCGGGTCCCAGATCTTTTTCCAGCACGATACCATCCTGATTGACCATGAAGGTCATCACGCCGGATGAACCGTATTCCGCCGGAAAGGCGAGAAAGGCGAAGCCCCGGGTCATCTCGCCGTCCTGCAGGTAGGACATCGCGCCGCCCGGCGCCTCTTTTCCCTGTTCGGTGAGCACCCGATAGAAGTAGCCGTGAAATGGCACCGGACGGCCTTCGGCTCCCCTTTTGTAGCCCTGGGCAACGGCTTTGGCGATAAGCGGTCCAATCGGACTTTGCGGCTCGCCTTCGGCTACGGGCCAATAGAGCCCATCATGCTTACCGGGAGCGCTGAGAATTTTCTGTGCATAGCGGCTGCGGCCCGAAGACGCGGCGGCGCGGCGGGCATAGTCCTGCTGCGCGGCCACCAGGTTGTGCAGCACATCGATGGTGTAAAGTTCATTGGCGCCGATACGCCGGTACAGTAATTCCTTCTCGCCGGCGGCGGTGTCGAATACCCATTTATTTGCGCGTTTGACCAACGGTATGGGCATCGGCCAGTTTTCCGCGCCGATGTAGAGAATCACGTCTCCGTCAGCGTCATAGGCCAGCCGATGCATCTGGTTGTATTTGGCGAGGAAGTTGCTGAGCGCGTTATGGTCGGCAACGGGGTCGCCCGAAGACAAAATTCGTCCGCTGTCGGGGCCGAGTATGGGTGCGAGTGCGGCGCTCGCGTCCTTGCTTGCGGCGGCCGCGACCAGCGCGTCGACGGCGGCCTTTGGGGTTGCAAACGCTTTCTGCGAGGCGTCGCGGGCAAGAGAGGGAGGACTTGCGAGGAGGGCCGCCGCCATCAGGACAGCCCAGGAGAGGACGAGCGCGCGCCGATAGGCCGCCGCGATCGAAATCAACATTGCACTACCCCCGAAATCGATTCGAAGTTTCCTGTCGCCGCCTGTGTCATCGCCGGCGTCCGCCTGCGCCGCGCTGTCCGCCTGCGCCGAAACCCCTCTCTCCGCGGTCGAGGCTGGCGCGGCCGCGATTGCTGGCTGCCTGGGTAAAGCCGCCGGGCTGATAACCGCCGAACGCTCCGTTTTTGGCGCCCTGATTTGCCCGTCCTGCGGAACCAAAGCCGCGCAGATCGCGATTGGCTGGAAGCGCGGCGGGCCGGTTGGGTCTGTTACCCGACGCTTGATTGGCGGCAATTTTTCCGCCGCCGCGATTTCCGTTCCGCGTGCCCTCGCGATTCACGTTGGGCCGGTTGGCTGCGCCGTTGGCCCCTCCGCCGCCGGCATTGCCCTGCAGCTGGCCGCGGTTAGGCAGCGTGTTGGGTTTGGGGAAATTCGGCTTGAGGTTGGGATTGTTGGCGGCTACCTGAGCCCGCTGACCGGTGTACGGAACGGGGCGATAGCCGGGCGGCCGATAGCCCGGCGGCCGATAGCCCGGATAGCCCGGACGGTAACCGGGATATCCCCAGCGTCCCGCGACCAGATTGGAATTGGAGACCCACACGTTGCGGTTGTATACGACGTTGCCCCCGTACCAGTTGCATCCCCAACTGTTGTGGCCGTCGTTGATCAGCGCGCCGAGCAGAACCCCGGCGCCGAATCCCAGCACGCCCGCCGCCATCACTTCGGTAGCCGAATATCCCGGCGGCGACGCCACCGGCGCGCCGTATACCGTGGTGGGGTTATAGGCCGGCACGTAAACCGTGTTGGTCTGGGCGGGTTGGATCACAACCACCTGCTGCGGCGCGGCGCCCTGCGCAGGCGGCGCGCTCTGCACCTCCACTTTCTGCTGCGGCGTGGTCTTCAGCGTACCGGCGTCCATCGCTCGCTTGCGCATCACCTGCACCGCGTTCAATACGTCCTGCGGCTGATTGTAATACGCCTCGCCCAGTGCGGAGGTCCACGACAGGCTGTCGCTCATGGTCTTTAGCACCGGCGGGAACTGGCACAAGGACTTGACGCTCGGATCCCATGGCTGCGGATTGATTTTGTCGGCCAGGGCGTCGCCCGTAAGATTGGGGTTCTGCTTCATGAACCGGTCGGCTTCAACGACCTGGGTTGGATAGGTGGAGGCGGCCAGAATCTGCGCGAGCAGCAGGTCGGGATAAAGCGCGATGGGAGCGACCAGTTGCTGCAATTCCTCGGCGCTGGCCGCGCCCGGGGCAGGTCCCGGAGTCTCGGCGGTGGAATAGGGCGGCGGGGTGCTGAGGTTGGCCGGGGCGGCTTGGTCGGCGCGCGCGGAGTTGCGCAACGGCGTGCTGCAGATCGCAACTGCCAGAATCGGCCACGCGACGAGGAATCTGGTTCGAGCTTTGGTTGCCACTGTTGTGCACCTTTTTAGTGTTTATGCGCGGTTTTGATTGCGCCCCCGGGGCATTCACCGATAGTGATCCATCACCTCGCGGGCGAAGGTGCGCAGTTCCGCGATACATTCTGTTTGCGGTCGCAGCCCCTGGTCGACGTTGATGATGTAGTATTCCGGATTGACTTCTTCGACCAGGCGATCGGTGCGGCGGCGGACTTCGGCAGGCGTACCCGCGTCCAGATAGCCGCAGCGATCCATCCGCTCGATGGTCCATTCGCTGGGCGGCAGCGGCACCTTGCCGCTGGGATACTTGTGCTCGTCCTCCGGCATCCGCAGCGCCTCGCAAAAGCCGAACTGGGCGGAAAAATCATAGAAGAAGACTCCCGGCGATCCCAACTGTGCGCGCTTGTACGCCTCCTGCTTATCGGCGCCGATATAGACGTACTTGGATACTCCGATACGTTGGCCCAGTCTCCAGTTGTAGCCTGATTTGGCCGCTTCGAATTGGTATAGCTCCGCGATGCGTTTGAGTTTGGGCAGCCACGGCACCAGGGTCATTGGCACGATGCCGTTGCGGGCGCATGACACAATCGTCGACTCGCTGACGGAGAAAGCCTGGAACAGCTCCGGATGCGGTTTCTGATAGGGCTTGGGAACCGGCATTATCTTTTTGACCACGCCGTTGCCGATTTCGCCCGGTGCGCCGAATTCTTCGGTCCACCTGACCGGCTTCCATGGCGTGCCGCTCTCATAGGGGTAGGGATACTCGTAGTACTTGCCTTTGAACGAAAATGGTTCGTCGCCCCACGCGAGTTTCAGGATCCGCAGCACTTCGTCGAACGCTTCGCGATTGGCCTTATCGATTTCGGATTGGTCGCTCAGGGTGGCGGATATCTGCAGCCGCTGCGCCATCGGATTGAGCCATCGGGTCTGGTACCCGCGCGCCAGACCGACGAACACGCGCCCGCGCGTGATCTGGTCCAGCCATCCGACTTCGCACGCCAGGCGCAGCGGATTCCATCCGGGCAGCACAAAGCCCATCGGACCGAGTTTGATGTTTCTGGTATGGGCCGCAACGTGCGCGTACAGCGACGGCGTCGCGCCCATTTCGAGTCCCTCGGTCTGGAGAAAATGCTCGGGGAAGGAGAGCATATCGAAGCCGAGATCGTCCGCGACCCGCGCGGTCTCCACCACCTGATCGATCATCATTTGAAACCGCTCGGTGTTGGCGGCGATTGGACGCAGCCGGCGGCGCTCCTCTCTGGTGGCGGGTACGACCGGCAGCATGAACAGCAGGAATTTCATGGTCAACGCTCCTCGGAATGCAGGATATGGTCGGCCCTCAGGCGGCCTATCTGTTCGTCGGAGTAACCCAGATGGCGGCGCAGGATTTCGGCGTTGTGCTCGCCCAACAGCGGCGCCCGCAGCGTCGGCGTGTGCGGGAAATCGGAAAACCGCAGCGGCGACGCCGGCACTTCGAACGGCCCCAGGATCGGATCGTCCATCATCGCCACCGAGCCGCGCTGGCGCAGATGCGGATGGTTGACGGCCTCGGCCACCGAGAGCACCGGCCCGGCGGCCACGCGATGCTGGTCCAGCACACGCATCGCCTCCTCGTCGCTGGGCATCGACGCGAACCATCCTTCAATCAGCTGCTGGATCAGCGGCAGCTGCTTGACGCGCAAATCATTGGTGGCGAAATCGGGATGCTTGCCCAGTTCGGGGCGTCCAACGATGTTGCACACCGCTTCCCATTGCCAGGGATTGGGCGCCACGATCGCGATGTAATGGTCCTTGCCCTTGAACAGGCCGCACGGGCAGTAGCTGGGGCTGTGGCGGCCGGATCGCGCCGGTTTGATTGCGCCGCGGCTTGAGCTGTAGGCCTGCACGTTGGTTTCATGCGCGTGGAAGTAGGCGTCGAGCAGCGAGATGTCGAGGTATTGGCCGCGCCCGGTGCGTTCGCGATGGAGCAGGGCGAAACCGATCGAAGCCGCGGCGCTGAGTCCGGCCTGGATATCGCCCATCGCGGTGCCGGGAAAATTCGGCGGACCGTCGCGCTCGCCGGTCACGTCAATCACGCCGGAATAGGCGCCGCCGATCGTATCGAAGCCGGGCTTCAGCGCCAGCGGACCGCTCTGGCCGAAGGCCGATATCGAGCACATGATCGCGCGCGGATTGAGCTCGCGCACCGCATCGTAGCCGAAACCCATGCGGCCGATCACGCCGGGGCTGAAATTCTCCACCACCACGTCGGCCTGGCGTACCAGCGCGCGCAGGATTTCCGCGCCCGCATCGGACTTGGGATTGAGGCACAGGCTCTTCTTGCCGCGATTATGCTGGGCGAAAAGCGAGCTGCGAATGCCGCCGTGGGTGAAGCTCAGCCGCGACGGATCTCCGATCGGCGCGATTTCCACCTTGATCACTTCCGCGCCCATCTCGGCCATGATCCGCGTCACCGTCGGTCCGGCCACCGCCTGCGAAAAATCGAGCACCTTGAAGCCGTCCAGGATGTGGCGATCTTCAGCCATGTCGAGCACCTCCCGAGCCGACGTAGTTTGCGTCCGCCAACTCTGATTGACAATCCCCGCAGCTCAGAGCACAGACATTAACCCGCGGCTCCCGCAATGGTCCGCACTAAAGGTAAGCTTCAATGCCGGACAGAGAGCCGGCTGCAAAGCCGGGCGAGGATGCGGCGCGGCGGGCCGCGCCATTCAGGCGCCCGCCGACGCCGCGGTTGTTCGATGACGGGCGGAGCTGGCGGGGTGGGGCGCCCGGAGATTGTCCAGATTCACACCGCCCCGCCGGTTCCCGCGTGAAGTCAGGCGTCGATATGAGAATGCCGTCAGCTGAGTTGTGTTGCGCGCCGCCTCATTTCGCAGCCTGGTCGGATTGGCGCTCCTGCTTGAGGCGCAGGTATTCCTGCCTGGTGGGCAGTTGCACCAATTCCAGAAGGTTGCCGTCGGGATCTTCGAAAATCACCGCCTTCATCGGCGCGTAGCCCTTAAGATCGATCGCCTCGATGTCGGAGTAGAATTTGACTCCCATTGCGCGCAGACGCTTGACCACCTTGGCCAGCGGCTCGCCCTTGACCTCGAAGGAGATGATCCAGATGCCGAGGTCGTCGGGGCGTTTGGGCGGCGTCGGTTCGGGGCGGCGCGGCTCCACCTGCATCAGCTCGATCTCCCCCACCGTGCTCGTCCCCTGCACCATCATGATCGAGCGGATGTTGAGGCCTTTGGCCGGCAGCCGCAGCATCCGCGCATTGACCGCGCTGTCGGCGTGCATGTCGAGAACCTTGCGGAAACCCAGCGCGTCGCGGTAAAAGGCGACCGAGCGCTCGAGGTCGGATACGTTGATGGCCACGTGATGGATTTCGCTGATCGCCATTGATTGCTCCTTTGCCGCTGTGCCGATCGGACGGCAATTGCCGCCCCTGCCGGTTCGGACTAGATTAACTTCGGTCTATGCTCAAGCGAATACATCATATTGGCGTGGTCGTTCCCAGCCTGGAAGAGGCGTACCGCTTCTGGCGCGACGCTTTGGGCCTTGAATTCACCAAAAGCGCCACGATCGAGGAGCAGGGCGTCAAGGCGGCGCTGCTCAAAGTGGGCGAGAGCGAAATCGAGCTGCTGCAACCGCTCAGCCCCGACAACGGGGTGGGCAAGTTCCTGGCCCGGCGCGGCGGCGGCCTGCATCATCTGTGCTTCGAGACCGACGACGTCGCGCGCGAGCTTGAAGGCGCCCGCGCCAGAGGGCTCGATCTGATCGATCAGAAGCCGCGCAAAGGTCTGGCGGGAATGATCTTCTTTCTCCATCCCAAGGCCACGCGCGGCGTGCTGGTGGAATACGCGCAACCCGTGGAAGAAGACTAAGATGCCGATCTACGAATACCGATGCGAAAGCTGCCAGACTTCTTTCGAAGCGCTGGTGACGCGAAACGATCCTCAGGCCGAATGCCCGCAATGCGGCGGCCATCAACTGGCCCGCGAGCTGTCGGTGTTTGCCGCCGCTGCCGCAGGCGCGGCTCCGATGGCGTCAGGGCCGATGCGCGGCGGATGCGGCAGCGGCGG
>JAJPJA010000074.1 GCA_021324455.1 Pseudomonadota bacterium | reverse complement strand
TTCTCGCCCAGCTCCTTCTGGATCGCGCGCATCTGCTCGTTGAGGTAGTACTCTTTCTGGGTCTTCTCCATCTGCTTCTTGACCCGAGTACGGATGCGCTTTTCGACCTCGAGAATCTCCAGCTCCGAGCGCATATAGCCCAGGATTTTCTCCAGGCGCTCGGCCGGATTGGCGGTCTCCAGCAGGGCCTGCTTCTCTTCCAGCTTGATCCCCAGATGCCCGACCAGCTTGTCGGCCAGATAGGCGGGGTCGTCGATGGCGGAGATGGAGGTGACCATCTCGGGCGGAATCTTCTTGTTGAGGCGCACGTAGTTGTCGAAGGTGGAGATCACCGATCGCATCAGCGCCTCGACTTCGGTCGTGCGATCGCAGGTCTCGGTAACTTCCTCGACCTCGACCTGGAAGAAATCGCGGTCCGCGACGTGGCGCACGATGCGGGCGCGCTTCTTTCCCTCCAGCAAGGCCTTCACCGTGCCGTCGGGCAGACGCAGCAGTTGCACCACCACGCCCAGGGTGCCGACGGGGTAGATATCGTCAGGCGTCGGCTCGGAGACCTTGGCGTCTTTCTGGGCCGCAAGGAGGATCGGTTTTTTCTGGTTTTCGGCCTCTTCGAGCGCCTTGATGGACTTCTGACGTCCCACGAAAATCGGATAGACTTCGTGTGGGAACACAATGAGTTCACGCAAGGGCAGCAGCGGCACCACTTGCCCCGGCGCGTTGTCGCGATTGTCTTTTTTGTCGTTGCGAAAGAGCATCTTTTTTATCGAGTCTCCCCGAACTCAGGCGGTCTCGGCGGCCTTTTGATAGACCAGCAAGGGCGGTTCCTTCTGACTTACAACCTCCTCTGAGATTAGGACTTCCTTGATGTTGGGCTGCGACGGAATGTCGTACATCACGTCGAGCATGATGTTTTCCATGATCGCGCGCAGACCGCGCGCGCCCGACTTGCGCTTGAGCGCCTCGCGCGCGATCGCGCGCAGCGCACCCTGGGTGAACTTCAGGTGCACGTTCTCCATGTCGAACAGCTTCTGATACTGGCGCACCAGCGCGTTCTTGGGTTCGGTCAGGATGCGCACCAGCGCGTCCTCTTCCAGCTCGGAGAGCGTGGCGATCACCGGCAGGCGGCCCACGAACTCCGGTATCAATCCGAACTTCAGCAGGTCCTCAGGCTGAACGTCCACCAGCAGGTCGGAGATCGACTTGGGATCGCGATGACTCAGGTCGGCGCGAAAGCCCATCGTCTTGCCCGCGATGCGCCGCCGCAGGATGTCTTCCAGCCCCACGAACGCGCCGCCGCAGATGAACAGGATGTTGGTGGTATCGACCTGCAGGAACTCCTGCTGCGGATGCTTGCGGCCGCCCTTGGGCGGCACGCTGGCGGTGGTGCCTTCGATAATCTTGAGCAGCGCCTGCTGCACGCCCTCGCCCGACACGTCGCGCGTGATCGAAGGGTTGTCGCCCTTGCGCGCGATTTTGTCGATCTCGTCGATATAGACGATTCCGCGCTGGCAGCGCTCGATGTCGTAATCGGCGTTCTGCAGCAGCGACAGGATGATGTTCTCGACGTCCTCGCCCACGTAGCCGGCCTCGGTCAGCGAGGTGGCGTCGGCGATGGTGAAGGGCACCTGGAGAAAACGGGCCAGGGTCTGCGCCAGCAGGGTCTTGCCCACGCCGGTGGGCCCGATCAGCAGGATGTTGGACTTCTGCAGTTCGACGTCCCCGGTCACCATCTGGGAGTCGATGCGTTTATAATGGTTGTGGACCGCGACCGAGAGAATTTTCTTGGCCCGATCCTGGCCGATCACGTACTGGTCCAGTACGCGCTTGATCTCGGCCGGCTTGGGCACCGCGGAGGTCTGGCCGAAGGCTTCCTCGCCATCGGTTTCTTCGGCGATGATGTCGTTGCACAGGTCGATGCATTCGTCGCAAATGTAGACGGTCGGCCCCGCTATCAACTTGCGCACCTCGTCCTGGCTCTTTCCGCAAAAAGAGCAGACCAGGGATCCGGCGCGATCATCATGCTTGGCCATATTGCCTCCCGTCCCTCACTTGGAGGACCCCCGGCTAACGATTACCTCATCGACGATTCCATATTCAACCGCCTGTTCGGGTCCCATGAACATGTCGCGGTCGGTGTCCTTTTCAATCTTGCGCAAACTTTGCCCCGTGTGTTTGACGAACAGATTGTTGAGCTCTTCGCGGATGCGCAGGATTTCGCGCGCCTGGATGTCGATGTCGGTGGCCTGGCCCTGCGCGCCGCCCAGCGGCTGATGGATCATGATACGCGAATGGGGCAGGGCGTAGCGCCGTCCCTTCTGTCCCGCCGCCAGCAGCAGCGCGCCCATGCTCGCCGCCTGCCCCAGGCATAAGGTGGAGACCGGCGGTTTGATGAACTGCATGGTGTCGTAAATCGCCAGACCCGCGGTTACCGAGCCGCCCGGGGAGTTGATATAGAAGGCGATTTCCTTCTCGGGGTCTTCCGACTCCAGAAACAGGAACTGCGCGGTCACCAAATTGGCAACGTCGTCATTGACTTCGCTGCCCAGAAAAACAATCCGGTCCTTGAGCAGCCGCGAGTAGATATCGTAAGCCCGTTCTCCGCGGCCGGTCTGCTCGATTACAATTGGAACCAGACTGCTCATAACGCCATTCGGCGAGGCATGCTTACCTTTAGCTCCTGACCTTGGCTCCCAAGCCCGGCTGAAACGGGCTTGGGCACTAAAAGGATTGTATCCAGTTTGAAATAAGGGGGCAACATTGGGTCAACAATTCCGGCCTCATTCGGACTGTCCCGATGTTGTCCCGCCTTCACTTTCTCCGCCGCTGATTTCGCCCGCGCCGGCGGCGATTGCGGGCTGATCGGCGGCGCTTTCGGCGTCATCTTTTTCCGCGCGGTCGAGCAGCAGATCGAGCACCTTGTCGCGCCGCAACATATCGCGCATGACCTGACGGCCCTCTTCGCTCTGGTAGAACTTCGCCATCGAGTCCCGGTTGCGGCCCGCCGACGTAACCAGCGCCGCGATACTCTGGGCGAGGTCTTCGTCGCTGACCTGCACATTTTCCTGAGCGGCGAGCGCGTCGAGGATGAGCGCGCTGTGGGCGCGTTTCTCGGCGCGCGGCCTGAAGTCGTCGTGATGCTTGTGCGCCTCTTCCATCGCCTGCTGCGCGGGCATCCCGCCCGACTGCAGGGCGGAGGCGAATTCGGACTCGAGCTGATGGATCTCGCGATCGACCAGCGACTGCGGCAACTCGACCGGATTGCGTTCCAGCACGATCTCGAGCAGCCCCTGGCGGACCTTGGACCGGGCTTCGTGGCGGGCCTGCGCCAGCAGATTTTCGCGCAGGTTATCGCGCAGCTCCGCCAAACTCTGGAACTCGCCCTGATCCTTGGCGAATTCGTCGTCGAGCGGGGGCAGCTCGCGGCGGAAAATCTCCGTCACCTTGTAGCGCCATTCGACGTCCTTGCCGGCCAGATCCTTTTCCGAATAATCGTCCGGGTAGCTGCGGCGGCTGGTACCCTCGACGCCAACTTCCGCGCCGGTCAGGATTTCGTGCAAGCCGTGCGCGATCGATTTGTCGGAGATTTCAAGCAGACGGTGTTCGATCCTGCTGCCTTCGATCGGCTGGCCGCCGGCCGACGCGTCGAGGTCGACGATAGCGAAATCGCCGGGTTCCACCCGCGTGCGGTCTTCGACCTTCTTCAACGGAGCCATCCGCTGGCGCAGCCGTTCCAACGCTTGGTCAACCTGTTCTTCGCTGACCGAAACCTCCTCGCGCGGGACCTTGAGATGCTCGTAGTCCCTGACCGTGATTTCCGGTTTGATGTCGAATACGGCGGCGAATCGCAGGGTCTTGTTGAGGTCGGTTTCTTCGGTGACGATTTCCGGCTCCGCGACCGGGGTCAGATTGTTTTCGCTGAGCGCCTTTTCGGTCGACTCCTTGATCAGCTTCTGGATGACTTCGCCGCGGACCTGGTCGCCGAACATCCGCTCCAGGAGCTGGCGGGGGGCGCGGCCGGGGCGGAATCCCTTCAGATGCACCGAGCGTTTGAGCTGCGAATATGAACGGTCCAGTTCCTGTCCGATCTCGTCCTGGTCGAGTTCGATGGTAATCTTGCGGCGCAGGGGCGATGAGCTTTCAACATTTATATTCATGGCTGTGTGTCAGGGTTTTGAGCTAAACATAAGGGACGCCTTTTGATCAACATACCATTGGGCGTCAAACGCGTGGACTGCCTCCGCGGGACACAGCCATAGTGCGCGGGGCGGCAGTAGTCCGGCAGCGGCAAGGTGATCAGTTATTTACTCAAAAGTCGGGCTGCATGTCAGCTGATAGCTGGACTTGAGTCGGCGAAACTCGTACGCTTTTCGCGCAAATTATCTGGCCGTGCAATCTGCTGCCCGATGTGGCCGAAGATGGCCCGGCCGTTTTTTTGAAACCGATTCGTGGATGGCGGAGTTCTCAGGAGACATGCGTAAATGAGTGAGTCAAATATTGTTTTGCCAGTCCTTTCGGGCGGCCAGGTGCTGATCCTGTGGCTGGTTTTGATCTCGGCCCTGGTGGCGCTGGGCTACGGACTGTTCCTGGTCCGCATCGTGCTCGACGCCGACCCCGGGGCCAAGTCAATGACCGACGTCGCCGACGCGGTCGAAGAGGGCGCGATGGCTTATCTGCGCCAGCAGGTCAGAACCATGCGCTGGTTCGTGCTGGTCATCTTCATCGCGCTGTTCTTCATGTACCGGCACGTCTATCATGGTATCGCGCTGCCCCTGGGTATCTCGATTGCCTTCCTGATGGGCGTCAGCGCGTCTTACGGCGCCGGCTTCGTCGGCATGTGGCTGGCCGTCAAGGGCAACGTGCGCAGCGCCAACGCCGCGCTCAGCAGCTTCAAGGACGCGATGGAACTGGCCTTCAAGGCCGGCGGCGTCTCGGGCATGTTCACCGTCGGCCTGGGCCTGCTCGGCGCCACCATCATCTTTCTGATTTTCCGGCAGGACGCGATGAAGGTGCTGGTCGGATTCGGCTTCGGCGGCTCGCTGGCGGCGCTGTTCATGCGCGTGGGCGGCGGCATCTATACCAAGGCGGCCGACGTCGGCGGCGATTTGGTGGGCAAAGTCGAAGCCGGGATTCCCGAAGACGACCCGCGCAACGCGGCGACCATCGCGGACAACGTCGGCGATAACGTCGGCGATTGCGCCGGGATGGCGGCGGACGTGTTCGAGTCCTACGAAGTTACCCTGGTGGCCGCGATCATCCTGGCCGCCTATGCCCTGGGCGAGAAGGACTTCCAGGCGGCCTACGGCGCGGCGGCCGGCGGCTTCGCGCTCAAGCTGATCATCTTCGCCCTCATCCTGCGCGCGGTGGGCGTGTTCTCTTCGATCATCGGCATCATGGCGGTGCGCGTACCCGCGGGCACCACGATGCGCGATCCGATGCGCCCGATCGTCAACGGCTACATCGCATCGGCGGTCGCCTCCATCATCGGCTTCTTCATCGTCAATTACTTCTATCTGACCGATCCCGTTACCGGACATCCCGACTGGCGCTTCGCCGTCACGGCTTCGGTCGGTATCGTGCTGGCCGTCGTCACCCTGTGGCTGACCAACTATTTCACGCATCCGGACAAGGGGCCGGTGACGGAATGCGCCACTGCCGCGAGGACCGGCCCGGCGACGCTGTTGCTGTCCGGGTTGGCCGAAGGGCTGGAGTCCTCGGTATGGGCGCTGGTGGTGATAGCGATTTCGATTATCGCCGCGATGGTGATCTTCCGCGATTCGATCGCGCTGCAGTTCTACGGGATCGCACTGACCGGGTTGGGCCTGCTGACCACCACCGGGTTCATCCTCGCGATGGACACCTACGGACCGATCACCGACAACGCCCACGGCATTTTCGAGATGGGCGGGATCCATCAGGAAGAAGCCTCGCGCACGCTGTCCTGGATGGACGCGATCGGCAATACCACCAAGGCGCTGACCAAGGGGCTGGCGATTGCCACCGCGGTCATCGCGGCGGTGTCGTTGTTCCGGTCATTTATAGATGAGGCGCATCTGGGCGACTTGGGCGTGCAGATCAACATGCCGACCGTGTTCGTCGGCCTGCTGATCGGCGGCGCGGTGCCCTTCCTGTTCAGCTCCTTCGCCATCAAGGCGGTGGGACGCGCGGCGTACCAGGTCGTGGTCGAGGTTCGCCGCCAGTTCCGCGAACATCCCGGAATCATGGAATACAAGGAAAAGCCCGATTATGGCCGCTGCGTCGAAATCGTTACCGCGACGGCGCAGAAGGAACTGCTCGGCCCGGGCATTTTGGCGATCTTCTCGCCCCTGCTGGTGGGCTTCGGCCTGGGCGCGGGTGCGTTGGGCGGATTTCTGGGCGGTACCATCCTCACCGGTCAGTTGATGGCGGTGTTCATGTCAAATGCCGGGGCGACCTGGGACAACGCGAAGAAGAAGATCGAAGACGGATTTCTGGGCGGCAAGGGCACCGACGTGCACAAGGCGGCCGTCGTCGGCGATACGGTCGGCGATCCGTTCAAAGACACCGCGGGCCCCGCACTCAACCCGATGATCAAGGTGATGAACCTGGTCGGCATCCTGGCGGCGCCGTTCGCGCCGGCGGCAATCGGCGAAGTCACACTGGGCCGGGTTCTGATCGTGGTGTTGTCGCTGGTACTGCTCGGGGTTGCGGTCGCCTTCTCCAAGAAGGGATCGATCGCCGAGGAGGCGGGCGCGGGCGCCGCGACCAAAGCGGCGGCGTAGGCCGGAGTGCTGCGAATTGAAAAGCGGCGGGGAGGCGCATCTCTCCGCCGTTTTTTTGGCCATCAATCTGCGCGCCGTTCTTCCGGCGCCCGATTGGAATCAAGTTGGCGCGAGCGGAACACGCTGGCGCCAACTTTTTCTCCGCCGCCAGGGCAAGCAGGGGCCGGTGGCGCGGCGGTCAGGCATTGGGCGGCGTTGCCCCGAAGGCTTGCGCGCGTGATAATCGCGTCAATGGCTACTGCATCTGCTGTCAGTACCGTCCCGCGCCCCGATTTGTCTTCGGCCGCCGCGCCGCCCGCGTTGGAAGCCAGCGGCGTCAGCTTCTTCTATGGCGAACGCCAGGCTCTGAAGGAGGTCAGCTTCTCGATTGCACGGGGCGAGATTTTCGGCTTTCTGGGTCCCAACGGCGGCGGCAAAACCACGCTGTTCAAAGTGCTCTCGACGCTGGTTCCCTGCCAGCAGGGCATCATTCGGATGCTCGGACGCGACCTGATTCGCGACAAGGCCGCAATCCAACGGCGCATGGGCGTGGTCTTTCAGCATCCCAGCGTCGACGACAAGCTGACGGTGCGCGAAAATCTGGAACATCATGGCCATCTGTACGGCCTGCGCGGCGCCCGTCTGCGCCAGCGATCGCGTGCGATGCTCGACCGGCTGGGGTTGGCCGAGCGCGCCGGCGACCTGGTGCAGACGCTGTCGGGCGGATTGCGCCG
This sequence comes from Pseudomonadota bacterium, assembly GCA_021324455.1. GTDB lineage: Bacteria > Desulfobacterota > Binatia > Binatales > Binataceae > JAJPJA01. The sequence continues at coordinate 59,614 of JAJPJA010000074.1, read as the reverse complement.
CCGCACCGAGCTTGCCAAAGCGCTGCTGCATCAGCCGGAACTGCTGCTGCTCGACGAACCCAGCACCGGGCTCGATCCGGGAGCGCGGCGCGAATTCAACGACTATCTGGCCCATCTGCGGCGCGCCGACGGCGTCTCCATTGTACTGACCACGCATTACATGGAAGAGGCCGAGCGATGCGACCGGATTGCGATCATGCACGAAGGCCGCATGGTCGCGATGGCGCCGCCGGGCGAGTTGAAGGATCGAATCGGCGGCGACGTGGTGGTGGTGCGCAGCGTCGGCGAGGCGGGCGCGTTGATGGATCGGATCAGGGCGGCGACGGGCCTGGAGGCCGCCCTGGTTGACGGCACCATCCGTATCGAGCGCCAGCGCGGCCATGAGCTGGTACGCGACCTGGTCGAAAGTTTCGGCAGCGATATCGAAAGCGTGAGCTTCGGCAAGCCGACGCTGGAGGACGTTTTTGTGCATCTGACCGGCCGCAGGTTTTTCGCCGCGGCCGCGCAGGAGTAACCGATGCTGCTCCAGATCTATACGCTTTGGAAGCGCGAGGTGGTGCGATTCTGCCGCCAGCGCAGCCGCGTTACCGGCGCCTTTCTGCAGCCGCTGGTATTCTGGGCCCTGCTGGGCGTGGGCTTCAACGCGTCCTTCCGCCCCGCCGGCACGCCCTCCACCGTCAGCTACGCGGAATACTTCTACCCCGGTGTAATCGCCCTGGTGCTGCTGTTCACGGCAATTTTCGCAACCATCTCGACGATCGACGATCGCCACCAGGGATTCCTGCAGGGCGTGCTGGTGGCACCGATTACGCGCACCACGGTGGTGATGAGCCAGGCGCTGGGCGGAACGACTTTGGCGCTGGTCCAGGGCATCATCTTTCTGGCGCTGGCGCCGATTGCGGGCGTCAGACTGAGCGCGTCCGCGGTGCTGGCCACGATTGCGGTGATGGGGCTGGTGGCATTCGCGCTGACTAATCTCGGACTGATAATCGCCTGGCGCATCGAATCGACCCAGGGCTTTCACGCGATCATGAATCTGATCCTGCTGCCGATCTGGATGCTGTCGGGGGCGTTCTTTCCCGCCGCCGGAGCACCGGGATGGCTGGCGTGGGTGATGCGGGTCAATCCGATGACCTACGGCATGTCAGCGTTGCGCCAGAGCCTCTACCTGGCACATCCGCAAGCGGTTGGAACGCTGCCCAACCTGGCGTTTTCGACGCTTTTGACTCTCGCGTTCGCGGCCGCGGCCTATCTGGGCGCGGTACGCGTGGCGTCGCACGCAGTCGCCGCGTAAAGTCGCGCAACTTCCAGGCGCGGGCCGCCAGGCTCGTCCGCAACCGCGTTGACGCGCGGTTCAGATGCTCGGCTGTCCGAATCCTGTTGCGGCTCTGAATGGATCCTGAAAGAGCTTCAGAGATTCCGGATAGCCACCCTGCGAAGATCTCTTGAAGCTTCTTTTTTCGGGCTTCGCCATCGCGCTTTCGGGCCTTGCGGGTAATTGTCTCCCTCAGCTCAGTTTGGACTTAACTTTTTGTTCGTGTATGGATAACTGCTGGATTCCAGCATTACCGGGTGTCGAGTGGACGCTTTCACGGAGGTCCTCAGATGAATATCGCGACACCAAAGGGAAGCAGACAGGAAACCGCCGGCGCGCCGCCGCACTGCGCTTATCTGGGCCGCACAGCAAAAATCATCGGCAACCTTCGCCTCCAGAGCGGCGCCCTCATAGACGGCAAGGTGAAAGGCAATATCGAAGGGATAGGGCACCTGATAATCGGCAAACGGGCCGAGATCGTCGGTAAGATCCAGGCGGCGTCGGTGGTGGTTCTGGGCCGCATGAAAGGCAACATCAAGGCTACCGAAAGGATTGAAATCCGCGCGCCGGCCAGGATCTTCGGCAAGCTCAGCGCCCCGATTTTGCTGATTGAACCGGGCGCCGTTCTCAACCCGGCCGCTTTGCCCGGCAAATCCGCCGGCGCCATTCGCCGCCGCAGACGGAGCCGTCCGCGCTCCAAGGGCGGCCCGGATTACCTGTCCGGCCGCGTCTTCAGCGCTACCGGACGGGGCATTCGATACCCGGGCGGCCGCCGCGTTTGAATCATCGCTGAACCCTCAACACGGGAGTTTCTGCGCCTGACTGTTGCATGGCATGCAACAAGCGCAAGGCTGCCTTTGTCCTCGAGCTACCCGCCCATCCCCGGCATCGCCGGAGTCGGATTGTTCGATGCGGTTGAGCGGACCCGGTGCAAGAAATGCCCGAAAATGGTCGAGCCGACAATCCCGAGCTTACCGGAACCAGTCGCAGCCGGGGCGGTTGCACGAGTTGGCCGTCCAACGAAGCTCAGTAATCGAGAGATTCGTTTTCTCCCAAGGGCGTTGGGTTGGCAATCTGGCCAGGCAGCTCATGGGCCGTCAGGATAAAGATAATTTCACTGGCGTCCCCGACGGGATTCGAACCCGTGTTACCGGCGTGAAAGGCCGGTGTCCTAGGCCGGGCTAGACGACGGGGACGCTGGGGTCAGAGTGCGGCGCGATGTCTGGTGTCCGCATGCGGCGGACGCTCATCCGATCGCGGAATCGTGAAAGGCTAGATCGCGCGCCGAATTGGGGCAAGTGGGGCGCCCGGGGCGTATGCGTCCGTTGGCCGGCAATCATTTACGGACGCCCGATTACGCCGCTGCGGTGAACACGACCGCATGCCGCTGTCACACCGCTTACCCCCGCAATCCGCACATGATGGAAGGAGTCTGCCGCCAAACGCAGCCGGGCCGCACTCGCATGGAATCCTTGTGTGAGAGGGAACGCGGCTAACCCTGAACCAGCCGTATCTGACCGATAATCTCTCTTACCGACGACTTGCCGTTTTGCGCCAGCAGGTGGTCCAGTTCCTGGTCGATTCGGGTGATGGCGCCGACACCTTCCTTGATCAGAGCGGAGCCGACCTGGACCGCCTTGGCTCCCGTCAGATGCGCCAGATACGCCTCGCTGCCGCTGCTGACGCCGCCCACCGCCACCACGTCGAGATTGCCGTCGCCGGCCAGGTAAAAGGCATGGGTCTGCGACAGCGGGCCATGCGGCGCCTTGGCCGTCTGCGCGGCGAGGTCGAACTCCAGTCCCTTGGGAAGATCGTTGGCGCATACCGCGATCGCCACGCCCGTCTCGCGGAATATCGCCGCCGTCGCCGCCGCCTGTACACGCGGAGCCGCGGGGGGCACCTTGACTGCAATGGCGGCCTTGACCGCGGCCCGCACGCGCCGCAGCAGGGCCCGCAACCGATCGAGCGATTTGAAGGGTCCCACCGAATCGCCGACAAAAGGGTCGGCCAGATTAAGCTCGATGATCCGCACGCCCGCCCCGTCCAGCGTGCGGGCGACGCTCACGATTTCATCTTCGGTCACGCCCACCACGCTGCCCCAGGTAACGTTGCCGCGCGGGGCGATATTGCGGGCCACCGCGGAATAGTAATCGACGCCCGGATTCTTGAGATTGTCGGGCGCCTCCAGGCCGCTGGTGTTGCAGGATTTGAATACCACCGCCCCGCTATGCGCCGCGCTCAGTTCCATCAGCTCCTCGCGCGTGGCCGAGCGCGGCCCCGACGCGTTGGTCACGGTCGAATTGAGATAAACTCCGCCAAGCGTTATCGATGTGCGTCCCATGCCGGTCTCCTGTGCCGTCTCAACTCATGCCAATAGTGCCAAGAATCGGCGCGATAGTCGAACACCAGCGGGCGCGGCGATTGTCGCGCCGGCGCGCTACCGCTACCTTTAGAAACGGCGCCGGATGATTGTCGATCACATAACAGATGGGCCGATTCTGATCGCGGGAGCGGGCGCGTTGGGTTCGGTAATCGGCGGGATGCTGCGGGCGGCGGGCCATCGGGTATGCCTGCTCGGCCGCAAGGATCACCTGGAGGCAATCGCGCGCCGCGGCCTCGCCGTCGACGGCGTTTTCGGCCCGCATCGGGCCAGCGGATTCGAATTCCTCGAGGATAGCGGCGCGCCGCGCTATCGGCGCTTCGGCCTGATCCTGGTCAGCGTCAAAAGCTACGATACCGCGCAGATCGCGGCGCATCTGCGCCACCGGCTGGAGCCGGGCGGCGTGGCCGTCTCGGTGCAAAACGGGCTGGGCAACCTGGAGATCCTCGCCGGCGCGTTCGGCGCCGCCAATGTGCTGGCGGCGCGCGTGATCTTCGGCGCCGAGATCGAGCGGCCAGGGTGCGCGCGTGCGACCGTGATTGCGGAGCCGGTCACGATCGGTCCCGCGCCCGACCTGAGCGGCGCACAGGCGGCGGCTCTTTCGCAGCGGGCGCAGCGCATCGCGGCCGCATTGAATTCTGCCGGAATCCCCTCGCATCCGGTGGACGACATCCGGCCGTGGTTGTGGACCAAGCTGTTCTACAACGCGGCGCTCAATCCGCTCGGTGCGATGCTCAAGCTGCATTACGGAGCGCTGGGCGAGGATCCCGAACTGCGCCGCATCATGGACGGGATCGTGCATGAGGCGTTCGCGGTGGCGCGCCGCAGCGCCGTAGAGCTGCCCTTTCACAGCGCCGCGGAGTATCTGGAGTTCTTCTACACGCGCCTGCTGCCGCCCACGTACCATCATCGGCCCTCGATGCTTTCCGATCTGGAACGGCGCGGGCGCACCGAAATCGGCGCGCTTAACGGCCGGATCGTCGAGCTGGCCGGCGCGGCGGGTCTGGACGCGCCCGTCAATCGGACCGTCACCGCGCTGATTCGGGCGCGCGAACGGGCCTGGCGTCCGCAGGAGGAGCGGTGAAAAGCGTAAGTCTGAGCCGCGATAATCTGGCCGCGATCAAAGCGCAGGCCGAACGCGAATATCCCTGGGAATGCTGCGGGTTCGTCATCGGCGACGGCGCCGTGGAAGAAGTGCGGCCGATTGCGAATATCCAGAACGAAAAGCATGCCGCCGACCCGGCGGCGCATCCGCGCGACGCCCGCACCGCGTATTTGATGGACCCGCGCGCGCAGCTGGCGGTGCTCAGGGAAATCGACCGCCGCGGCCTCGCGCTCAAAATCGTCTACCATTCGCATCCCGACCACGACGCGTACTTCTCCGCCACCGACCGTCGGCAGGCCTGCGCATTCGATCCCGACCAACCCGATTTCCCCGATACCGCCTACGTCGTGCTTTCGATTCGGGACGGGCGCTTCAGCCGCGCGGCGGCGTTCGTGTGGGATGCGCAGCGGCGCGATTTCGTCGAGACCGAGCTGCGGGAGTATTGAAGCGAAGCCGCGCAAGCTTCGCAATCGCGGCGCCTTCGATACTCCGCCGCATGAAAGGAGAACTCCATGGCCGCAGTCAACCGCGAGCGCATCAAACATATCCTGCTCGATCTTATCCGGATCGATTCGCTGTCGCGCCGCGAACGCGCCTGCGCGATGCGTCTTAAGCGCGAGATGGAGCAACTGGGGGCGGTATGCCGCTTCGACAGCGCCGCGGACCGGGTCAAAGGCGAAGTCGGCAACCTGATCGCGCGCATCGAGGGCAATGTCGCGGGCGCGCCGCCGCTGCTGATTTGCGCCCACATGGATACGGTGAGTCCGGGCGAGGGCGTCAAGCCGGTGGTTGACGGCGACATTATCCGCAGCGACGGCACCACGGTTTTGGGCGGCGACGACAAATCCGGATGCGCCATCATCTGCGAGACCATCCATCAGTTGCGCGAGCAGCGGATTGCGCACGGACCGGTAGAAGCGGTTTTCACCGTGTGCGAGGAAATCGGCCTGCTCGGCGCCAAGCATCTGGACCTCAACCTGATCGAAGCGCGCGAGGGCCTGGTCTATGACAGCGACGCGCCCGGTTACCTGTTCATCCGCGCTCCCGGGGCCAAGGCGCTGCGCTTTACCGTACGCGGACTCGAGGCGCACGCCGGAATGGCGCCGGAGCGGGGTTTATCGGCGATCAAAATCGCGGCCGAAGCGATCGCGTCGATGCGGCTGGGGCGCATCGATAACGAGACCACGGCCAATCTCGGAACGATTGAAGGCGGCCGCGCACTCAACGTGGTTCCCAACCAGGTCGTGGTGCGCGGCGAGGCGCGCTCGCGCGACAACGCCAAGCTGGAGCGCCAGGTCGCGCATATGATCCAATGTTTCGAAGACGCCGTCGCGCGCCATGGCGTGACTCTCGACGGCCGCCACTTCAAGGCCGCCCTCGAATACTCGGCGCGCACCGAATACGAGGCCATGAACGTGCCCGACGACGCGCCGATCGTGCGCAAGGTGGTGGAAGCGGCGCGCCGCGCCGGACGCGTTGTCAAGCCCGAAGCGATGGGCGGCGGATGCGACGCCAACGTCCTCAATCGGCGCGGTCTGACCGTTGCCAACCTCGGTACCGGGATGCGGGAGATTCACACGGTGCGCGAATGGCTCGACCTCAACGACATGATTTCGGCGACCGAAGTCACCCTGGAGCTGATCCGGCTGCAGGCGGGCGGTTGAACCTTCAGCCGATCTCGGCCATCACCTTGCCCATTTCGCTGGTGTCGTAAAAGCAAAGACGGCTTACTTCCGACGCCAGGCGGCTGGAGGACAGCGCCTGCAGCAGGGTTTTGACGGCGGGTGACTCCAACTCGCGCCGCGGTATCACCAGGTCGTAGCGTTCCTCGCGCAGCGGCGTGAAGCTGAGGCCGAAAGCGTCGGCGGCGACGCGCAGGGTGAGTCCCGCGTCGGCGCGCGCGGCGGCGATTTCTCCGGCTACTTCCAGATGGCCCGCCAGTTCGATTGTGTATCCGGCAAGATGTTTGGCTTCAATCCCGGCCTGCGCAAGCGCTTCGTCCAGGGCGATGCGCGCGCCCGCGCCGGGCGGGCGATTGACGATGCGAATGCCGGCGGCGGCCAGATCGCCGATCGAGGCGACGCGCCGCGGACCGGGGCGCGAGGCCAGTCCCAGCTCCCAGCGCGCGAAATTCACCACCATCACAGGACGTTTGCCGAACCGGCGCCGCACCGCGGCAAGATTGTACTGGCCGCTGCCGGGATCGCGCAGATGCGTGCCGCCGACATGGCTGCGGCCGCCGGCGGCGCATTCCAACGCCGACGCGCTGGAGCATTGGCAGTTGACCAGTTCGACCGCCGGACTGCGATGAGCCAAATAGTCGGCCATCACGGCCACCGCCGGATCGCATCCTGCCACCAGCAGCGTTGAGTCGATTTCGGCCGCGGTGCGAAACGACGCGACCTGCGCCCTGCCATCGGCCGAGAGCTGCTCGACCATGCCGCCGGCGGGCAGCAGGCTCAAAGCGGTGGCGGGACGCGGCAGAGCAACCAGCCGTCCGCCCAAACGCGCCAGACCGACGTGGGTTCCGGCGGCGGATCGGCGCGCGCCGGGCTCCTGGATTAGCGCGGCGGTGACGCTGTCGAAAGCTGGATCGGCGAACAGGCTTTCCACGGTTTTGCCCAGCGCGCGCGCCAGCCGCAGCGCGGTGGCAACGTTGGGAGTGTAGGCGCCGGACTCGATCGCGCCCAGCGCCTGGCGCGAAATGCCGGCCTCGGCCGCCAGTTGCCCCTGGCCGATACCGCGCTCCAAGCGCGCCGCGCGGACCCTGCTTCCCGCCTGTATAGTTGGCATCTCGCACTTATCATGGCACAAACGGCGCGCCGCGAAAAACCCGGCCGGCAGAGGAAGCGTGGCCGAGACGGGGCGGGCAATAATGAGGCGCGAGCAAAAAGACGCGCGCGCGTGGAGGACCGGCGGGAACGCCTGTCCTACTCGTGGGCGAGGGGGGCGCGGTAGCGGCCGCCGGCATGCTCCGCCACGATTATGCCGCAGTTGCGCGGCACTCGCGCCTTGCCCCAACTGCCGCTGGCATGCGCCCACAACGCCGTCATCACGCCGCCGTGGCTGACCACCACCAGTTCGCGTCCGCGGTGGCTTTGCGCGAGGCGATCCAGCACGCGCCCGGCGCGCATCCGCACCTCTTCGAAATTCTCGCCGCCGGCCGGACGCCACAGCCAGAAACGTTCGCGGTCGAAGGTTGGGTCGCTGACGATATTCGGATAAGGCTGCCCGGCGAGAATACCCATGTGCCGTTCGCGCAGGTCTTCTTCGACCTCGATTGCCAGCCCGAGTTGGTCGGCGATAATGGCGCCGGTCTGGCGGGTGCGCAGGTAGGGGCTGACCACCACGAGGTCGGGTTTGAAGCGTTGGGCGATCCAGCGGGCCGCCGCGCGCGCCTGCTCGCGTCCGGTTGCGGTCAGCGGACTCAGATGGCTGGTGGTGAATTTCCGGTCGCGATTGCCGACGCTCTCGCCGTGGCGCACCAGAATGAAGCGGGTGCAGAGGGAGTTGTCATCCATGGTCAAGTGGCCGCCAACCAGTGTTTCTCCGAACAGACTTCGGGTCAAGAACAATTATCGGCGCAGTTCCCGACGCCGCCCCCGGTGGTGCGGATGCGGCGCGCGGCGCTCAATGTGGGCCTCAAAGGAAGCAGGGGAGGCCAGGCTGCGCCGATTCAGGTTTTCTCCTCAAGCGGCGCGGACGGCGGCGGGCGATGCCGATGGTTGGGCGGGGTCGCGGCCTGGGAGCGGCGCGCGGCCGCCTGGATGTACTTGATGGTCACCGGCGAGAGGTCGTCAACCGCGACCGCGGCTTCGATTATCGCGAAGGTTCTGGTCGCATGCGCGGCTTCCAACGCGGCGCGCAGCTCGCTCAGGTTGTGCGCCGCGAAGCCGGCGCCGCCCCAATCCTCGGCCAGCCGGGCATAGGGCCACGGCGGGATTTGCAACAATTCCGGCCGCTCCGCCACCGGACGGAAGATTTGCCATCCGCTGTTATTGACCACGATTACGATCGGATTGGCCCCCAGCATCGGCGCATGCGATATCTCCGGCCCGGTCATCTGAAAGGCGCCGTCGCCGCACAGCACCAGCGGACGCACGTCGGACCCCACCTGCAAGCCCATCGCCGCGGGCACCGCGAAGCCCATCGAGGCGTAAAACCCCTGCGCCAGATACAGGCCGCCGCCGGGCACGCGAATGTCCAGCCCGGCGAACAGCATGTCGCCCGACTCGGCCACTACGCCGTAATTCGGATGCGCTGCCAGGAACGCGTTCACTTCGCGCAGCATGTCGCGCACCCGCAGCGGGGCGGCGGGCGGCGCCGGTTCGGCATGGTTCAGATTGTCGGCGTAATGGATCTCTTCGCGGCGGGTTTTGAACTCATGCCGCAGCAGCGCGTTGACGAAATCGCGGATCGAGGTATCGGTATAAGTGTGGAAGCGCACGTCGACGTGGCAGTCCACGGCCCAGATGCTGCGCTCGCGGATGATGTTGGGCTCCTGGTTGCCGAAATTCATGTCGGTCTTGAGGCATCCCAGGTTAATCGTCAAATCGGCCCCGTTCATGCGCTGAACAATCGGCGGGGCGCTGATATCCGCGACCTGCACGCCCATGTATTGCGGATGGTCCATCGGAAAGGCGCCTTTGCCCAACACCGTACTCAGCACCGGCACGCCCATGCGTTCGGCCAGCGTGATCAGTTCGCGCGACAGTTTGTAGCGATGAATCTCGATACCCGCGATCAGCAGGGGCCTGCGGCTGGCGTTGAACATCTGGACCGTCTCGCGCGCCGCCTCTTCGACCTTGCGCGGATCGGAGGGGCGGAACTCCAGCTGGCCGTCCCACGCGATCAGATCGGGCGGCACCTCGATCTCCTGGCCCACCATGTCGCGATGGATTTCGATATAGCCGGGGCGCTGCTCGGCCCACATGGTCTTGACCACTTCATGCAGTTGCTCGGCGGCGGTGCGCGGGTCGATCAGGACGGTGGCGGCGCAGGTCACTTCGCGATAGATGCGCAGCTGCGATTCGATGTCGCGTGCCTGATGATGGATCAGGGTGCCGAGTTTGCGCTCGCCCTCGCCCGGGCCGCCGGAGAAGACCAGCACCGGGACCCGCTCCGAGAACGATCCGGCCACCGGGTTGACCATGTTATGGCCGCCGGCGCCGTAGGTCACGCAGACCACGCCGATTTTACCGGTGGCGCGCGCGTAGCCGTCGGCGGCGAAACCGACGCCGGGCTCGTGCGACAGCGTATGCATCTTGAGTCCGTGCTTGCGGCCCATGGCGAAAAACAGCTTGAGCGCCAGATCGCCGGGGATGCCGAAAACGTGGGAGACGCCGATTTTGCGCAGGTAGGCGACGACGAAATCGCCCAGGATCATCCTTCTCTTCATCCGTGGTCTTCCTCAGCTCCATTTTAGCAGGCCGCCGCCGGCTTTGTCGCAATCCTCGCACTGCTAACATTTGGTCCGGAAAGTGATAGCTTAGTCCCATAGTCCAATGACCCTGCGCGACGTATTAAGGCCGCACTTGCTCAATCCGATCCGGCTGACACGGATGCTGGCGTATCTGCCGCAGTTCATCCGCCTGTTCTACCGCTTGTTTACCGATCCGAGGGTCCCGGGGCTGGTTAAGCTGGTTCCGGTCCTGGGTGCGATGCTGGCCATTTCACCTCCTAACCTGGAATTGGAGATAATCCCGGTGCTCGGTGAGCTGGATGTTGTGTTGATCGTCTTCATAACTCTGAAAGTGTTCATCTGGTTATGCCCGCCCGACGTAGTGCGCGAGCACGTCGACCGCATCGCGCATCGCGGCTGAGACAAGCGGCGATGCGACCGAGGGTACTTCTGTTCGCTCTGGCCGCGGCGGTCATCGTCGTCCTGATCCTTTTGGGCGTGGCGGATGAATTTCTGATCGACCTGCTGTGGTTTTCGGCGCTGGGCTTCAAGCCGGTCTTCCTGACGGCGTTTTTCGCGCGAATCGCGGTGTTCGGCGTGGTGTTCATAATCGCGGCGCTGGCCTTCTACCTGAGCGGCGTGATTGCGCTGCGATTCTCGCCCGACCGCGAGCGGCTGCGCGTGGTGCGTTTTCCCGAAGATCTGCGCCAACTGAGTCTGCCCGACGTGATCCGTTCGCTGGGCGAGCGCGTGCCGTGGCGATTGCTGATCGGCGCGGCGGCGGTGCTGCTGGCGATTTTCGCCGCCGTGGGCGAGTCGTCCAACTGGGACATCTATCTGAAGGCGATTTACGCGAGCCGGTTCGGCGTCGCCGAACCGGCCTTCGGCCGCGACGCCGGCTTTTACGTCTTCACCCTGCCGCTGCTGACCGAAATCCGGGATCTGGCGCTGCTGCTGATTTTTCTGGCAGCGGCGCTCAGTGCCGGGGTTTACTGGGCGCGCGGTGCGCTGGATTTCCGCGAGGCGCCGCCGCGTTTCTCCTCCGCCGCCGCGGGCCAGTTTTCCGTCCTGCTCGGACTGTTCTTCGTCCAACGCGCCTACAGTTACTGGCTGAGCCGTTTTGACCTTCTGTTCCATACCGACGGCGTGGTGTTCGGCTTCCGTTACGTTGACGACGTGCTGTGGCGGCCGGGACTGTGGCTGCTGGTCGGGCTGTCGATTGCGGCGGCGATCATCTGCTTCAGCAACCTGGGGCCGCGCGGAGTGTGGCGCATGGTTTTTGCGGCGGTGATCGTATTCGTCCCCGCCCTGATCCTGAACCTGCTCCAGCCGGTTATCGAAAGCCTGTGGGTCAAGCCCGACGAACTGCGCATCGAACGGCCCTACCTGACCAACAACATCAGGCTCACGCGCGACGCTTATAAGCTTGACGCCGTCGACGTGGTTCCGTTCAACACGCGCAGCGACCTGACGATGACCTCGATGGAGCAGGACGCGCCCACGGTCAAGAACATCCGTTTGTGGGACCCGCGTCCCCTTATCGCAACCTACCGGCAGTTGCAGGAGATTCGCCTGTACTACGATTTCCGCGACGTCGAGGTCGATCGCTACTGGATCCAGGGCAACTACACGGAGGTGATGCTGTCGGCGCGCGAACTCAATCCCGACCTGCTGCCGGAAAACGCCCACACCTGGGTCAATCAGCATCTGAAGTTCACACACGGCAGCGGAATCGTAATGAGCCCGGTCAATGCGAAGGACTCCGAGGGGCTGCCGGTGTTTATCCTGAGCGACATTCCGCCGGTGTCCAAGGTGGGTCTGAGCGTGCGCCAGCCGGGCATCTATTTCGGCGAGGAGCCGGATAATTACGCGGTGGTTAAAACCAACACGCCGGAATTCGATTATCCGCGCGGTTCGGACAACGTATTCGGCTATTACCACGGCGATGACGGCGTCAGGATCAGCGGCATCATCCACCGGCTGCTGTTCAGCTATTACTACCGCGACCTCAATCTTTTGGTAAGCGACACGATCCAGCCCGACAGCCGGATCCTGATACGGCGCAACATCCGCGACCGCATCGCGCGGCTGGCGCCGTTTCTGATCATGGACCACGACCCCTACATCGTGCTGCATGACGGCAGGCTTTCCTGGATCATCGACTGCTACACCACCAGCGATCGGTTTCCCTATTCGCAGCGCAACGCCGACCAGATCAACTACATCCGCAATTCGGTCAAGGCGGTGGTCGACGCCTACAGCGGGCGCACCACGCTGTACGTGGCCGATCCCGCGGATCCGATCATCCAGACCTGGCAGCGCATCTTCCCGGCGCTGTTCCAGCCGCTGTCGGCGATGCCGGCGGAATTGCGCCAGCACATCCGCTATCCGGAGGACATGTTTCTGGTGCAGGCCGACATCTACGCCACTTACCACATGACCGACCCGCAGGTGTTCTACAACCGCGAGGACGTATGGGGCTTTCCGCGCGAGAATTACGGCGGCGAGACCGGCACGATGCAGCCCTACTATGTCATCATGCGGCTGCCCAATGAGCCGCACGAGGAATACATCCTGATGCTGCCGATGGTGCCGCGGGGGCGCGACAACATGATTTCGTGGCTGGCCGCGCGCTGCGACGGCAATCAGTACGGGCGCCTCATCGAGTACGCGTTCTCCAAGGAAAAGCTGATTTACGGGCCGTATCAGATCCAGGCGCGCATCAACCAGAACCCCGAAATCTCGCGCCAGATATCGCTGTGGAACCAGATGGGTTCCCGGGTCATCATCGGCAACCTGCTGGTGATTCCGATCAAGAACTCGCTGCTCTACGTGGAGCCGCTTTACCTGCGGGCGGAGAACGGCCAGTTGCCGGAACTGCAGCGGGTAATCGCCGCCTACAGCGACCGGGTGGTGATGGCGGACAATATCGATTTGACGGTGCAGGCGCTGTTCAAATCAAATCAGATGGCGGCGCCGGCGGTGGTCGCGGCCAGCATGCCGTCGGCCAAACCTCCGCCCGCCGCGGCGCCGCTACCGGCGGGCGGGATGCGCACCGCCGCCGACCATTACGATCGCGCGCTCAAGGCGCTGCGCGCCGGCGACTGGTCGGGATTCGGAAGCGAGATGCAGCAGCTCGGAGAGGCGTTGCAGAGTCCCAACGGTCATCAGTAGTCTGATGCCGGTTCGCAAAAGGGGGATTCAGTGGCGAACAGCATCGAGGCGCCCCACAGCCCGCACACCGGTCCCGCCGCGGAGCTCGCCGATATAGCGCAGATGGCGCGCACGGCCTGCGGCGCGCGCGGATGCCTGATCGCGTGGCGCGCGCCGCCGGGCGAGGGCTCCGTGTGGGCCGCGAGCGGCGTTTCGCCGCGCTGCTTCAGCGGCGCGCTGATCCCCGGCTTGATATCGCATTGGAGCAACGGCGCGGCCGCGGACGGCGACCTTGATCGGGCTGAGCGGGTAACGTCGTCGGATCTCGTCGTGCTGCGATCGATCGGGGTCGAGATCGCGGATTCGGCGCGCATCGCGCTCTATCGCCGGGCCCAGGCGCAGAGCACGGTCGGGATGGCGCTGATCGATGCGGCGGCGGAGACCGCGGCGCTGGCAGCGCTGACGCTGCGCTGCGCCGCGGCCCTGATCGATGACGCTCATCACTCCAGTCAGGCCGCCTTCTGGCGCGTCCACGCGGGTCAGCTGCGGGACAACCTGGTTGCGGCGCGGATTGAGGCGACCGCGCCGGCGCGTCAACATGCGCTCCAGGCGTCGTCCAGCCGCGGACTGATCGCCAAAGCCAGGCGTGAAGATCTGGCAGGACTGGCGTCGCACCTGAGCCGGCTTGCCAACTGTAAGGGCTGGATTGTTGCGGCGTCCGGCGGGGAGGGATTGTGCATTACGAAGGCCTCGGGCGTGCCGCGCGAGGCTTTGACGCCGGGGCCGGAGTTCGAACGCGCGCTGAGGCGGCGTGCGATAATTCAGCGCAATCTTGACCGGGCCAGGGCGCTGTCCGTCAATGAGCGGCAATGGCGCCGGCTGGGCTACCGCGCATCCATCTGCGTACCGCTGGGGAGCGCCGCGATCATGCTGCTGGCGCGCGAGCCCTTGAGGGCGGACGTGCGCGCCGGGTTCATCAAACAGGCAGCGCTGCTTGAGCCGTATCTCAGATGCGCTTTTCTGACCCGCGAGCTGGAGCGGCAGCGGGTGCTGGTGCGCAGTTTGGTGCGCGGTCTGTTCGCCACCGCCGACGCCGAGCGGGCCAATTTACGCCGCGACCTGCACGACGACTGGGCCCAGCTGCTGGCGGCGGCCCAAATCGCCATCAATGGCAACCGCGCCGCGGCGCGCAGGTTCTTCCGTCAACTTGAAACCGAACTCAGAAAGCGGCTGGACGCGCTGCGTCCTTCGCAGCCCAGCGGCGGTTTGCGTGCCGCGCTCGAAGCCGAGACCCGGCGGCTGCGCCAGGCGGGAATCGACGCGGCGGTAAGCATCCGCGATTTGAAACGGCTGCCAGGAACAATTCGCGAGGTCGTCAGACGGGTGATCGGTGAGGGCGTTTCCAACGTAATTCGTCATGCCGGTGCGGACCGGGTGCGGATCGAAATTGAATGCCGCGGCGGGGTTGCGATGGTCGCGGTAATCGATAATGGACGCGGCGCGAAGCGAGCTATTGCCTCCGGCTCCGGACTGCGCGGCCTCAGCGAGCGCGTCGCTATGCTGGGCGGGCGCTGCGATATCGACAGCGATAGCGGCGGCACGCGCCTGTGTGCCCGAATTCCGGTGGCGGATTTATGAACAGCGGCAGATCCATCCGCGTCATGGTCATCGACGACCATCGGATGATGCGCGACGCCCTCAGGATCCTGCTCGAGAAAGAGGGCGGGATGGAACTGGCCGGCGAGGCGGACGAAGCTCTGCACGGGATCGAGCTGGCCGCCCGCATCAGACCCGACGTTATCGTGCTGGACATCGGGATGCCCGGGCTCGGCGGAATCGACGCGGCCTATCGGCTGCGTAAGGAAGTCCCCGCCTCCAAGGTCCTGATACTGAGCCAGTATGATGACGAAGAGTACGTTTTGGATGCCTTGAGCGAAGCTCGCGCCGCTGGCTACGTGATCAAATCCGAAGGCGGCTCCGAACTGGTGGGAGCGATCCGGGCGGTGGCGGCGGGCAAGCGCTACATCAGCCCCGCCGTCGCGCCGATCGTGCTGGAAAAGCTGCGCCGCAGCGGCCGGCGGGGCGGGAATTCGACCGGTCTGACCCGGCGCGAGCGCGAAATCCTGCGGCTGATTGCGCAGGGCAATCCGATCAAGGTCATCGCGGGCAAACTCGGAATCAGTCCCAAAACCGTCCAGGTTCATCGGACCAACCTCGCATCCAAGCTCCGCTTGCCGTCGACGGCGGCGATCGTCCGATATGCGATCAAGCACAAGCTGATGAAACTGGATTGACGCCGTAGCGGCACAGGGGGTGATTTGCGCGCAGTATACAATAACAAACTTAAAGTATAGTAGATATGTTATTGACAATATCTACCATCTGCTGCATATCATAAGTGATATCCAGATGCCGTAGTTCTTCGTGCGCCGGAATGGCGGCGGTTCAGGGCAAGTCTGGATTTTCAACATCAGGCTGGTCCAAGCCGGTTGTCGGGGATGGAGCTGGACCAATGCATCGAGTTCGCGTGCTCACCGTGGCGCTGGTTTACACGCTTATCCTCGTCCTGGCGCCGTCGGAGGCCGAGGGAAGCGGGAGTGGCCGTTGTTCGCGCTGCCCGCTCCCGCCGTATATCCAGACGCGGGCCAGCGCGCAGCCGGATTCAGTTCAGGCGCTGGTCGAACTGGATCATGGTCCCGTCGGGGTCTTTGAAGATGGTGGTCAGAATCCGCTTTTCGTGCGGCTCGCCGTAAGCTTCGCCGGCTGATTCGCTTGGTTCGACAACGAAGGTGACGCCGGCGGCCTTGAGTTTTTCCACCCGCTGCCTGAGATCGTCGACCCAGAAGGAAAAGTGATGGATTCCGACCTGGTTGAGCTTCAGCGGCTGGCCGCTGCTTTCGGGATGATTCTGCGAGAGCACGATGAAAGTGGCGTGGGGGCCGTCTTCCCATCGCATATAGATTGCGTGGCGTTTGACTTCCGCCGGCTCGCCCGATTTGGAGCTGAACTTGATTGTCTCTTCGGTATCGAGCGAAACCTTCAATCCCAGCAGATCGCGGTAGAAGGGAAGCGATCGTTTCATGTCGCTGACGCCGATAGCCACGTGTGAGATTGCGCGCATTCGCCGATCCTCCTGGGAGACGTGCTTGAGCGGATCGTATTATTAGCCGCCGCGCGGGCCAATCGCAAAGGTCCGCCCCCTTGCCCGCGTCCGCTTTTGGGGCGCATGCTGGCCGGCAACGGGGAGAATGCACGATGGCTGGAACGACGATCAAAATCAGCGCGGCTGACGGCGGGATGTTCGACGGCTACCTGGCGATTCCGGATCAAGCCAGCGGGCCGGGACTGATTGTGGCGCAGGAGATCTTCGGCGTTAACCGGCACATGCGCGAGGTGGCGGACCTGTTCGCCGAAGAGGGTTACGTGGTGCTCGCGCCCGACTTGTTCTGGCGTCTGGCCGCGGGCGTCGAGCTCGGTTACGAAGGGGTCGATCTAGATACCGCATTTTCATTCCACCAGCGCTTCGGTATCGGCCAGGGGGTCAACGATATCAACGACGCCATCCGGGCGCTGCGGGCGCGGCCCGAATGCAACGGCAAGGTGGCGGTGCTGGGATTCGGTCTGGGCGGGCGGCTCGCGTACCTGGCCGCGGCGCGGCTCAAGATCGACGCCGCGGTGAGCTACTATCCGATGGAACTGGAGCGGCATCTGGAAGAGGCAGGGGCGGTGCATTGCCCGATCCTGTTTCATTTCGGCGCCGACGACGGCTATACGCCGGCGCCGCTGCGCGACGCGGTAAGCAAGGCTTTTGCGGGCTGCGCCGAGGCCGAGATCCGCGTCTATCCCGGCGCCGATCACGGCTTCAACAATCCCTCGCGCAACGCTTACAACAAAGCGGCCGCAACCATGGCGCACTCGCGGACCATCGGAACGCTGCATCGCGCAATCGGACCCCATTACGACCTCGAAGCGTTGTGGGAGAAGCATGTAGAATGCGAGTTCGTGACCCGCAGCGTGGACGATACCATGAAGACCATGGTTGCGGAGCCCTACGTCAATCACGTGCCGGACATGACCGGCGGCGTCGGATATCACGAGCTGTACCGGTTTTACAAAAATCACTTCATTCCAAAAGTTCCCAGGGACACCAGAATCATCCCGGTCTCGCGCACCGTCGGCGCCAATACTTTGGTTGACGAGTTCATCTTCTGCTGCACCCACGACGTCGAAATCGATTTCATGCTGCCGGGAATTGCGCCCACAGGTAAGTATTTGCAGGTGCCGCATGTCGCGGTGGTCCATTTTCGCGGCAACAAGATCGCGCATGAACACATTTATTGGGAGCAGGCGACCGCGCTGGTGCAGTTGGGTTTGCTCGATCCCACAGGCCTTCCGGTGGCCGGCGCGCAAACCGCCATGAAGGTGCTCGATCCCGCGCTGCCATCCAACACCCTGATGGCGAAGTGGAAAAGCAGCGCGCCGCAATCCTGAGCGCTCACTTGCTGGCGCGGCGGCGGCGCCCTCCCTGCGCGGCTCTTGACCCGCCGCTTCAGCGCTCGATATCGAAGAACGATGGATCTGAGTTACACCGAAGCGGAAGAGCGTTATCGCGCGCGGGTGCGCGATTTCCTGAAGGATAACCTGCCCCAGGGATGGGGCACGCCGGGCTACGAACTGCCCAAAGGGCGTGCGCTGGTCGAGATGCTGCGCGAGTGGCAGCGGCGGATGCTTAAACACGGATTTGTCGCGATGGCGTGGCCCAGGGAATACGGCGGTCAGGGCGCCAGCGCGGTGGAGATGGCGATCTTCAACGAGGAATGCGCCCGGGTGCGCGCGCCGGGAGCGCTCAACTCGCTGGCCATCTCGCAAGTCGGCCCAACCATCATCCAGCACGGCAGCGACGCGCAAAAGCGCCGCTTTCTGCCGCCGATCGTCAACGCGGAGGAAATCTGGTGCCAGGGCTTTTCGGAGCCCAACGCGGGGTCCGATATCGCATCGCTGCGCACGCGCGCCGAGCTTAAGGGCGATGAATTCGTGGTTAACGGCCAGAAGATCTGGACCTCATACGCGCAGTACGCCGACTGGTGCTATCTGCTGGTGCGCACCGACCCCGACGCGCCCAAACATCGGGGCATCAGTTACTTGCTGGTCGACATGAAAACACCCGGTATCACGGTCAAGCCGCTGCGCCAGATACATGGCGGGCAGGATTTCAACGAAGTCTTTTTCGAAAATGTCCGCGTGCCGCGCCATAATCTGCTCGGCGAACTTAATGACGGATGGCGCGTGAGCATGACCACGCTGGCCAACGAACGCGGCACCAGCGCGCTGTCGCAGTACGTGCGCTATGAGCAGATCTTCAACGATTTGGTGCAGCTGGCGCGCCGCTCAAGCCGCAATGGCCGATGCGCGCTGGAAAATCCGGTCGTGCGCCAGGAGCTGATGCGGCATTACGTCGATTTGCAGGGCTTCAAGTACAACTGCTTGCGGGTGTTCTCCGCGATTATCAACGGCGGCACTCCGGGCGCGGAAGGATCGATCCTCAAACTGCTGTGGTCGGAGCTGAACCAGCGGATGCAGGAGACGGCGATGGCGCTGGAAGGGCCGGGCAGCCAGTTGATGGCGGAATCCGGGCGCGCGGCGGAGAACGGACGCTGGCAGGTATCGTTCCTGCGCTCGCGCGCCAACACCATCGAAGCGGGCACCTCGGAGATTCAGCGCAACATCGTCGCCGAGCGCGTGCTCAGCCTGCCGCGCGCGCGCTGACTTCGGCGGAACATCGCGCAGCAGGGGCGCCGCTCAGCCCCACAGCTTCTGTGACGCGATCCGGCATCCTTCGGCCATCGCCTTGAATTTCAGCCACACCACGCCAGGGTACACGGGCGTCAGGCCGGCGAAAGTGGCAAAGCCGCAGTCCGTTCCCGCCATCAGATGGTCGCGTCCCACCACCGACGCCCATCGCAGCAGCCGCTGCGCGATCAGCTGCGGATGCTCGACAAAGTTGGTGGTGGAGTCGAGCATCCCGGGTATCAGGGTCTTGTCCGCGGGCAGCTTGACGCTCTCGAACACCTGCCATTCGTGCTCATGGCGCGGGTTGGCCGCCTCCAGCGAGATGACCGCCGGACGCGCTTTGAGCACGATATCGATAATCTCCGCCAGCGCCACGTCATAGTGATGCGGCCCCTCGTAATTGCCCCAGCACAGATGCATCCGCATTCGATCGGGCGGGATCGACGCCGTGGCGTGGTTGAGCGCCTCGACATGCATCGCGATGCGCTGGCGGAAATCGGCCATGCTCAGGTCGGGAAACCAGATATGGCGGCTCATCGCCAGGTCGGGGCAGTCCAGCTGGAGAGTCAGGCCCGATTTATGAATCGCCTCGTACTCGACCTTCATCGCGTCAGCCAGCGCGCCCACGTAAGCGTCGGCGGTCTTGTAATGATGATTGGGCAGGAAGCCTGAGATGACGCCGGGTGATGCCGCGCTCATGAAGGCGCCCTGAACATGCACGCCGTCCAGCGCCGCCTTCAGATTGGCGATGTCGCGCTCGACCTCGCGCAGGTCCTTGTATTTGATCGGGCCGTCGCAGGCCGGCGCCTTGGTTTTGGCCATGTCCGGATTGCCCAACATGCGCGCGGCCAGTTCGGGAAATTCCCTGAAATCCGCCAGCGCCATGCCCGAACCCAACAGCAGCCCCTCGCCCTCAAAACCGGTCAGGCGATCCTTCACATAGGTCGAGTAGGAAATCTTGCTGACCTCGCCGTCGTTGACGATGTCGACGCCCGCTTCGACCTGGCTGCGAACAATCTCCTTAACTCCCTCGGCGACCGCGGCTTCGAACGCCGCCGGATCGTCCAGCTTGCGCTCCTCGCGCGCGCCGAGCAGGCCGATTAGTCGCGCGGGACGCGGCAGGCTGCCGGTGTGGGTGGTGAGAATGCGCTTGCTATCGTTGGCCATTGCGGTTTACCTCCGGCCCATGGGGAAGGAACGATGAAATAGTCAGCCGCCAAAAAATTGCCGGTACATTTCAAGCACGCGCGGCATCAGGATCACAAGTCCCGCGGTTCTTCCCGGTTATACTTTTTCGGCGGGCGGTTTCACAATAGCGTTATACAGTGATGTGGGGAGTAAACTTCACTGACCCTATTGCAATGTCCAGCGAACCATTGCTAAAAGGAAAATCAGCTCACGTTCCAAGGCTTAAAGGATTGTTTCCTTTCGAGTCAGCGCATGCCGCTCACTCGAAGTGAAGCGTCAACCATCGTCCTGGACAGGAATAATCGGATGACGAAGATGGCCGCGACGGGCCTGCGTCGGTTGTGGCGGCGAGCCGCTCGCAAGCCAGCCGGTGAGATTGCATTGGATCTCACCCTGTTCGTTTTGGGCGTGGTTGCGATCTATGCAATCGACCTGACGGTGATCTCGCGCGCCGCTCCGATTGCGTTCCGCTACATGATCGATCTCATCCTCTATCTCAATCACAACGCCGTAGCGGCGGTACATATGTTCTATTGACGCACGGAGGGCGCGTCCGAAGGCGTGCCATCGGCGGCGCCGGAGAGCGTGTTGCGCAGAAAGTCAGGCTCCGCAGCGCCGCCGATGCTTGAATCTAGTTTTTTCTCAACGCTTTGACGATTTGCGGCGGCGACATCGGCAGCTCGTTGATGCGCACGCCGACCGCGCGATAGACCGCGTTGGCCACCGCTGCCGGCGGCGGCACAATCGACACTTCGCCGACGCCGCGGATGCCGAGCGGGTTGTCAGGCCCCGGCACCTCGACGATCACGGTTTCGATCAGCGGGAGGTCCAGGCAGGTTGGCATGCGGTAGTCCAAAAAGCCGGCGTTGCGCAGGTTGCCCTTCTCGTCGTAGACGTATTCCTCGTTTAACGCCCATCCGATTCCCTGCGCCGTGCCGCCCTGCATCTGGCCTTCGACGTAGCTTGGATGGATGGCCTTGCCGGCGTCCTGCGCCACAGTCGCGCGCAGGATCTGCACCTTGCCGGTTTCCGGATCGACCTCGACATCCACGCAGCATCCGGCGAACGTTCCGACGCCGCCGCGTGCGCTCACTCCGGCGCGTCCGCTGACCGGACCGCCCGTGCGTCCGAACTTGGCGGCCAGTTCCTTGATCGTCATCGGCGGTACGCCGTTGTTCTTCGATACCAGCTTGCCGCCGGTAAAATCGACGTCTTCAGGCTTGATCTGCCACAAGCGGGCGGCGCGCTCCTTGAGCTGACGCACGGCGTCGTGGGCGGCTTCGTAGACCGCGGCGCCGGTCGAATGGGTCGTGCGGCTGCCGCCGGTCATCGCGGTGTAGCCGATCGAATCCGTGTCGGCGACCATCGGGCGGACGCTGGCGGGGTCCAGCCCCAGCACTTCGGCCGCAATCATCGCCATCGAGGCGCGGCTGCCGCCGATATCCACCGATCCGGTCACCACGCTGGCGGTGCCGTCGTTATGCACATTGACCACGGCCGAGGACTGACCGCCGGCGTGGAACCAGACGCCGAAGGCCACCCCGCGCCCGCGATTGCGTCCTTCCAGCTTCGATTTGTAATGGTCGCTGTTCTTGAGCGCCTGGCAGGTTTCGATGAATCCGATCTTTTTGTACGGCGGGCCGAAGGCCCGCGCGCTGCCCTGTTTGACGCCGTTCCTGATGCGGAAGTCGATCGGATCGAGTCCGCATCGCTCGGCCAATTCGTCCAGCACCGTTTCCACCGCGAACGCCACGTTAGTGGCGCCCGGCGCACGGTAGGCGGCGGTGCGCGGCTTGTTCACCACCACGTCGTAGCCGTCGATCAGAAAATTGGGAACCTCGTAGCAACTGATCGCGGTCATCGCGCCGGCGCCCACGGGAGAGCCCGGAAAGGCGCCCGCTTCGTACGCCATCCAGACTTCGGCCGCGGTCAGCTTGCCGTCTTTGCCGGCCCCGATCTTAACCTTGATCGTGGAACCCGACGTGGGACCGGTGGCGCGCAGCACTTCGGAGCGGCTCATCACGAACTTCACCGGATGCCCGGTTTTCTTCGACAGCAGCAGCGCGAGCGGCTCCATGTAGATCATCAGCTTGCCGCCGAAGCCGCCGCCGATCTCGGCCGGCACTACTTTGAGGTCGCCCTCGGGCATCGCGGCGATCAGCGCGATCAACTGGCGCGCCTCGAACGGCGACTGGGTCGAGGTGTAGACCGTGGCGTGGCCGTCGGGATTGTAGATCGCCAGCGCGTTATGCGGCTCGATGTACCCCTGATGCACCATCTTGGTTTCGAACTGCCGCTCGATCACGAAATCGGCCTGCTTGAAACCGGCCTCCAGATCTCCGCCCTTGAACTGCACGTGGCTGGCGATGTTGGTCGGTTTGTCGGGCGATTCCCTGGTGCGCCGCTCCGGATGCAGAATCGGCGCGTTGGGCGCCATCGCCTGGTGTACGTTCAGCACCGGCGGCAGCACTTCGTACTCGACTTCGATCAGATTGAGCGCCTCTTCCGCGATATGCGGCGAGGTGGCCGCGACCGCCGCCACCGGATGCCCGTTGTAGAGCACCTTGCCGCGCGCCAGCACGTTGAGCGCCGTATGCCTCAGATTGGTCGGCACTTCTCCGATCGGCTCAGCCTTGTCGGGCAGCTCGGGCAGCTCTTCGCCCGTAATCACCGCCTTGACGCCCGCCAGCGCCAGCGCCTTGTCGACCTTGATCGATTTGATCAGCGCGTGCGCGTGCGGGCTGCGCAGAATCTTGCCATGAAGCATATCGGGAAAGGCGTAATCCGCGCCGTACTTGGCGCGGCCCGTCACCTTGTCCACGCCGTCATGCCGCACCGGCCGCGTGCCGATAACCTTGAATTCGTGTCCTGCTTCTTCAGCCATGGCTCAATTCTCCTGGTAGGGCCAAAGTATCACCATCGTGACGGCCGCGCCACGCAGCCCCAACGCGGCTGAGGCTTTGCGATGCCATCGTCAATAAAAAAAACCGCCCGCTCACCTTGGTCATGCCAACCTGTGAACGAGCGGTGTTTGTGCGGTGCCGCGCCGCACCGTCAGGCAGGTTTCAGCCGTCAGCGGCGATCGATCTCGGTCATGACGTCGAGCGTGGTGGACTCGATCAGGTCGCCGAGCTTGGAGCGCATCTCAGCCATGTGCGGGGTCTTGCCGTGGAAATCCAGCGCTTCCTTGTCGGCGTAAACTTCATAGAACGCGAACTGGGTGGGATCCTTGAGCGCGCGATGCAAAATATACTGCTGGCAGCCGGGTTCGCTGCGCACCTTGGTGATCATTTCGCGGAACGCCTTTTCCAGCTCCTGCTCGCGCCCCGCTTTGGCCTTCATCCTTGCAATGATAACAATTGCCATTACGCTTCCTCTTCCGGCTAGATTACGCCGGCGCCTGACCGGCGCGCGGCCGCCCGAAATCTGCGCCGGTTTTATCCGCTGCCTTGCCCTTTTGCAAGCCGCGGGCAAATCTTATCGGGCCGGGCGCCGCCGCGCGCCGGCGATGGAGGGTTTCACTCGATGCTGGGCTTCGACCTGACCGAGGAACAGAAAGAATTGCGGGCGCTGGCGCGCAAATTCGCCGAGCAGGAGATCATCCCGCGCGCGCGCCAGTACGACGAAGAAGAGATCTTCCCGCGCGAGGTGTGCGAAAAGGCGTTCGCCGCCGGCCTGATCAATTTTGCCGTGCCCAAAGAGCTGGGCGGCCCCGGAATGGGCGTGCTCGACGTCTGCCTCATCAGCGAGGAACTGAACTACGGATGCTCGGGGATCGCCAATTCGATCGCGGCCAACGACCTGGGCGTGCTGCCGCTGCTGATTGCCGGCAGCGAGGCGCAGAAGCGCGCCTACCTGGGGCATTTGACCGGCCATCTCAGCTTCTGCGCCTTTGCGATCACGGAACCGGGCGCCGGCTCCGACGTCGCCGCGATGGCCTCGCACTACAGGCGCGAGGGCGACAGCTTCGTGATCAACGGCGTGAAGCATTTCATCTCCAACGGCTCGGTGGCCGACTGGTACACGATGTTCGCCACGTCGGACCGCAAGCTGCGGCATAAGGGGATTTCATGCTTCGTGCTGCCCTCCAATCTGCCCGGCATCACGAAAACCCGCATGCATGGCAAGCTCGGTCAACGCGCTGCCGACACCGGCGAGATCGTGTTCGACAACGTGCGCGTGCCGCTTGACGCGCTGGTCGGAAACGAAGGGCAGGGCTTCGAGTACGCGATGAAGACCTTTGAGCGCAGCCGCCCGCAAATCGGCGCGATCGCCACCGGCGTGGCCCAGCGCGCGCTGGACGAATGCGTCAGGTACGCCAGGCAGCGCAACGCTTTCGGCCAGCCGATCGCGAATTTCCAGGCGCTGCAGTTCATGATGGCGGACATGGCGGTGGAGATCGAAGCGATGCGTCTTTTGACGTGCAAGGCAGCCTGGTCGGTCGACCAGGGCAATCCGCGCAACGTGTTTTCCAGCTACGCCAAGGTATTCGCCGCCGACGCCTGCATGAAGATCACCACCGACGCGGTGCAGATCTTCGGCGGCTACGGCTACATGAACGAATACCCGGTGCAGAAGCTGATGCGCGACGCCAAGCTGCTGCAGATTTACGAAGGCACGCAGCAGATCCAGCGGGTTGTGATCGCGCGCGAACTGCTGAAAGACTGAAGAGCGGGCGTCGCGGTCGCCCCTCGCAGCCTGTGAGCGGATTCAGCCATTGAGTTCGCGGGCGGCTTGTTTGGCGAAGTAGGTCAGGATCATATCGGCGCCGGCGCGCTTGATGCCGACCAGCACTTCCATCGCGGCGCGCCGCTCATCGAGCCATCCGTTGATCCCGGCCGCCCGGATCATCGAATACTCGCCTGACACATTATATGCGGCGACCGGCACCTTGAACTCCTGTTTCACCCGCCAGATCAGGTCCAGGTAGGGCAGGGCGGGCTTCACCATCACGATGTCCGCGCCCTCCTGCAGGTCCAGGGCCACCTCGCGCAGGGCTTCGTCGCCGTTGGCGGGATCCATCTGGTAGGAGCGGCGGTCGCCGAATTTGGGCGCCGATTCGGCCGCCTCGCGGAACGGCCCATAAAAGGCCGACGCATACTTGGCCGAGTAGGCCATGATCGGCACCCGCGCAAAGCCGTTCTCATCCAGCACCGCGCGAATCGCGCCGACCCGTCCGTCCATCATGTCGGAGGGCGCCACGATATCGGCGCCGGCGCGCGCATGCGACAGCGCCTCGCGCCGCAGCAGTTCGAGCGTGGCGTCGTTATCGACGTCGCCGTCCTTGACCGCGCCGCAATGGCCATGGTCGGTGTACTCGCACATGCACACGTCGGTGATGACGGCCAGGTCGGGCACGTGCTCCTTAATCTCGCGAATGGCGGTTTGCACCGAACCGTTATCGCTCCAGGCCTCGCTGCCGATGGCGTCCTTATGCTGGGGCAGTCCGAACAGGATCACGGCGGGCACGCCGGCGCCCGCAATCTCGCGCGCCTCGCGCAGCGCCATGTCGGGGGAAAGCTGCGCCACCCCGGGCATCGCATTGATCGGGTTGAATACGCCGCGGCCGGGACAGACGAATATGGGCTGGATCAGGTTGTCGGGGCTGAGGCGGGTCTCGCGCACCATCCGGCGCAGGACCTCGGTGCGGCGCAGTCTCCTGGGGCGATTGAGCGGAAAGGCCATCGTTTGGTCTCCCTGCCCAATGCTATCCTTAATCGCGATCTGGTGCGACATACGCCAAGCGGCGGCTGGAACCTGCCTGGAAAGGACTGTGCAATGGCGGCAGAGGAAAAATTCACCGCGCTTACGCGCGAGCTGCATAAGTACCTGGTGGAACACGGACACAACGGCGATCCGCTGCTGGCCGAACTGGCGCGCGAGACCGCCGCATTGGGGCGCATCGCCGGGATGCAGATAGCGGCGGAGCAGGGTACGCTGATGGGAATACTGGCGCGCGCGATCGGCGCCCGCAGTGCGATCGAGATCGGCACGTTTACCGGCTACAGCGCCATCTGCATCGCACGCGCGCTGCCGCCCGACGGCCATCTGCTGTGCTGCGACGTCAATGCGGAATGGACCGCGATTGCGCGCCGCTACTGGGAACGCGCCGGTCTTAGCGGAAAGATCACGCTTAAGCTGGCGCCGGCGATTGAAACTCTCAGTGCATTGCCCGCCGGCCATGCGCTCGATTTCGTTTTCATCGACGCCGACAAGGTCAACTACCGCAACTACTATGAGGAATGTCTGAAGCGGATGCGGCCCAACGGGCTGATCCTGATCGACAACGTGCTGTGGGGCGGCAATGTGATCGATTCAAGGGATCAAAGCGAAGACACCAGGGCCATCCGCGCCCTCAATGATCTGATTGCGCACGACCAGCGGGTCGAAGCGGTGATGATCCCGGTGTCGGACGGATTGACGGTAGTGCGCAAGAAATGAGTTTGCGGCGGTCCGATTTCTTCAGCGCTCATGTATCGATTCTCTGTCCGACTCTTCGAGAGCGCCGCGTTTTGTCGGTATGGCGGGCGTCCCGGCCCGCGGTTTTTCCGGCCTCGCGCTGCATCGACGGCGGGCAGGAATCCGCCCCGCGCGGCCGCCCGAGGTGAAGCTGCTCACTAAAATACTGGCGCGCGCTGCGCTGCTCGCATGCGGAGTAATCGCCGCGCTAATCGTCGGCGAGATTGGGCTGCGCATCGCCGGCCTCGCCAAGCCGGCCTTCTACACCTACGACCGCTATCGCGGATGGGCGCTGCGGCCGGGCGCTGCCGGATGGAACACCCGCGAAGGCCAGGCCTATGTGCGCATCAATGGCGAGGGCTTTCGCGGACCGGAAACCGCCGTCGCCAAGCCGCCCAATACGCTTCGAGTTGCGGTACTGGGCGATTCGTTCACCGAGGCGCAGCAACTTGACGAGGACAAAACCTTCAGCGCCGTCATCCAACGCGCGCTTTCCGCCTGTCCCGCCGTCGGCGGACGCGAGGTTCAGGTGCTCAACTTCGGCGTCAACGGCTACGGCACGGCGCAGGAGTTGATGACTCTGCGCCATCAGGTGTGGCCGTTCCTGCCCGATATCGTGGTGCTGGCGATATTCACCGGCAACGACATCGTGAACAACTCGGTGGCGATGGAGACCGAGCGATGCCGTCCGTTCTACGCCTATCGCGGCGGCGAGATGCTTGCGGTCGGACCGCTGTTCGATTCGCCGCTCAGCCGCGCGCGCTGCATGATGCGTTTTGAGGGGCGGCTGCGTTTCGATCCGCGTCAATCGGCGGTGGTCAGGATGATCGATGACGGATGGCGCGCGGTGCGCGATCGCTTGCGCGGCCAACACAACCGCCATCGCAGCGAACCCGGCGTCGAGCTCGGGCTCAGCGATCTTATTTACAAGCCGCCGGCCAATCAGGAATGGCGCGACGCCTGGCGCGTGACCGAGGGTCTGATCGCGCAGATGAATCGGGAGGTGACGGCGCATAGGGCCGTGTTTGTGGCGGTTACGCTCACAACCAGCATCCAGGTATGGCCCGACGCCGGGGTGCGGGCGCAATACATGCGCAAGCTTGGCGTGGACAACCTGTCGTATGCCGATTCAAGGATCGCCGATCTGGGCCGGCGCGACGGATTTGCGGTGCTGACGCTGGCGCCGCCGCTCGCCGCCTACGCCGACCGGCATCACGTGTTTCTGCATGGGTTCAAGAACACCGGTTTGGGCCAGGGGCATTGGAACGAACTGGGGCATAAGCTGGGGGGCGATCTGATTGCGGCGCGCCTGTGCCAACTGCTTGGAACTCAGGCCCGTTAATTTCCGCCGCTTGCGGATAGCCGCGCTGCGTACCACAATGCCGCCCGGCGGCAATGAAGTACGGCGTATCGATCATCCCCAATACCGGCATCATGCCGATTACGCAGCTGGCCGCAGCCGTGGAGCAACGGGGGCTGGACGCGCTGTTCATGGGCGAGCACATACATATCCCGGTCAAGCCGCGGATTCCCTATCCTCTGCCCACGATGTCCGCCGAGTACCTGAAGGAGCTCGACCTTGTGGTGGCGCTGTCGGCCGCCGCCGCCGCGACCCGGCGCATCAAGCTGGCCAGCGGGGTGTGCCTGGTCACGGCGCACGACCCGATCATCCTGGCCAAGCAGTTTGCCAGTCTCGACGTGCTTTCCCGCGGCCGCATCATAATCGGCGTGGGCACCGGATGGGTGTCGGAAATCGAAACCCACGGCACCGCGTTCGAGAATCGCTGGCAGGTATTCAGGGAGCGGGTTGAGGCGATGAAGGCGATCTGGGCCAACGAGCAGGCGGAGTATCACGGCCGTTTTGTCAACTTCGATCCGATCTTCTGCCCGCCCAGGCCGGTTCAGCAGCCGCATCCGCCGCTGCTGCTGGGAGTGGCAGATCCCGCCACGCGGCATATCGATTATCTGGACGGATGGTTTCCGCCGCGGATGCCGTTGGATCGGTTCCTTGCCCTGCGGGAGAAGCTGGCGCGGCGGATGGAGCAGCGCGGCCGCGACCCGCGCGCGCTCCTGGTCACGGTGCATCAGAATTTCCCCGAATCCGGCTTCGACCGCGAACGGCGCACTATCGACGCGTTCGCGCAGGCCGGCGTCGAACGGATTGTTTACCGGCTCACGGGCCTGCCCGCCGATCGCATTCTGCCGCGGCTGGACGAACTGGCCCGTGTGCCGGCCTGATCAGGCGGGGTCGCCGTCGGGTTCGTCGGAATGCTTGAGCAGGACGACTTCGCCGGTATTCAGCTTGTAGCGCGCCCCGACAATCATCAGCTCACCGCTGCTGACCAGGTCCTGAAAGGCCGGGTTGCACCCGAGGGCATCGGATTTCAGATTTTTCAACGCCTCGACCGCCAGATACACGTTCTCGTCGATCGCGCGGTCGATCCATTGCGAACGATCCTGCGGGAGCATGAACGGGCCGAAGTCGCTGTTGGCGTCGGCGACCGCGGGCCCCAGTGCGGCAGGAAAATACGGACCCTCATCGCCGACGTCTTCGTGCCCGTCGACGGCGGCGCCAAGCGCGCCGCAACTGTCATGCCCCAGCACCATCAGGACGCGCGCCCCCAGATGAGTCACGCCGAAGATGAGGCTGGCCACGGCCGCGTCGTCTAGGATATTGCCGGCCAGCCGCACGACGAACAAGTCGCCCAAACCCTGGTCGAAGACGATTTCGGGTGGAATACGGGAATCCGAGCACGACAGAATGGCGGCGAAGGGCCGCTGCCCGCATGATACCTCAAGGATCCGGCTCGGGTCCTGGCGCTGATGCGTCAGTTGGCCTTTGATGAAGCGCTTGTTGCCCCTGATCAACTCCTTAAGGCCCTGCTTCGCCGGCAGGCGAATCGAGCATGGCGAGGGCGGGACGCATTCGGGCGAGCCCGGTCTGGACGGCGCGGCCAGCGCCGTACCGCCGCGCAGCAGGCCACGCATAAACAGCAAGGCGCCGGCGGCACTGCCCGCGGCTTTTACCATTTCGCGGCGTGTAAATTGTGCCATGTTTTCCTCTCGGCGATTGCTCAGCCAACGGTTATTTAAAATACCATTTAGTTATGTTCAGAACGGCGCCAATGTCAACAATTGCGTTAATCCGACGCGCTTCGACCAAACCTGGGGATAAGTGTTCTTGTCCGCCGGCGGTTCTTCACAATACGATGCGGCTGCGGATAAGCTTTGCGACGGCATGGGCGTTTGGGTGACCTGTTCCGACCCGCCGATCGGAGGCGGGAGGGCGCACGGCTTCAGATGCGCGCGTTGCGGCTCACTGTGATCGCGGCGGCCGCGCTGGGCGCCTTTGCCTTGCGCGCCGGCGCCGGCTCCCCGCCTCGCGTTTACAACCAGATAATCGGCACCGGGCAGAGTCTGTCGACCGGGATGCTGGCGAATCCGCCCATCTCGGTCACCCCGGCCTGGCCCGCTCTCGCCCTGATGACTAACCTCGGCGTGCGCCAGGTGATCGACCGCGGCGAGGTGCATGAACTGGATCCCAACCTGATTACCGGCCTGATACCGCTGGTCGAGGCGCAAACCGCGGACCATGACGGCGAGACCATCGGCGCAGGGATGACTTTCCAGATAAATGAACTGGCGCTCGAGCATGGGCATCCGCCATGGCCGGTGGTATTCAGCGCGCACGGCGTGACCGGCGCTCCGTATTCGATGCTGAAGCGGGGCACCGTGCCTTATCGCAATTCAATCGCGACTGTAAAGCGGGTAACCGCGATCCTGCGGCGCGCTGGCTTCAGCAACGTGGTGCGGGCGGTGACCGTCACGCATGGCGAAAGCGATTTCATCCTCGGCACGAACGCGGCGCAGTATGCGGCCGATTTGGCCCAGTGGCGCGCCGACTATGACGCGGACGTGCGCCCAATCACCGGCCAGAGTGAACCGGTGATGCTGTTCACCGATCAGATGAGCACCTACACCAGCCCGGTGCTGGGCGCGCACGCCGCCGCGAGGTCGGAAATTCCGCTGGCGCAGCTTGAGGCGGCGCTTAACCATCCGGGGTCGATCGTGATGGTCTGCCCCAAGTATTGGCTGACTTACTATCGCAAGGACGGCGCGCATCTGACTAGCCGCTCGGAGGAACTGCTGGGCGAGAAGTACGGCGAGGCGATCGAGCATACCTTTGTGGAGGGCGCGGTGTGGAAGCCGCTTTACATTACCGATGCGGCGGTCAAGGGAAATATAATTACTCTTGCATACCACATCCCCTCGCCGCCGCTGGTGCTGGATAAGGACCGGGTTCGCGACCCGGGAAATTACGGTTTCGTGTATCACGAGGATTCGGGCGCTGCGCCCGCGCTCAGCGCGGTTTATCTGGACGGGAGCAAAACTCACGTGATGCTGCGCCTGACCGGGCCGCCCGGCGCGCCGCCGGGGCATCGGCACATCAGCTATGCGCTGGTGGGATCTCTGGCCTGCGGCGGCGGATGTCCTGCGGGGCCGCTCAGCGGTCCGCGCGGCAACCTGCGCGACTCGGATCCGTTAACCAGTCGGCTGGACGGCGGCGATTGGGTTCATCTGTACAATTGGGCGGTGATACAGGATTTCATATTTTAGCGGGCCGCCGGAAATACAGTTGCCGATAAGCTGCGTGCACAGCGCTGCGCGAGTCGGTTTTCAGCCGCCGTGTCGTCGATGCGCTTGCGGGCAATAAGCACTCGGGAGAGGGCGCGGAATCCGGCCCTCGGGGTATTTTCCGATCTTCAGGGCGCCTGGTTGCTGAAGATTATGGTGCCGCTGGCGGCGAACATTCCGCCCACGCCGTGGCATACGGAGATTTTGGCGTCCGGCACCTGCGCCGGCGCGACGCCGCGCATCTGGCGCACGCTTTCCTGCAGGGCGTACATCCCGTACATCCCCGAATGCATATAGCTGAGGCCGCCGCCGTTGGTGTTGAGCGGCAGCTTGCCGCCGGGCGCGGTGTTGCGCTCCCAGATGAATCCCGCCGCTTCGCCCGGTTTGCAGAAGCCCAGGTCCTCCAGGCCGTACAGCGGCAGATGCGCGAACGCGTCATAGATCATCAGATGGTCCACGTCCTTATGGCTGATGCCCGCTTCGGCGAAAGCTTTGCGCCCCGAGACGCGAAACGCCCGGGAAGTGGTGAAATCCTCCATCTGGCTGATCATCCATGACTCGGCGCCTTCGCCGGTGCCGAGGATATAGACCGGCTTGCGCGGGAAATCTTTGGCGCGCTGCGCGGAGGTGAGAATCAGCGCGCCGCCGCCGTCGGTCACCAGGCAGCACATCAGGAGGCGGAATGGATAGGCGATCATGCGCGAACTCAACACGTCCTGCACCGTGATCGGATCCTTCATGCTGGCGCGCGGATTTTTCGCCGCCCATTCGCGCTGCACCACCGCGACCATCGCGAGCTGCTCCTCGCTGACGCCGTAGGTCTTCATGTAGCGCAGCACCGGAATGGTAAACACAGTGGGCGGCCCCATGATGCCGTAAGGGGCCTCGAATTGACCTTCGAGACTGGCCCGATTGCCGCTGAACGGTCCGACGCCGACGCGCGATCGCCCGCTCTCGCCGTGCGTGATCAGCACCGTGCTGCACAACCCCTCATTGATTGCCGCCGCCGCGTGGCGCACGTGGAGCATGAAGGAGCATCCGCCAACCATCGTGCCGTCAACCCATGCGGGGGTGATGCCGAGGTAATTGGCCAGATTGGGCGTCCATTCAGGCGTGGTGGCGAGACCGTCGATATCCGACGGCTTGAGCCCCGCGTCCGCCATCGCGTTGAGCGCGGCGTCGGCGTGCAGCTGAATCTGCGACAGGTCGGGGATTACTCCAAGCTGCGTGGTTTCGGCCGCGCCGACCACCGCAATCGACTTGCTTTTCATCTCATGCACCTGCCGGTTTGAAAAAGGGTAGGGTGATCTCGTCGGTCTGCTTCTCGAACACCACCTGCAGCGGCATGTCGAGCTGCAGCGCCTCGGGGGTCTGCGGGCATCCGACGATGTTGGTCATCATCCGCGGACCCTCATCCAGTTCGACCACGGCGATGGAGTAAGGGGCGGTGAAAGGCGGCATCGGCCGATGGTTGATGACGTAGCTGTAGAGTGTGGCGCGGCCGCTGGCCTTGAACACGGATACTTTGCGCGAGCCGCATTTGGGACAGAACGGGCGCGGCGGAAAGTAGGCGCGGCGGCATTGATCGCAGCGCTGCAGGCGCAGTTCGCCGGCCGCGGTTCCTTCCCAGAAATGCCGCGTTTCCGGCGTCGGTTTGGGCAGCGGTCTTTTGGCTTCGGGCACGGATGACTCTCTCCGATGATGGAGGCGGCGGTTGCGCCGCGGCGTTTGTGCGATGCGTACTGGAGTTCAGCGTCCCTTGGGCATCCCCAGGATGCGCTCGGCAATGGTATTGCGATGTATCTCGGAGGTGCCGGCGGCGATGGTCAGGCATCGCGCGCGCAGCAGGCCCATCGGCCAGCGGCCGCCGTCCAACGCGTACTTCGAACCTTCCATCAACTGGCCCGCCGGCCCCAGTATCTGCACCGCGAATTCCTCCATCCGCTGATCCAGTTCCGACCACCACAGCTTGGCGATCGAGCCTTCGGGTCCGGGCGTGCCGCCGTGGAGGATCTTGGAGAAATTGCGATAGAGGCTGTACTTGAGCGACTGCAGATCGATATAGAACTGGGCGATTTGTTGACGTGCGGCCGGCGAGGATGCCGCGCCGACTTTGCGGCACAGTTCCGCCACTTCGTTGAAGATGATTTCGTAGCGCGCCGCCAGCGCAAACGCCATCGTGCCGCGCTCGTTGGAGAGCGTCGTCACCGCGACCCGCCATCCGTCGTTGAGGCGCCCGACCAGGTTCTCGCGCGGCACCCGCACGTCTTCGAAAAACACTTCGTTGAAATCGGCCTCGCCGGTAATCTGTCGCAGCGGCTTGACCGTGATCCCGGGGGTTTTCATGTCCACCAGCAGATAGCTGATGCCGCGATGCTTGGGCGCGGTGGGATCGGTGCGCACCAGCAGGAAGCACCAGTCGGCGTAATGCGCGCCGGAGGTCCACACCTTCTGGCCGTTGACGATGAATTCGTCGCCCCTGAGTTCGGCGCGCGTGCGCAGCGCCGCGAGGTCGGAACCCGCGCCGGGCTCCGAAAAGCCCTGGCACCACAGCTCCTCGCCCGACAGCACCTTGCCGATAAAGCGCTTTTTCTGTTCGTCGGTGCCGTGGGCGATAAGCGTCGGACCGACCATCGTCAGCCCCATGTAGTTGAGCGGGGCGGGGGCGCGAAAACGCGCCATCTCTTCGTTGAGGATCGCGACTTCGATTTGGGTCGCCCCCTGTCCGCCGTACTCCTTTGGCCACGACATCCCGAGAAAGCCGTTTTCATACAGCTTGCGGGTCCAATCGCGCATGAACTCAAGGTTGCCCCTGCCGCTCAGACTGTAGCCGGGACTGCCCCAGCCTGCGGGCAGATTGGCTTTGAGAAAGGTCCTGACCCGTTCCCTGAAGCGCTCTTCTTGCGGGGTGTAACTTAGATCCACCGAATTGCCGACCTCCGTATTGTCGCGGCTGGGAACAACCTAGCCAAAAGCGCGGTAAAAGGCCAAAAGCGAAACCAGCGCATGTCTGAGCGCTGGTTTCGAAGAGAACGGCGCTGCTCAGACCTTGCCGATAAGTTCGCGTTCGGTCTGCGCGATGAATTGCAGGACTTCCTGCTCGCTGCGTCCGCGATGCACC
This sequence comes from Pseudomonadota bacterium, assembly GCA_021324455.1. Taxonomy (GTDB): domain Bacteria; phylum Desulfobacterota; class Binatia; order Binatales; family Binataceae; genus JAJPJA01. The sequence goes on along the minus strand of JAJPJA010000074.1, from coordinate 25,067 downwards.
AGGATGAGGCGATGCACGCCGGCTTGCGCGAAACGTTTTGCGGCCTCCCGCTCAATACGTCCGCGCGGGGTGACGCTGATTTCCAAATCCTCGAAGCTGCGCCCCGCCTCTTTGCAGGCCTGGCGCAGATCTTCGATACATCGGGCGGCGCCGTCGGCGTCCAGCGCAAAACCGAACCATCCGCGCGCCAGCCGTGCGGCGCGGCTGTAGGCGCTCCTGGTATGGCCGCCGAACACGATCTCGGGATGGGGCTTTTGCACCGGCCGCGGCATCGCATTGATTCCGCCGAAGGAGACGAACCGCCCGTGATATTCGGGCTTCTCCATGCTCCACAACGCAATCATCGCGGCGAGAAAATCTTCCGTACGCGGTCCCTTGTGATCGAACGGCGCTCCGATCGCGTCGAACTCCGGCTTGAGATAGCCGATGCCGATGCCGAAGATCAGACGGCCGCTGGACACCACATCCACCGAAGCGAGTTCCTTGGCCAAAACCACCGGATTGCGCTGCGGCAGAATAATGATGCCGGTGCCGAGCCGAATCTTCGAGGTGTGCGCCGCCACATAGGCGAGCGCGACGGCGGAATCGATGAACGGCGCATGCGCGGGAACCGGCGATGGCGGCGCCTGCGGATCGGGCAGCACGATATGCTCGCCGGTCCATAAGCTGTCGAAGCCCGCATTCTCGGCCGCGCGCGCCACCGCCGCGGCAGTCGCCGGCACCGCGCACGGCCCGTGATTGATGCCGAATAGTCCGATTTTCATGCCCGCAACGACTAACACGAACCTCGCGGCGCGGCCAGCGGCGTCGATGCGTTATGCGTAAGGACGGGCCCCGGCGCCCGCGCCGGACTGAGGCAGAAAACGCGGATGATGCGTGAGCAGGGACTTTAAACCACGCTAACACTACCGGCGGCTTCAATACCGCCAGCGGTTTGGAGAGTCTGGTCAGTAACACCACAGGAGGCTTTATCTCTAAGATTGGGGATCAAACGATCGTCGCAGTCGATCGATTCGGCCAGCGGCTCCCCGCCGCAACAGCTTCGGCATAACGCGCGCATGCGGCGCGCCGGATTTCTTCACGCAAAGACGGCGGCGCCGGCCGCGGTCCTGCAAGGCGCTGCGCCCGATCCGAATCGAGCATTCGGTCGCCGCGGCGCATAGTCGGCCCGAGACCGCCGAACATGTCGCTCTGTCATCCGCACTACTCAGGTTTGTGTACAATCAGCGACTCGCGCAGCCGCTTTTGGAGAAGTATTGTTTAAGGCGCATCGGGGCGGACTTGCGTCTACACTCAGTGGCCGTATGACAAGAGGAGAATGATGGAATTCGGTACGCTTATTTTTACCCGGCCGCAGCGCGCGATGAGCGATCCGAAGCTGGCCGAGCAGCTGGGCTACAGCCATGCCTGGATTCCCGATTCGCACATGATTTGGGGCGACGTGTGGGCGTGCATGGCGCTGGCCGCCGTCAATACCACCCGCATCAAGCTGGCCACCGGAGTGGCGGTCGCGGCCAACCGGATTGCGCCGGTCACCGCCGCCGCTATCGGCACTATCAATGAGCTGGCGCCGGGGCGCGTCATGCTGGGTTTTGGCACCGGGCATACGGGACGGCGCGTGATGGGCCTGCCGCCGGTCAAGTATGCGGAGTTTCGCGAGCAATGCCGTGTGATCCGCGACCTGCTCAAGCGCGGCGAGGCCATCTACAAGGCCGAAGGATTGGAGCGCAAGATCCGCTTCCTGCATCGCGATCGCCATTTCATCAACCTTGACGGGCCGATCCCGTTCTATGTCGCGGCCAACGGCCCCAGGACGCTGGAACTGGCCGGCGAATTGGGCGACGGATGCGTTACCACCGGCGTGCTGACTCCGGAGCGTCTTGAGCGGGTCAAGCGCAGCATTGAGGCCGGCGCCGCGCGGGCGGGACGGACGCTGCCGGCGCATTTTCCAATCGTATCGCTGACCCATGTGGTCGTGCTCAAGCCGGGCGAGGACTTCGACTCGCCGCGTGTGCGCATGATGGCGGGGCCGTGGGTGATGGCCAACCTGCACGCGGTGGCGGCCGGATACGCCCGCCCCCAGTCGCTGCCCGCGGCGCTGCGCCCGCTGTTCCAGGCATATCTGGATCATGTCGGCGCGATGCGCACGCCGGCGCAAGAGCGCTATCTGGAGCTGCATCTGGGGCATTGCGCCTACGTCGAACCGGGCGAATGGAAATTCGTCACTCCTGAAGCCATCCGCTACAGCACCATTGCCGGTCCGCGCGAGCAGGTGGTCGAGCATATCCGTGCATTGGAAAGAGCCGGGCTGTCGCAGATTTTCCTCAATCCTCCGATGGACGGCTTTGGCGATTGTATCGAGCAAATCGCGCGCGAAGTAATCGAGCGGGTGTAGGACCCGGTTTTCGATGCTGAAGGATCCGGATCGGTTCTGTTAAGAACCGTTGGTGCGAGAGGGGGGACTTGAACCCCCACGCCTTGCGGCACCGGATCCTAAGTCCGGCGCGTCTGCCGTTCCGCCACTCTCGCCTGAGCCAGAAGCTACAAGAAACCGGATGGCCATTGAAGAAGCCGCGAGCTCGCCCCTGTCCGGCTGATGGGCGAGCGTCCTGTGGCGCGGACGGCTCAAAACTCCACAATTACCGCGTGGTCGGTCAACGTTACCCGCACCGATGCGGCGTTGGTCAGCGACTGAATCGGTGCGGTGCCGCTGGTGATATCGTACACCTTGATGCTCGCCGCGGTCTTCGGCAGGGTTACGGTTACCGTGCTCGCGGTACGGCTGGCGAAGGCCTCGCCCCACAGCACCAGTTCATGCACGCCGCTGCTTTTTTGCATAAGCTGATAATACCCGGTCGGGGGCAGGCCTGACAGGCTCAGGGCAACCGGGGTCGCGCTGAATGCCGAGCTGTTGTCGGACAGGATCGCGGTCAGGTTGTGGATGTAGAGCCCCAGGGCGGTGGCGTTGCCGGCGTCGGCCTCGTCGCCGTTGCGATTGAACATCCCGTTGCCGGTGTCGTAGGGCGGTTCTTCAAACATTTTGTAGACGATGGTTTCGCTCCATCCGAGCTGAGGGGCGTCGAGGAAAACGTCGGTCACCAGGCGCGCCATCATATCCCATCCGATGTTGGCGCCGGGCTTGTAGATGTTCCAGCCGGTTTCCGTGGTCTCTTTGGGGCGCGCGTTCTGGCCGCTGCTGGCGCCGGCAAACTGCCGGTTCCAGGTGGCGCCCCAGTAGTTGCCGTAGTGATCGAATGGACCCGCCTGGATGGTTTCGGCCAGGCGCGCGTGATTATCCATCAGGGTGGTTCCCGCGGTCCCGTTGCCCTGCACGTAGTTGTGAGTATTGGCGATATCGGCGTAAACCGTGCCGTCGGGCATCGCCAGGCCGGATCCGGAGGGGATGGCGAGAAACTGCAGGCCGACATTGTCGGGTTCGGCGCCGGGTTCGGTCAGACCCGCGACCCGGAAGTTGCGCAGCAGCGGATCGCTCTTGACCATCTTGTAGAGGTCGGCTTGGTAGTGCGCGCACGGCAGAAAGGAACTGCCCATGCTGCAGGTCGCGCCGGCGTAAAAGAACGGACCATTGTTGGGCTCGTTGGGTCCCTCGGCCTCGAGCATCCCGCCGCAGCCGGCCAATTGATCCCACATGGCCCTGGTATCGGAGACACTGGCGTCGCCGTCGTCCACGATCGGCAGTTCATGATATTTGACGCCGGTGGCGGCATGGATGTTGCACAAATCCTGCACGCTGCCCGCGCCGCTGCTGGAATGCGTCGCGTCGTCGCGGCCGATGCGCAAACCGGTGTACCTGAATCCGTTTATGATTGCGGTGGCCGACTCCAGTTTCTGAATGTCATGTGTGACCGCGCCCATGGTGTTGAGAAAGTCGTTGGCCTTCATCACGGCGCCGCCCAGCACCGGAGTAGGCGTGGCCGAAGCCGCTGGCGTGGCGGTTGAGGTCGGCGCCGGGCTCGCGGTTCTGGTCGGTGCGGGGGTGGCGGCCGGCGCCCGCGATGGCGTTGCGGTGGGGGCGCGCGAAGGCGTCGCGGTCGGCGCCGCCGCGCTGGTTACAAATACCGCATTGGCAGTCACCGGCTGGCCGCCCTGCTCGAATGTAAGCAGCCCGCTTGCCGGGCATGGAAAGCCCGGCGGACAGATGACGCTGAAGGTGGGAAGCGACGACCCTCCCGCGACGTTGGAGATGGTGACGATGGTGTCCTGCGTCGTGCCGCCTTCCTTTATCGATCCGGTCGCGTCCCACTCGATCACATTCAGATGATAGGAACCGTTGGGTATCGAAGTTGTATTCCATGCCAGAGTTGCGGGCCCGGGGGGAAAATCGAATGACGCGGTCAGGATGGTGGTCGAACCTACCGGCCCGACATAAAGCCGCTTGAATCCGGGAGCGCCGCCGCTGCAGCTCTCCAGCATATTGACCGTTTGAGTTCCGGCGATTGCGGTGCCGCTGGCAGGCGAAGTGATGGTCACAACGCAGCTAACCTGGGCGAGCGCCGCTGCGCTGAACGGCGGCAAAGAGAGCAGGATGGCCAAACAGCTCAGGACCGGCAGCGGAGCAAACCTGGCCGAATGCGGCAGCGGCCGCAATTTTATCCTTTCGAGAGTTACATACCGGTATATTTCGTAATAGCCACTATCCATGGCCGTTATCGTTAATCCTTTCTTATCCTGGTAAAACCATGCGCGGACATGTCCGATTGGCGGCGCAATTCACCCGAGTCCCGCAAGCAGGTACAGTCGGCCGGCGAATCGGCAGGGGAAATCTCTGGTGAGGAAGTGAGGAGAAGGCGCCGGAACGGGCCGTTTGCGCCGAAAACACGCTCGAAACGTCAATTCGACGTTGAGCGGAGATCGGTTCCCTGACGCGCCGGTTCAGGGTGCGGAAACACTCAAATAGAATGCCGTCAGCGGGTTGCGCCAGCTTGTTTTTATCGCCATTTTATCAGCCCCTTCATGTATGACGGCTATTTAACAAATGACACGCCGCTATACAAGCAGTAGAAAAGTATTTCCACTATACGACTGCGTTTTCTTTTGTTTTGGAATTCCAGGCCGCTCCTTTGTACTTTTGCAGGAATACCTATTTTCAGAAGAAATAGCATGGCATCAGTAAACATGAATGAAATCAACGAAATATGGCGAATCGGCATCCACCGTGCTGAGCAAGCCGAAGCTGAAGGAGTATTGCGGAAATTTTCAGGAATAAAAAAAGAGGGCGTTTCCTCAGCGAGGGCCGGGGAAACGCCCGAAGAATGATTCGGGGAAATATCCGATCAGGCTTCGCGCCGCAGGTTTCCCGCCGGGCGCCAGTCGATCATCAAACCGCGTGCCTGCTCCCTGAGCAGCCGCGCGTAAACCCCGCCGCGGCGCATCAGATCGCTGTGCGGGCCGATTTCGGCGATCGCGCCGCCTTCCAGTACGACGATCAGATCGGCGGCGGTGGCGCTGCGCAGCCGATGCGCGATGGTAATCACGGTGCGCCCTTCCATCAGGCGATCGATCGCCTCCTGGATGAGATTTTCCGCTTCTGAATCGACCGCCGAAGTGGCTTCATCGAGAATGACGATCTTGGAATCTTTGAGAAACGCGCGCGCCAACGCCATGCGCTGGCGCTGCCCGCATGAGACTTTGACTCCGCGCTCGCCGATAACCGTATCGATTCCGTGCGGAAGCTGTTTGACAAAGCGGTCCAGATTGGCGAACTCCAGCGCCTGCCAGAGCATCTCGGAAGTTGCCTCGGGGCGGGCGTACAAAAGGTTGCTGGCGATGCTGGAGCTGAACAGCAACGGCTCCTGGGTGACGATGCTTACGTTGGCGCGCAGCGACTTCAGCGTCATGTGTTTGACGTCTTTGCCGTCGATCAGGACACGTCCGCCGGTGGCGTCATAAAAGCGCGGGATCAGGTTGGCCAGCGTGGTTTTCCCCGCTCCGGAACGGCCCACCAGTGCCACCCGCATCCCGCCCGGGATATGCAGGTCGACGCCGCGCAGGACTTCGCGCGCGGCCTCGCCGTCGCGCGGATGGTAGGCGAATTTCACCTGTTCGAAATCGATCGCGCCGCGGCGCACGGCGAAGGGCCGCGCCAGCGGATGGTCGGCGATCTCGGGTTTGAGGTCGAGGAAGGCGAAGATGCGCTCGATGGCCGCCAGCGACGCCGACAGCACCACCGAGAGCTGCGCCAGCCGTTCCAGCGGCAGATACAAAAAGCCAAGGTAGGTGAAAAAGGCCAGCAGCGTGCCCAACGTCATGGTGCCGCGCATGATCATCGAGGCGCCCACCCATACCACCACCATCGGAGCGCTGCGGGTCAGTACCTGGATCAGCATCTCTTGCACGGCGGCGAGGCGCACCTTGTCGATCGAACGCGCGTAAAGCTGTTCGGTGCGCCGGGCGAACTGGCGCGCCTCGTCCTCCTCGCGGCCGAACGACTTGATGGTGGCGGCGCCCATTACGCGTTCGTGCACCTCGCCGTTGATTTCCTCGACGCTCTCCTGCATCCGATGGCTTACGGCTTTGATGCGCGGCGAGAAATAGCGCATGAAGCTAACCCACAGCGGCGCGATGCCCATCGAGACCAGGGCCAGCCTCCAGTCCATCGCGAACAGCGCCAGCACCACCAGGCTGAGCGAGATGACATCCATCCAGACGTCCACCAGGGCCGAGTTAACCAGTTCGTTGGCCTGAGTGACGTCGTTAAGCACGCGCGAGACGATGGCGCCGGCCGGATTGCGATCGAAAAAGGAATGCGGCAGGCGCTGCAGATGGGAGAACAGACGGCATTGCAGGCCGAGGATCAGCCGGTTGCCCGCTATACCGGCCCAGTAGTTCCGGTAGTAGCTGGCCAGTGCCTGGACGGCGTAAGTTGCCAGCAGGGCGATACTCAGGGCGGCCAGTTTGCTGTGCGGCGAGGCGTCCATGCCCAAAATCGACGCCAAACCCGCGGACCAGCGGTCGATTATCGAATTGACACCGTCCAAGTGCGGATGGGAGCTTAGAAGAACGTCAACGATGTACCTGAAGGCGAGCGGGAAAATGAGCGGCAGCGTGAATTTTCCCACTCCCATGGCCGCAGCGGCGGCGACGTAGCCGAAATGCGGCTTCAAAAAGGCGACAAACCTGATGAGCGAACTCCTGGAAGACTTTTTAACCTTCATTTCCTGGCGGCCCCTGGGCCTTGCGATAGGTGGGAAGCAGAACTCATGGCGCGATCGTGCAACCCTTATGCCGCCCGAATTAAGGCTGGCCGCCAGCCGCTTGAACCACAAATGCGATCCGGTTCCATGACGCCGCGCTCAAATTCGGTATAAAAACCGGCTTCTTTCCTTAACCTCGTCGCCATCCGGGAGGTGCAGAACAGGAGCGAGAAGCCTTTTTCAACCGCCAGCCGGGCGAGCGGATGCGCCTGGCGGGGCGGATTCGTATCCCAAATGGTTCACATCACGTTCGATATCAGGTAGTGGCGTCCGGGCGCGAAAATAGGCCGGCGGCGGGGCAAGGACCGCTTCTTCAGCCGCCCGTGATGACCGCGCCGCGCCGCCTTTTGACCTTTGGCGGGCAGGGTAACGCGATCATTGCGGCAATCGTCCTGCTACAGGTCTATCAGGGCTATACGCTATCGATTGCCGGGGTGGCGTCGCCGTGGATTGCCGCCAGCTTCAAGCTTGACCAGGCCAGCCTGGCGCGGCTGTTCGCGTGGATGTCCACCTCGGCCCTGGGTTCGCTGGTACTGGCCCGGATGGCGGATCGGGTGGGCCGCCGCCGCATCATCCTGACCAGCATGACGCTTGTGCCGCTGTTCAGCGCCGGGGCGGCGCTGGCGAGCGGTCCGGCGCTGTTCGCGGCCTTCGAAATCGTGGTCGCGGCGCTGCTGGGAGGATCAGTTTCGTCGGCGATTGTGCTGTTGGCGGAAGAATTGCCGGTAAAGCGGCGGGCGCGGGGGCAGGCTGCCGCCGCGTTGGCCAGCGCGGTCGGCGGCATTCTGCCCTATCCGGTCATTCCGGTGGTGATCGGATGGGGTCTGTCGTGGCGATGGATGATGGCGCCGGCGGTGGCGGGAGTAGGGTTGATCGTGCCGATATCGCGGATGGTGCCGGAGCCGAGGATTTGGAGCCGCAGCTCGTCGGAAGAGGTGGCGCCGAGAACGTCGTTTTATGACATCTTCCATCCCCTCTACCGCCGTCGCGCGCTCACCCTGCTGGCCTGCGCCGCGCTCGATACGATGGCGGGGACAGCGGTCAACGGATGGCTGTATTTCGACGCGGTTTCCATTATCGGCCTTTTCCCGGCGCGCGCCAGCATGCTGGTTACCCTCGGGATGGCGGTCGGGATGGCCGGATTTCCGCTCGGTGCCTGGACTTCGGAGCGCTTCGGCCGGGTGCCGACAGTAGCCTATTTCGGGGGCGCGGCATGGCTCGGCGCGCTGGCGTTTTACCATGGTCCGCCCGCATCTTCTTCTCATCCCACGCTGTGGTTGCTGGCCGGCTACTGCTGGTTCAAGGTGGGGTCTTCGATCATGACGGTAGGAGCGAATTCGGCCGCAACCGAACTGCTGCCCTCGGCCTTGCGCACCACGATGGTGGGATGGCAGATGATAACCGGCGCGATTTTTTCCGTCCTCGCCCAGGTTCTGATCGCCGCTTTAATTGGACCGATGGGCGGGATGGCCAACGTGATTCGAAACTTCGCTTTGCTGGGCTTTCCCAGCGCGCTGATCTTCGGCCTGTTCATTGACGAGACCCGCGGTCTGTCGCTGGAAGCGGCGGCACATGAACGGCAATGGGCCGAGCTTCGGGGAACGAAGACTTCCGGCCGCAAAATGGATGATAACCGGCAGACGCTCAGTTGATATCGGCCGCCGCTATGCCGCGGGTGTGCTTTGTGCGGCGGCCTTATGCGTTGCCATAACGGCCAATGCGGCGCATCGCCGACGCCATCGCGCAACCCCCACTGCCTCGGCCACCACGCCGCCCAGTCCCACCGCGACCGCCACTCCAAAAATCAGGCTCGTCCCGCTGGTACTGATTACCGGCGGAACGGGAGAGATTAGCGTTCCGACCGGAACCAGTTCGGCGGTGCTGGATTCGGCTGAGGTCTATGACCCCGGTTCCGGCCATTTTCTGCCGGTCTCGCCCTTGACCGCGCATCGCGACCGCCACGCCGCCGCCGTGCTCAAGGACGGCCGGGTGCTGATTGTGGGCGGCGTCAACACCGTGCTGATCCCGCTGATCGTATTTCCGGGTCCGGCGATGCCCTGGATTCTCAGTTCGTCCGAGCGGTTCGATCCGGGCCGCGGCCGGTTTACGGCCAGTGCCGCGATGAGCACCGCGCGCGACGATCCCACCGCCACCCTGCTCGATGACGGCCGGGTGCTGGTAGTCGGCGGCGGCTCGGCCAGCGCCGAGATCTTCGATCCCGTGCACAATCGCTTTACCGCCGGCCCCGACATGGCGTTCAGCCGTTACGGCCAGAGCGCGACGAAAATGGCCGACGGCAGGGTGCTGATCGCAGGCGGAGGCGAAAGGATCGCGGAGATTTTCGATCCGTCCAGCGCCAGGTTCATCCAGACCGGGGCGATGAAAAACAACCGGCTTTATCACAGCGCAACGTTGCTGAACGACGGCCGCGTGCTGATCGCGGGCGGCAGTCCGCACGCCCGCAGCGAGGCCATCAATTCGAGTGAGATTTATGACCCGAAGACCGGCCGCTTCAGCCCCGGCCCGGACATGATACACAGCCGCGCAGGCCAGAGCGCGACCATGCTGCGCAGCGGCCGCGTGCTGATTGCGGGCGGCCGGCCCGACGCGTCGGCGGAACTGTACGATCCGGCGGCGGGCAAATTTGTGCCGACCGGATCCATGGCTACCAGCCGCTTTGGACATTCCGCCACGATGCTGCCCGACGGCCGGGTTTTGATTGCCGGCGGCTGGGACGAGAAATACCAGCCGCTGGCCAGCGCCGAGATTTACGATCCGGCCGCGGGGCGCTTTACCCCGGCCGGCGACATGACGCAATCGCGTGCCGGACACACCGCGAACCTGATCTGGGCCCGGGCGCCGGTGGAATGGACCTTGCCGACGCCGTCGCCGACCGCCACCCAAACCCCGACGCCGACCGAAACCCCGACGCCGACCGAAACCCCGACGCCGACCGAAACCCCGACGCCGACCGAAACGCAAATCCCATCGCCGACCGCTGCGGAAACCGCCTCGCCCACGCAAAGCCCAACGGCGTCGGCAAGTGCCGCTGCGCCGCCCACTTCCAGTCAGAGCGCAGCGGCCACACCGGCTTCGACTCCGATGCCCACCGGGACCGGGTTGACAGCGGCGAGCGTGACGGCGCGCGCGGCCGCGACGCCGTCCGCTCCCGGCGGCATCCGTCCCTGAACAATCCGCTCGTTCCTCACTTGCGCTCGCGGAAACCTGAGCTGCGCAAAGCGGGTCGAGAGGTAAAGGCTTCAGGTGAATTTAACGTCGATGGTTGCGCCGCGGTTTTCCAGCACTTCGATTCCGACGGCATGATCGGTGCGTTCGAACATGAGGGAGGCTGATTTGCCGCCGGCGCGCAGATTTTCGATTTTTATCCAGTCCAGCCACGGCGGCATGGTCGGCGAGACCACGTTGATTTGCTGCTCGCCGGTGACCTCAAGCCCCAGCATCGAGGAGAGAATCAGAAAGATACTTGCGGCGGCCCATGCCTGGGGCTGGCAGGCGACCGGGTAAGGTACCGGTTCGAGACCGTCTTTGCGCTCCAGGCCGCAGAACAATTCGGGCAGGCTGCCGGTTTTCAGATTGACCGCCGCCTGAACCATCCCGTCGAGGATGCCGTGCACGCCTGCATGTGCGCCGGCGCGGGCCAGGCCGATCGCGGCGATCGCATTATCGTGGGGCCACACGGATCCGTTGTGATAGCTCATCGGGTTGTAACGCCGTTCGTTGGCCGCCAGCGTGCGCACTCCCCATCCCGAAAACATCTCCGCTGTGAGCAGTGAGCGCGCGGCGGCGGCGGCGCGCTCCGGATCGAGCAATCCGACGGCCAGGCAATGGCTGGCGTTGGAGGCGACCACGCGGCAGGGGCGTTTCTCATAGTCCAACGCCAGCGCCACGGTGCCGCGGTCGTCCATCCAGAAGTCACGCACAAAAGCGCAGCGCAAAGCCTCCGCACGCTCGTTGAGTTCGCTGGCCAGTCCGTTCCTGTGCATCCGCTGCGCCATCCGCGCCATTACGCTGTAGGCGGCGAAGACGTAGCCTTGAACTTCGGCCAGCGCGATGGGCGGGCGCGCCAGTTGACCGTCGGCGTGAGAAATCGCGTCGAACGAATCTTTCCAGCCCTGATTAGCCAGTCCGCGCGACGTTTTGCGGTAGTATTCGACGAAACCGTCGCCGTCGCGATCGCCCCAGGTCCGGATCCATTCCAGGGCGCGTTCGGCGGCGGGCCACAGCTGCTCCGCCAGCTCCCAGTCGCCGGTGGTTTCCACGTAGTATCCCAGCAGCCAGACAAACAGAGGCGTGGAGTCCACGCTTCCGTAGTAGCGGGCGAAAGGGACTTCGCCGGTCGCGGCCATCTCGCCCAGCCGCATCTCGTGGATGATCTTGCCGGGCTGCTCATCGCGCCGATCGTCAACGCGTGTACCCTGCAATCCGGCCAGCGTTTTGAGGGTTCCGCAGGCGATCTCGGGGTTGAATGGAAGGACCGAGAGCGCGGTCAGAATGCTGTCGCGGCCGAACAGGGTGGCGAACCACGGAATACCGGCCATGAAGTAGCTGCCATGTTGGCCCATCGATACGATCGTGATCAGGTCGGCGATCGACGCCTCGATCAGCGCGTTGAGCGGGGCGCTGCTGGTGCTGATACGGGCCCATCCCGCGCGCCGGCGGGCCAGTTCGGCGCGGCGCGCGGCCAGGGCGCCATGAATGTCGAATACATGATGCGCACGGGCGGCGCTGGGAGCCTCCCAGGTGCATTCCACGCGCAGGTCCACTTCGACGCTTTGCTCGGGTTCGAGCCTGACGGGGAACAGCGCACATCCGTGATCGATGGTCTCGGGAGCGGGGGCGAAGGTAATCGTAGTTACACGGGTCTGAGCGTCCAGTCCGCGATAGCAGAATCGGATGCTGTCCTGGTTGATTGCCGGCTCGAGCATCTCGCCGCGCACCGCCCGCTTTACGCCGCGGACTTCGAACAGGTCGGCGAAATCGGCGCCGAGCAGAAACCTGATCTCGAGCAGGACCCGCAGACGGCTGAAATTGCGCAGCCGCACGCGGCCAAACAGCGTCCCACCCGACAACGCCCAGGAACGTTCGATGTGCACTGAACCGCGCGGCAGCCATACCGTCCCTCGCTCGCGATAGAGGTCGGGATTGGTGAGATTGACGCACAGTTCGGCGTTGTCGTGGCTGAGATAGGAATTGAGCACGATGGCGGGGCGGCCTGCCACGCGCATTTCCATGCGGCTCAGATGGCGCGCGTCGCGATAGAACAGACCGCCGGAGCCCAGCGGCGAATGCACGAAATCGCCGCCGGTCTCCAGCACCGCGAAGGCTTCGCCGGCGGCCAGCGTGCGGTTGGGCCGATGGGAGACGGAAGAGGCCAGAATGTAGTAATCCGAGCCTACCTTAAGGACGGCCTGGGCGTCATGTGGGGCGCGCGAGCGCCGAGGTTTTTTAGCGGGTTTGTAATGGTCGTTCTGCTCTTTCAACTCATCCATCCCGGCCGTTGGTCATCCGCGCTCCCAACCTCGCCGCGATCAGCTTATGGTAAACCTCCTCGTAGCGGTCAACCATGCCCTCGACCGTGAAACGGCGCTCGAACTGCCTGCGGCATTCGACCCGCGAAAGACCCTGTACCCGTCTGACCGCGTCCACCAGATCGTCGGTCCCGGCCGCGATCAGGCCGCTGACCCCGTGGTCGAGGACCTCGGGAACCGAACCGCAGGGGCGCGCGATTACCGGCGTGCCGCAAGCCATCGCCTCGATCATCGCCAGTCCGAATGGCTCGGGCCAATCGATGGTGAACATGAGCGCGATGGCGTGGCCTAAAAAATCGCTTTTCTCGACCTCGTTGATCTCGCCGATGTATTCCACGTCGGGCGGCGCCAGCCGCGGCTTGATCACGGTGTGGAAGTAATCCTTGTCGACCACGTCGACCTTGGCCGCGATCTTGATCGGCACGCCGGCGCGGCGGGCCACGTCGATCGCGATATCGGGCCGCTTTTCGGGAGAGATGCGGCCCAGAAAAGCCAAATATTGGCCGGATTCGAAGCGCGGTTTCAGCAGATCGCGCGGCAGCCCGTGATGGATCGTGGCGATCCAATTGGCGAACGCCAGAGGTGTGCGCTGGGCGTTGCTGATCGACACCAGTGGAACGTCGGTGTAGCGCGCATAGATGGGATGAAGCTCTTCGATGTCCAGCCGTCCATGCATGGTGGCGACCGTCGGCACGTCAACCAATTGCGCAAATGGGAAACTCCAGTAATCCAAATGGGAATGGATAACGTCGAAGCGCTCGCGCGCGTTCTGATAGGCGTTGCTGATCATCGGCAACTGCAGGTAGGTGCCCATTTCCGGTTTTCCGGTCAGCCGCAGCGCCTGATCGCATCCGGGCGAGAGCGTGGCCCGGGTGATGGAATCGCCCGAGGCAAACAGCGTTACCTCGTGGCCGCGGCGCACCAGTTCTTCAGTAATATACGAGACTACCCGCTCGGTGCCGCCATATAGTTTGGGAGGAATGCGTTCATATAGCGGGGCCAACTGCGCGATACGCAGTTTTGGCCGCAGAAGTTTGTCCAAACGTTCTATTGAATGAGTTCCATTGGCGCTCACGATGATAACTGTTGCCTCCAAACCGTTGATTGCATAACACGCACCGCAAAACTTGACATGCGCAGCCGCGGTCGGCCCCCGAAAGATAGGCCGCATTACGCACGCAGGCGGATGCGTGGCTGCGTTGGCGCTGATCAGTATAGACTCGACCGCCGGCCGCGCCACGGACTATGCAAATGTTGGTCCGCGCGCCTGCGGTTTGATTCTCACCGCTCGCGAAGCTCTCACTGATGAGACCTGCCAAGCGTTTTCAGTCATCAACCGAGTGACTGACAGGTTATTCGATGCCTGTCACCCATGCAATTAATTTGTTGGGCAAGCGAAGCGATGAGGAGCGATGCTAAATTGGCGCATAAGGCGCGGCCGCGCCGCCGCATGATGAAAGACAAGTACTTAGCTGTATAACAGAAAAATATGCAGCCAAACTCATTCGGCGCGAGATATTCAGTTACGAATTGTTAATATAAAGGCGAGCCCGGCTCCGGCTGAACTTACGATCCGGGTCCACTACAGTCGCGTTGCCGCAGCGTCGCGGCCCTCACCAGTTGGCCGCGGCAACCGCCTGCGCGGGTGCGGCGCGGTCGAACAGCACCTGATGAATCACGCGCTGCCATCCGTTGCTGATTTCGGTGTAACCGCTGATCGCGGGTCGCGCGCGCACCCGCTCGCGCATCGCGCTGAAACCGGCGTACAGACGCGCCTCCTCACTGCCCGGCGCCGGCGGCACCGATCCATACCAGCCCAGTTCGCCGCTGAGCCGCTGCTGGACCGCGGCGGTCAACAGATAGCGCAGGAACGCGCGCGCTTCGCGGGGATGGGGCGCCGACGACGCAAGCGCCAGATAACCGCCGCCAAGCACCGTAAAAGCGCCGCCCGGTCCGGCCGGAATCGGTGCGCTCAGGTCGACCTGCGGGGCCAGTCCTTTGCCGGCCAGATAGCTCATCGCGAAGGGCCAGTTGAAATGGATCCAAACCTGCCCGCGGGCCTGCGCCTCCAGCACCGACATCTCGCGAAACATCGGCGACAGCGGATTGAGGCCGGAGGCGAGCGAGCCCAGAAAGTCCAGTGCCTCGATGGAACCTGGGGCGGCGGGAGAGCGTTCGTCGCCGCCGGCGCTCCATACAAACGGCATCACGTCGCACACCGCGCCCTCGTATATCGCGCCCTTGATCGCCAATTTACCCGGATGATCTCTGACGAAGGCCGCCAGCTCTTTCCAGTTCGAGGGCGGACGTGGAACCTCGACGCGATTGTAGATCATCGCCTGCCACATCAGGCGATGGGGGATGAAGAAGACGTGATTGCCGCTGGCGGCAGCCTGCCAGGCGGCGGCCGGAAACAAGGCGCGCGCCGGGGGAGTGATTAGATCGTCGATCGCCCTTACGTGCGGGCGCGCCTCACCCAGCATCGCGAGGTCCAGTTCGACCAGGTCAAGCTGGCCGCGGCCGGCGGCCGACTCGGCCTTTAGCGCGTGCAGGATATCGATGTAGCTCTGTGCGACCAGGTTAAGACGCAATCCGGACTGGCGTTCGAAGTCGCGCGCGAAATGCTGGTAGCGGCGCGCCTCTTCAGGGAAAACGGCAAGCGCCACATTGATGGAACGGCCCTGGACCTGGCGCGCGCGGCATCCGTTCGCGCCCGCCAGCAGGCAGCCAATCAGAATCAGCCGGCAACAACGCCGCCGTGTTGCTGCCAGAGAAACGAAAGTGCCGATCCCGGGCTTCAGCGATGCCCGCCGAAGCCGCCATGGCCGAAGCCGCCGCCGAAGCCGCCATGACTGAAGCCGCTCCCAAACCCGGCGTGGAAGCCGGGGAAGGATCCGAAACCGGGGCCGGTCGAGAACGGCGGAACACCGCCGGTGGCGGGAAACATCGGCGTCGGCCCGGCTGGGAAAGGCGACGGAAAAGTGCCGGGACCTGCCGGAAAGCCGCGATACGGGTTATACGACGGGCCGAAGGAATGCATCACGATAACCGGCGGCGGTGACAGCACGGTCGGGGGCGGCACATAATATGGCGGCAGGCCGCGGGGCACGCCGTATAGCGGCGGAGCCAGGGGCGGGAACATCGCGCCGCCGGAACCCAGAATCAGCAGCGCCAGTGGAATTCCGCCCACGGCTCCATTGCTCATCAGCGCTTCTTCGTCGCGCTGCTGGTTGGCGTAAGCCTCTCGATCACCCAGTTGGTCGGGAAAATCCTCGCTCTGCGCCGCGGCTTGTACGGCGCTGTCGTCGACTCCGTCGTCATTGCCCAAATCGGCGGGTTGCGCCCCATTGTCTGTCCCGCTGCGGTTGGGGCTCTCGGCGCTGTTCTGAGTATCGGGGCTGTCCTGACGCGTTCCCAAGGTGAGCAGTTCGGGCCTGACCTTGATGCGGTTGATGATCTCGATGTCCGGGTCGTCCAGAAAGTCGCGCGCCTGGTCTTCGGCGTCGCGCTTGCCATAGTCGGTGGCGACGAAGCCGTAGAGCATCACGCTGCGCTCGCCGCCCTCGCCGGTGATCATGCGGGCCTCGACCAGCGGCAGACGGTTGCGATGCAGATAAGCGGACAGGGTGTTGAAGGAAGTCTCGCCGCTCTCCGCCGCCATCACGCTGCCGGCGGCAATCGCGCTCACGGCGAGGACCGCGATAAGGGTCAGGCAAAATCGTGACATAAAGCCCACCTTTAGGATTTATACAATGCCAGCCGGCATCCCGCGTCAAGAGGCGCAGGATGTATGCTAAACAGGCATGGAGCCCAAGACATGGCGCCCCGGGCATGGTATGGTGTGGACCCGTTACGATGGAGCGTAACAGTTGATGAACATAGAAAAGCTCGCAAGGTCTGTTTCCCTTTTGGTGATGGCGGCCGGATTGGCGCTGGGAAGCGTCAGTGCGGTCAACGCGGCCGCAAAGAAAGCCAGCGCCAATGCGGTGCTCGCCACCGTCGGTTCGATGAAGATCACGGAGGCCCAGGTCGATGAAAAGGCGCGTCCGCAGCTGGCGGCGATCGAGAGCCAGGTGTATCAGGCAAAAAAGCGGGCGCTGGACGACATTATCGACGATTACCTGATCGAACAGGCGGCCAGGAAAGCCGGCATGACCAAGGAGGCCTACCTCAAGCAGGAGGTCCAGGATAAGGCGCCGGCTCCCACCGAAAAGGAGATGAAGGATTTTTACGACCAGAACCAGGCGCGCATCCGCCAGCCCTTCGACCGCATCAAGGCGCCGCTGGAGAACTACATGCGCCGCCAGAAGATGAACGCGGCCCGCGCCGAACTCGTGGCGAAATTGCGCCAGGAGGCCGGCGTCAAAGTGATGCTCAAGGCGCCGCGCGTCGACGTCTCGACCCAATACAGCGCCGGGTCCACCGGTCCCAGCAACGCGCCGGTGACGATCGTCGAGTTTTCGGATTATCAATGCCCTTTTTGCGGCCGCGCCGAAAGCTCAGTCCAGGAAATCCTGAAGAAATACGGCGACAAGGTGCGCCTGGTTTACATGGACTTCCCGCTCCCGATGCATCCTTACGCGCTTAAGGCCGCGCAGGCCGCCCGATGCGCCGGCGACCAGGGCAAGTACTGGCCGTTTCACGACGCGCTGTTCGCCGACCAGTCCAAGCTGGATCCGAAGGGGCTTGACGCCACCGCGGCCAGGCTCAAGCTGGACACCAAGAAATTCGACCAGTGCACGGCCGGCGACCTGCATCTCGACCAGATCAAAAAGAGCCAGCAGGAGGGCAGCGATATCGGGGTCGACGGCACGCCGACGTTCGTCATCAACGGGCGCCTGATGAACGGCGCGCAGCCGACCAACGAAATGGAATCCGTGATCAACGAGGAACTGGCGCAGCAAAACGTGAAGGAAGCCAAGGCGCATTGAGTTGAAGCAAAGTATTGCCGCAATGCCAATGGCGGCGAAGCTTCGCTTGTGATGGTGCGTGGCTTATTTTGCGTCATGTGAGAGAGGCCAGCGGGCTCGGGCCATTGGCTCCTCCGGCCCCATAAACCCAACTGTTGCGGCGCGCGGCTGCGGCTTGTTCCCATCCTCAGAGGCCAAACCAAAGAGGCCAAACCAATGGATCTCACCCTGACCGATGAGCAGCGGATGCTGGCGGAATCGGCCCGCCATTTTGCCGAGCAGGTCTGTCCCAGCAGCGTTGTGCGCGAGGTTGAAGCGAGCGCAAGCGGCTTCTCCGCCGAGCTGTGGTCGAAGCTGTGCGGACTGGGTTATCCCGGCTTAATCCTGCCCGAGCAATACGGCGGCAGCGGCGGCAGGATGGTCGACCTCGCCATCGTGGCCGAGGAATTGGGGCGCGCCGCCTTCCCCTCCCCGCTGCTGGGATCGGTCGCGTTGGGCGCGCTGCCCCTGCTGTGGGCCGGCAACGATTGGCAGCGCCGGCAATGGTTGCCGGGACTGGCCCGGGGCGATCTGATCGCGGCGATGGCGGTGGTGGAGCCGGGGGGCGGCAATGAATGGAGCCAGATGCGCGTAACGGCGCGGCGCTTTACCACCAACTGGCGGCTGTCGGGCGAAAAGATCCTGGTGCCTTACGCCGCCAGCGCCCATCTGCTGATCGTCGCGGCGGCGCTGGAAGGATCCGACCTCGCCTTCATCGTGCTGGATCGAAGCGCGGGCGGAATCCGATGCGAGCGCCATCAGGCCATCGGCGGCGACCCGCTCTACCAGGTCAGTTTCGAGCGCGTAACTTTCACCCCCGCTGCGGTGTTCGAAGCCGACGGCAACGCGCGTGCGATCCTGGACCGCGCGCTGGACCATGCCGCGGTGCTGCAGGCGGCGTACGCAGTGGGCTTGTCCGAGCGGGCGCTGGCGCTGGCGGTGAATCATGCCAGCACGCGCGAACAGTTCGGGCGGCCGATCGGGTCGTTTCAGGCCGTGGCGCATCGATGCTCCGATATGCGCATTGATATCGACGCGTGCCGGTTTCTTGCGCTGCAGGCGGCGTGGCGGCTGGATCAGGGCGGCGACGCCGCGCTCGAGGTCGCCGCGGCCAAGGCCTACATCAATGACGCGGTGCGGCGCGTGTTCGTCAACGCCCACCAGGTGCATGGCGCGATAGGCTATTCGAGCGAATACGATCTGCAGTTGTTCACGCGCCGCGCCAAGGCGTTCGAGCTGAGTCTGGGCACCACCGCGGTTCATCATGAACGCGTGGCCAAAGGAATCGGGCTTTGAGCAGTTGAGCGCGGGCCGGCTTCTTAAGGGAGATCAACATGAGCGTTCTCGTAATCGTGCAGGGTACACCCAATCCGGAGCGCGCCGATCAAATGAAGCAGTACCAGTCGGGAGCGGGTCCGATCGTGGCCAAACACGGCGGTCAGCTGGTGGCGCGCGGCAGCGGTATCGAGGGACTCGCCGGGCATCATAAATGGACCGTGGGCGCGGTGCTGCGTTTCCCCGACCTCGCCGCCGTCCACGCGTGGCACAACGATCCGGAATATCAGAAGATCGTTCCGATCAGGACGCAGGCGTACCAGGACCTGGAAATCACCGTGTTCCAGGAATAGCGCGATTTGTCGGCGGACGCACCGGCATCGCGCGCTCCTTGCCCCATCCCTGGCTGTACGGCGTGATGAAGGCGGGAGTGAACTTCAGCTTTGTGATGCGCCAGCCGTCCCTGGTGCGGGTGTATTCTTCGTCGTAGATGCCGGCGACCCAGACCGCTTCGCCGCCGGGACGCGTCAGCGCGACCAGCACGTGCCAGTTGCCGGTCGCATGGCGGTCCGCCACTTCGATGATTGGATTGGTCACGCGATGGAACGCGAATGGCGTGGCCTGGTAGGAGCGGTATAGCCGGCGGATGTTCTCGCGTCCCTCGGTGCGGCCAGCGGTGCCTTCAGTGACGGCGTCTTCGGTGAACAGCGCGGCGATCCGGTCGTAGTCGTGAGTGGGCCGGTCCCAGCCGCCGTCGCAGTAGTTGCAGTACGCCGCTTTAAGTTTTTTGATCGCTTCGATGTCTTCCAGCGTCCGCATCCTGGCGGCCAGCGAGGGGCGCGGCGCTCGGGTTGCCCTGGCTTTGCGCGATTGCTTCTTCATGAGCTGGAATTTCTTCCCGCCGCCGCGGCTTGTCAAATCTTGCAGTTAAATGCGCCGGGCGGCATTAATACCGCCCGGACAGTTCCGCTCAGGAGGATAATCGCCCATGACTGCGCGGCTGGAAGGCAGGAACGCTCTCATCACCGGCGCATCGGACGACGCGGCACGCGCCGCCGCAATTCTGTTCGCGCAGGAGGGCGCCAATGTCTTTTTGGGCGACCGCAATCTGGAGGCGGCGCGGCGCGTGGCGGCGGAAGTTGCGGCGGCCGGGCGCAAATCGGGTGCCATGGCGGTCGATGTCGCGCACGAGGAGCAGGTCGATGGGATGGTTAATCGGGCGGCCGCCGAGTTGGGCGGCATCGACATCCTGATGGTTGCCGACGCCGTGATGCATGCGCGCTACCCCGGCGGAAAAAACCCCAATCATCGGCTGATCGACGAGCCGCTGGCCGACTGGCGCCGGGTCATGAGCTACAACCTGGACGCGTACTTCCTCACCGGGCGGGCGGCGGCGCGCGCGATGGTCGCGGCGGGCAAGGGCGGCTCGATCATCAATTACATTTCGGTCGCGGCCTTTATGGCGGCGCCGGGCGGCGGCGATTACAGCGTGAGCCGGGCCGCAGCCTGGATGCTGACCAAGGTGATGGCGCTGGAACTTGCCCCGCGCAATATCCGCGTCAACGCAATCGCGCCCGGATATCTGGACAGCAACATGAGCCGCGAGTTCTACAGCGGCGCGCCCGGGCGGCTGGAGGCGGTGCTCAAGCGGGTGCCGCTGGGACGGATCGGGCAGATGCGCGAGATTGCCGCCTCGGCGCTGTTTCTGGCCGGCGAAGAGTCTTCCTACGTCACCGGCCAGGTACTGCATCCCAACGGCGGTCTGCTGATGCAATGAGTTGGCGCGGTTGCGATCGGCCGGCACAAGGATAATCATCGGAACCCCCTGATACGAAACGATCCGATGGGCAGCTTCAGGTTCTACCGCCGCGTCAACATCTTTCCCGGACTTTCCGTCAACCTGTCGAAATCCGGTCCCAGCCTCAGTGTCGGCTTTCGCGGCGCGCATGTGACCGTGGGCCGCAAGGGCATCAGAAAAACCGTCGGCATCCCCGGCACCGGCATCTACTATACGTCCTACAAAGGCTATCACACCGGCTTTCATTCCGCGCACCAGGAAACCCCACTGGATCAGGCACAGCAGGCGAGCGCCGATCGTAAAGCGGAATGGCTGCTCGCAGCCATCCTGTTGGCGCTGATCGTAATCGTTGCCCTGCTCGGGCATTGAGCTGCCCTAGGCAGCTGACCGCCTGGGGGTAGCCGGGACGGACGTAAAGCATGGGGTGACGATATGCCACGCCGCGGGGGCGCGGGCGCCTTTCATCCGCTGGCATATTTATGCATTTTGGGCTTTACTTTGGCATATTTTCCAACTAATATGCGGCGTGGAATCCAACCAAAGGTTAAGGCTCAGGCGTCCGGTTTAAATGCCGGCCCTGGCGCATAGCCGGCTCCAGCGAGCAGGGCTAAAGGGATGTGTGATCGATTTGGCTGATATCAGGAAGAATCCAGGCTGGGTGTCAATTATCGGCGCTGTGCTGCTGATCCTGTCCGGTTCCGCATCGGCCGGCCCTTTTATCGGGATCAACTATGGCCCGTTTCACGAAAGTGGCCAGCAACCGGGAACGCCGATTCCGGACAGTCAGTTCATCTCGGATTTGGGTATCCTTTCCCAGAAATTCACCTTCATCAAGACCTACGGCGACGACAGCACATCGCGCCTGGACCGGATCGTGCCGATTGCGGCGGTGCAGTTCAAGCAGCTCAAGATTTACCAGGGAGTGTTTGAAAACTCCTCGTTCAACAGCTCGGCTGACACCACTTATCTGGATACCGCGATCACCCTGGCGAACACCTATCCCCACACCGTAGCGGCGATCGTGGTGGGCAACGAATGCCTGGATACCGATTCCAATCCCAATCCGATCTCGGTTACTCAACTAATCGCCGATTTGAACTACGTTCGCAGCCGGCTCCAGAACAAGGGCGACGTCCAGGTCACGACGGAATTAGGCTACCAGGCGGCGGTGCAGTACGGAGCGCAACTGAAGCCGTATGTCGATTCGATAATGGTCAACATCTATCCGTTCTATGCGCCGGTGGCGATAGGCGGAGCCATTGCGAATCTTATCGGCGCATACGGCATGTTCAATGACCAGTTCAACGGCAAGCCGGTGATAATCGGCGAGACCGGATGGCCGAGCGCGGGCAACAACAATGGCGCGGCGGTGCCCAGCGTCGCCAACGAGCAGACCTATACCCAGCAGAACTTCTCCAACGCCAACAAGCTGGGCTCCAATTTCCTGTTCTCCGCCTTCGACGAGCCGTGGCTGAGCGTGCAGAACTCATGGGGCCCGAACTGGGGCCTGTGGGACTCCAGCGGCAACGCCAAGTTCGTCTTCAACACCTCCAAGTCGGCCAAGAACAGAACTCCCGCAGCCAAACACTGATGCGGACCGGATCATAGTTTGGCCGGTTTGTTCTGGGCGGCGTGTTTGCCGGCGTGGTGGCCGAAGACTACGCCGGGGCCGATGGTGGCGCCGCCGGCCGGGTACATCGAACCGAAGATGTTAGCCGTCGTGTTGCCGGCGGCGTACAGGCCTTCGATGATGCCGCCGCGCAGGCTGCGCACGCGGCCGTTCACGTCGATGCGCAGGCCGCCGTTGGTGCCCAACGCGCCCAGGTAAATCGGCAGCGCATAGAACGGCGGCGTGTTGATCGGCGCAAGATTGGCCGCGGCCGACGCTCCCCCGGCCAGGAAATTCTCCCAGTACACGGTTGCGCGATGGAAATCAGGATCGACCCCGCGCGCCGCGTTGGCATTGAATCGCTCCATCGTCTCGACCAGCCGATCCGGCGGCACGCCAATCAATTCGGCCAGACCCCGAATCGAAGTGGAGCGCACCACCCAATCCGGCGCCGGCTGTCCCGGCATCATGTTCAGAATCACCTGAGTGTCCTTGGTGCGCTGGTCGAAGATCATCCACACCGGCGATTCGTTGGGAAAATCGACTGTGACCGGATCGTACGCCATCAGGGATTTCGGATAGTCCTGGTAGGTCGTACCCTCGTTGGCGAAGCGGCGGCCATGCTTGTTGACGACGATGGTTCCGGCCACGTTGCGGCCCGCGCCCAGATGATAGAGCGGCTTGCCTTCGTAAGTCATCGTGGGGTCGCGCATCGCCGGAAACCACCATGCCGAGTTCATGTTGGCGACCGCCGCGCCCGCCTCCAGCGCCATGATGAGCGCGTCGCCCTCGTTGAACGGCGGGGTGAGCGCGGCCAGCGACGGGACGGACAGGAACGACTTGACCAGCTCGGGATTCCATTCGTAGCCGCCGGCGGCCAGCACAACGCCGCGCCGCGCGCCGATCAGAATGGACGCGCCGGCGCTTTCGGCGCGCACACCGACCACGCGTCCGTCCTCGTCGAGGACCAGTTCGCGTCCGGGAGTTGTGGTCAGGACCGCCGCGCCGCGCTCGAGGCATCCCTTGAGCAGCATCGAGATGAACGCGCCGCCGATCACCGCCGCGCCGGATTTCGCCCGCTCCGCGATCACTTCCTCCACCGGTCGGTTCTCGCGCAGTTTGCCGCTCAGCCCGAGCGAGAATTTCTCTTCCATCGTAAGCAGCGGCTCGTAGGGGCTGGTGCGCACCCGATCGGCCCATTCGCCCAGATGCGTGCGCGCCTCGAACACGCGCGGCTCCAGCGAGCGTCCTTCGCGCTTGCCGCCGGGCATATCGGCGTAATAGTCGGCGAACCACTTGGTGGCGAACATTTTCACCGGAGTGTTGTCCTCCAGCCACTGGACGGCGTCGGCGCCGGTGGCGACGAAATCCTCGATCAGCGCCGGGTCCGGCTCGCGGCCCATCGTGAGGCGGCGGATGTAGCGCAGGGCTTCTTCGGGCGAATCCTGGACGCCAACTTCCTTCATGTGATGATTGGCGGGAATCCACAGCACGCCGCCGGAGACGCCGGTGGTGCCGCCGACCCGGTTGCTCTTTTCGAGCACGGCGACCTGGGCGCCGCCGGCCGCCGCGGTTACCGCCGCGGTCAACGCCGCGCCGCCCGAACCCACCACCACGACGTCGGCTATGCGATCCCATTTGCCAACCTTGCGCGCCAGCATCATTCGCCTCCCGTGTTCGCATCCGAAGCCGCCCGGCAATCAGTGCGCGCGGCGGCATTGAAATGAAATTTTCGGTTGCGATCCTGCGCTTGTCTTTAGCACGATGGGTCAGCGTCTTGGCAAGCCACGGATGGGAGATGCGCAATGGATGCTTCGGATAACGATATTCTGCTCGAGAAGTCGGACGGCATCGCGACCATAACGCTCAACCGGCCCCATCGGCTCAACGCTCTGACACCGCGGATGTGGCGCGAGCAGCTTCCGCAGATGTGGCAGGAGGCCGAGAACGATCCGGCGGTGCGCGCAATCGTGTTTACCGGTGCAGGGGAACGCGCGTTCTGTTCCGGAGCGGACGTGCAGGCGCTCTCGACTCTGGCCCAATCGGATCAGCGCAACGCGCCGCGCGACCAGGTGCTGCTGATCTCGGCGCGGCATAACAAGGTGAGCAAGCCGGTGATTACCGCGGTCAACGGGATGTGCGCGGGCGGCGGACTGATGTTCGTGGCCGACAGCGATATCGCGATCGCGGCCGAGCATGCGACCTTCCTCAACCCCGCGGTCTCGATCGGTCAGCTCGCCTTCGTCGCGCCCACTACATGGAGCAGATGGGTCCCGTTTCCGGCACTGATGCGGATGACGCTGATGGGCAGCAGGGAGCGGCTGGACGCCAGACGGGCGCTGGAGTTGGGGATCGTGACCGAAGTGGTGGCGGGCGCGGCGCTGGCGGCACGCGCGCGGGAAATCGCGGGGATGATCGCGTCGAATTCGCCGGCGGCGGTGCGCGCAAACAAGCGCATCCTGTGGGAGTCGCTGGAACGCAGTCTGACCGACGCGCACAAGTTCGCCGAGCAAATCGGCGCCGAGTTCCGGGGGCATCCGGACAGCGTCGAGGGGCCCAAGGCGTTCATCGAGAAACGGGCGCCTAAGTGGAAGGATTAGCGGCCCATGCCGCCGGCTGAGAAAATCGCCCCTCCCAGGATGTTGCGCAGAAGACCGATGTTGCGCAGAAGAC
>JAJPJA010000072.1 GCA_021324455.1 Pseudomonadota bacterium | reverse complement strand
GGGTGGCGGGTCTAGATATTTTCGGATCGTGCGCCGGGCTCGGTTCGCGTAAGCGGTAGGCGGCTTTTCTTATGCCGCCGTGTAAAGGCGCCCGACCGGGATTGCGGACGCGGGGCCGCGTCACGATCGCGTGCGTGGAATTCACCCGGGCGGTAGCGGGCAATCTTGGCGATGGGTGTTTCGCGAGTTTGCCTGGGGGCCGGCAGCCGCGACATACTCGGTCGCGTATGCGGGCGATTGCGCATGCGGCGTTTGGTCAAAACATAGAGGAAATGACGATGGCGGACACGCGCTCCAAACTCGATTTCGGCAAGGCCAAAGAAGTTGCGCAAAAGGTGATGGGCGACGTCGGCGCCGTGATGCATGGCATGCTCTCGTTCATCGGCGATCGGGTCGGGCTGTTCAAGGCGATGATGGACGCGGGAGCGCTGACCGTCGATCAGTTGGCGGCCAGGAGCGGGCTCAACACGCGCTACGTTCGCGAATGGCTCAGCGCGATGGCGGCGGCGGGCTATGTGGAGTACGACGCCGGCGCTCAAACCTATCTGCTGACGCCCGAGTATGCGGCGGCGCTGGCGGACGAAGATTCGCCCTTCTTCATCGGCAGTTACTTTCAGATGGCGCAGGCGGCGGCGATGGTTGCGCCCGAGGTCGCGCAGGCGTTCAGAAGCGGCGCGGGCGTGCTTCAGGCGCAGTACCCGGCGGGGTTTTTCGAGGCCGCCGAGCGCAACTCGAACACCCGTTACAAACACAAGCTGCTGCGCAAATGGATTCCGGCGATGCCGCAGGTCGTGGAAGTATTGCAGGGGGGCGGCACCGCGGCGGATATCGGATGCGGCGGCGGACGCGCCGCGATTATGATCGCGCAGGCATTTCCGAAGGCGCGCGTCACCGGCTTCGACATCCACGCCGCGTCGATCGAGCGCGCGCGCCGCAACGCCGAAGCCGCGGGCGTCCGCGGCCGCGTCAGCTTCGAGCTGACCAACGGCACCCAACTGCCGCAGCGCGCCTTCGATTTCGCCGCCACCTTCGACGTCGTCCATGACGCGGTCGACCCGGTGGGTCTGATGGACGCGATACGCCGCTCGCTGCGGGAGGACGGCACCTACCTGGTGCAGGAACTCAATCTGTCGGGCGAGCTGAGCGACAATCTGAGGCCGCTGGGCAAGATGGCCTACTCGGTCAGCACCCTGTACTGCATGACCACTTCACTGGCCCAGGGCGGGGCCGGGATTGGCGCGGCGATGGGCGAGGCCAAAGCGCGCGAACTGGCCGCCGCGGCGGGTTTCTCCCGCTTTGCGCGGCTCCCGGTTCAGGACGACTTCGCGGTATTGTACGAACTGCGCCCGTAGCCGCCGGCCGCACGCACAGGATACAGGAGGCAAAAATGATGGATGCGCGCGAGCACGAAAATCGCACCGCGATTATTACCGGCGGGGGCCGCGGATTCGGCAAGGCGTTCGGCCATGCGCTGGCGGCGCGCGGCGCCCACGTCGTTCTGGCCGACATCGACGCCCAGGCGGGAGAGGCCGCGGCGGCCGAGATTCGCGCGGCCGGCGGCGCAGCCAGCGCCTGCTGGTGCGATGTTGCCGATGAGGCCCAGGTCGGCGCCATGGCGGCGGAGGTTGCGGCGCGGCGCGGCGGCATCGACATCCTCATCAACAACGCCGGCCTCCATTCGGCGGCCTACGCCGAACCGATGACGAAATCCGGCCTGGCTAAACTGCGCCGCCTGTTCGACGTCAACCTGATGGGCGTGATCATCTGCACACTGGCCCTGCGCTCCGCGATGGCCGGACGCGCCGGGGCGTCGATCGTCAACATCTCATCCTCGGCCTCGTACGACTGCCCGACCGCTTATGGGGTCTCGAAGCTTGCCGTGCGCGGTCTGACCGTGGCCTTTGCGCGCGAGCTGGGCCGCGACGGTATCCGGGTCAACGCGATTGCGCCCGGGCTCATGTTCACCGAGACCATCCGCAGGGAACTGCCGCAGGCGCTCGTCAAATCCGTCCATGAGCAGCAGATTCTGAAGCGCGAGGGCGGCGAGCAGGACATCGTCGAGGCGATGCTCTACCTGTGCTCCGAGCGAGCCGCGTTCGTGACCGGCGAGACCTTGCGCGTAAGCGGCGGCCTGGCGCTCCAGGTTTAGACAGCGGATCCGGACGCCCCGATATGTGGATGGGGCAAAGTTCGGAGATCGGAAATGGACAACAAACAGGCGGCGCGCAACTGTATCGCCGCATGGAGGGTCGCCGATGCTGCCGCTGGCGTTTGAAATCACCTCGGCCGGACAACCGCATCTGATCAAGGCTCCGCACGAAGTGGCGCGGATTGCGCGCGAGGCCGAGGACGCCGGCTTTGCCGCCGTGATGGTGCCCGAGGGCGGCAACGACAGCCTGCTCGCCTGCTATGCGATCGCGCAGGCCACCGCGACAATCCGCATCGGAACCTCGATCGCGATCATCTACAACCGCCAGCCGACGCTATGCGCTTCGGCCGCGGTGATGGTGCAGGAAGCGTCGCAGGGGCGTTTCGTGCTCGGACTGGGCGTGGGGCATCGGCCGGTGCTGGAAGCGATGGGCATAACGCCGGCGCCGAACTCGCGCGCGCGGCTGCGCGAGTACACGCTCATCTTGAAACAGATCTTCGCCGGGGAGTTCAAGTCGATGCGCGTGCCGGCGCCGACGCGGCCGATTCCCGTGCAGTTGGGCGCGCTGACGGTTGAAACGGCGCGGCTCGCCGGCGAAATCGCCGACGGCGTGCAGCTCTTCATGTGCACGCCGCAACGCCTGCGCAGGCTGGTCAAGACGGTGCGCGACGCCGCGTCCGCAAACGGCCGCGATCCCGCCGCGGTTTCGATAGCGTTGGGGATGCCGGCGTTTATCGACGACGACTTGCCGCGCGCTTATGCGCGGGCGCGCCGCTATCTGAAGCTCTATACCGCGCTGCCGTTTCATCGCCGCCAGATCATCCGCAACGGTTTCGAGCATGAGGCGGAGGCGGCGCGCGCCGCCGGGGAGCGCGGCGACAAGGCGGCGCAGGAGGCCGCGCTGACCGACCGCCTGCTCGACTCGCTGGCCTTCGTCGGTCCGGTGTCGCGATGTATCGAGCGGATCGAGCAGTACCGCGAAGCCGGCGCCCAGATGCTCAATATTGTTCCGGGCACCACGGAGACGGGCGAAGAGCTGCGCCGGATGATCAGGGCGTTGGGCAAATACCGGTGAAAAAGCCGCGCCGGAAATGGCTTCCGGCGCGGCTTTGCGCTGTGCGGATCGAACGCGGCGCCTATCTCATGATGCGCGACAGGCTGCCCGGCTGCGACAGGTTCTGCACGTCCCGGTACTCGCCGGGCACGTCATCGTCAATAGTGGGAATGCCGGTGGTGTAGGAGATGCTGGTGTGGGCGTTCTGCCAGTCGACGTTGACTGAACTGCAGTAGCCGTCAAGCACCAGAGTCTCCTGTCCATGGACCTTGAGCGGCGCGTACTTGTTCCATCCGGTCTTCCAGAATTTGTTCTGATTATCGTACTCTTCCAGAAGAATCGGAACCCAGGTCGCGCGATCGACGTAGTAGATCCGGTGGGCGAAGCAGTAGCTGCCCAGCTCGGGTATCCATTTCAGGTCGATGATATCCATCGTGCGCAGTTCGTAGTGTCCGCCGCCGGCTTTGGGCCATCCGGGAAGCGATCCGCCGGTGGTGTCGAAAATGCCGACGTAGGCATGCCCATCAAACGCCTTGGCCGGATCCATAATCAGGGTCAGAACCTTTTTCTCGCCCAGGAAATCGACGTGAAAGAACGGCGGGTTCCACGCATTGTCATCCTGAACCCAGTCCGATCCGCTGATCGGAGAGCAGCGCGCGGCGCTGGACAGGCGCAGCGAACGGCGCAGCGAGGGCAGAAAGACGAAAGTCTCCGGATGCTTCATCGGGTCGTCGGGCTGCGACTGTAACTGCGTGGTGTACTTGGACTGCTCGGGCGCGGTGATCCCGAAGCGGCTGACGTAAAACATGCCGTTGGCATAGGGCTGGTTGATCGGCATGTTGGGTTCGCTCAGATGCGAGAGCTGGAAGAAATCCGCCTCGACGTCGTTCTGGGACTTGTTCCCGAACCGATCGACCGCGAAGCCCTGGTCGACAGAGAACAGGATAAAGGGGCGGAACGGGGTCCACGCGTTGTACATAATTTCTTCGCCGCGATGAGGTCCGCTGGGGTTGGGGAATGGCGGTCCGGCGACCCATCCCTTCATGATCAGACCGCCGGTCGGCGCCGGTACCAGCGATACCTGTCCGCTGTACTTTTCGCCGTCCTCGATCCATTTGCGAAACGGCGTGAGATTGGTGGTCGGACCGACCTTGAGCGTGTACACCGGATCGGAAGTGGCATGAAAGGCGTAAGCGCCGCTGAATGCCGCCTGGATTGAGACCGGCAGAAAGCGCTTGTACTGTTGCCAGTTGGAAACCGTGATTTCGGTTCCGGCGGGAATCGAATCGGGAGCGGTGGCGTCAACCAGGCCCTTGTAATTCTGTTCGTCCCACACGATCTGTCCGGAAGCCGCCATCGAGGCCGGGCACCAGAGCAATGCAAGAGTAACCGCAATCCCCATAATCGCGAGCAGATGCTTCATGTCTATCCCCTGTGGCCGCAACTTTGCGCGGCGGCGTTGTTGTTGGCGGTCGCACACCTGGTCCTGTGGTAAACGGCTGCGGCAAGGCCCCCGGCCCTCCGTACCGCGGCGCGGGAACGCACCGTACCTGCCGAACTAGCCATCCATAACCAAAGCGCGCGAGCCGTCCGCTGGCAGGCATAGGAAGAAACCGGAGAATTGTCAAGGATAACTGACCATACGCTTAAGAATGGGCCTAAAGTCAGCGCAAACCCACCCCGCTCAAGCCCCTGCCACTGCGCGCACCATCTCGGCGAACGCTTTGGAACCGGTATCGCCCAACGCCCACACGATGGGATGGGTGACGCCCGCCGCACGGCATCGCGCGACCCATTGGCGGCCCGCTTCCTGCGGCGGACCAAAGGCGGAAAGCCGATACGCGGAAGCGTCGCTGATCGCCTGGTAAGCGGTGTCCCGCTGGCCCGCCTTGACCATCCGCCGCACTTCTTCCAACTCCTGGCCGAAGCCGAAGGTTGCAAACATCCGGCTGTAGTTGGGCAGGAAGGCATAGTTGGAAACGAAGCGTTTGAGATTTTCCAGCGCCGCCGCCCGATCCTCCATCACGTACATGAACGCATACATCGCGATATCCACGTCGTCGGGATTGCGGCCGGCGGCGGCCGCCGCCTGACGCACCATCGCGATGCGTTCGCCCACCATCTCGGGCGGACAGAAGTTGAACAGCACGCCGTCGGCCAGCTCTCCGGCCAGCTTGACCATCGGCGGGTTGAGCGCCGCCATGTAGATGCGCGGGCGCTGCTTCTGCGTCAGACGCATCTGCAGGCGCAGATTGCATCGATACACCTGGCCTTCGAATTTGGCGCGGCCCTCGCTGAAGAACTGGCGCAGGATCTGGACGTATTCGCGCATCGCGGTCAGCGGCTTGCGATAGGACGCGCCATGCGAGGTCTCGACCAGTCCTGGACTGGAGACGCCGATTCCGGCCGCCGCACGTCCGCCGCTGATTTCGTTCAAGGTCAGAAACGCCATCCCCATCACGCCCGGTGTGCGAATCTGGATTGGGAGCACGCCCGTGCCAAGCATCACCCTGCTGGTATGCAGCGCGTGATAGGTCAGGGTTACGATGGCGTCGGGGCCGGCGAATTCGGCCACCCACAGGGAAGTGTAGCCCAGCTTCTCGGCTTCTTTGGCAATTTCCGCGGCGGCGGGCGTCGGCTCGCTGAAAGGACCGGTCATCGCCAACCCGAGTCTTTGATCGCCCATCGTACTGCGCCTCCTTTTTTTGCGGTACCATGTGCTGTGCAGAGCGCTAGCATATCGGCGGGGCGCTTAGAAGCTCTGGCCTCGCCGGGGCGCGCGCGGATTAGCGCGCTCAGTGCGTTGGTTGACTTTTCTCGTCGGACGCGTGGAAAATAGGCTGCTGTTTGTGTTTTGGGGAAAGCCGGCTCGGGGACGCCGGTGATTGCCACAAACAAAAAGAGGAGAGCTCGCTTATGAAACGGCTGGGGACGGTTCTTGGGTTGGCTCTGGCGATCGCCTTAGTCATCGGCGCGGGCCAAACGCCCGCGCGCGCGGACGGCGGTTTCAGTTTCGATCCCGACAATTACAAGCAGATGGCGGATGCGGATTCATCGGCAACCATCCCGCCCGGAACCAAAATCACGCTGGCCAACTGGCAGCAGTACAAGCAGTTCATGACGGTCGGACTGCAGGCGGCGTTCAGCGGCAAATACACTTTTCACGTCACCGACGATCCGATGTACACCATGGTGGTGCAGCCGACCACGCACGTCGGCGCGCCGCGCCAGTTCCTCGCCGACGGCGAGAAGTATGGCGGCCAGGTCAGACTGGTACCCTCGCGCACCGGCGGCCGTACCATCGAAGGATGGGTCGCGGGCCCGCCGTTTCCCAATCCCGCCGAACCTAACATCGGTGAAAAAATCCTCTTCAATACCTGGGCGCCGTGGCGGCCGTTTCTGTATCACTACGTCACTTACGGCATCAACATCGTCGATCGCTTCGGCAATCGATCCGAAGGCAGCACCGACGCGACCTTCATGAACCTGTCGCATCTGAGCGAGCCCGACATGCCCAAAGATATGCCTTACGCCAACGGCATGTTCTACGTCGCGCGCTTCGAGGTGCTGCTGCCCGAGCAGTCCAAGTACACCACCGAACTGCAGCAGCAGCCGACCGATCCGATGAGATACCCGGAGACCTACGTGTTCCTGCCCTCACTGCGGCGTTCGCTGCGCTTGTCCAGCGCGGCCAAATGCGCGCCGATCAACGGCACCGACTGGGTGCAGGATGACAACGCGTGGAATCCGCCGATGTTCACCGTTACTTATCTGGGCAAGAAAAAGCTGCTGATGAACCTGCAGGATTGGGGCGTGGGCAGCGAAGGCAAGTCGTACGTCGGCACCACCTACGATCAGCCGCCGGGGGCGTTTCCCGGATGGCCCAAGCCGGGCACCGGCCATTGGGAGCTGCGCGATACCTATGTGATCGACGCGAAATGGATCACCACTTTGGGCAGCTATTGCTTCTCCCATCGCATCTTCTATCTCGACCGCGAAGCTTACTTCTCGATGACCGCCGAGGAGTACGACAACGAGAATAAGCTGTGGAAGACGGCGTGGCTGCGGGTTACGCCGATGGACGTCCACGGGCAGCCGGTGCTGTTCATCTATGGCACGCCCGAAACCCAGCTGGTCGATTGGGAAAACGCCCACATGACTATCGGGCTGACGCATGAGATGAAACTCTACAAGGACGTGCCGCCCGCGTACCAGGACGTGCCGACGCTGTCCCAGCCGGGAAGCCTGGCCCGCATCATGCAATGATCGTGGCCGCTTGACAGCCTGAATTGACGCAAAAGCCCGCTTCGCCAAGCGGGCTTTTCGTTGGCGGCGGCCTTTTCGGGTATTTGCCCCCGGTTCGGGGATTTCGGCTATACTTCGCACACCAATCGACGCAGGCCGCACGCGCGCGCGCAGGTCTTGAGAAGGAGATTTGAATGAAATTCGGAATGATCGGCGTGGGATGCGCCGCCGGAATCACACCGTCCGCTATCCGCACTATCGCCACCACCGCGGAACGCCTGGGCCTGTCCACGCTGTACGCCGTCGAACACGTCGTGTTCGCCGACAATTACGAGCACAAATATCCATATTCGCAGACCGGAGACTTGCCGGGGTCCACGCGGATGGCGCTGTTCGATCCGTTTATCGCTCTGACTTATGCCGCGGCTGTCACCTCAAGCATTCGCCTGGGCACCGGGATTTCGCTCATTCCCATGCACAACCCGGTCATTTTGGCCAAGGAGATCGCCTCGCTCGACCAGCTCTCGGAAGGACGCTTCATGCTGGGCGCGGGTATCGGATGGATGGAGGAGGAGTTTCGCGCGGCCGGCGTTCCATTCCAGGACCGCGCCCGGCGCACGGAGGAATATATCGAGGCCATGAAACGGCTGTGGAGCGACGACCCGGCGAGCTATCACGGCCAGTTCGTCAATTTCGACAACATCCGCTGCAATCCCAAGCCGGTCAAGCGCGGTGCGCTGCCGGTTATCTTCGGCGGCGAGACGACGGCCGCGATGCGCCGTGTCGCGCGGCATGGCAGCGGATGGTTCGGCTACATGAACTCGCCCGAGCAGGCCGAGGAAAAAATCGGGAAGCTGCACAAGATCCTGGCCGAGCACGGCCGCAAGCCCGAGGAAGTAGAGATTATCATCACCCCCAACGACCCCAGGTACTGCGACCGCGACAGTCTCAAACGCTATCGCGACGCGGGCACCAGCGAAATCGTGATGCAGGGATGGTGGCGTCCGGGTTCGGATGAGGACAACCGCAAAAACGTGGAGCAACTGGCCCGCACCTGGCTCGACCCGATCATGGCGCTGGGTTGATTGTTTGCCGTGCCGGGCCTTGGGGCCATGCACCTTTGTGAGCTTCTGAAGCTCTGATAAAGGCGCCAGCCGCTGTCGTTTCGGCGCTGCGGATGGGCCCGCTCGAATATCATTCGGCTGCCGAACCTGCCCTCGGGCTGTTTGAGATGAAGAAACGGCCGTGAAACCCTGGTGGGCTTCACGGCCGTTGAAATTCGAGCCAAGTAAGGGCTAAAGCCCCTGCTTCTTCCTCAGCTCAAACAGCCGCGCGGGAGACATCGGCAATTCGGTGATCCTGATGCCCAGCGCGCGCGATACCGCGTTGGCGACCGCGGCCGGCGGCGGCACGATCGGCACCTCGCCCACGCCGCGCACGCCCAGCGGATGCGAGGGGTTGGGGACCTCGACCATGATGGTTTCGATCATCGGCAGGTCCAGGCAGGTGGGCATCCGATAGTCCAAAAATCCGACGTTACGCAGATGCCCTTCCTTGTCGTAGATGTATTCCTCGTTCAGCGCCCATCCGATTCCCTGCGACGTGCCGCCCTGCATCTGGCTTTCGACGTAACTGGGATGAATCGCGCGGCCGACGTCCTGCGCGATTGTGCAGCGCAGCACCTGCACCTTTGACGTATCCGGATCGATCTCGACGTCGACCAGCACGGCCGAGTAGTTGGGACCGCCGCCGGGACCGACGATATTGGCGCGTCCGCAGATCGGACCTCCGGTGCGCAGCGCCTTGGACGCGATCTCCTTCAGCGTCAGCGGCGCCTTGCCGTTGTTCTTCGACACCGCCTTGCCGTCGATCCAGTCGATGTCGGCGGGCGTCAGCTCCCAGATTCTGGCGGCGCGCTCTTTAAGTTCGCGCACCGCGTCCTCTGCCGCGCGCATCGCAGCCAGGGTTGACGTTGCGCCGGTGCGGCTGCCGGCGGTCGGGTCAGTGTAGCCGATCGAATCGGTATCGGTAACCGCGGGGCGCACCGAGGTAACCGGGATGCCCAATACCTCCGCCGCCACCATCGCGCATGCCGCCCGCGAGCCGCCGATATCCACCGCGCCCGTCACCAGGCTGGCGGTGCCGTCGACATGGATGTTGAGCAGGGCCGATGACTGCATCCCGCCCGTATGCCACGCGCCGACGGCCAGTCCGCGTCCGCGCAGCTTGCCGCTCAGCTTCGACTTGTAGTGCTCGCTGTTCTTGAGCGTTTCCAGCACCTCGACGAAACCGATTCGCGGCTGCGGCGGTCCGGCCAGGGTGCGGGTGCCGGTGCGCGCGCTGTTCTTGATCCGGATGTCGATCGGATCGATCCCGAGCTTCTGCGCCAGTTCGTCGATAACGGATTCAACCGCGAACGCCGACTGGGTCGCGCCGGGTGCGCGGTAGGCGCCGGTCCGCGGCCGGTTCAGCACCACGTCATAGCCGTCGATCAGGTAGTTCTCGATATCGTACGCGGAAATCGCCGTCATGCATCCGATGTAAACCACCGAGCCGGGATAAGCACCCGCCTCGTACGCCATCCACACCTCGGCCGCGGTGATCCTGCCGTCCTTCTTCGCGCCCATCCTGCACTTCAGATAGGCGCCGGGAGTGGGACCGGTGGCCTTCTGCACCTCGGCCCGCGTCATCACCATCTTGACCGGATGCGCGGTGATCCTGGACATCAGCAGCGCCAGCGGCTCGTAGTACACCAGCAGCTTGGCGCCGAAGCCGCCGCCAATCTCCGCCGGGACCACCTTGATATCGCTGACCGGGATGCCGGTCAGGTCCGAGCACATGGCGCGCACATCGAACGGCCCCTGGGTGGAGCAATACACCACCGCCTTGCCGTCGGGCTCGAAGTAGGCCAGCGCGTTGTGGGGTTCGATATAGCCCTGATGGACCGTGGCGGTGTGGAACTCACGCTCGACGATGACGTCAGCTTCCTTGAACCCTTTGTCCAAATCGCCGTGATCGTAGTGGATGTGGCGGGCGACGTTGGAGGGCTTGCCCGATTCGTCCTTGATATCGTTATGCAGCAGCGGTGCGTCCGGCTTCATCGCGTCCATCACGTCGAGCACCGCGGGCAGCACTTCGTATTCCACTTCGATAAGGTCGAGCGCTTCCTCGGCGATATGCGGACTGGTCGCGGCGACCACCGCCACGCCGTGGCCGTGGTACAGCACCTTGTCGTTGGCGATGAGGTTTTCCGCCAGGTGGCGCGGGTTGTACGGCACCACCCCGCCGTAGCGGTAGCCGACTTCCGGGATGGGCGGGAAATCCTTGTAAGTAACAACCGCTCTGACGCCGGGATGTTTAAGCGCCTTGTCGGTGTTGATCGATTTGATGCGGGCGTGGGCATGCGGGCTGCGCAGAACCTTGGCCCACAACATCTCGGGCATGCTGTAGTCGGCGCCGTACTTGGCGCGTCCGATGACCTTCTCAACCCCGTCGTGGCGAACCGGGCGCGTGCCGATGACCTTGAATTCCTGTGGCTGTTCCGAAGCTGTGCTCATGGGCGCTCTCCTGCGCTTTAAGGCTCAAGATGAGCCGGGCTGATTTTCCACATTAGCAGACCGGCGGCCTTCAGTCTTGCCGCCGCGGGCCCGGTTTTCTGTTACCGATTTCGCCCGGGCGGAGCAAGCCGCTGCCGGATACCATAATCCGGGTGCGTGGCCGCGATGGATGCATCAGCGGATGGGGCTCGCGTTTGCGCGCCATCGATCCGCGCGGCTTTGCCAGGGCCCTGGCTGAACCGGCGGAGAAAAAGGCCGCTTGAAATCGGGCATCAGGTGGGCTAGGTAGCGGCGTTGGGGCGGTAAACAATCCGAAAAGGCCATTTCATGCCGGGATTTAAGGACCAAGCGTGCATTGTCGGCATCGGCGAGACTGCGTACAGCCGCAACTCGGGGAAGACGGAGTTGGGGTTGATGCTGGAAGCGTCGCTCAATGCGATTGCCGACGCGGGACTCAAGCCGCACGATATCGACGGAGTCATTCCGCCGCGCCTGTATGCCACCGCCGAGCATTTCGCCGCCAACCTCGGAATCGAGGATCTGCGCTACGCCGTCACCGTATGCATGGGCGGCGCCAGTCCGGTGGCGGCCCTGCAAAGCGCGGCCTTGGCGGTGAGCAGCGGAGTTGCCGACTACGTGCTGATGGCGGTCGGATTCAATCAGGCCAGCAGCAAGGTAATCCGCCGCGGCGTCGATCCGATCGACACCGCCGGCGCTATACCTCTGGCGCCGGCACTGACTACTCTGGCCGAATACTATGTTCCGTTCGGCTCTTCCACTCCTGTTCAGTGGTATTCCTGGATCGCGACCAGATACAAACATCTATATAATGTCCCGGACGAAGCCGCCGGAGCGGTATCGGTAGCCTGCCGCAGGCATGCGCAACATAACGAAAAAGCGTACATGCGCGGACGCCCGATTACCATGGAGAATTATCTGGATTCGCGCATGATTAACTATCCATTCAGGCTGCTCGACTGCTGCCTTGAGACCGACGGCGGCACCGCGGTCGTCGTTACCACTCCCGAACGCGCCAGAGATCTGAAGCACAGGCCGGTCTATATAATGGGTGCCTGCGAGGGGCATCCGTATCCGGCCGACGATATACCTTCGCGTCCCGACCTGTTCAAAATCGGACTCAGCTATGCCGCACCGAGGGCGTTCCGGATGGCCGAGGTCGGCCCGGCGGATATGGATTTTATCGAGGTCTACGACTGCTTCACCTACATCGTGCTCCTGCAGCTTGAGGCCCTGGGACTGTGCCAGCGTGGCGAGGCCAAGGATTTTGTTCCCGGCGGACGGATAGAGCTTGGCGGCGAGATGCCGCTCAACACGCACGGCGGCCTGCTGTCCGAGGCGCATACCTCGGGGATGAATCACATTGCGGAAGCGGTGCGCCAACTGCGCGGGGAGGCCGGCGAGCGCCAGGTCAGGAATGCCGAGCTTGGCCTGGTGACCGGATGGGGCGACTTTGGCGACGGCGCACTGGCGATTTTGCGCCGGTAATTTCAGCGGGCGCCGCCCGGCTACGGAAAAAGCCATGACAGATTCAAAAGCATCGCCCGAATACGGCAGGCCGCTGCCGCGGCGCCATGGGTTTGGCGCTGAATTCTACGCCTTCTGCAAGCAACATGAGCTGCGCTTCCAGCGCTGCAAGCAATGCGGCGCCTGGCGCCACGTCCCGCGCGAGATGTGCGCCCGCTGCGCATCGCGCGATTGGGAATGGGCCAAATCCTCCGGCAAGGGCAAGGTCTTTACCTTCACCACGGTAACGCAACCGATGATGCCGCAGTTCGCCGACGCCGTTCCCTACAGTCCCGTGGTGATCGAACTTGAAGAGGGCGTGCGGATGGTGAGTTGGATCGTCGATGCGAGGCCGGAAGAACTGCGCCTCGACTTGCCGGTTGAAGTGGTGTTCGAGGATGTCACGCCTGAAGTGACCCTGCCAAAGTTCCGCAAAGCGTAGTGTTGACAGCCAGCGCACTGCGGCGCGCGAGTCGTCAGGCTCGACCCGTGCGCTTTGCCATCGCGGGCTTGGCGGCGCGGCGCCGCCGAGCCCGCAAACGGCGCACCGCGATTTGCGCAGGATATCGTGATGCGCCGGCGGATAAGCAGCCCCCGATCCGCCAGCCCCTCATGCGATATGAGGTCAATCAGGCTTCTGCGCTTCCAGCAGGCGCGCGATGAATTTTTTCATGTCGGTGGCGTGCCGCTCTTCAACCGTCAGGATCTCCTTCATCAGCCTGGCGGTGGTGATATCCTCCTGTTCCAGCCAGCGCGCCACTTCCGAGTAGGATTCGACCGCGATCCGCTCGGCCACGAGATCGTCGCGGATCATCTCGATCAGGCCGGGCGGCGACCTGAATTCCGACCGGCTGCGCGCGGCGAGGTCTCTGGGATTGAAGTCCGGCTCGCCGTTGAGCTCAACGATACGGTTGGCGATCGATTCGGCGTGCTGTTGCGCCTCCCGGGCATGCTGCAGAAATTCGGCCTTGACCGCGTCGGCGTGGATTCCGGCGGCGTTGAAGTAATGGCTCTTGTAGCGCAGCATGCAGACCAGTTCGGTGGCCAGGAGTTCATTCAGAATCCTGATCACCTGGGCGCGATCGGCTTTATACTCTTCGGTAACGGCCCCGCTTTCGAGGTGTCGGCGGGCGCGCGCGCGGATTTCAGCGATGCTCGAGAGATGGCTGTCGTGAGGCATGCGGACTCTCCGTAAAACAGAACTGATGTCAGTTTCATGATACCGCACCCCGCACTCCGCCAACCAATAATTTGTCGGCCGTCCCGTGCGGCCGCGGCGCTTCATTTTTTTGCCGCTTCGGGGCATGCTACGGAGTGCGCGTGCGCGATAAGATGACGGCGCCGTGCCGATAAGCCGCGTCAGAAGGAGGATCAGATGGCCGGACCGTGCGACGGACTTGTAGTTCTGGACTTCAGTTGGGGCATGGCTGGTGGACTGGCCACGGCGGTCCTGGCCGACTTCGGATCCGAAGTTATCAAAATCGAGCCGCCATCCGGCGATCCGTTCCGTAATCATCCGGCGTGGCTGTCGTGGAACCGGGGCAAGAAAAGCGCGGTGATCGACCTTAAGAACGCCGCCGGCCGCGAGCAGGCGCAGCGGCTGGCCGCGCAGGCCGATGTCGTAATCGAAACCTTCCGGCCCGGTGTGACGCAGCGGCTGGGGATCGATTACGCCACCCTGTCATCGATCAATCCGCGCCTGGTCTACGCCTCGATCAGCGGATGGGGCCAGCAGGGTCCGCTCAGCCAGGTTCCGGGTTACGAAGGCGCCATCGCGGCAAAATCCGGCCGGATGATGGATTTCAGCGGCCAGATGAATCGCGAAGGCCCTGCCTACAGCGCGGTCCAGGTCGCGACCTGGGCCTCCAGCCAGGCCGCCGTCCGCGGTATCCTGGCCGTGCTGCTGTCGCGCGATACCGCCGGCCGCGGCCAGTGGGTCCAGACCAGTATCCTGCAGAACATGATTCCCTACGATCTGGCGGGGCTGATGATGCGCCAGCTTTCGCGTAAGGACCCCAAAAAGTTCTCCCCCGGCTCTTTGGGCGCCGCGATTCGCCTGCCGATGCTGCAGTACATCCCGGTGCGCACCAAAGACGGACAATGGCTGCAGCACGCCAATCTGATGGACCGCCTCTTCCGCGCCTATTTGAAGGCGGTCGGCCTGGGATGGGTGCTCGAGGAGGAACTGTTCAAACGCGCGCCGATTCTGAATCATGAAGCACGCGAAGCCCTGCGCGAATTGATCCTCAACAGGATGCAGGAGCGGACGCTCGCCGAGTGGATTCAACTTTATGTCGAAGACGGCAATATCGCGGGCGAACCCTACCGCTACGCCGTGGACGGCATGAAGCATGAGCAGTTCGTGCATAATCATCACGCGGTCGAAATCGACGACCCGCGCGTGGGCAAGCTCACCACCGTGGGGCTGATCGCAAAGCTGAGCGACACGCCGGGGCAGGTGGGCGGTCCCGCGCCCGCCCTGGGTCAGCATACGGCGGAGGTGCTGGGGCGCGCGGCGGCGAAACCCAGAGCGGTTGCGGCCGCCGCCCCGACCGCCAACGGCGGCCGGCCGCTGCTCGAGGGGCTCACGATGCTGGACTTTTCGATGGTGATCGCGGGGCCGTACGCCGCCGAAATGCTGGCGGAGATGGGCGTGCGCGTGATCAAGGTCGACGCCACCCCGGAGCGCGAGCAGACAATCAGCACGGGCGGCGGCATGGCGCCGATGAACATGAAGAACCACGCCGGCAAGGAGGCCATCCAGGTCAACCTGCAGAGCCCGGAAGGCCAGAACATCATCCATCAGTTGATAGCAAAATCCGACATTTTGTTGCACAACTTCAGGCCCGGCGCGCCGCAGCGTCTGGGGATCGATTGGGAGACCTGCAGCCGCATCAATCCGCGCATGATTCACGTTTACGTCGGGGCCTACGGCGCCACCGGGCCGCATCATCGGCGTCCCGGGGCCCATCCGATTCCCGGCGCGCTGCTGGGCGGGGCGCTGCGCCAGGCCGGCCGCGGCAATCCTCCGCCGCCCGATCAGCCGATGAACCTGGAGGAAATCAAGGAAGTATCGCGCCTGCTGATGCGCGCCAATGAGGGTAATCCGGACCCCAACACCTCGCAGGCGGTCGCGACCAGTATCATGATGGCCCTGCTGGCGCGCGCGCGCAGCGGCCGCGGACAGGCGATTGAAGTCACGATGCTGCAGGGGAACGCGTGGGCCAACGCCGATGAGGCGTACGATTACGCGGGCCGGCCGCCCTATGCGCTGCCGGACGAGCAATGCTTCGGGCTCAACGCGCTGTATCGTCTTTATCCGGCCGGCGAAGGATGGGTATTTCTGGCGTGCGTGTTCGACCGGGAATGGCAGGCGTTTTGCCGCGCAGTTGGCCGCGCGGACCTGCTCGCGGATGCGCGTTTCGCCAGCGCCGCCGCCCGCAGGGAGCATGACGCGCAACTGGCGCAGGAGCTCGGCAAAATCTTTGCCGCGCGCTCCTCCGAGCATTGGGAGCAGCTTCTGACCGCGGCCGGGGTGGCGTGTGTGCAGGCCGACTCCAGCGTCGGCAAATTCCTTGAGGAGCATCCGCAGGCTGCCGCCAACGGCATGACGGCGGAGGTCGAGAGTCCGCGTTTCGGCAAGTACCTGCGCCACGGGGCGATAATCAAGTTTTCAGCCGCGCCGCCGCGGCTGCTGCCGGGACCGTTTCCGGGCGAGTACACGGTGCGTGTGATGCAGGAGCTGGGTTACAGCGCCGATCAGATCGCCGAAATGCGCGCGCGCGGCGTCATTTATTGGGAAGAGGCAAATCCATTGCCCGGCGCGTAGCCGGCGGCCGAAGCCAAGTGGCCGGGGCGGAAGTTCCCGCCCGCCGCCTTTTCGTCAAGCCAACGCCGGTGAAGGTGAGGCCGGAGCGGGCGCCGCGCCGGCGGTTCAGGCCGATGCGCTCTGCTCGCGATGCGCCGATGACGTCTTGATCTTCGGCAGCACCTTATTCGCGAACAGATCGATCGACTTCATGATCTGATCGTGCGGCGTGGTGTAGAGCTGCATGAACAGCATCACTTCGTCCACGCCGGCATCTTCCAGGTATTGCAGCGAGTCGATACATCGGGCGGGGTCGCCGATGCATGCGCCGCCGAACTTGACCACATCCTCCATCGGAATCTGATCGACTTGCGCGAAATTCTTGACGAAGTTCTCGATAATTTTGCGGTAGCTGGTGGGCGGCTTGCCGTCGATCCAGGGGGCGAACAGGTCGCGCGTCTGATGCGTGTACATCTTCATGTTGGCGCCCTGCAGATCGAGCGCCTCGCGATCGTTGTTCGAACACAGCGCCATCCGCAGCACCGAGAAATGATTGTTGACAAATTTGCCGATGGGCCTGGCGCTGCGGATCTTTTCGCGATAGGTCCTCACGTACTCGTTGGAGTTCGCTTCGCTGATGCCGAATCCGAGTACGCCCAGACCGTGCTCGGCCGCGAATTCCACCGTCGAGGCCTGGGTGCATGCGACCGACATCGGCGGATGCGGCTGCTGGACGGGCTTGGGGATGACGGCGCGCTCCGGCACCTGGATCAGCTTGCCGTCCCATTTGAATTTGTCCTGGGTCCAGATTTGCGGCAGCATCGCCAACGCTTCTTCCCATTGCGGGCGTGTGAGATCGGGATCGACATGGAACGCGGACAGCTCCGATTCGCAAATCGCGCGGCCGCCGCCGAATTCCACCCGTCCGTCCGACAGCGTGTCCAGCACCGCGATCCGTTCGGCAACGCGCACCGGATGATTGATGTTGAATGGCAGCAGCACGATGCCGTGGCCGAGGCGGATCCGTTGAGTTTTGGCGGCCAAAAAGGCCAGCACTTCTTCGGGCGCGGAGCTGTAGGAAAAGCGCTCCAGGAAATGATGCTCGGTGAACCACACCGCGCGGTAGCCCAGGCTGTCGGCCAACTGCACCTGCTCA
The DNA here is from genome assembly GCA_021324455.1 of Pseudomonadota bacterium. Lineage (GTDB taxonomy): Bacteria > Desulfobacterota > Binatia > Binatales > Binataceae > JAJPJA01. Next base: position 29,714 of record JAJPJA010000072.1, on the reverse strand, counting down.
ATGCATTCCCGGTAGATGCGCCGGACGGAGGCGGGCGAAGGGTCGGAAGTCTCCAGCTCGTAAAAAACGCTGATTTCCAAAGCAATTACCTCATCTTTCCGGCCGGCGCGGCGGGCACGCGCCGCGATACGGGTATCCGCGCCGGTTCTATTCCCGGTTACTGCTTCTTACTAACTCTTTTCAATCACGCGCAAGTTGATCGACGCCGATCGGCGGAACCGGCATTCCGCCCCCAGTACCGGAATCGGCTCGAATCGGGAAGTGCGTATGCGGCGGGAGGAACAGGCGCACCGGCGCATCACCGCGTGTGCGCGGGAAAAGTCGCGGAACTTTTATGATCTGAATCAACGCGAGGCGCAATCGGCCTCAGTGCCGCCTCGCGTCGATTTCTCGCCAGAAAGCTACTTCCCCAGGGCGTGCCGGATGGTGTTCAGGATGAAGAGGAAATCGCGCGAGGAACGCACGTCGCCCATCAGTGCTATCTGCGACAGCGTCCGCATCTCCTGGTCGCTGATGCCGTGGATCTTGCGCAGGCGGTCGTCTTTGGAAAACTCCTCCCACACCGAGCGCCCGCTGGGTTTGGCCTGTTCGTACACCAGCCGCTCGGTGCTCGGATTGGCGGAGAAAAACAGTTCGCGCTGGTCAAGGCCCAACACCTTGGCCAGCTTGGTTATGACCTTCTCGGAAGGATGGCGCCGTCCGGTTTCGAGCAGGGTAATGTAACCGATCGAAGTACCGATACGACGGGCTACCTCCTCCTGCGTGAGGTCAAGTTGGCGGCGCTGCCTGCGGATTAAAGACGCGAAATTCTGATCGGCCGTCACTCGTAGTTGTCTCCTAACCAAAGTGTTTAATTCAATACTTAAACAGTTTGTCGCTGCTGACGCAATAGCTCGCCATCGCCTATTTTTCAACGAATTTGAAACATTCGTTCACGCAAGGCTCGTTTGAAATACGCGGGCCGTCAGGTCTTGCGCAAACCGTGTATCATGCTGGACGAAATTGCGTCCAAATGGTTACAAATCCAAACAGCGGAATCTTTCGCTGCGTCCTGTTCGCGGGGCGATGCCTTCTAACTCGCGCACAGGCGTGCGCGCCGCAGGCATCTCCCGATGATACCCGGTATGGACGCGCGCTATCAAAATGCTTTAGTTGTCGGCGCGCGCTCTCCAAAGGCGGCGCACGGGCTTCAGCGGGCCGAGCTGCTGCTCGCGCATGACGTCTTGGTGGTACGGTATGGGGGTTTGTCGGGTGAGTAAAAACCTGCGATACATCGCGGCCGCGTTTTTGCTCTTAATCTGTCCTCGCGGAACGGTTTGCGGTGAGGCGCCTGGCGCCGCCCGGCTGCGGTCCTTTGCGCCGCTGGCCATCGTCCAGCCGGCCAACGATTTGGTCGGCGGCGTCTGCCGGCTGGCGGTCGCGACCAGGATCAAATCGATCGCCAGCGTCGAGTACCGGCTGGGTTCGCGGCGGCTGGGAATCGCGCAGCGGCCGCCATTCGCGATCGGCTGGAACACCGCGTATGCCGCCGATGGGAGTTGCGCGGTTCAAGCCATCGCGCGCGACAGCTTCGGCCAGGTGGTCGCCGCCGCGGATCGCGCGTTCACCATCCGCAATCGCGGCAACTCGATGAAGATCGCGGGACCCGCGTTGCCCTCCACCTTGAGCGGCACGCTGACGCTTTCCTTCTCCGCCACCGACACTCGCTACTATCCCGCCCTATGGCTGGGCTATATCGACGGCGAGATACTCGCGAGCGCGTGGACCGACAACCTGGGCCGCCATTCCGCCGCCGTCACGATGCGCCTGGATACGACCCGGTTTACCAACGGCCGCCACGAATTGTACGTCGCGATGCATTCCGACTTCTGGCCGCCCGCGCATCGCGAGAACAAGTCATACTACAACTGGCGCGGCGCCTACGAGCGTGTGGTCGATATCGAAAACGGCCGCACGCTGATGGATATCGCGGCGAATTATCTGCATGTTTACCTGCGTCCCGGCCGCCGCCTGGCGCTGACCTGCCGGCGGCTGTTCACCGACGGCAGCAGCGGCGCGTGTGCGGCGCCGCTCTATACCTCAAGCGACGGCGCCGTCGCGGCGGTATCGGCGGCCGGTATGCTGACGGCGCGGCGGCCTGGATTCGCGGTTATCACGCTGGCTGACGGCGGCAAAAGCACCGCGGTCCGCGTATGGGTGCGCAACGCCGACGGGATTCCGCATTTCGCCGGCGACGGCCGCATGCTGGGCGCTTACCGGCGCGGCCGGTCGCTGTTCGTGGTCGCGCCCTTCGTACTGCAGCCCGCGGACTTGCGCGCCGATCCGGTTCTGACGGCCGAGGTCAGACGCGCCGGCGTCAACACCCTGTCGCGCGGCTTTTACCTCAATCCGCGCGACCTGCGCGCCGATTACCGCGCCTGGATGCGATCGCTGTATAACTCCGCGGCGCCCGACTGGCTCTTCGCCCGCGACCACGGCTTCCATATCTTCGGCACCGGCGACGACGTCGCGCGCAACATCGGCGGCGAGGCGTGGTGGACCCTGAACTGGCCGTATGGAAAATATGCCGTACAGTATGCGATGACCCTGATGGCGTCCACCGGCGTTGCTATCGGCGCCGACATGGTGGACGAGGCCAGTATGATGTGGGGCGCAACGCCCAAACCGCCCGGCAAGGTCGGCGCGCCCGCCAGCTTCACGGCCATCTCATGCTGCGGGATGAAGTGCAGGGTGAGATGGCCGCACAATCCCGTGACGCCCAAACGCTTCCCCTCCGGCGTCCGCTTCGCTTTGGACCATTCGCTGCATCGGAGCCTCAACACGCCGCCGGGCCAGATGTTCACGGCGACCGATATCGGCCCCGATTCCTTCGCGTTCAGGCCCGCCGGACCGCTCAGCGGAACCTTTACCGCACGCAACGATCCCAACCTGGAATTCCTATGGTGGGCCGGCAACATCGGCGGATGCCCCGCGCATCCGTGTATCCCGCCGGTACCCAATTCCGCGCTCACCGACATCACCGGATGGATCCATACGGCGGCGCGGTCGGTGCCGATCAGTTGGCCGGTCCTGGGCATCGCGCCGGCCGTGGTGCAGGGCAACTGGATGGGCCGCGGTGGTATCAGCGATTACGCGTCGCATTATTGGGATTCGTTCAATCTGCGGCATACCTACCCGTGGTCGGGCGGCGTGCAGGAGTTCAACTACTGGATGCGCGAGCTGTTCTACCAGCGTCAGCCGTTGATGCTGCTGGATCGGCCGCAGCTCTTTCTGGCCGGCATCTCCAGCTTCATGTACGTCAAACAGACGCCCGGCGCGGCCTACTACACTCCACCAGCCGACCGGCTGCAGACGCCGGGCCTGGCCGGACCGGCGACGACCTCGACGATCATGACGGCGGCCGCGCTGGGCGGCGCGGGCGTGCGGCTGTACCAGTTCGAGCCGCCGCGCAACCTGGCCGCGCGGGTCAAGGCGCCGCTGGGCACCACGCTGCAGACCGGCGCCAGTCCACTGGCCACAGACCCGGCGGTACGCGAGAACTGGCGCGCGATGGCGTTTGCGGCCAGTCCACTGACCAAAACGCTGGCGCCCTATGTGCTGGGGCGGGCGCTGAGTTCGCCGGCCTACGGCAGAAACATCGTGACCGCGGCGCGCCAGGGGTTGGGCGGGCGGATGCTGATGATCGTCAACGGCAACGACTGGCCGCGCACTGTCGCGGTGGATTTTACTCCGTATCGCACCGGCAGCCCCGCCGTTCGCTACCGTATCGCGTACGACGGTATCGCGACCGACGTCGTTTCGAACCGTGGCGGAGAGCGTGCTACGTTGGACGCCGGCGAGACCCTGGTCTACCTGTTTCCGGCTGCGGGCGAGATTCTCAAATCCGTCGCGGTGGCCGCCCCCTCGTTGGATAAACCGGGAGCGCTGCGCAACGGTCATGCCGGGCGGCCGGAGCTCGGCGGCGCAAGCGGACCGAGGCAAATCAGCGCGGAGCGATTGCCTTGTGCGGCGCCGGCGCTTGCGCCCGCGCATCGGGCTATCCTGCACTACAGCTACATATACCAGGAGTCGCTCCCGGCTTCATTCACGGGCATTGAATGCACCCGCGGCTGCCAGCTTTTTATGGACCGCTCACTGGGCGGGCTGTACTACCGCATGGATTACGTGGACGCTTGCGGCGCCGTATCGGGGCGTTCACCGACGATGGTGCTGCCGCCTTCACCCTGATCCGCGGACCTTCGGTAACAAGCCCAGTCTGTCTGGCAAATCGGAAGCAAAACACAAGCCGAATCTTATCTTTTTTATACTAACCCGCCGAACTTTCATCACAACTCACAATATAACGTTAAACTTGCCGCACACTGAAAAACTGACTGCCCGAGCCGACCAACTCTAAGCTGGCTTGGTTCTTTTTGAATTTCCTTGCGCTCTTATGCGCTTTAGGCTAGGGTTCTGGGCCATCGGTGCGACTGAAGGCGACGTAAACAACATCCGATGTAACGGGGGCTGACGTTGCGATGACGACGATTGCCAAACTCATAACCGCCGTGTTGCTCGCGACAGCTCCGGGGCCTGCCGCCCAGGCCCAGGGAATCCCCTATGACTGGAGTCATCACCATCTGATCTTCTCCAAACCGGCCACCCTCCGGCAGGAAAAAGCTTTGGAGCTTAATCCAAGATATTGGATGCAGAAACTGTGGCGCCAACGCCAATCGACAATGAGCTCCAGCATCGCACAGATGCAGTCGTTGGACGCGCTGGCGGTGCAGCTTGCCCATTCAGGGCCGCTTAAAAAGCATAAGACCCGGCTTAAGCGGGATTGGAGCATGAACATGGGGAACGGCGCGACAGTCGGAGCCGGGGTCTTTCCGGCGAAATTTTCCTTCAGTACCGCGGCTGCGAATTGCGACAATGCCACGACCCCTGATTTTGTTGTCTTTAACACAGGCTTGAGCGGTAGTAATTCGCAGCCGACGATCGTCGCGTACGATAATCTTTACTCGGGCTGTACCAGTCCCAACACCGTTCCGCTTATATATTGGCAGTATAATACGGCATATCCTCAAGGCAGCATGACCGGCGACGCCAGTTCAATCACCACCTCTGTGGTGCTTTCCGGCGACGGGTCGCAGATAGCCTTTGTCCAGAGTGCGAGCAGCGTTGCCAGCCTGGTAATTCTGAAGTGGGCAAAGAACTCGAGCCTCGTACAGATGGATACTGCGGGCAACAACGTGATGCCGCCCAGTTATCGAAGCTGTGCCGCGCCATGCATGACGAGAATGGTTTTCAACGGCAGCCCCAACGACACGAATTCGGCTCCATTTTATGACTACGCCAACGACGTCCTTTATGTGGGGGATAATGCGGGTAAGCTGCACAAATTCATCCACATTTTTGTATCCGGAACGCCGCAGGAAATCACGGGCGGGGGTTTGAGCTCGGGTTGGCCTCAGCAAATCGATCCCAGCACTACTGCTCTTCTGACCAGTCCGGTTTATGATTTCTCTTCAGGTAATGTCTTCGTCGGCTCTTCAGGCGGCAAGTTGTATCACATCCCGGGGGGCGGCGCTTCTACCGGGGGCGGCTCGCAAAACATAGTAGGGTCCGCGACTTTAGCTACTACCTCCAATTCAACCGGAATTACGGCTCCGCCGCTGGTCGACTCCACCGCGGGTCGAGTCTATGTTTTCGTTCAAACCGACAACAGTTCGTCTTGCAACAACGGCTCGGCGCATCAATGCTTCTCCGCAACCTATCAGTTGACCAATACTTTTTCCGGGTCCAGCGCCGGCACGGAGCGGACGTTGGGCGGGAGCAGTGTGAGCGGCGGTTCCCCGGACGTTATTGCTTTCGCCGGCTCTTTCGATAACAACTATTTCAATAGCGGCAACGCAACGGGTAGTTTATATGTATGCGGCCCTGATACGGGAGGCACAATTCCTACCCTCTACCAGCTGCCGCTGACGACCAACTCGCTTGGTGCGGCCACAACCGGACCAGCGCTCGCCGCGGGTGCTACAAATTGTTCTCCCGTTACCGAGTTTTTCGATGGCACCAACGACTGGGCTTTTCTCAGCGTTCAGGCCGACAACAAAACGGCTGCTCCTGTAACCTGTCCCAGCGGAATGGGCTGCATCATGTCTTTCAATGTAACCAGCGCAAGCGGTTTTGGGAGCTCAAAGTCGACCTCATCGACCGCTTTGGAGGCCGGCGGCACCAGTGGAATTGTCATTGACAACAACGTGACCACCCCGAGCGGATCGCAGGTTTATTTTTCACCGCTGGCGAACCAAAGCTGTGCGGGAAACGGGAGTACGGGCAGCGGGACAGGAGGTTGTGCAACTCAAGCTTCCCAGTCGGGATTATAAGCCATGGATAAAGAACAGCAGATCGGACAGCAGGCAGGCGGCAGCTCCTCAAAAAAGCCGTACCAGAAGCCGTCGTTCCGGCATGAAAAGATTTTCGAGACGATGGCTCTGACGTGCGGCAAAGTTCAGAGCACCCAGGGGTCGTGTCATCAGAATCGCAAGAATTCCTGATCGGCTGTGCTCCGTTCGGAGATCTCCTGGTTGGCGGCTCAGGGGGTGAAGCGCTGCGAAATACCTTGCGGGCGGGTGCGGAGGTGCGCATCCGGGTTGGCGGAACGAGTATGCTGCCGGCAATCTGGCCGGGAGATATCGTATCAATCAGTTGCCAGGGGACCGAAGAGCCGGATTATCCCGACGTTGTCCTGTTCAAAGCTGAGCGCCGCCTGTTTGTGCATCGTGTTCTCCGAAGCGAGAACGGCAGGCTGATCACGCGAGGTGATGCGCTGCCTCATTGCGATCCGCCGGTTGACGTCGCGGACGTGATTGGAGTCGTGACGGAAATTTTGCGGGTGCGGGGGAGCGAACTGGTCAGCATGCCGGTGGGCCGGCCTTCTTCCGGGCGGAGGGCGCTTGCCTTTGTTATTCGGCGTTCGGAGCTGGCCCGCACAATCGTGCTGAAGTGGCGCCGGACCTTCAGCCAACTGAGTTCGGTTGGGATGCTCGGAGAGGAATCGCCTGGCATTGACCCCCCGCTGCGCTCGGGGTGACAGAAACAGAAGGCGGCGCGCCGATAACATCTTGACCAGCCAGCTCACAGTCACGATTGGCAAGCTGCCCATATCGATACATTGCGGCAGCGATGAGTTCATCGCGATGCTGCGCGCGCGGTACGGCGCGTTTGCGGCAACGCCATCGGCCCACTCAGCCGTCCGGATCGAGGTGGAGTTGACCGCGCCCGCCGCTGGCCCAGACGACGACCTCCAAGTCAGCTTCGAAGGCGGATGCTGGATGATGCGGCGGGGGGATTTTACCGCCCGATGGGATCCGGTGTCGGGACGCGGGGCCGTGCGGCAGGCGGCGTATCCGTACGCGATCGACGCCGTGATGCGGATTATCCACAGCCTGATGCTGGCCCGCGGGGGCGGCTTTCTGCTGCATTCGGCCAGCGCCGTCCGCAACGGACGCGCGGTTCTGTTCAGCGGCGTCTCCGGCGCCGGCAAGACCACGATTTCACGCCTCGCGCCGCCCGACGCTATCCTGCTGACGGACGAAATATCCTATGTGCGCGGCATCGACGGCGGCTACCGCGCCTTCGGCACTCCGTTCGCGGGCGAGCTGGGAATCGCCGGTGAAGATATCGCCGCGCCGATTGGGGCGCTATACTTCCTGCGCAAAGCCGGGCGCAGCGAGGTCGCTCCCGTGGACGCGCCGCGGGCCGCCGCCCGCATCCTGCGCGATGTGCTGTTCTTCGCCCGGGACGCCGCGCTGGCCGACGCGCTGTTCGCCACCGTATGCGATTTCCTCGCCCGGGTTCCCGTTTTCGAGTTGAGTTTCGAAGCCAAACCGGAAGTGTGGGATCTGGTGTCATGAATCAGGGCAATGACAAGTACATCAGCCGCAGCAAGAGCGTGGCGGCGCGGATGCTGGGCGGGGAGATGATGATCATGTCCACTTGGGACTCCACGCTGTTTTCGCTCAACCAGACCGCCAGCGTCATCTGGAAGGCCGCCGACGGCGCCACCCCGCTGCGCGATATCGTGGAGCGCGAGATCGTGGCGAATTTCGAAGTCGATTCGGAGACCGCGTACCGGGATGCTTTGGAGCTGGTGGAGGAACTGGCGCAGCATGGGATTTTGAAGATCGCGGATGAGCCCCATCGCTGACGCCGGCCGCCTTTTGTCATTCCGCACGCCAGTGAGGAATCAACGCGCAGCGATTTGCCTGGCAACCCCGGCACAGGGCGGAGAGAATCGCTTCGCATTGACCCCTCGCTGCGCCCGGGATGACATTAACGGCTGACGAGGACAACAGGCGTGCGACGGGCAAAAGGCCCGATGGCGTATGGGCCGGGTGAAGTGTAACAGGCCGGGCGACGAGTCAAAGGGACGGGTAACACCATGGGTTCATTGATGGCGGAGATCAACGCCAAGGCGATCGCGCTGGGCGTGCCGCTGGGCGTGCATCTCGACCTGACCTGGCGCTGCAACGAGCGCTGCGTCCATTGCTATCTCGACCATGACGACCAGGGCGAGATGAGCTTTGGCGAGATCGACGCGCTGCTGCCGCAACTGGCCGATGCCGGCGTCTTTTTTTTGACCCTGAGCGGCGGCGAACCGCTGTTGCGCCGCGACCTGTTCGACATTGTGCGGCGCGCGCGCCAACTCGCCTTCAACGTCAAGCTCAAGACCAACGGCATCCTCATCCGCGAGTGCGAAGCGGCGCTGATCCGCGAACTGGGGGTGGACAGCGTTCAGATCAGCGTATACTCCCATCGAGCGGAGACCCACGACGCGATCACCAGGGCGCCCGGATCGCTGGCGCGCACCATCGCGGCCATCCGTTTTTTGGTGTCGCAGGGACTCAAGGTGACGGTCGCCAATGTGCTGATGCGCCTGAACCGGGGCGACTATCCCGGCGTGCGCGAACTGGCGGCCGAACTCGGCGCGACCTTCACTATCGATCCCACTATCACACCGCACATCCGCGGCGACCGCTCCCTGCTGGCGCTCAACATCCGGCGCGAGGATCTGCGCCAGGTGATGCGCGACCCGGCTGTGGTGGGAAACAACGTGGAGGAATACTGCACGCCGCCGCCGCCCGCCGACGAAGATGCGATGGACGGGATTGCGTGCAGCGCCGGCCACAGCGCCTGCTACATCTCGCCGTACGGCGACGTCTATCCGTGCGTACAGTTCCCGCTGCCCAGCGGCAACGTGCGCACGCAGCGATTTATCGACATATGGCGGTATTCGCCGCAGCTCGAAGAGGTGCGCTCGATCCGCACGCGCGACCTGCCGGTGTGTTCCGGATGCGCCCACGTGGCGTCGTGTTCGCGATGCCCGGGACTGGCCTACATGGAGGGCAGCATGCGGGGGCCGTCGACGGCGGATTGCGCCAAGTCGTACGCGCGCACGGGAGTGATTACGGCGAACATGCGGCGATTGGGGATTGCGGCGGGGTAGGGCGGGGCGCCGCGCAGCCGAGTTGTCACAGGGCCGCGAACGCGCGATTGTCGCGGCGCCATGGCGGAGCGCTGCGAATGGCCTCCAAGACCTGCGAGGGCCGGTCGACCAGCGTCCACATCGCGGCGTGGCGCGGATCCATGAATCGCTCCGCGATGCAGCGGTTGAGCAGCTCCACGCACGGAGCGAAGAAGCCGCGCGTGTTCACCATCACGATGGGCCCCGCGTACAGCCCCAGCCGTTTCCACGTGATCGCCTCGAACAATTCTTCCAGCGTGCCGCATCCGCCGGGCAGCGCGATTACCGCGTCAACGTCCGAGATCATCCGCCGCTTGCGTTCGTGAATGTCGTTGACGATAAGCAGCTCGGACAGTCCGTTATGACCCCATTCCAGGTCGTACATGAACTGCGGCAGGATTCCGATCACTTTCCCGCCGTGCGCCAGGGCAGCGTTGGCCAGCGCGCCCATCGAACCGACCAGTCCGCCGCCATACACGATGGTGACATTGTTGGCGGCGAGTTCGACGCCCAATTCACGCGCGGCGTCATGGTAAACGGGATCGCATTGCCGGCTTGAAGCGCAGTAAACGCAGACTCGTTGCGGGTTCATGAGGATAGATTAGCCGAGAGCGAAAACAGCGGCGAGCGGAGCTGTCGGCGGCGGGCTTGCCCGCCGCATGACGCCAAAAGGCCGGTTGACGCAGCGAAGAAAAAGTAAACGTTTTGCGCCGCAAACCGCCTACTGCGCGTCCGGCGTTTTGAATACCGGCCGCCGCTGCTGCGCCGCCGCTTCTTTAATCTGCTTAAGCAACAACGCCTCCTGGCGGCCCTTGGATACGCAGTCGATATTGGCGGTGGGATGGAACGGGACTCTGCCCGGGGTGGAAAACGTCGCCTGGATTGACAGATTGGTAGCCTCGGGGCCGTCAGGTTTCAGATAAAAATTAAACACCGTAGTTGCTTCCTGGGTCGGTTGGGCCGGCTGTTTGCCCAGCGGCGTACCAAGCATCCCGCAGTCGGCATCTTCAAGCGTAAAATGGCGGCCCTGAGCCTCTACGATACCGTGCACGGGATCCTGCGCTTGGAGCTTGAGTTGGTTGTTTTTGACCACCTGGAGGGTGGCGTCCCAGACCTCGTCGTAGGGGGCCGGGATGCTGTTTTTTGACGGCTCTTGGATGGGCCTGGAGGCGGCCGGTTGGAAACATCCGGCGCAGGCCAGCGCCGTTGAGCAGAGCACAATAGAAATCGCGGTTTTCATTCTCTCCACACATTTGCGCCACGCTTGTCCATATCTGGCGGGCGGCTTGCTCCCGCCGGGCGGCAGGTTATGGTATCGTAAAACGGTTGCAAATTCGCAAAGGCTTAACCGACCATGTCAGGCCATTCCAAGTGGAGTTCCATCAAACACAAAAAGGCGGCCACCGACGCCAAGCGCGGCAAGCTCTTTACCAAGCTGATCAAGGAGATCACAATCGCCGCCCGGCTCGGCGGCGGCGACATTAAAGCCAATCCGCGCCTGCGTACGGCGGTAGCCGCAGCCAAAGCCCAGTCGATGCCCAACGACAATATCGATCGGGCGATCAAGAAGGGAACCGGAGAGCTGGGCGGCGCGCAACTCGAAACCGCCATCTACGAGGGCTACGGACCCGGCGGCGTCGCGATTATCGCCGAAGCGCTCACCGACAACCGCAACCGCACCGTGGCCGAAATCCGTTACCTGTTCGGTCGCCACGGCGGGAACCTGGGCGAGAGCGGATGCGTAGGCTGGATGTTCAAGAAAAAGGGTATTATCAGCGTCGACAAGGGCAAGGTGGACGAGGAGAAGCTGTTCGACCTGGCGCTGGAGGCGGGCGCGGAGGACATGGCCTCGGACGATCCCGAGAGCTTTCAGATCACCACCGCGCCGGAAAATTACCAGGCGGTGCGCGACGCGCTGGAAAAGGCCGGTATCCCGATTGCCGGCGGCGAGGTGACGCTGGCGCCCGAGAATACCGTGCGCGTCTCGGGGCATACCGCGGAACAGGTGCTGAAACTGGTCGAGGAATTGGAGGATCACGACGACATCCAGAGCGTGTCCGCCAATTTCGATATCGACGCCGACGAGCTGGCGCATATCTCGGCCGCCTGAGCGGCACAGCTCTGCTCGCCGCGCACGTTGATGCGAGCGGAGGGGAGGTGGGCGGATGCGGGTGATTGGCGTGGACCCGGGCAGCGTGGTGACCGGGTTCGGTGTAATCCAGGGACGTGGCGGCGCGTTGGAGCATATCGCGGCGGGCGTAATCCGTCCCCATGCCCGCGCGTCCTATCCCGACAGGCTGAATACCATTTACCAGCGGCTGTGCGAGCTGATTGCGCAGCATGCGCCCGACGCGATGAGCCTGGAGCGCAGCTTCGTCGCCGCCAACGTCCAGAGCGCGTTTCGCCTGGGCGAGGCCCGCGCGATGGCGCTGCTGGCCGCCGCGTCATGCCAAATCCAACTGTTCGAATACGCGCCTGCGCACGTCAAACTCACCGTCGCCGGCCATGGACGGGCCGACAAGAGCCAGGTCAAGTTCATGGTGCGGCGCGCGTTGTCGCTGGATGAGACAACGCCGCTGGCTGACGACGCCGCCGACGCGCTGGCGATTGCGCTGTGCCATCTGAGCATGGCCCGATTTCCGCAGCCCGCCTCGCGCGCGTATCGGGCAAGCGGAGCGCGTCTATGATTGCGACGCTTAACGGCAGACTGCAGGTGCGCGAGCCCGGCCGCGTCATTATCGAAACCGCCGGCGTCGGCTACGAGGTTGCCATCCCGCTCAGCACCTATTACCGGCTGCCGGCCGCGGGCAGCCCCGTGATGCTCGAAGTGCGCCAGGTCATCCGCGAGGATTCGTGGCAGCTTTATGGCTTCATCAGCGCGGGGGAAAAGCGCGCCTTCGACCTGCTGATGCAGGTGCAGCATGTCGGACCCAAGCTCGCCCTCGGCATCCTGTCCAACATGTCGCCTGACGAGCTGGTGGCCGCGATCGGACGCGAGGATGTTCCCCGGCTCGACGCGGTGCCGGGGATCGGCACCCGGGTGGCCGAGCGAATCGTGCGCGAACTGCGCGACAAGGCGGCGGACCTCAAGCTGATCGCGCCGATGCCGTCCGCGCCCGCGTCAGCCGCGGACGGGATGCTGGATGACGCGGTATCGGCGCTGGTCAACCTGGGATACAAACCGGTCGAGGCCAGGCGCGCGGTGGATTCGGTGATGCCCGAGGACGGTGCGCAGGAGACGGGCTTGGAGCACGTGATCCGCAAAGCATTGGCGGTGCTGGCCAGTGAACGATGACAACCAGTCAAGCTCCAGGCGCAAACGCTCCGCATTGACCGCCGCGGTCGAGATCGAAGAAGAGCAGAAGCTCGATCTGTCGCTGCGTCCGCGCAGGCTGGGCGATTTCGTCGGTCAGGAGCGGCTGAAGAAAATCCTCGGCATGTCGATCCAGGCCACGCGCGCGCGCGGCGACGTGCTCGACCATGTGCTGCTGTCGGGGCCGCCGGGGTTGGGCAAGACGTCGCTGGCGCACATCATCGCGCGCGAATTGGGCGTCAACTTCCGTCAGACTTCGGGGCCGGCGATCGAGCGCGCCGGCGATTTAGCGGCGCTGGTGGTCGATCTGCAGGACGGCGACGTGCTGTTTATCGACGAAATCCATCGGCTGGCGCGGCCGGTCGAGGAAGTGCTGTACCCCGCGATGGAGGACTTTCAGCTTAACATCGTGGTCGGCAAGGGCCCGGGAGCGCGCGCGATGCCGCTGGCGGTCAAGCCGTTTACGCTGATCGGCGCGACCACGCGATCGGGGATGCTGAGTTCGCCGCTGCGCGACCGCTTCGGCCAGCATTTCCATCTGGAATTTTACAACCGCGGCGAGTTGGCCGAGATCATCCGGCGGTCGGCCCATCTGCTGAAGATTCAGATCGACGCGGACGCGGCGGCCCAGATGGCGTCGCGCGCGCGCGGCACCCCGCGCATCGCGAATCGGATGCTGCGGCGGGTGCGCGACTTCGCCCAGGTCACGCAAGCCGCCAAAGTAACTTCGCAAGTGGCGCTCGAATGCCTGGAGCTGCTTGATATCGACCAGTGCGGCTTCGACCAGATGGATCGCGCGATTCTGTCGGCCATCATCGACAAGTTCGACGGCGGCCCGGTCGGCGTCGAGAGCCTGGCGGCGGCTATCGGCGAAGAGCGCGACACCATCGAAGAAGTATACGAACCCTACCTGCTGCAGGAGGGGTTCATCGCGCGGACGGCAAAAGGGCGTATCGCGACCGCCCGCGCCTACAACCATCTGGGCCGCAACCGCCAGGGCACTCTGCTCTGATTGAGTGAGGCGCGAGATTTCTACAGCGAGCGTTTCAGCGTCGCGCCGGCCAGCACCAGCATTATCGCGGTGAAGATCGACAAGAAGGCGATATCGCTGGAGATCGCGGCGAAGTTGGCGCCCTTGAACATCACCGACTTGAGCGCGCTGATGGCGTGAGTTTCCGGATTCCAGCGGGTGAACGCGCGCAGCCACGGCGGCAGGCTTTCGACCGGGTAAATGGCGCCGCTGGGAAAGAACAGGATTACGTTGAGAAAGCCCGCCGGGCCTCCGATCAGGCGCGGATTGCTGGCCCGGCTGTACATCGCGAACATCATCGCCAGCAGGCCCGTTCCAGTCAGAACAATTACCCCGCACAACATCGCTATCGCGGCCGGTCCGCCGGTCAGCCCGCCGCCGGTCAGCGCGAGTCCCGCGATCAGAACGACGATGGCCTCCAGCGTGGTCGCGACCACGCTGCTGGCCAGGATGCCGCCGGCGATGTTCCACGGCGACAGCGGCGTCACCAGGTACGCCTCGGTTACGCCCGAGAAGCGATCCATGATCCAGTTGAAGACGCCCGAGGTCATCGAGCCCATGAACAGCGCCATCACGATCACGCCCGGGATCAGCGACCGGTCGTAATCCACGGTGACGAACAGATTGGTGGGCCGCAGCACGATCTGATTGAGCTTGGGCTCGCGCGCGGTGACAAACCCGCCGCGCAGCGCCGCCGTGGCCTGAGCAATCAGCGCCTGCAGCGCGGTGCTGCTGATGCTGTCGATGTTGTCGGCGAACAGACCGAGCTCGGCGATGCGTCCGACCGTGATGTCGCGGCTGAAATCGGGCGGTATGATCAGGGCGGCTTTATAGCGGCCGTTTCTGACCTGCTCGATCGCGCGGCCGGGATTGTCCATGTAGGCGATGTTGATGGTTCTGGGCCCCGCCGCCAGCGCCTGCATCTTCTCCATCACGCGCAAGGCGTACGGCCCGTGGTCCTGGTTCACGATGACCAGCGGCAGATGCTTAAGCTGGCCCTCGAGCGAATTGCCGAAGATGAGCAGGAACAGCACCGGCATCACGATGCTGGTGACAATCAGCGCGGGCGTTTTGGACAGCTTGATCAGGTCGCGGCGCATTATGGCCCATGACTTTTTCATCGCTTATCCTCGGCGCTGCGCGGCGGCGAACAGCGGATCGCGGATGGGGGCGGCGGGCCCGCCGGGTTCTTCGCGCAGATGGCGTCCGGTGAAGCTGATGAAGACGTCCTCGAGCGAGACGCGTTCGATGCTCACGGAGCGGATCGCGGCGCCGGCGCTTTCCAGGCGTTCGATTATTTTGGGTATCGCATGCGCGCCGTCGGACGCGGCGATTACGATCGCGCCCTGGTCGGCGGTGATTTCCTGCACGTAGGGCTGTGCGCGCAAAGCGGCGGCGGCGGGCGCCGCGTCGCCGGCTACTTCAACCCGGATGCGGTCGGCGCCCTTGACCATCGCCTTGAGTTCCTGCGTGGTGCCGATCGCGGCAATCTTGCCGCCGTCGATTATGGCGATGCGATCGCACAGCTTCTCGGCCTCATCCATGTAATGGGTGGTCAGCGAGATGGTCAGGCCGCTTTCGCTGCGCAGTTGCACGAGCAGGTCCCACACCGCGCGGCGCCCCTGCGGATCCAGACCGATGGTGGGCTCGTCGAGAAACAAAACCAGCGGCGAATGAACCAGTCCGCGCGCGATTTCCAGCCGCCGGCGCATCCCGCCCGAATAAGTCGCGACCATGTCGCCCGCGCGATCGCGCAGCCCGACCATTTCCAGCAGATGCTCCGCGCGTTTGCGCCGCGCCGCGCGCGGCAGCCCGTAAAACTCGCCGTAAATGTCCAAATTCTGCCAGGCGGTGAGTTCCAAATCGGACGTGAGCGCCTGCGGCACCACGCCGATCGATTCGCGCACGCGGCGCGCGGCGTGGACCACGTCGTGGCCCGCCACGAAGGCCTGGCCGGAGCTGGGCCGGATCAGAGTCGTGAGCATACGGATGAGCGTGGTTTTGCCGGCGCCGTTGGGGCCGAGCAGACCAAACAGCTCGCCCTGGCCGACCGTGAAACTGACGCCATCGACGGCAGTGAAAGCGCCGAACCGCCTGGTCAATTCGCGCGTTTCAATCGCTGCTGAGCTCGACGGCATCGGGTCGCCTGAAGGTTACTTCCGCGGTCATCCCGGGCTTGGCCGCGCCGCCGGACTGAAGCAATCGCACCTTGACGTAAAACGTGCGGATATCCTGGCGCCCGCGGAGCACGTCGGTTTCGGTGGCGAATTGCCCTTCCTGTCCTATCGCCATCACCTGGCCCGAGACCACGGTGGGCGGCCGGGTCGGCAGGCTGACCTGCGCCGGCGAGCCGACGTGTATGAAGCCCAACTCGGTCTCCTGCAGATCGACGCGCGCCCAGATGGTCGACAGATCGTCGATGGTCAGGATCGCGGTGCCGGGGTTGACCCATTCGCCGGCTTCAAGGTTCTTGCTCACCACCACGCCGGAGATGGGCGAGCGGATCTGGGTGTCGTTCAACTGGTCCTGGTAAAACCGAACGTTGGCCTGCGCGGCCTGCACCGCGGCTTGATCCTTATCGACACGGGTTGCGGCGTCGTCGCGCGTCTGCGCCGCAATGACTTTTTCCGCCAGCAGCGTCTGATAGCGGCGCAGCGTGCGTTGGGCGTCGGCCAGTTCGGCGCGGGCGTTGGCCAGATCGGCGCGCGCCCGCGCCAACTGGTTGCGAATATCGACATCCTCGATTTGGCACACTACCTGTCCTGCTTCAACCAAATCGCCCTCGAGCAGCGGCAGCGACACGATTCTTCCCGCGATGCGGCTGCTGACGTTGACTTCGGGAGCTTCGATAATGCCCACGGTCTCAATAATGTTGCGGTCGGGCGCGGGCCACAGGTATTTGCCGCCCAAATAATAGAAGGCGGCGCCGGCGCAGATCAGCCCCAGCACAACAGCCAGACGGCGCCAGCGGGCTTTCATGATTCCGCCTTGCCTCTGGCGGGAGCTGTGCGCCCAAGAATATCGCCTTGGGGCGCCAACCCCCGCGCCGGGTCGGCCAAAGCCCGTTCGATGAACCATCGCAGCACCGCGGTCCATCGCTGCTGGAAACGCGGGTCAGTCGGCTGCACACCGGCGGCAAGTTCGATCAGTTGCGGATAGGCAAAAGGAAATGAGCCCAACGCCACCAGCGCCAAACGGAACAGCACCAGGTCCAGGTTGGCGGGCAGCAGACCCTTGCGCTGCAGGGATTGCATCCACGCGGACCCCTGGCGAAAGGCGTCGCGCCGCTCGTCGGCGGCGATCAAATCGCCTTTGCGCGCGGTCAGCGCCTCCCATTGAAACAGCCGGATAATGTCGCGGTTGCGCGCGAAGCTTTTGAAAGCGGTCTCGACTGCGGCGGGAAAATCCTCCGGCATCTCGGTCAAAAGACGGGTGCGCTGGGCCAGTTGCCCGCGCAGAACTTCACGGTAGAGGTTGCGCTTGGACTTGAAGCAGTAGAACACCATCCACTCGTGCACGCCGGCGCGGCGCGCGATTGCCCTGGTGCGGGCGCCGTCGAATCCGCGGGCCACGAACTCAGCCAGAGCGGCGGCAAGAATCCTGCTTCTGGTGCGCTGGAGATTGCGGCCTATGGATGAGGCCGCGTCAGCGCGGGCGCTGCCGCTATTGCCCATATACCAGGATATTAATTGTGCGCCTGCACAATTGTCAACGTCTTATGGTTGGCCGGATAGCACGCTGCAAAAGACTTCCGAAGCCGTGCGCTGCGGTCTAAAGGAGCGCAATCGAACGCGAGAAAACCGCAGCCGGAAATTCTCAAACCGCTCGAGTGGAATCCTTGGTTCCAAAGCCAGCCTCTTCCAATCGTTGCGAACGCCGGCGAGGACTCAAGCTGAAGCGCTTTGCCGAATGCGGCGAAAAACGGTTGTCGGCCTGACTGCTCTGCTTGCGCGCATGAGCCTGCCGGGCGCACAGTATGACGCCGCCGGGGGATGGCGTTTTATGAAATACGGAATTTTGCATTTCCCTACCGAATACACGATGCGCGCGGACCGGCTGGCGCGGGCGGTCGAGGAGCGCGGATTCGAGTCGTTGTGGCTGCCCGAACACACCCACATCCCGGTCACGCGGCGCACGCCTTATCCGGCAGGCGGAGAGCTGCCGCGGGATTATCTCCATATCGCCGACCCGTTGGTCGGACTTGCGGCCGCGGCCGCGGTGACCAGGCGGATCAGGCTCGGTACGGCGATATGCCTGGTCGTGGAGCACGATCCGATCGTGCTGGCCAAGCGCGTCGCCAGCCTCGATCTGATCTCCAACGGCCGCTTCATCTTCGGTATCGGCGCGGGATGGAACGTCGAGGAGATGGAGAATCACGGCACCGCGTTCCAAACGCGTTACAAGCTGCTGCGCGAGCGCATGGACGCGATGAAAAAGCTGTGGAGCGAGGATGCGCCGGAATATCACGGCAAGTTCGTCAACTTCGACCCGGTGTGGTCCTATCCCAAACCGGTGCAGAAGCCGTGGCCGCCGATTTTCTTCGGCGGTCATACGCCGCTGGCGCGCCAGCGCGTGGCGGAGCTGTACGATGGATGGATGCCGACGATTATGCGCGTGCCCGAGCTGCTGGCCGGTGTCCAAGACGTGCGCCGGCGCGCGGCCGCGCTCGGACGCGATCCGAAATCGATCGAAGTGACCGTGCTCTGGTTCCGCGCCGACCGCGCGCGGCTGGACAGCTTCGAGGCCGCGGGGGTCGATCGCGTGGTGCTGGGAGTGCCGTCGGCGGACGAGGATACCGTCAGGCGCAAGCTCGACGAGCAGGCGGCGTTGGCACGGATTTAAGCGGCGGCTGGCCCTGCCCAACGCGATCGGCCACTGGCCGAGGCTGTGCCGATCCGATCGGCGAATTCACCGCGAAGTATGCTCATGGAAACAGCCAAACAAGAGAAGCAAGGCCCCCAAGCCCGTATCGCCGCTGATGGAGAGCGCGACCGGCTTCATGAGATCGAAAATACTGTTTGCCGCGGTCGAGCTGGATCTGTTTACGCGAATCTCTGGAACGGGCGCTGACGCCGCTGACCTCGGGCGCCTTTTGAGCGTTGATCCTCGACCTGCTGAGATGCTGCTCACTGCATGCGCTGCGCCTGGCCTGCTCGTTAAACGCGGCACTCGTCTTTACAATTCGGCGGGCTTTCGCGGGAAGCGCGCAGACTATGGGGATGAGACTCGCGAGCGGCGATAGAACAGCGCCCCGATCGACCGGCCAACGTACTTACGCAAAGCCCATCAGGATCGACTGGCCGGTAGTGGTGCGGCTCAGATCGCTGGCCAGGAACACGGCGAGGTCGGCGATTTCCTCGGGCTCGACGATTTTGCCCGTGGTATGCGCCTTGGCGGTGGCGGCGGTGTATTCCTCCATCGTCATGCCGGCGGCTTTGGCGGCTTTGCCGGCGCCGCCTTCGCTGACGGTCCATCCCGCGCGCACCGAACCCGGGCAGATTGAATTGCAGGTGACTCCCAGCTTGCCGCATTCCAGCGCGATCGATCGCGACAATCCCTCCACGCCATGCTTGGCGGCCGCGTAGCTGGCCATGTGGGGCAGTCCGCGCAGTCCCGCGATCGACGAGATATTGACGATTCTGCCGTAGCGCCGTTCGATCATGTGGGGCAGTATCGCGCGGCAGAAGAAGAAGGTGCTGTGCAGGTTGAGTGCGATATTGTCGAACCACCACGCGTCATCCGCGTCGCCCACGCGCGCATAGCGCGCGACGTCGCCGCCGCCCGCATTGTTGACCAGCACGTCGATGCGGCCGAAATGGCGCAGCGCGTCCTGCACGAAGCCTTTGACCTGCTGGTTGACGGTCACGTCGCACCGCCCCCACCAGCAGCGGCGGCCGAGCTTCTCGACTTCAGCTGCGGTGCTCTTAAGTTCGCTTTCGGTGCGGGCGCAGATGGCCACGTCGGCGCCTTCACGTGCAAAGGTCAGCGCGATCACGCGGCCGACGCCGCGTCCTCCTCCGGTAATCAAAGCGATTTTGTCGGCCAGACGCATAGACGTGCGCTCCGTTTTTATGTTGCCAATCGCCGGCGCCAAAAACCGCCTAGCGGTTGTGCAGACTCTTTCTCAGCGAGGCGGTGACCTCGTTGATCATGGCGTCGAGCGGGATGCTGTTCGGATCCTGGCACCATTGGATTTCGATCCCGCGCAGCATCCCGAGAATCATCGCCGCCTGCTCGGCGGGATGAGCGTCAGGGCGAATCTCTCCGGCTTCGATGCCTTGTTCGACCAGCCGCCGCAGGACCGTTTTGAAATTGCGATTGAGCGTGATGACGTCGCTCAGGATTTCCGGCACCGGACCGAGGGCCTCGCCGGCCAGAACCGTCAGCGCGCGGATGACGCGCGCGCTGGTGGTGCCTTCCGCCATCAGCTTGAGGCTGCTTCTCACCACTTCGAGCAGCGCTTCGAGGCCGCGGCTGCGCTCGGTGATTTCGGTCAGTTGGCGGCGGGTGAAATCGCGCTGGAGATTCTTGATCAGGCGGCGGACCAGCCCGCTTTTGGATCCGAATCGATGCCCGACCAGTCCATGCGTGTAGCCGGCAACTTTGCCGATTTCCACCAGCGTGGTGCGGCCGCTGCCCTGGCGGCCGAACAATTCGACGGCGGCGGCCAGCATCCGGCTTTCCGAGCGTTCGCGGCGCTCGTCCTGGGTCAGGCGTTTGGTTGCGTCGCGCGGTTCGGATTCGGCGGCCATTTCGTACTGACTGATGGCGGATCGGGTTTTGGGGCGGGTCATTTGCGGAACGGGCCGTCGCGCGCTTCCAGCGCCGCCTTCAATCCCTTGTCTTTGATCATCCGCATCCAGTTGCGGACGGTGTCGGTTTCGTGCGCGATCACGTCGAGGTCGGCGGCGGACTGCTCGGCGGCGCGGATTGCGGTCACTTCCAGAAAACGATTGACGGCCGCCTTGTGCAGCATCAGCAATTCGACCGATACCATCGCGACGCGCCGCGCGTACTCCAGCGTCTCGTGATCGAGCCGATCGCGGGGGAAGACACGGTTGACCAGGCCCCATTCCAGCGCCTGTCTGGCACTGAACGGATCGCCGGTGAAGAACAGTTCCTTGGTGCGCCGCGGGCCCATCAGGGTGGGCCACATCGACATCGTGGGCAGAATACCCATCGTGCGGCCGGGCTGATTGCCGAAGCTGGCGTCTTCGGCGGCGAATACCAAATCGCAATGGCCGGCCAGCTCGGTGCCGCCGGCGATGCAATGGCCGTGGACCTGCGCGATGGTGGGTTTGGGCAGCGCCCACAGCCGCATCCAACGCGTGACCAGCCCCTGCATCGCGATCCGATCGCGCATGATGCGCGAACCGCTGCCGCGCTTCTGATCCACGCCCAGGTCGTAGCCGGTGCAGAAGGTGCGTCCCGCGCCGCGGATTATCATCACACTGAGCGCGGGGTCCTGTTCGAACTCGTCCATGGCCTGGTCGAGTTCGGCCAGCAGCTGGGGCGACATCGCGTTCATCCGCTCGGGACGATTCAAGGTGACGCGAAGAACCTTGTCGGCTGCTATTTCATAGATGATGTTCTGATACGCCGCCATCCCACACCCGCTCGCTTTGACTCAGGCCTGCGCGCCCGCCGCCGCGCGCTGGTCGTCGATACGCGGGGCGAAGGCCGGGTCATTTTTTAGCACCGGCGCAATCTTCTCCGCAAAGAGTTTGATGCTGCGTTGGGTCTTGTCGAACGGCAGCCCGCCCACGCAGAACTGGCCCAGGAAATCGCTGGCGCCGGTCAGCTGATGAATGTAACGCAGCTTCTCCAGCGCCTGGGCGGGGGTGCCGGTGACGTTAAGGTCTCCGGCCGCGGGCTTCTTTTTCGCCGGGTCGGCGGGTTTGGGCGCCTGTCCGCCGTCAACGCCGGGCACAACCTTACTGTACGTCTTGGCGACCTTGGCGTAGAACTCATAGCCCTTGAGCCCGGACAGATGCCCGTCGGAGAAGCGATAATGGTCGTCGATGGTCTTCATGTAAACCCGCAGATGCGTGCGGGCGAGGTCGCGCGCTTCCGACGGATCGTCGGCGACGATCACGTTCGCCAGCGCCATCACCGGGCGCACCGGATGGCCGCAGGCGGCGGCGGTGGCGCGGTAATGCTGAATGTCAACCGCGGCGGATTCCCAATCCTTCTGCCCGATGATCATCATCCCGAATCCCATCCGCGCCATCAGTTCCGCCGATTCAGGGCTGACCGAGGAGGCGAAGAAGCGCTCGACCGGATTCGAGATCGGCTGCGGGCGGATTGACGTTTCCGGGATCTGGTAGAATTTGCCGTCATAGGAGAAACGTTTTTGCGTCAGCGCCAGGCGCACGATGCTGGCGATTTCGGCGAAGCGGTCGCGCGATTCTTCCATCGGGACGCGCAAGCCGTCGTACTCGACGGAGCCGGCGCCGCGGCCGAAGCCGAAGATGGTGCGGCCGCCCGACATCACGTCGAGCAGCGCGATCTCCTCGGCCACGCGCACCGGGTCATGCCACGGCAGCACGATCACTGCGGTTCCCAAACGGATGGTGCGCGTGCGGGCCGCGTAATAGGTCAGGAACTGCACCGGATTGGGGATCATCGAATAGCCGGTGAAATGATGCTCGAGGCTCCACAGCGAATCGAAGCCCAACGGTTCCGCCATGTCCGCCAGCGCCATCGCCTCGTTGTATAACTGAAGGTCGGATTTCGAATCATCAACTGCGGTCACAACGGGTACATAGCCGACTTTCACGATAGGTCTCCTTGTTTGCGGTGCAAGATAGCGGCGAAGGCCGGAGAAAGCGGGGCAGAGCGGTCCGGCGGTCGCCAATTACTATATCGCTAACAAATATGTTGAGCGGCAGTCAAATCGGTTTGGAGCGTGATCCCCGGGCGCGCCGCACTTCAGCATTTACAGATATGCCGTGCCGTACATCACGCATTTTGCGCCGGGTTGGACGCAAGAAAATGCGCGCTCGGGCAATCTACTCGGCCAGCGGGCCGTGGCCCAACGCCGTGAGCGTCTCGCAGCCGTGGTCCGTGATTGCGACCATCTCGCGGCCCAAATAGCCGCCCACGCCCGGCTGCCATACATAGCCGCCGACCGACAGCACCATGCCGGGTTCGAACACCTCGCGCGCATCAGCCTGCGGACCCAAAGCGGTGCCGATCAGCGGCGGTTCCCATCCTATGCCGGCGCCGTTGGCGATTGGGAATGGCGGCAGCGGCTCGCCGGTGTCCTCGTAGGCCTTGCGCAGCGCGGCGCCGTGGTTGCCAGGCCGCAACTGCGCGCGCATCGCGTCCCACAGACGGCGCCATCGTTGGTAAAGCTCGCGCTGAGCGGGCTTGATTTCGCTGCCGGATCCTAGGCATGGCCAGGTGCGGCCGGCACTGCCCTCGTATCCCGCGTAGAGCACGCCGCTGCTCAGCGCGACCAGTTCGCCCTCGTTGATTGCATACTGGGTCGGCAGTTGGCGCAGCGGCGGAATATGGGAACCGGCTGCGGTGCGCGGGGTGGCGCAGAAAGTCCCCTCGACCGCGGGCGCGGTGACGTTGAACGCCGACATGCGCTGCTCGAAGACGCCCAGCAGCTCGGTTTCAAAAATGCCCGGGCGCAGCGCGTCGATGCAGGCGCTGAGCGCGGCTTCGGCGATGGCGCAGGCGGTGCGGATGCATTGGATTTCGTCGGCGGTTTTGATGCGGCGCGCGGCGCGCAAGACGGCCTCGCCGTCGACCAATTCGGCGTTGGGCGCCGCGGCCCTGAGCAAACCTTCGAACAGCGGGCTCATCGAATCGACGCCGATGCGCCGCGCTTTTGCCAGCGGCGTGATCTGTTTGAGCCGCTCGATGGTTGCCATCGGACTGAAGGACAGCGCATAGAGGTGATCGAGCGGGATTTCGGACGGTATGCCGTCATCCCAGGTGGAAAGCAGAAACACTTCGCCGCTTTCCCGCACCAGCACGCAGGAGGGACCGAAGCCGTGGCCGCCGCCCATCCATAAGCGCCGCGCGCCCGAGAGATAACGTCCATTGCCGTCGCGTCCGATGAGCAGCAAGTCCAGTTGATTGCGTTCCATCCCGGCCAGGCATCGTTGGCGCCGATCCCGGCGCATCCGCTCGAAATCGATCGTGCCGCCGAACTCGTGCGCCATCGTGCCCGGGTTGCGCGCCTTGTATGGTTGGGTCATCGCCAATCACTCGTAGGGAAAATAGGAATAGTCAGTCAGCTCGCGATAGCCGTTGCCGGTCACGGCGGCGATTACTTCGGCGCGGTAGCCGGCGTGCCCCTCGTCCCAAACCGCGGGCTCCAGCACCAGAACCATCCCGGGACCCAGCACGATCGACTCGTCGAACTCTTCGCCCAGATTGGAGCCAATCAGCGGCATCTCGGCGCTGTCGGTGCCGATGCCGTGGATCAGGTAGAGATGCTGCATCCAGGGCTTGCGGCCGCCGGGGGCCGCCGCGGCGGCGCGGGTCAGCGAGCGGCCGGTGGCGCCCGGCTTGACCCCTTCGAGCACCGCGTCGCGTATATCGCGCCAGCGCTTGTACTGATCGCGCTGGCGCGCGGTGGGCTTTGGTCTATGGCTCACCAGCCAGGTGCGTCCGAAGTCCGACGCGTAGCCCTGATAGACGATGCCGGTATCGACCCACAACACGTCGCCGTCGCGCAGAATCCGATCGGTGGAGGTCAGCGGAAACGCGATATCGCCGTTGACCGTGTGAGGTCCCCAGTTGAGCGCCGGCGCCATCGGCTGCCAGATCGGATCGACCACGTTCGCGGTGGCCCCAAGCTCGAAGATGCGGCGCAGGAACAGGCCCATCAACTCGTTCTGCCGCACACCCGGACGCGCCTGCGACTGCACGTCGTACATGGCGAGTTCGTTGATGCGCTGGGCGCGCCGGATGCATTCGATCTCGTCGGCGCTCTTGCACAGCCGCACCGCGTGGAGCATCGGCGAAGCGTCGGCGACGCGCACATCGGAGAGCAGGCGCGGAACAGCCGTGTACATCGCCGCCGTGTACTCGTCGATGGCGACGCCGTCCTCAAGGCGCGATCCGGCAATCTCGCGCAGCATGTTGATCATCGCGCCGACGCCGTCGGCGAGATCGGGATAGAGCGGCGGATGGATATGGTCGGCGGGCAGTTCGGGCGGAGCGCCTTCGGGATAGGCGGTAAAGAGATGCGGCGCGGATTGGCCCTTGACCGCGATTACGACGTTGCGCTCGTAGCCGGCGCGGTCGCCGTCGGCCATAACGCCGCGGGCGCCGGCGGCATAAGCGACGTTGCCGGGGATTATAAGCAGCGCCGCGCCCACCCCGCGCCGGTCCATCTCAGCGAGCAGCCGAACATAGCGTTCCTGCCGCATCCGTTGCAGATTGAGGACGTCGTTTTCCATTGTGCTGGCAAAGGTACAACAAAACGCCGCCGCCCGCCTATCCCGGCGCGGACTCATTTTACCGCGAATGGTCAGTCGGCCGGATGCCAGGTGCGGCCGCCGTCATCGGTGTGAAAGCGCCGGCCGTCGGCCGCGGTTACGGTTGCGCTGCTGGCATCGGCGGCGGCCACCGCGACCAGGTCGTCGGCGGTGGGAGGATTGATTGCCCGCCAGCGAGCGCCGCCGGTCGTGCGCAGGATCGTCCCGCCATTGCCGACGACCCAGCATGTATCGGAGGAAGGGGCCGCGCCCGCGCGCAGAACGGCCCTGACGCCGCTGCGCTCGCGCCGCCATGAGCCGTCGGCTTGGCGGCGCTCGATAGATCCGTCGGCGTCCACCCGCCATCGCACGACCCCGTCGGGCGCGCTGATCGCGATTATGGGCGGCGCGAGATTGCGCTCAATCGGGGCGGCGGCTCCGAAGCCGAACGCGCCGGACTTCGAGGCCGAATGCGGGACCAAGGCGCGTTTGGCGGACGGCGATGCTGGCGCGGCGGGTAAAGGTAGGAGTTCACCGCGTTGCGATTGTGCCGACTCCGGTTCGGCTTGCGCCATGCTGCGCGCGGCCGCGGCCTGATCGGCCATCGGAACCGCCGACGCCGCGTTTGCGGACTCGGCGGCGGGTCTGCTTCCGTTCAGCGCGATCTGCGCCGAAGCGCCCTGGTTTCGGGCCATCGGTTTCGGCTGACGCCCGGAGGTCAGGGCGGAATTGGTCTGCGGCATGACCGGGTGTCCGCGCACGGCGATCAGCCCGGCGGCTACGCAGATGCCGGCCAAAGCGGCGGCAATCGCGGTGTAAAGCGGCCATCGATGCGCAGCGGTGCGGCGGGCCGCAGTCCCGTCGCGTTCGGTGCGCGCGCGTGCGATTGCAGCCAGGGTGGTTTGGCATCGCGCGCAGCCGGCGAAATGAGCTTCGAGAGCGGCGCGCTGCGCGGCGTTCGATGAGCGGTCGCAGTAAGCGGCAATATCGGTTTCGGCGGGGCAGTCCGCGGCCTGCCGAGCGCGGCCGGCTTGAAGTCCGCGTTCGAGCACGCGGTCGAAGGTCGAATCCGGTTTGGAGCTTCGCGGCAACGGAAAATCTCTCTCAGACTTTGAACGGTTGCGGATGTTTTTGTTGCATCATAATCGGCTCCGTTGGGGTGCGGTCAGCGCCGCCGTGAGGTCGAAAGGCCATTCCTGCGCGGCGTAATCATAACACAGCCGGATCTGGTCCTCGCTCAGCCGCTGGATCCGGCGCAGGTTGCCTTCCACCCGCCGGCGCAGCATCTTGCGCGAACGGTTGAGGCGGCGCGAGACGCTGGACTCATGCTCGTCCAGGAGCAGTCCAATCTGTTTGAGAGTCAGATCTTCCAGGTAGTAATAGCTGAGCCGCAAGCGGTCCCTGGGCGTCAGTTCGCGCACAGCGCTTTCAAGGGCCTCGCGCAGGAGCGACAGATAACGAAGGCGATCGGGATCGGGCGGATCGGTGGCGGAGGCCGGCTCGGAGACGGGCGGGCAGTCCTCGATTGAAGCCAGGCGGCGTTCGCGCCGAAAACCGTCGATAGCGCGGCGCGCGAGCACCGCATGCAGCCAGGTCATCAGCGAGCTGCGGCCGTCGTAGTACTGGAGCAGCGAGCGGCGCATTCCCGCGCGGATTTCCAGACCGAAAAGATCGGCGTAAAGCGAATCCGCCAGCTCACCGGCACGGACGTCGTCGCGCACGATGGCGCGCGCGGCGCCGTGGAGCGCCGCGCGATAGCGGTCGATGAACTCGCTCCACGCCGCGTCGAGGCCCAGACGGCAAGCCGCAGCGAGCGCCAGGTCGCCGGCGCGCAGCGATTTGAGAAAATCCTCAATATCGTTTTGCGCCGTGTCCGGGCGCCGGTCCAGAGTTTGCCGGAGCGCATCGACGAACTGCGCTGAAGACAATCCCCATCGCGCGGCTTGCGATGAATCGTACAGGCGCTGGATGAGAGATTGATGCCGGGCGAGCAGCTCCGCGGACCTTTCAGGCGGCATCGCGCGGTTCACGGACGCTGGCGGATAAGATTTGCTGATCGTTGAAGCGTATCGGTAAGCCTCGCAGCTTTTCTCTTTATAAAGGGGGCAGGCAATATCTTAGGCGGAATACGCGCCAGGTTGAAGGGCTGACCCTGTTCGACCAACCCGTAGCCAGAGTCATCGCAAATGTGTTAGCGCTCCAGGCATGGACGCGCGCATCAAAGTTGGTGTCGGGTTTGGCCTGTGGAGCATGGGAGTGCCCAAACCGGCGACGATTATCAAAGTAGCGGAAAAGGCCGAGGAATGGGGCGTGGATTCGTTCTGGCTGGCCGACCAGATCATGCCGCGTACGCCCGATTTGGACGTGGTTGCGGTGTTGTCGCTGCTGGCGTCGCGGACCAGCCGAATCAAGCTGGGGCCCAGCGTCTTGCTGCTCAACTTGCGCCATCCGCTGCTGGTGGCCAAGGCTTTCGCGACGCTGGACTATCTGTCCAACGGGCGCATCGTGATGGCGGTCGGGACGGGCGCCAATCTGGCCGAATACGCCGCCTGCGGGATTGCGACGCAGTCGCGCGGCGCACGCCTGGACGAGGCAATCCAAGTGCTGCGCACTCTCTGGCGCCAGCCGCGCGCCAGCTTTCATGGACGGTTTTACAATTTCGATAACGTGACCATCGAACCGCGGCCGCAGGTGCGTCAGAACAACGATTTCGGCACGATCGATCTGTGGGTTGGAGGCACCGCGGACGGGGCGCTGCGGCGCACAGCGCGCTTTGCCGACGGCTATTTTCCGTCGCTGCAGACGCCCGAAGAGTACGCCAGGTGCTGGGCCGGCATCCGGCGCTATGCGGCGCAGTTCGGCCGCGCCAACGCCCGCATCGAATCGGGAATCATCATTTTTTGCCGTCTGGCCTCCTCGCGCCAGCAGGCGCTGGAGGAAGTGCCCAGGTATCTGCGGCCGTTCGGCGGTTTGGGCGAGCAGTTTATCAGCCGCGGCGCATTCGGCACGCCCGACGATATCCGCCAGCGCATCGAGGAGTACATCAAGGTCGGGCTGAACAAGTTCGTGCTGTCACCGCTGGCCGGACCCGACGAGTACGCCGGCCAGGTCGAAACGATTGGCAGAGAGATTGCCACACCGTACCTCAAGTACTCGGCAACGGCGCAGGGTCCCTTTACTTGATGGTGAAGGTGCCGCCCGGGTCGCTGCCTGAACTGGTGAACGGAACGAAGGGCGGATTGAGCGCCTGCACGTAAGCGTTGCCCGGAACGGCGGCGGCCGGCCGGCTGAAAGTAAAGCGGTCTGAATTAATCAGGGTCAGCGGAATTTTCGGCTTGCCGTCGGGTCCGAGTCCGCCCAGATTGACGGTTCCGCCCGCCTGGGTGTTGAACAGGTTGATCACGGTCAGGATCGAGAATCCGGTGCCGTTGACTGTGATCGTCGAGCCGCTCTGAGTGACCGACGCCACCGAGATCAATTGTCCAATCGGCACCGATACCGCGTTGCTCTTCTTGCTGAAACTTCCGCTGCTGCCTCTGTTGGAAACCACGAACGAACCCGGTCCGGTAGCCGGTGCGTTTTCGCCCGAGGAGGGCAGCACGAAGCTGATCGAAGTTGATTTGAGTCCGGGGTTTCCGGGGTTGAGGAAGAACGGTCCGACCTTGCCTCCGGGACAGGCGCAGAAAAGGTCCACTGCGATCCCATGAGTCACGTCAAAGCCATTGCCGTTGAGCACCACTGATTTCCCCTGGGGCACCAGCGTTTCGACATTATCGGTGGCAAAACTGGGATTGATGCTGGTAGCCGCCAGTCCCACGCCGTTGATTCCGGTCAGGTTGGGGAATCCCGCAGCGGTCGAGCCGAACAGTTGCGCGGTTAGCGAGTTGGACGCGGCAAAGCCTCGGTCGGTGTTGACCACCTGCACCGCGACCACTCCCTGTCCCAGCGAGATCGTGGAGGGCACCGGCACCAGCAGTGTCGTGGGGCTGAAGGAAGCCGGCGTCAGCGGCCCGAAATTCACCGCGCCGGTTGCCGTCGCGACGAAGAAATTCACCACCGAACCCTTGGTGAAGCGCAGTCCGGTGATGGAAAAACTGGTGCCGGCGACGATTGTTTTGGGAATCGCGCTGATAAACGGGCCGTTGGGCGTCGGCGTTGGACTGGGAGTGCGGGTGGGTGAGGGAGTCCGGGTCGGCGTATGAGTGGGAGTTCTGGTCGGCGTCCGTGTCGGTGTATGGGTTGGCGTTCTGGTCGGAGTTGGAGTCGCGGTGGCGGTGGCGGTTGGAGTATTGGTCGGTGTTTGAGTTGGAGTTGGGGTTTGGGTCGGGGTTGCGGTTGCGCTCTGAGTTGCGGTTGCCGTCTGAGTCGGGGTTGGGCTTGGGGTCCTGGTTGCAGTAGCAGTCGGGGTTTTGGTCGGGGTCC
>JAJPJA010000143.1 GCA_021324455.1 Pseudomonadota bacterium | reverse complement strand
GGGGTCCTGGTTGCAGTAGCAGTCGGGGTTTTGGTCGGGGTCCGCGTGGGCGTGGGCGTTTTGGTCGGCGTCCGGGTTCCGGTGGCGGTCTGAGTGGGGGTCATGGTGCCGGTGGCGGTTGGAGTCGGGGTGCGGGTGGGGGTTCGGGTCGGTTTGGGGGTTGCGGTCCGGGTGCGGGTCGAGGTTGGCGTACCGGTCGGGGTCGGTGTTTTGCTGGGCGTGGGACTGAGGGTCGAAGTGGGAAAGGGTCCGGTGAACTCCAGGATCCGGCTGTTGCCGTTATCCGCCGCGTAGAGGTTGCCAACCTCGTCGGTGGTTACCGCGCCGCCGCCATAACCGTAAGGACCGCCTGCCGAGGCCGGTTGCACCACCTCGTTGAGCATCAGCCACAGACTGTTGCGGGCAACGCCAGGTTGGTTGGGAATGTTCGACATGAAATTGCCGCTTTGCCCGAACACCAGTGTCGCAGCCGGGTTGAGCAGCGGTGCGTTGAACTCGAGGATGCGGCTGTTGCCGCTGTCCGCCACGAACAAATCGCCGCTTGGGTCCACCGCAACTCCCATCGGCAGACACATTCCGGTCGTTCCGGCGCCGCAAACGGCGGAGGTGAAACTGCCGTTCTGACCGAAAACACGCTTGGGCGTCGTTCCCGAGACGAGAGGGTTGTCGTATTCCAGCACCCGGTTATCGCCCATGTCGGCCACGTACATATGTCCCGCGGCATCCAGCGCCACCGAATGCGGTCCGCAGAGGCTGGTTGCGGTGGTGGTGGAGGTGACCAGGTTCACACCGCACGCCGGGGCGATGGTGATGTCGGGCAGCTTGCCGGTGCTCAAGGGAGGCTTGAACACCAATACGCGATTTTGTCTCATGGCGGTCACGTAGAGGTTGCCGCTGGCGTCGAACGCCGCGCCGGTGGGACTGATGACAGTGAGATTTACATCCGCGACGACATCAGTGGTGAAGGGGGAATTGTACACCAGCAGACGATTGTTGTTGGTGTCGGCAACGTAAAGATTGCCGGCCGCGTCGACCGCGACCCCGTTGGGAGCGCACAGCAGGGAGCCGTTGCCGCACGAGGCGGACAAAGCGTCGGGTTGTCCGATTATCAGATCGGCCGGCAGGTGGGAGAAAGCAGAAGCGATATTGGCCCACGCCAAAACGCGATTGTTGCCGGTGTCGGCGACATAAAGCCGATGCGGCGAGACGCTGAGATCGATCGCCGTGGAGGAGGCGATATTGATACCGCTGGCGTCGACCCGATTGGCGAATGCGTGCAGGAAATCGGATTGACCGGCCTCGCGCGCGGGTGAGGGAGTGTTGGCGAAGGGCGGGACGAACTCAAGGACACGGCTGTTGCCGGTGTCGCCTACAAACAGATTGCCGGCGGAATCGGTTGCGAGTCCGCTTGCGCCGCATAGCGTGGTTGACTTCACCGAGGCGCCGGTGTTGCATTGGCCCAGGGTAAAATTGCCGCCCTGACCGAATACCAGCGCCGCGCTCTTGCCGTTGCTCAGCGGCGTCTTGTACTGCAGCACGCGCGAGTTGCCGGGGTCGGATACGTAGACATTCCCGCTTGAGTCGGTTGCCGCGTCAGCCGGCTGACAGAGGGTGGCGGCGGTGGGGGTGGATCCCAGGTTGCAAGTGGCGCCGGTGAAACCGGTCTGGCCCAAAACCACGTCGGCGATTACGTTTCCGGAAACCAACGGCTGGTTATATTGCAGAACCCGATTATTCGCCGTGTCGGCGATATATACGTTGCCGGCGGAATCAATTTG
Source organism: Pseudomonadota bacterium (assembly GCA_021324455.1). Lineage (GTDB taxonomy): Bacteria > Desulfobacterota > Binatia > Binatales > Binataceae > JAJPJA01. The sequence goes on along the minus strand of JAJPJA010000143.1, from coordinate 37,153 downwards.
GACTCCGGTGGGCGCGCACAGGGACGAGGCGCTCAGGCCACCCTTGTTGCAGGTGCCGGTCGTGAAGCTGCCAGCCTGACCGAATACCAAATCCGCGGTGCCGCCGCTGGTCAGCGGCGAGTTGTACTCGAGGACCCGGTTGTTGCCGGCGTCGCTCACGTAGAGATTGTCGCTGGCATCGAGCGCCACCCTGACGGGACCACATAGTGAATCGGCTGTGATAAGATTGCGGTTGCAGTCGGCCGCGGTGAAGGAACCCTTTTGGCCGAAAACGCGGTCGGCAACGGCCGCGGTTGCAATCGGGGCGTCATATTCAAGCACGCGATTGTAGGAAGTATCGGCTACATAAAGGTTTCCGTGGCTGTCCACAGCCACTCCGGAGGGGAAACAAAGATTGGAGGCGGAAGGAGTCGGACATGGTCTTGGCCCGTTGCTGGCGGGCGGTATCACGTTGAAGAAGTTGGTCTCCCCGATTACCAGGTTGGCCGCCGCTCCGTTGGCGAATGATTGCGCATTGTTCCAGCCCAGAATGCGATTGTTGCTCTGGTCGGCCACATAAAGCCGCGGCGGAGTCACGCTGCGGTCAATCGCGACCGCGAGCGGAAAAAACAGGCCGGTGGCGTCGGTCAGGTTGGGCAGGTTCAGATTGAACCCCACCTGACCGGCCAGCATGTCCGCGTTGACGTCACCGGCAGGTGCGGCTGTCGAAAGCAACAGGAGAGCAATCGCGGCGAAAATGGCCAGGAAATACGGCGCCGTACGGGATTTTCTTCGAGTCGGAATCGAGCGGAGGCCCCCCTTCGCGCCAGCCTGATCGGCCTATACCAAGAGTGTCGCTTCCTCTCCAGTTCGGAATTGACGCGGCTGGGCCCGCAAAATGTCCGAAGCTGGCGCAAAGACAGCAACGCGCGATGCCACTGGCTCCCTCAAGGTGGCGCTTCTTTCCACACCAAAGCTAAAGGAGCCGCTGTCCAGCCCGGCCCTGTGACGGTATCGAAAGCGATCTCATTGCGTGGCCGGCTGTTGCGGGCTGGTCAATGCGCGGAGGTCACGGTCAGCGATACGTCGCAATCGCCTTCATTGGCACCGTAGCACAGCCCGGCGACGGTGCCGGGAGCGCGTTTGTCCTGCGCGGGTGCGGGACAGATCCAGTGGCCGCCGGAGTTGAACAAAGCCACGGCGAAGAATCGTCCCGCGGCCAGATTTTCAGTTGCCTGGCGCCTTCCAGGCCCGAGTTCGTACGAATTGGTGATGGTAAAGCCGTCATGCCCCCCGGACGGATCGAATTGCATCAGGAACACCTGCCATCTGCGGGCGCTGCGGCTCACCAGTTCCATCCGCGACGGGCCGGGAGTGGAAAACACCGGTTTGTCGCGGCATAACCAGGGCCGCGCTTCAGCGGCCCGGCTCGGACCGCAGGCCGGGCCAATGGTCAGCAGACCAAGAGCGAGCGCCGCAAGGAAAATCCGCAACTGCATTGACGGGCAATCGTACATTTTACCGCTCCACCTGGCGCTGCGCCACTGTGATCAGTTGCGCGACGATATCGTGCAGTTTCGAATCGCGCGGCGTGAAGATCGCCTTGACTCCCAGCCGGGTCAGCGCGGCGCGGTCGCGTTCGGGAATTATGCCGCCCATGATGAGCGCGATGTGCGGCGCGTTGCGCTCGCGCAGCAGCGCGAGAATTTCCGCCGCGATCGTCATGTGCGCGCCCGCCATGCTGCTGACGCCGAGAATTTCCGCGTCCTCTTCCAGCGCCGCTTCAACCAGTTGCGCCGGCGTTTGTTTGAAGCCACCGATGATCACTTCCATCCCCGCCTGACGGCATGCGTGGGCGAGCAGCTTGATGGCATTGACATGTCCGTCCAGCCCGGCTTTGCCCAGCGCGATTCGGATCGGCCGGTCCGCCTTGGGCACGCGCAGCGGATGCACCGCGCCGGCGCTGTCGAGCACCGGCGGCGTATAGCGTCCGCGCGTGGCGCGTTCCATCGAAAGGGTCCATTCCCCGACCGTGCCGCCGGCGCGGGCCAGTTCGAGGGTGGCCTCCATCACCTGCGAGATATCGCCGGCGGCGGCTTGCTCGAGCAGTTCACGCGCGCGCGCCACTGCGGCGTTATCGCGGCGGCTCCGCCAGCGCTGAAGTGCGCTGATTCGCGCAGCCTCGGCGGCCGCCTGCGCAGCGGAATCTTCGTCGGCCGGCTCGCCGCCGATGAGCCCAATCTCGCCGGTGAAGGCATTGACTCCGACCTGCGTAATCGCGCCCGTCTCCAGCATCGCCTGCCGTTCGGCGAGGCGGCGGGTGAGCTGAGCGCTGATAATTTCGATCGCACGCTTGTAGCCGGCCTGCCGCAGTTGCATCGCGATTTCCCGCGCGCGTGCGGCAGTTTGCGCGGTTTGCGCTTCGATTACATGGCTGCCCTCGAAGATGTCGCCGTAGCGCGACAGCTCCGTTTCATGCATCAGGATCTGCTGCGTGCGCAGGCTCAGAAGCTGCTCGGACTGGTCGGGCAGACCCATCGCTTCGCGAAACCCGGGCAGCTGCAGCGCGTTGACGCGGGCGTTGGCCGAAATTACTACGGGCAAGGCCTGGTAAGCGATGCGGATGATGTTCAGCTCGGGCTGCTGTTCGGTCAGGGTCAATGACCGCACCTGGCATCCGGCGCGAAAGGCAACCTCGCCAATACCGTATTCGGCCGCGCACAACTCGCGCCAGAGCTTGAAGTAGGCGCGGACCTTGCAAATCTCTGGCACCAGCTCGATACCGCTGTTGATGAAGAACGAGATGCGCCGTACGGTCTGCTCGAAGGCGTCAGGCTTAAGCTGCGGCCGCAATTCGTCCAGGATCATCAGCGCGTTGCCGAAGGCGTAGCCGATTTCCTCGGCCGGCCCGGCGCCGCTTTCCATGTAGTGGTAGCCGCAGCAATTGATCGGATTCCAGTTGGGAACGCGTTCGACACAGAAGCGAATCAGCTCCGTGGACAGCCGCAGCGAGACTTCAGGCTGAAAGATCGAGGTGCCGCGCGCGACGTATTCCTTGAGCAGGTCGTTCTGGGTGGTGCCGCGCAGCTTGTCCCACGCCACCCCGCGCTTTTCCGCCACCACCAGGTACAAGGCCAGCAGCCACGGCGCGGTGGCGTTGATGGTCATCGAGGTGTTGATTGCGCCCAGATCGATTCCCGCAAACAGCGCGTCCATGTCCTGCCAATGGGAAATCGATACGCCGGCTTTGCCGACCTCGCCGCGCGCAATCGGCGCGTCGCAGTCGAAGCCGTTCTGGGTCGGCAGGTCGAACGCGATCGACAGTCCACGCTGCCCCTGCTTGAGGTTTTCGTGGAAGCGGCGATTGGCCTGGACGGCGTCGCCGAAGCCCGCATAGGTGCGGATTATCCAGGGCTCGCGCGGTCTGGCGCGATCGGCGGCCGCTTCCGGATTGGACTTGGACATCGGATCGGAACTCCTCCTCGAGCCTCAGCTCGTAAAAGCCAGCCTAACTGAGGGCGATTTGGCGAGACAATCATCGCGGCCTCAAGCACCGCGGCCGGCAATTCCGCCGCGGAAAGGAGTTTCTATAATTGCGGAAATTCTTTCACTGTTGTCATCCCGACCGCGGCGGCGCAGCGCCCGTGCAGGGATGACAAAGTGAAAAGGTGCGCCGCCAATGTATAAAGTCGGAGGCACGGGGCCGCAAGCCTGTGCCGCACAGACTTCCGGCCTCGTATCTGGCGCGTACGGCCGGCGTGAGGGAATCGCGCTCAGCCGCTGCGCTGGCTGGCCTTGAAGACGTCGACCTTGCCGGCGAAATCGTCGGGTTCGACCTCGGTGCTTTCGAGCAGGCGTGCAAGGCCGCCGTAAAATCCGCATACCATGATCAACTCCACCAGCACGGACGGTCCCAGCTTCTGGTTGAGCGCCAGCACCGTCTCGCGGCTGGCCTTGACGTTTTTCGCCAGCTCGCCAGCAAGGCGGACAATCAGACTTTCGGTTTCGTCAAAACACTTCGCGCCGGGGGTCTCGATATTGTCGATCTGCTCCTGGGTCACGCCGACCCCTTTGCCGACGACGACGTGATGCAGCCATTCGTAATTGGAGCCGCAGGCGCGGGCGGTGCGCAGGATGGCCAGTTCGCGCAGTTTGGGGTCGAGTTCGCCGCGCATGATCATGTCGCCGAACCCGGCCAGCGCTTTTTGCGCCTTGTGCGAGTTGGCGATCATACGGGTGACGTTCAATGTAATCGGCGCCCGTTTGAGCGCGTCGAGCAGAGCCTGCGACGGATTGTTCTCGTCGGCGTATGGAATCAGAGCCATGATCGATCCTCCCGGTTGAGCTCAATAGCGGCGCGCGCGCACCTGAGACAAGCGGCGGCGCGGCCTCAGTCGTCCTGCGCCATACCCCAGGTCCACGCGTCGTGGCCGGGGTTATAGCGCATTATGTTCTGGTTGGGATCGCGGTTGACCAGCGGCCGCATGAACATCGGTGAAGTCATGCTGCGCACTTCATGCTCGATCGTGAACAGCGCTTTGCCGCCCTGCGGATCGACGATCTCCTTGAAGCGGTACTGGTAGCGGTTGCTTTCCTCGAAGATGAGCCCGCGTTCCAGCAGCCGTCTGTACGGACCCGAGAAATCCGCCACGTAGATGGCGATATGATGGCCGTCGTAGTCGGGAATCGGGCGGTCGGTTTCGCGAAACAGCAGGTTCTGGCCCACGCCGGCGCATACCCGCGTGCAGCGGCCGGCAGGTTCGTCGGCCGCAACGGCGCGGACTCCCATGATGTCATTATAAAAGCGCGCGATGCCGTCGGCGGTGCCCGCCGGCACGTCGAACTCGACATAAGGCATCCCCAACGACACGGGGCCCAAACGCGGCGACGGTTCGTGGCATCGGATACGGTTGCCCCAGGGACAGATTGCCTCGACGAAGGTTTCGTCTTCGTGGAAGTCGAACGCGGTGCCGTCGAGATTTTTGCGTACCTTGTTGAGCCGCTTCAGCAGCGAGGCGCGGTCAGGTATGACCAATCCGGTGCATCCGCGCAGCACCTGGGGTTTGTTGGTCGGCAGGTGAAACTGGCTGCGGCCGACGTTGACCCACATGTTGCGCGGACCGGTCATCAGGTAGGGATCGCGCGTCAGTCCCAAACCGCTCACATAAAAAATCGTGGCCAGATTGGGATCGGGCACGGTGACGTTGACATGCTCCAGCGCGACGATGTTGCCGACATCCTCGCTGGCGCGGTCATAGGAAGATTCCATAGCGACCTCCGTTTCCAGTGGCGGAGAGAAATCGGCCGCCGCGCGGCGGCGGACAACCGTACAAGCGCAAACCTAGCAGGCTCGGGGGCAAGAAAACAGCTTGGCCGGTTCCATCCAGCACGTTCTCCCGGCCGGGAGATTTTGGGAATGGAAGCTGACTTGCAGCGTTCAAAATGAGGGTGCGCGGCGCCGCCGGTTTAACTTCCTCCCGCAACCGGCCCTAAGATCGCCTGTCCGCGGCCGGCTTGCGGCGATCATACGGGGCGAGAATCTCCCCGCGTTCCCCACTCATGGCGCATGACGAAACCGGGCCTGGCCCAGGCGATGAACGCGGGGACGATGCCGACTCCGGCCAGCACATTAGCCGCCAGCAGGACCGTCAGCAGCACAGCCATGTGATGGTGGAACTGGGCGGGCGACAACACCCATGGCACAATCCCGCCAATCATCACGCAAAAGGTACTCAGCACGCTCCCGCCGGCGCTCCTGAGCGCCAGGCTTATTGCGTCCTCCAGTTGATGGCCCGCCGCCACCTCGGCCTGGATGCAAGAGACAGTCGAAATGCCGTAGTCGATACCGAGGCCGATAGCCAGCGAGATTGCCGGTACCAAATCGACCGTGAGCTGGATACCGCAGAGATACATGTAGATAAACGCGGTGAAGTTGGCCAGTACGCAGGAAAACACGAACAGCAGCCCGGCCAGCCACGACCCAAACAGCGCCGTGCAGAAAATGAACACGCATCCCAGTACCATCCCGATGTTCGCCATCGTCACCCGGTACAGGACGTCGTTGGCCGCCGCGTACAGCCCCGCCATCCCCCCCATGTAGCTGACGGTGACTTTGGAATAGGCAGGATTGCCGTGGGCGTGGGACTTCAGAAAGGCCCCGATCTCGCGCGTGACGCGGGCGAGCGTCCGAGCCGTGTGGTCGCGCAGCATGACCCGGATGCAGGTCTGGTTGGCGTCGGTGGTGGAGATATAATGCTCCATCTCACCGGCTTCCATATCACCGGGCGCGGTGCCGGCCCTGAACATGGTCCACAGGTTGCCGGCCTGCTGCCGGTTTTTGGGTATCCCGAAGTATTTGGGATGCCCATAGTGAAGCACTTGATTGAGCGGACTGATCACCCCGGAGGCAAAGGAGACGACCTGCTTTACCGCCCGATCGTCGAGCAGAAAGCTGCGCATATCGTCAGCCAGCCGCAGGACAGCGGGCGCCAGCACCGACTGGCGGTCCGGATAGGAAGGCGTGGTCAGCAGCACCCAACCCTCATCGACCGGAAATTTTCGCCCAATCGCCTCGGCGTCGGTATTGACCCTGGCCTGTGACCGGTAAAGCGGCGTGCCCGCATGGCTGTAGCCGACCTGGATTTTGAGTGCCGCCGCCACGCCGAGGACCAACAGGCCCACCGCTCCCGAAAGCAACAGTTTGCGCGGCCATCGGGCGGCCGGCATCTCCACGATGCGTTCGATCAGCGGTTCGACGCGGCGGGCCAACTCGCGGCGACGCTCGAAGTTCCGCGTATACCGCGGCATCCGCAGATAACTCATCAGAACCGGCTGAAAAATGAACACCAGGAGCAGGCTGGCGCCCAGCCACACGGTACCGGCGCGGGCAATGTGATCGAGGACCGGAATGCCAGAGAAGGAAATAAAAATGATTCCGGTGATGTCCGCGGCGATTGCGACCAGCCCCGGCACCAGCGTCTGTTGGATGGTCCTGACGCAAGCGGCGTTGCGGTCCTCCAGTTCGTTGAGCACGGTGTAATAGCGCCGCTGCCATGCGATCGCGTAGCTCATGTCACGGGCGGTCAGAACGAACACCACGACCAGCATGAGGGGGTCGAAGCAGTAGCCCATCAGGCCCACGAACCCGATGCCCCACACGGCGGAACAGGAACCGGTCAGCAGCGGAACCCACCACGAAGTGTAAGTCCCCAGATTAGCGTACAGGATCAGCATCATTATCAGGCAGGAGACGACGAAGATGGAAATAATCGCCGGCAGGTAATAGTAGGAATAGCCGCGAACGAGGGGTTCGCCGGCGATATAGATATCGTGCCGGGTGTTCTGATTGTTGGCTGCGATGCGTCGAATGGACTTGAACAGTTCTTTGTAATCGAGTTCCTCCTCGTTGAATGAAGCAGTAATGAGAGTGCTCTTGTTGTCGCGGCTGATCAGGTGGCGTAGCTGCTCGCGATTGGCGAAGATGCGCTGCTTGAACGCCTCGATCTCCGCTGGACTATCCGGCATCGAGGGATACATCAGGGGCCTGACGTTGATGCCTCCGGGCACCGCCTTGACGTAAGTAACCCGGTAGGAGGAAAGCGAAAAGACTTCCTGATGATTAACCCCTGGCAGCGAATCGACCTCCCTGCTGATCTCCTGGATTTTGCGCAGGGTTTGGAGATTAAAGATGTCGCGGCGCTTCACCTGGAGCATTACGGCCAGAGTCTGGGCGCCGCCGAATTGATGGAAGCGCCGGGTCAGAACAACGTTTTTATGCCCGGCCGGAAACAAGTCGATGAAACGGGTGGTGATCTTCACCCGGGCCGCCGCGTACGCCATAAAAACAGTGGCGGCAACCACGATCGCGCCGATTCCGCGGCGATAGCGTATGATTACCTCGCCGACAGTCTTGCGCGGAATCTCAATGTTACCCGGGAGGTCAATTTCCGCGCTGAAGCGCGGCGAATCCAGATCAAGTCTTCCGGCCGGCGCCGCGTCAGGTCGCGCGGTACAAAGCGGCGGTCGAGGTTTTCGATCAAACTCGGCGCCGGCCCGCTGCCAAAAGCCGTCGCTCGGCATCTACGTCCCTTCCACGGCACGACCCGTGCCGCCTCCATCCGCGCTCGCGCAGCAACTCAGGTCCCGGTGCTCTTTGAAAATGTGGCCGTTAATCCGCCATCCAAACTGCGGCGCCCGGGCTGTCTTTGCGGCCACAATTCCACAAAGGCCGCGGCAGAAGTCCGGGCATCCACAGTTTTCCCCTGCGACGCGTGGGGCTCCCGCCCGGACAGCGTAGAGCCCCATCTCATCAAGTCAGACACAGACCGCCAGTCCGGCCGCTTACTGCATCACCTGTTGCATGCCGCCGGGAGTGCCCCAGCGGTTGAAATCGTCGTATTCCTTGGGGGCGTCCTCGTTGATCTGCCCGCCGCTCTGAATATCGAAGGTTATGTGGGAGTTCTGCAAATCCCAATAGGTGTATTCGCCATCTCCGGGACCGCCCGCGCCGGTGGCCACATCGCCGCCGGTGCCGGGTAATGGCATCGGACGGTAGACCGAAGGGCCGGTTTTCCACAACTTGAGATTGGCATCGTATAGATCCATCCAAATCGGCTGCCAGTTCTCTTTATCGATAAATGCCATACGGCTGCCGTAGCAATAACCTGAGGCGTGCGCCGGCGTGCGCCGGATATCCAGCACCGCGACGTCGCGCAATTCCCAGCTTCCGGCGGCCGGCTTGGGGAACAGCACCGGCCAGTAATAGGCGGTTGGATGACCGTACCTGGCGGTCTGATCGACATATCCCGGCGAGGGATGCGCCAGAATCAGAAGCTTTTTGTAGCCGATGAATTTAGCCTGAAAAATTGGCGGCTGAAGATTCATCGAACGCTCATCGTCCTCGGTATAATCGCTGCCGAGCAGCGGCGAGCAGCGCGCGGCGGTTGAGGTCCGCAAAGAACGGCGCAAGGCGGGCACAAAGACGAAAGTTTCAGGAAGTTTGCCGGGATCGTCATAAAAGATCTGCAGGGCGTTGACGTATTTGGATTGTTCGGGAGTCCAGATGATGTTGTTCTGGGTAAGGAAGATGTCGCCGGTTCCGGGAATGTCGGCCGGTTTGCCGACATCACTCAGATGTTTGACTTTGAAGTTAACCTCGCGCACCTCGTTGTTAACCATGTTTTTGAACCGGTCCATGGTAACGCCGAGTTTGGCATATGTGGTAATCAGATAAGGTATGTAGGAATAATACTCATTATATAGTATCTGAACTCCGGCCAGATTGCCGCTGGGATTGGGAAAAGGTATTCCAGCGACATAGCCCTGGATCCTGTAGCCGCCGTCGCCGGTCGGCACCAGTTTGACTTGCGGGCTGTACTTCTCGGTATCCTGCTGGACTTTCTTGGGCAGGGGAATTGGGGCGCCGGTACCGACGTCGATTTCCGCGTCGCTGGGCAGCCTCCAGAAAAAGTTCCCCATCCATAACTGCTGCATCCCGACTGGCATGAACTTCTTGTAATTCTGCCAGTTCTGCATGGTTATTTTGGTACCCGGCGGGATAGTGTCATGAGAATCGGCGGAAACCATGCTATCGTATGCCGCGCCATCCCACGGCACGATTGTCTGCGCCGTTGCCGGCGTCCACAGCGCGCTGACCAGCAACGCGCCGGCGAGTATCCCCGCTATTGCAAACCGTCCGCGCTTATACATTATACGATGCTCCTTTGTTTTGAGGCTGGTAGCCGCACGATGACCATGCATCGTTGCCTGTTCGCCTTCCTGATCCTCGTCCCCGCAGGATGTCAGACGGCGCCAGCAGGAGCCTTATAGCTGCCGTGTCGAAGGTGACTTACAGGTGACAGTTCCCCGAGAGCCAAAAAGGAAAGTCTGGACGCGAACCCCCAAGGAGCTGAACAAGGCGCTTTATCGAGCCCCCACTCCTTTCCTGCGCGAACGGCAGGTGTGCGTTCATGGCTGCCCGGCAATCCCCATTCCCAGGCAGCGAAATACACTCCCCGAAAATTTTGTGTAACACAGAACCGCGGCGCCGTAAAGAGCAAGATGCTGCTATGCTGGGTGGAAAACTCGAACGCCGTTCTTTGGTCCAAAGCTTCGGCGAGTAAATGTCAGACTTAAGTTTTGGCGGTGAATGAATCGCAATGTAGTACTGACTGAGGCAGATTGGTACTCATTTGAAAGGATCTTCGATACGGCGCGGTCGCGGGGCGCCTTCGCTGCAGGGCAGAGTCCCACCATGTCGAATCGGAGCGCGGCAGCCGGCGACCTTGCCGAGCCAGCGCGGGCGTCGAAGCGTTGCGCCCGGGGCGTTGGAGCCGGTCTCAAACCGTGATGCCTGATTGGCGCAGCGCGGCAATTGTGGCCGGCGAATATCCCAGCAGCCGGCTCAGGATTCGATCGGTATCCGCGCCCAGACACGGCGCCGCCTGGCGCACCTTGCACGGCGTCAGCGACATCGAGTACGGCACGCCCGGCAGCGGACGGGCGCCGACCTCCGGATGCTCCATCGCGACGAAATAGCCGCGCTCCTTCAAATGCGGATCGCTGAGCAGATCGGTATCAAGGAAAGTGGGAATAGCCGCGACGCCGGCATTCTGAAGAATTGCGGTGATTTCCCAGCGGTCGCGGGTCGAGGTCCACGCGCTGATGATGCGGTCCAGTTCGACTTCGTTGCGCTTGCGCCGTTCCCTGCTGTCGAAACGGGGATCATCCGCCAACTCGGGCTGCGCCATCGCCGCGCACAACCCGCGCCACTCGGATTGTGAGCCCACCGCAATCGCGACCCATTGTTCGGCGTCGCCCGCGGCTTTGTAGCAGTTGTGCGGTGCCATATACGAATCATGATTGGCCAGCGGAGCCGGTTCCCGTCCGCCAATCGCATACTCCAGCAGCGGCTCAACCAGCATCATCTCCATCAGTTCGTACATCGAAAGGTCGATATGCTGTCCCTGGCCGGTGAGTTTGCGATGCACCAGAGCCGCCATCACGAACAACGCCCCCCATACGCCGGCGGTCGGGTCGGCATAAGTGATACCCACTTCGCGCGTTTTGTCTTGCGGGTAGCTGCTGACCGTGAACAGACCCGACTGCGCGCCGATCAGCCCGCCGTAAGCCATGTTGCGGCTGTATGGACCTTGCTGGCCGTAGCCGGTGATGGAGATCATGATCAGCCCGGGTCTGACCGCGCTTAGAGCCTGGTATCCGAGCCCCAGGCGATCCATCACCCCGGGCGTGAAGTTTTCGATCACCACGTCGCAATGCCGCACCAAATCGCGCGCGACTTCCGCGCCCTGAGGTGTGGCGAAGTCCAGCGCGAGGCTCTGTTTGCCCAGGTTCCATTGATGGAAATGGCCGGCGCGGTTGAGTCCGATGCGATGGTCGGCATACGGATGGATACAGCGGTTGAGACAGGGCCGTTTCGAGGTTTCCACCCGGATCACTTCGGCTCCCAGATGGGCCAGTTGCAGACCGCAGTAAGGTCCCGCCCAGACCCAGGAGAAATCGGCGACGCGGATGCCCGCCAGCGGTCCCCGGCGGGGCGGCTCTGCGGCGGGCGCCGAATCCGATACCGGTTTGTCCGGCACACGCGCGAGAAGCTCGTTATGCTCGCCCAGCCGCGGCGCGCGCCTGGCCGCCCGTGGACGCATCGCGGTGGATTTCATCGGCGTTCCGGGAACCGGCACGGCGGCGCCGTTGTTTTCCACACCGGGCAGCGGAACGAAAAACCCGCGCGCCTTGAGTTGCGGGTCGGCGTAAACGTCGGCCATTTTGTTGACCGGCGCGGCCGGGATGCGCCGGCGCTGCGCCTCGCGCCACAGATCCTCCATCCGCTGGGTCCGGGTCCATTCACCGAGCATCGCGTAAAGCGCGTCCTGATTCTGGTAGCGCGATTCGCGATCCTTGAACAATTCGCTGTGGCCCCATTCGGGATTGCCCATCAGATCGAGCAGCCGCAGCCATTGCTCGTTGTCGCCGCAGATGAGGAACACCTGGCCGTCGGCGCATTCGCACACGCTCCACGGAACCACGTTGGTGCCGCCGCCCAGCCGCGTGACGTGGATTCCTTCATAGGGCAGGAACGACAGACTGAGCATCGCCGCGATACATTCCTGCTCGCAGACGTCCACCGCCTGGCCGCGTCCACTCTGCAGCCGATACCACCAGGCGCCCAGGGTCGCGGTTGCGGCGTGCAGCGCGCCCTGGATTTCCGCCTGATGCCCGCCAAATTTCAGCGGCGGAAGATCGGGAAAGGGCGAGAATCGCGGCGTCACCGAGGCCATCCCGCTGGCATGCGCCGCGTTGAGTTCGTAGGCGTGATAGTTGGCGCGCGGGCCGCAACTGCCATACGCCGAGATCGTGGTTACGATGAGCCGCGGAAAGGCGGCGCAAAGGGCGGCCGTCTGCAGCCCGGATGCGGCGCGGCGCGCGGGCGCAATGTTATGAACCAGGATGTCCGCGCCGGTCAGGAGATCGTTCAGCGCGCGGCGGCCGCGATCGGCGGTCAAATCCAAAACGACGCCGCGCTTGTTGGCGTTGAGGTAGAGAAACAGTCCGCTATGTTCGGGGTCCGCGGTATCGTGCGGGAAAGGTCCGCGCCGGCGGGTCACGTCGCCTTCGGGCGGTTCGACCTTGATCACGCCGGCGCCCAAATCTGCCAGCAGTTTTGTGCAGTAGGCGGCGGCCACCCCCTCGCCGCATTCCACGACGGTAACGCCGTCCAGCGGCATCGGCGCGGAATTGGTTTGATTCACCGACTCGCGATCTATCCCTGCCGTGCGAATTGCACCTGGAGTGAAGCCAACTGTGCGCGGAAATCGGCAGCTCGCGGCTCACGGCCGCTAACACGATGGTCAGTCGTATCCAGACGCGCCTGGACATGGGTCAGGCGATCGCCGATATTCATCAATTCCGGCGCCCGCCAGGTTTGCAGCGCAGTGCCGATCGCTCCGACCGCAATCTTTTCGGTGTCCCTTATCTCCCTGGGCGCCATCACCTTTTCCGCTTGTGCCAGAAATTACCTCCAGCGTTATCGCTGGGGACCGCGCTTACAAATAACACACGGGCGGGGGTAAGAAATCAACCCGGCTGGGCGAGCAGCCGATCCAGCTGCCGGGCGTCGTCCAACGCTTTCAACTCGTCGTAGCCGCCGATGATGCGGCCGTTGATGAAGATTTCCGGCACCGTACGGCGCCCGCCGGCGCGTTCAACCATCCGCTCGCGCAGTTCAGGGTCGCCGCCCACGTCAATCTCTTCGAACGCCACGCCCTTTTGCGTGAGCAACGATTTGGCTCTGACGCAGAAGGGGCAGAACTGGGTGGTATAAATCTCTACTTTGGCCAAAGCAAAACCTCCTCCCGCGCGGACCGCCTCGATCAAGTATACGGCCTGAGCCCGATTCCAAAAAGGGCGAGCGGTCAGCGCACGTCAGCGTACCATCGGCGCAGCCGGGCCGGCGAGACACCGGCCAGGTAGAAGAGCCGGATGGTCCACATCCGCAGCACCGTGCGGACGAGCCCCGTGCGGCGCCATCGGCGGGCCGAGGTGGTAACGCGGCTGCGCAGACAGGCGACCGCGCCCGTACGCTTGAGGCGCCGGGTAAAGTCAAGGTCCTCGCAGATGTCGATCGGGGGAAAGCCGCCCAGACGGCGAAACACCTCGCCTCTAACGAAGATCGCCTGGTCGCCCGTGCCCGTTCGGCTGAGCCTCGACCGCGCGCTGATCAGCCATCCGATCAGCCGGTAGGGAAGGGCAAAGGAATCCAGCGCGAGGTCGAAGCGTCCGCCGGCAATTGCCGGATTGCGCAGCGCCGCCGCGATGTCCGCGGCAAAGGTGGGCGGCACGATAGTATCGGCATGGACGAACGCCAGCACCTCGCCGCGGGCGCGCGCGGCGCCGGCGTTCATCTGCCGGGCGCGTCCGCGCGGCGCCTCCATCAGGATGTCGCAAAATCCGCTGGCCGCCGCGCGGCTGGCATCGACGCTGCCGCCGTCAACCACGATAATCTCAGCCCGCGGCGCACCAATGCGCAGCGCGCGCAGCGCGGCGCGGATCGCCTCGCCTTCATTGAGCATCGGAACGATAACCGAAAGCGGCACCGCGCAATTGTTCCGCGTCCCCTCTTCGTGGGCGGACAAAGAGTTGGGATGAGAGTGGGCCGCGCGTTTCAAGTTCGACGCTGCCGCAGCAGCCGCGGCCCGTTTGCAGCGCGAATGGCGCGCTTCGCCTTGTCCGCCGGCATTACTTTGGCTCCTCCAGCGGCGGATTGATCAGCGCCGGGGTGTCGTCAGGGGCCTGCCAACCCTTGACGATAACCCGGCGGCCAACCACCTTGAGCCGGCCCTGTGCGAACAACTCGATCGCGCGCGGATAGATGCGATGCTCCTGGGTCAGGATGCGCGCGGCGAGCGTTTCTTCGCTGTCCTCAGGATAAACCGGAACCGCCGCCTGGATGATGATCGGGCCGTCGTCCACGCCCTCGGTGACAAAAAATACCGTACATCCGGCAAAACGCACGCCGTACTCTACCGCGGCTTTCTGCACGTGGAGCCCCGGAAATGAAGGCAGCAGGGCGGGATGTATATTCATTATGCGATCGGGAAATGCGCGCAGCATCACCGAGGACAGCAGGCGCATGAAACCGGCCAGCACCACCAGCTCCACTCCGGCGCGGTTTAATTCCCCTGCCAGTTCGGCGTCGAACGCCTCGCGCGAGGAGAAGCGGCGATGCTCAATGATGACGGTGGGGATGCCGGCCTGGCGGGCGCGCTGCAAACCGTAGGCGTCAGCGCGATTGGAAATGACGATGCGAATTTCCGCGTGCACCTCGCCGCGCGCAATGGCGTCAAGGATCGCCTGCAGATTGGTCCCGGAGCCCGAAATGAGCACACCCAGTTTAAGCGGTTCGATGCTTTTGTTTGGCGCCATGCGTCCGCTATCCGCTGCTCTATGGTGGGCGGCACTCAGGGTCTGTGCCATCCCGAAACGACGCAGCCGTAGGTCAACAATATAACCGAGGCCGGCAATTCGATCATGGCCACCAATGGGCGGCTCATCCATAATTAACGCATGCTGATTGCGCGAAGATCGGATAGGGTGCGCGCCGCGGCCGCCGCTGTGCTATTGGCCGGCGTCCTTGGCGGCCGGATGCCGGCCGGCGGCTCCCGCTGCGGCGCCGCGAATTCCCGCGGTGACGGTGACCGATGTCATCCAGGAGGACGTACCGATTTACTCCAGATGGGTCGGCACCACCGAAGGCTTTGTTGACGCGCTGATTCATCCGAAAGTATCCGGCTACATCCTGAAGCAGGTCTATCAGGACGGCGATCACGTGCGTGCGGGGCAGTTGCTGTTTCAAATCGATCCCCGCGAATACAAGGCGGCGTTGGACCAGGCGCTCGGCGACGTGTCCGGTAAGACGGCCGATCTGCGCAAGAATCAGGAAGACCTGGCGCGCTACAAACCGCTGCTGGCGGCGCAGGTGATCAGCCGTCAGGACTTCGCTCATGTCAATCAGGCCACTCGCGCCAGTGCCGCGGCGGTGGAAGCGGCGCAGGCGGCGGTGGAATCCGCGCGGCTCAATTTGGAATGGACGCAGGTGATTTCCCCGATCGACGGGGTCGCGGGAATTGCCAAGGCGCAGGTCGGCGACCTGGTCAGTCCATCCACGCTGCTGACCACGGTCTCGCAGCTCGATCCGATCAAAGTTACGTTTCCGATCAGCGAGCGCGAATATCTCCGCTTCGCGCAAAAGATCAAGGAGCATCAGGAAAAGGGCGTGGCCAGGGATGAACCGGATCTCGAAATGATTTTGGCCGACGGTTCGATCTATCCCTATCGGGGGCACTTCTATGTCGCCAATCGCCAGGTCAACGTCCAGACCGGGACAATCAAGATCGAGGGCCTGTTTCCCAATCACGACTACATTCTGCGGCCGGGGCTGTATGCCAAGATCCGATCGGCCACCGGCGTTTTGCCCCGCGCCCTGCTGGTGCCGGACCGCGCCATCCTCGAAAACCCAGGGTCAGTACCAGGTGGCCGTGGTCGATGCGCGCAATCGCGTATCCCTGATCGCGATAAAGCCCGGCGTCTCGTACGGCACGCTGCGCGTGATCGATCGGGGACTCACGCCCGGCCAGCGCGTGGTTACCGGAGGTGTGCAGAAGGTCAGCGACGGAATGCAGGTCAAGCCTGGTATCCGATCAGGCACCGCCGGGCGCGGCCGCCGCGCCTGAGGCGCCGCAACACTGAACCGATGTCGAAGTTCTTTATCAACCGGCCCATCGTGGCCATGGTCATCGCGATCTTTTTCGTGATTGCCGGCGCCGTGATGATGTTTCGGCTGCCGATCGCGCAGTTTCCCGATATCGTGCCGCCCCAGATCCAGACCAGGGCGGTCTCCACCGGCGCCGATGCGCTGACCGTCGAGCATGTAGATCATGTTCTTGGCGCCGTTGACCTGCTCCTCGATCGGAGTGGCGACGGACTGGTCTTCGCCATGACCTCGCCGAACAAGACCTGGGACCAGGATTTTTTGGCCAACTACATTGCGATCAACATCACCGATGAACTCGCGCGCATTCCGGGTATCGGTCAGGCGCGGGTATTTGGCGCCTCGAATCCTGGTCCCGGTCCTGTTCGTCATAGTGCAGCGCCTCAGCGGTGGACCGAAAAGACCCGCGGACCAGACCGACGCAAAGCCCGCCGCAGCCGGCCTGTCCAGACCCGATCGCGCGGCGGCCGGCGGCGCCTGACCGCAAACGGCCGGACTTTCCCCTGTTGCCCGGCACAGTCGGCCCTTGTGGCGCATGTTCCCTGCGTTTCATTCTTATCAAGCACTGATTCTCTGGCATGCGGCATGTGACAATGGTAATGCGGGCTGGCGATGGAACTGGATATTGTTTCCTTGCTGTGGAATTCAGCGTCGGTGGTGGCCACCGTTGTGATACATTCGCTGGGCACGATGCTGATTGTTGCCGAGCGGCCGCGGATGTTTGACGCCGCCTCGCGGCATGGCAAAGTCCTGCTGGGGCAATTGGTCATCATGGTCGTGGTTGTTCAATTGCTCGCGCTGCATCTGGCCGAGATCGTGTTCTGGGGCGTATGCCTGCGCGCGCTGGGATTTTTCAGCGGCTTGAAATCATCGGTGTACTTTGCCGGCATTTCTTACACGAGCCTCGGCTACAGCGGCGCTCTTCCTGCCACGCGTATCGGTTTGTCCGAGGTCCTCATCGCTATCGTAGGTCTGCTGATGTTCGGCTGGTCGATCGGGGTTCTGGTAACGACCGTCGTGCAGTACGAGAGGATGGCGTTTGGCTTCGACCCGAGCAGCCCCCTGCCGGTCAAATCCGGCAGCGCGATACCACTTGGAGCGCCCTCCCATCGGCGATCGTGATTGCGCCGGATCCTGTCATCAGCGGCCGGCGCCGGGATCGGTTCGGCGCGGCGTGAGAGGGTTCTTGCCGTGCTTGAAGGCGGTCTGCTTAAAAGGATAAAAACACTGCAATAAAGTGCACGATGCGTTGGTATGCAGATAATTGAGCTGTCCCCGGGGGGACGCAGACTATGAGCCGCCAGCCGCGAATTGAAGAATATCGCCATCCCGGCGGTGGATGGGGCGCCGCGCTCGCCACTCTCGCAGCGCTCTTGAAGCAGAGGGTGCTGTTAAAGGGAGCGGCGGCGCTGTGGCGCATGAACAAACCCGGCGGCTTCAAGTGTCCCAGTTGCGCCTGGCCCGATCCCTTGCCGGCGCACGCCGACCCGCTGGTCATCTGCGAGAACGGCGCCAAGGCGCTGGCCTGGGAGATCACCGCCAAACGCGCCGCGCCGGAGTTCTTCGCGCGCCATACGGTGACCGAACTGGCGCGGCAGTCCGACTATTGGCTCGAACAGCAGGGCCGCATCACTCATCCGATGAGCTACGACGCGGCTACCGATCGCTATGTTCCGGTGAGCTGGAACGACGCGTTTGAGCTAATCGGCCGGGAACTGCGCGGTCTGGCGGATCCCAATCAGGCAGAATTCTATACCTCGGGCAGGGCGAGCAACGAGGCCGCGTTTCTCTACCAGTTGTTCGCCCGGGAATTCGGCACCAACAACTTTCCCGATTGCGCGAATTACTGTCATGAGTCGACCAGTGTGGGTCTGCCCCCGGCAATCGGAGTTGCGAAGGGTACCTGCCTGCTGGAGGACTTCGAGCGCGCCGACGCGATTTTCGTCATCGGGCAGAATCCCGGCACCAACAGTCCGCGGATGATGACCGAACTGCACAACGCCGCCCGCCGCGGGGCCCGCATCGTGGTCTTCAATCCGCTGCGCGAGCGCGCCCTGGAACGGTTTCAGGCTCCGCAGCGACCGCTCGAAATGGCGGCCATGAGCTCGACGCCAATCGCCACGCATTATTACCAGGTGAAGGTCGGCGGCGACGCGGCTGCGCTCAAGGGAGTGATGAAGGCGGCGATCGAGATGGACGATCGCGCCCTCGGCGCGGACCGGCCGCGAGTTCTGGACGCCGCCTTCATCGAAGGCCACACCGCCGGCTTCGAGGCCCTGTGCGCGGACCTGCGCCAAACGCCGTGGCCAGCGATCGAGCGGCAGTCCGGGCTTTCCCGCGCCCAACTCGAAGAGGCGGCGCGGGTTTACGTCGGAGCCAGCAACGTCATCGCCTGCTACGGGATGGGAATCACCCAGCATTTCCGCGGCACGCAGAACGTGCAGCAGGTCACCAATCTGCTCCTGCTGCGGGGCAATATCGGGCGGCCGGGGGCGGGCGTCGTGCCGGTGCGCGGGCATTCCAATGTGCAGGGCAATCGCACCATGGGCATCAACGAAAAGCCCGACGCGGAGTTCCTTGACCGTTTGCAGCAGGTGTTCGGCTTCGATCCGCCGCGCGAACAGGGCCACGACGTGCTGGGCGCGATCGAGGCGATGGTTCGGGGCGGTGCCCGGGCGTTCATCGCTCTGGGCGGAAATTTCGTGGCCGCTTCGCCCGATACCCCGATCATTTGCGAGGCGTTCCGCTCGCTGGCGCTCACCGTGAGCGTGGCGACCAAGCTCAATCGAAGTCACGTCGTGCATGGCCGCGCCGCTCTGATATTGCCCTGCCTGGCCCGGTCGGAGGTGGATCGGGCGCCGAATGGGTCGGTGCGCGAGGTCACTATCGAGGACGCGATGTCGATGGTGCAGGCGTCGCGCGGGATGCTCGAGCCGGCCAGTCATCATCTGCGTTCGGAGCCGTGGATCGTGGCCGGGATGGCGAAAGCGACCCTGGGCAAATCGGTCGTGCCCTGGGAATGGCTGGTGGAGGACTACTCGCGAATCCGGGACAAGATTGAAGCGGTATTCCCGGCGTTCCAGGGATTTAACGCGCGCATCAAAGTGCCGGGCGGATTCCATCTGACCAACGCCGCCAGTCAGCGCATCTGGCACACCCCAAACCGCAGGGCCAACTTCATTGTCTTTCCCGGCTTGGATGAAGATGCGCACGAAGACAATCCGCAGGTGCTGTGGTTGAGCACGCTGCGCAGCCACGACCAGTACAACTCCACCATCTACAGCAATAACGATCGCTACCGCGGGGTTTACGGCCAGCGCGACGTAATCTTTCTCAACGACAGGGAGATCGCCAGGCGCGGGTTGGCGCCGGGAGACCGCGTGGATATACAAACCATCTCCACCGACGGCATCGATCGCGTAGCGCGCGGTTTCACAGTGGTTCGCTACGGCATTCCCGACGGCTCGTGCGCCGCCTACTATCCGGAGACCAATCCGCTGATTCCGCTGAACCTGTACGATCCGCTGTCGGGAACGCCCAGCGCCAAGGGCGTTGCGGTGATTGTGAGGCGGGCTTGGGCGGCTTCCGATACCGCATCTCCGGCAAAGGTGTGATCGGGCCGGGTGGCGCGGCCGCCCTTGCCGGGATCGGGTTATTCAAATAGCTTCCCAGGGCGTTTCGATAACGAAACAGAGAATGCCGTGCCGGGGAGCTCCTAAAGATGAAGTTCGCAGTCGCACCCATCTTCGCCAGACCCATTCCGTTCACTGCCGAGTTTGTCGCCTATCTGGCCGAATTGGTTGAGCAATCGGGTTTCGAGTCCTTGTTCATTCCCGAGCACGTGGCCTTGCCGGTCGAGTACACATCGCCGTACCCGTATGCGGAATCGGGATTGCCGGGAAAGGACGACGATTGGCCCAGCCCATTCGTGGTGTTGGCCTTTGCGGCGGCCGTCACCAGGCGTATCAAACTGGGCACCTGCGTGACGATTTTGCCCGAGCATCATCCGATTAATATCGCCAAAGAGCTCGCCACTCTGGACGTACTCACCAACGGACGCACGCTCTTCGGCGTGGGGACCGGATGGAACCGCGAGGAAATGGAGGCTTTGGGATGGGATTTCCATACGCGCGGCAAGCGTACCGATGAGGCGATCGAGGCCATCCGCAAGCTGTGGAACAACGACGGCGCCGGCTATGAAGGCAGGACTTTCAGTTTCAAGCCGGTCCGCATCAACCCCAAGCCGGTCCAAAAGGGGGGTGTGCCGATTATTATCGGCGGAAGCTCGCGCGCCGCCGCGCGGCGCGCGGCGCGTTATGGCGACGGGTTTTTCCCCGTGGGAAATCCCGAAATTACGCGCAAGGCGCTCGAAATGATGCGCGAGGAATGCGCCAAAATCGGGCGCCGCGCGGAGGAGATCGAGTTGATGTGCGGCCCGGGCAATCTGCCCGAATTCACTTCAACCGATACCAGCGCATGGATTAAGCAGTGGGAAGACGAGGGCTTCTCACGCATCAACCTGCCCCTGGGATATCTTAATCTGCAATTCGATAAGGAAGGACTCAAGCGCGGTCTGGGCCGGATCGCCGAATCGCTCAAGCTGGGTTGAGTCCGAAGTTCAGATTCCGATTCGGGCGGAGGGACCGGCACGCCCTCCGTCCGGCGGTCGATCCCGTCTTGCCATCGCGCCGGCCTGCGCGCCGTTGCGCTTATTTCCGCCTGCCGCATCCGATACGGAGGGTCCGGGCAGACTCCCACCCGCGTTCGGATCAGTTTCGGTGAAGGTGCCATAGGATGCCCGCCTGCATCCGTCAGGCGCCATGCCGCCGCGCGATTACGCCGGCGTATCGAGCAGGGCCGCGTTGCCGACCGCTTCATGCGGCCGTCCGTTGAGCAGTACGCTGCCCGGTTTGCGCGTGAACGGATCCTCCAGGCCCAGTTCTTTACCGATTTCACGCAGTTCCGGCAGCACTTCGTTGCCGATCAGACGCACGCAGTTGCGGCGGTCCTGCAACGCCAGCGGTCCATCGAGCCAGAACGAAAAGATCCCCGGCCGCAGGACCTCCAGGATGTGGCGCAGCTTGCGCACCACGGTTTTGGGCGAGCCGGTCACGACCTGCCCCTGCTTTTGCCAGTCGCCGTAACTCGCGTACAGTTTGCGTTTCATTTCCTGAACTTCGGCCTCATTGACGGGATCGTGCTGGAAGGGCGAGCTGGGCAGATTGGGATTGGCCGCCTGCGCGGCGAGCCGGTGGATGGCGTCCTTGGAATTGTAGCCGGGCGGGAACATCCATTCGGGGCGCGCGAAATGGGAAAAGCCGCCGCCAAACATGAAGCACTTGCCTAATTCGTAGGCTTTCTCGTCGGTGTCGGCGACCAGCACCGGCTGGAGATAGCCGAAGTTCTCCGGACCGGCCTGATAACCCTGCTCGGCCGCGGTTTTGGCGTACACGTTGAACAGTTCCAGGGTCGGCTTCAGCACGGTTGCCAGCGCAATATATGGATAACCGTGCTGCGCGGCCCAGATCACCGTCTCGACGCTGATCAGGCCCGGAATCCAGATCGGAGGATGCGGCTTTTGCAGCGGCAATACCCACGGATTGATGAAGCGATAATGGAAATGCTTGCCCTCCCATCGAAACGGTCCCGGACGCGTCCACACCGCCAGAATCAGGTCGTGGGCTTCATCGAAGTATTCGCGATTGAAAGCCGGGTTGGCGTTGTTGAACAGTTGCTCGCTGCCGGCGCCGCGGATGAAGCCTGACACCAGCCGGCCGCCCGAGATCATATCGATCATCGACAGCTCTTCGGCCAGCCGCAGCGGATTGGCGACCACCGGCGTGGGGTTGCCCAGCAGCGTAATCTTAACCCGCTTGGTGGCGCGCGCCAGGATCGACGCTTCGACGTCCATCACCGCGCCCATGCAGAAGGGCGTGCCGTGATGCTCGTTGAGCATCACCGCGTCGAAGCCGACCTCGTCGCACAGGATCTTCTCGTCGATGTATTCATTGAGCAGCTGCGCGCCCTTTTTCGGATCGAAGAATCTGTTGGGCACGCCGAAGAAACTGCGCAGCCTGAAGACCTCGTCTTCCGGAACCGCGTGATAGGCCCTCTCGGTAAAGAACATCAACAGCATTGGACGTCCTCCGTCTCCTGTGGGTGCGGCGTTGAGAAGAATTCCTATTCGAGAAAATCCTGTACGGCGCGTACGAATTCGGCGGATTTTTCGATCATCGGCATGTGGCCGCATTGATCCAGCACCACCATCCGCGAGCCCGCGATCTTTTCGTGGTAAAGCTGTCCGGCGCTGAGCGGAACCACTTCGTCCTGCCGGCCCCAGATGATAAGCGTCGGTAGAGCGGTCACGTTGGCCAGCAGATGCGGCATGCTCTGGCTGAACATGTACGGCTTCCACGCGATACGGGCGGTGGCGGCGCGCGCGTCCTCCCATGCTTCCCACTGCGCCGCCGCCTGATTCTGCGGTGCGGCGCCTGCGGCAGTGTACAGCGCCGCGAATTCGGGCGCGGCCGCGGGATCGCGTATGCAGCGGGTCAGAAACCGCCGCGCGGTAACGGTGTACATATCCATGATCTCGCCCTGCGGCGGGCGCACTCCGGCGGCGCCGACCAGGACCATGCGACGCAACTGCGCGCTGTTCGCCGCCGCAAGTTCCGCCGCGATCCATCCGCCGAGCGAAAACCCGATCACATCGACCGGCGCCAGCTTCCGCTCGCGGATGAAGCGGGAGTAGAACGCCGCCAAATCGCGCATGTCCATGATCCAGTCGGCCGGCTGCGAGCGGCCGAATCCCGGATGCAGCGGGATCAGTATGGTGCGTTTGCGCGCCAGCGCCTCATGCCATTGGCACCAGCCTTCGAAGCCCAGTTCGCCGTGCAGATAGAGCAGCGGCTGGCCGCGTCCGCGCCTGAGCACGCACAGTTGCGTTTCCCCGACCGCCGCCTTCTCTTCGATTAACGGTTCGCTCATTGCGCTCTCTCTCCCAGAATTGAATCGGAAACTGCGCGATGCGCCGCGATCATCCGATGCTGACGCCGCGCTTGCCCCCGCGCAGCTCTCCGATCACGTAGGCGGGTATCCGGCTGCGGCGCAGATGATCGAGGGCCCGGTCGACGTCGCCGGCGGCGAAAATCCCGACCATCCCGATACCATTGTTGAACGCGCGATCCATTTCGTGCTGGCTGACGCCGCCGAGCCGGGCGATCAGGTCAAAGATTGGCGGCACGGGCCAGCTTCCGCGCGCGATGCGGGCCTGCAGGCGCGGGGGAAGCACGCGCGGCAGATTTTCGATTACGCCGCCGCCGGTGATATTCGCCAACGCTTTCAGACCGAACTTGCGGAACAGGTCGATCGCGACCCTGGCATAAATGCGCGTGGGCCGCAGCAATTCCTCGGCCAGCGTGCATTTCAGTTCAGGAACGCGGCGCGACAGCTTGAGGCCGGCGCGTTCCAGCAGAACCCGGCGCGCCAGCGAGAAGCCGTTGGAATGCAGACCGCTCGACGCCAGTCCGACCAGTACGTCGCCGGCCTCCAGTCTGCGCGGGTCGGGTATCTGATCGCGCTCGACGATGCCCACGGCGAAGCCGACCAGGTCGTATTCGCCGTCGCCGTAAAGCCCCGGCATCTGCGCCGTCTCGCCGCCGACCAGGCTGGCGCCCGCCTGCGCGCATCCGGCCGCCACGCCCTTGACCAGCTCCAGCGCAATCCTGCGGTTGAGTTTGCCAATGCCGATGTAATCGAGAAAAAACAGTGGGCGGGCGGCCGAGCAGATGATGTCGTTGACGCACATCGCGACGCAGTCGATTCCCACCGTATCGTGCCGGCGCGCCATCACCGCGACTTTCAGCTTGGTGCCGACGCCGTCGGTGCCCGCCACCAGCACCGGCTCGCGCATCTTATGGCCGTTGAGTCCGATAAGAGCGCCGAAGCCGCCGACCCCCGCCAGCACGTGCGCGCCGCCGGTGCGGCTGGCCAGCCTGCGGAACAGCGGCACCAGGCTTTGCTTGAGACCGATATCGACGCCGGCCTCCTTATATGTGGACCCTCTGGCCATCAGCCGCGCCTGATCGCCAGCGCACCGGCGCGCCACGCCCGCTCGCCGCTTTGATACACCGTCAGCCCTTCGCGATAGCGGATGATCTCGAGTCCCTCAAGCATAGCGCGCAGTTCATAATGGCCGAGCAGGAAGTCGGGATTGCGCGGATGCCCAATCCCGGCCTGGTCGATCAGAAAGGTATCGAACAGCAATGCGCCTCCGATCTTCAGCGCGGCTTTGAGCGATCCGATTAGCCTGCGATCGAGAAAGGAGATGTTCAGGATCGTGTCGTAGCGCTCGCGGGGCAACGGACAGCAGTCGAGGTCGGCGACCAGCGCACGCACTGGCAGAGCTTCAGAGGCGGCGGCGGCGCTCAGCTTGAGCATCGCGGCGAACGAAAAGTCGATCGCGTCAACGGTAAACCCGGCGCGCGCCAGCCATATCGAATGCCGTCCCGTGCCGGCGGCGACATCCAGCGCCAATCCGCGCGGCAGCAGCGGCAGCATCTCCGCCGCGAACGGCTCGGGCGCGCCGATCCCCTGGGCGCGATGGCGCTGTTCCCAGACCGTGCGCATACTTTCGCTCATATCGCCCTTGCTATCGTCAGCACGTCGACTACGGCCGCCCCGGATTCCCGCAGTGTCCGCGCGCATTCCTCGGCTGTGGCGCCGGTTGTGAGCACATCATCTATCAACAGCACTTTGCGTCCCGCGACCCGCTCAGGATACCTGACCGCGAACGCTTTGTGGACATTGCGCCGGCGGCGCTCGAGGTCTTGAGCGGTCTGCGAGGGAGTTGATATGACCCGAATGAGCGCGGCGACTTCGAGCCGGCATCGCAGCTTGCGGCTGACCACGGCGCCCAGCAGCGCGGATTGATTGAAGCCGCGCCTGAGCAGGCGGCGCGGATGCAGCGGTACGGGAATGACGAGGTCGTAGTCGGAATCGACCGGCAGCCGGTCTTCCAGCAGTTCGGCCAGTACCGCGCCCAGCGCCTGGTTGGGACCGTACTTGTGGCGCCGGATGATGGAGCCGAGGATGTCGGGCGCCGAGTCGTTGTCCGTGCGGTAGGAAAACAGCGCCCGCGCCATGCGAAAGCTGGGCTGCGTGCGGACGCATCGCAGGCACAGATCGATGGCGGCGGAAGTGGACATGAGCGGTATTCCACAGGCGCGGCACAGCGGATCCGCCATCGGTTGGAGGCTGCCGTAACAGGCTGGACATAGCCGGCCGGAGGCCTGCGGCGGTATCATAACGCCGCATCCGGGACACCGAATCGGCAGCAGGAAGGCGAGCACTTCCCGGCCGATTGTGGTAAGAAGATCGCGGGTCCTGGGGTTGATACCCATAGTCAAAAAGGGTGCCGCGCCCCGCCGCGGTACGGTGCAGGGCCAAACAGGCGAGACAAATTTAAACGGTCGCGAATCAAAGTGCCACCGGGGGTCAAATGAAAGCAGCACTGGACGGAATCAGGGTAGTTGACTGGACGATTTGGCAGCAGGGGCCGTATTCCACCGCGATATTGGCCGACCTCGGCGCGGAAGTAATCAAAATCGAGGAAAAGGAAAACGGCGACCCTGGCCGCGGCCTGGCCTCGGCGGCCGGCAGCAACACCAAATCGGGCGGGCGCAATTTCTATCTGGAATCCAACAACCGCCACAAAAAAAGCGTCGCGGTCAATCTCAAGAGCCCCGAAGGCCGCGAGATCGTCTACAAGCTGGTCGAAAAGAGCGACGTGTTCGTCCAGAACTTCCGCAAGGGTGTCGCCGCCCGGATGGGTCTGGATTACGACACCTTGCGCAAGCGCAATCCCAAAATCATTTACGGCAGCGCCACCGGCTACGGTCCCGAGGGGCCCGACAGCGGCGAGCCTTCCTTCGACTACCTGGGCCAGTCGCGCTCCGGCCTGCTGTACGCCGCCTGCGGGCCGCGCGAGATGCCGCCGACTTACATCGTCGGCGGACTGGCCGACCAGATGGGCGCGATTATGCTGTCGCACGGAATCCTGACCGCGCTGTTGGTGCGCGAGCGCACCGGCGTAGGCCAGGCGGTGGACGCGTCGCACCTGGGGTCGATGATGTCCCTGATGGGCCTGAACATCAGCTCGCGCCTGATCAACGGCAAGGAGATGATGCGCTATCCGCGCGAGAATTCCTTCAATCCGCTGTGGAACCATTATCGCTGCAAAGACGACAAATGGATCTGCCTGGGCATGATCCAGGGCGACAAGGTATGGAAGGACTTCATGAAGGCGGTCGGCCTGCCGCATCTTATTGATGATCCGCGGTTCGCCGAGATGGGTGCGCGCGGCAAAAACTCCAAAGAGTTGATCAAAATCTTCGATGAGACCTTCGCCACCAAAACGCGGGATGAATGGATGAAGATCCTGCATGAAGGCGGCGATTTCATCTTCACCGTGGTAAATTCAATCGCCGACCTTGAAAACGATCCGCAGGTGATTGCCAACGATTACATCGTCGACTACGAGCACGAGATTCACGGTAAGATGAAGCTGCTCGGCGCCACGGTGAAACTCAGCCAGACGCCGGCCAATCCTTATGGACGCGCGCCCGAGCACGGCGAGCATACCGAGACCGTGCTGACAGAGATCCTCGGTTACAGTTGGGAGGACGTGGACCGTCTGCGTCAATCCGGAGCTATATAGTTTCAATCATTGAATGTGTTTCTCCGATGCGCGGGGACGCGCCGATATGGCGTAGTCCCCGCGCTCGTTTTTCTGCCCTCAGTCCGCCGCGTTACGCCTGCACGCGGCCATTATGCAACCAGCTCCGGCTGAGAGGCCCGTACCGATTGCGACTATTTGTCCAATCCGCCGGATAAACATCATATTTTGTTTTTAATTTTATAATCGGCGTCGTTTGCTCTCTACTATATTTACGCTATCATTGCATCCGTCCTCAACCGGAGGCTCTGGATGCATTCAGGCGGAAATTTGTTCTCCCGCGAAAGAAAAACAAATTTCATCAACCTTCTCAATTCAGGAATCGGCGCGATCGTCGTCTTGATCGCGATGCTGGTTTGCGGTGGAGCGGCAACTGCCGCATCCGATCCGGCAACGCGAGCGGATTGACCCCTTTGTCGTCGCCCGCGTGCAGCAAGGATAGCAAAGGTGGCGTCACCATCGGCAGCAACGGATGCTCCAGGGTTTACGTCGATAAGTCATTCACCGGAGTTAACGGTTTCAGCAACATCAGGCTCGCTCACGGAGCCGCTCTATGCATCCGCGACTCGGACGTCAACGGCGGTGCGCTGGCACTCAATGCCGCCGCTATCACCGTACAGGGCGTGTTCGCGGTGGGCAGCAAAGATAATCCAATCGGCAAGGGCAACGCCGCCAGCCAGGTTACGATAACTTTCATCGGTGCCAAACCCGCTCAAGCGCCGCCGGACAACGGATGCGCGAGTCCCAACTTCTTCAAGGGCCTGCAGGTGTGCAAAGGCGGGAGTTTGCGGCTTTTCGGGGCCAAAGGAGCGCCGCCGGCGGGCTCCAGGCGCAGCGATGGGACGCGCACGAGCTGGACGTTTCTGCGCCAACTGGCGGGCGATCCGGCCAGGTTCAGCGCGGTTAATCTGGTTTCCAGTCCGGTCACCGCCGCCGACGCCCAATTCATCCGGTTTCCCGGCTGTGCGCGATGCGGCGAAAAGCCGGCCCCCGAAGATTGGCTATGGCAGCGTCATGAACACGTTGCCGTTGGCCGCCGGAGCTGGGCGGCACCAACCTGAGCGATCCGGACCTCAACAAATTCTGGAACGCTACCAACTGACAATTTGGTGATTGGTTCAACCTACACGCTGAAAGCGATTCGAAACGGTGCGGCGTGTCAGACCCAGTTCCAGACCGGCGGAACCGCGTCGGCTCGATGTGAATCATTTTTCGGCGCGCGCGGACAGCGGCGGCGGATTCTGACTGGCGTGCGCGATGAACTGCGCCACCTGGTCAACGTCGCTCCCCGGCAGCGGGCATCCGTAAACCTTGATCATCTTGCGCACCTCGTTCTGCCATTGCGCCAGATCGAGCGGCGGCTGCGTCAGAACCATCCCGCCCGAATGGCACATCAGGCAGTAGGTATTGGCCACTGAACTCTCAGGCGCGCCGGAGAATTCGCGTCCGTGGGAGGGCAGCGAGATGTGCTGTGAGCGGAGCACGATTCCGCCCGGCGTGGTGATCAAGGTCTGCTTCATGCATCCGCTGATGGCGAAGGCCGCGGCGGCCAGATACAGGTACTTTCGATGCTTCATCGGCCTAAACGATCCGCACCCGAATCTGCTCCACCACGTTGCGCGCGTATCCCGACGGATTCCAGTTCGGCTCCATCGGCTGCTCGACGCCGTTGCTGTTGATCGCCTTGACCATCAGCACGGCGCCGCCCGCCTGGACCGGCGTGAACTGAATCTGGAACCGCCTGAAACTGTACTTGCCGTAATCCCTGTCGAGCCGTGTTTGCCGCCAGGTGCGGCCGCCGTCGGATGAGAACATCACATCAGTCAGTCCGGTATCGCCGCCGAACGCGATACCGCTGATGTTGGTGCGGCGGTCCTTCTTCAACGCCGCTCCGTCGCTGATATTGGTAATGAAGGAGCGCGGACCCATGGTGCTTATCGGGACCATCTTCACCCCCGCCTGTCCCGGCTTCATGTTAAAGTGGGGAGTGTCGGGCACCAGGTATGCTCCCTTCATCCAGAAGTTGTCGTCGGGATGGTCCAGCACCTCGATATCGCTCAGCGACTTGACCCAGTAGGTCGCGAACCATCCGGGAACCACCGCGCGCAGCGGAAATCCATTGAGCATCGGCAGCGGCTGATGATTCATGCCGTAGGCGATCATCACTTCGCCGTTCATCGCGTGGTCGAGCTCCAGCGATTTCAGAAAATCGGGTGTATTGGGCTGCGTTCCTTTGTCCAGTCCGTTGAAGCGCACGAAACGGGCGCCGGCGCGGGGGTTGGCTTTGGCCAGCAAATCCTTCAGACGAATTCCCGTCCATAGCGCGTTGCCCATCGCGCCATTGCCCCATTCGCCGCCGGGTACGCGCGGATTGAAAAAGCCGCGGCTGTTGCCGGAACACTGGTTAACCGCCGCGATTTCAAACGCCGGATAGTCATGTACCAGGCTGCGCAGATCGGTTTCGATCGGCGAGTTGACATGTCCAAACACGCGCAAACGGTAAGTGTTGATATCGATCGCGGTCGGGATGTCGGCCAGATGCCAGCGGACGTAAAACGCGTCGTTGGGGGTGAACACGCCCTGATTGAAGACCGCCATCGGCGTTTCCAGCAGCGGCGAACGGGTGCGCAGCAGGATCAGGGGCCGCTTCTGCGCAAACGCCTGGAGCCGGCGCGCGCCGTTGGCAAAAGGCAACTGTATCGTGCCGGCCAGCGCCGGTATGGCGCCCCGCGCCACCGCGCCCGCCGCGACGCCCATCGTCAGCATCCTGAGAAAGTCGCGCCGCGCCAGCGCGTTGCCAATGGTATAGTCCCGCGTCGGAGCCATTGCCGATGCTTACTCCCGATCGGGCGCCGATGCCAGATGAATCGGCTTGACGAACTTCAGCGTCATCCGATCGCTTTCGCCAATCGCAAGGTATTTCTCGCGATCCGTATTTCCCATCCGCAGCGTCGGCGGCAGCGTCCATACGCCCTTCGGATAATTTTTGGTGTCTTTCGGGTTGGCGTTGATTTCCGACTTCGACACCAAATGAAAGCCCGCCTTCTCGGCCAGCGCGATTACGTAATCCTGCCGCACGTACCCGGTTGACGCCTTGGGGTCCTGCGCTTGTGCCGGATCGCCGCGATGCTCCACCACGCCGAGGATGCCACCCGGACGCAGCGCCTCGTACATCGCCTTGAATGCCTCGGCGGCGAATCCCCCGCGCATCCAGTTGTGAACGTTGCGGAAGGTCAGCACCATGTCGGCGGAATGCGCCGGCGCTATTGTCCAATGATTCGGCGGTCCCATCTCGGTGACCACCACATTGCCGTACAGCTCCGGATCGGAGGCAACTTTCTGCCGGTATGAGTCGGACCTCGGACCCGGAGGCACCGCCTCGTACAGCTTGCCGTGCGGCTTGAGATAGGGAGCAAGAATGTCGGTGTACCATCCGCCGCCCGGCCAGATCTCCACCACCGTCATCGTGGGTTTGATGCCGAAGAACCGCAGCGTCTCCAGCGGATGCCGGTAGCGGTCGCGTGCGCGGTCCGCGGCCGCACGGGCGGGATTGTCGATCGCCGCCTTGAGCGCATCCTGCTTTGCGCTTTCGGCGTGCGCCCCAGTCTGCGAAGCGAACAGGAGTAGAATTGCACCGGCAAGAACCGGCTTCATGATCCGGCGGAATGCGCCTGCGTTATTCATGGGTAAAGTTTGGATGGAATTCGTCCGCGATGCGAGCGCCCGCCTCACGGCGCTGCGGGCCAGCTCTTTTAGCCCCTGGGCAAGTGCGGTAGTTTCCGATGCGGAAAAGGAGGCGCGCATGAAACCGCTCGAGGGCTACAGAGTGATCGAAATCGCCCAGGAAATCCAGGGCCCGTTCGCAACCATGATGCTGGCCTACATGGGCGCCAATGTGGTCAAGGTCGAACATCCCGCCAGCGGCGATTTGAGCCGTTGGATGATGACGTCGCTCGTCGGCGGCGCGCAGGTCAACAATCCGCAGGTCTCGTTTTACTTCATCGCGATGAATCAGGCCAAACGCAGCATCACGCTCGACCTCAAGAAGCCCGCGGCGATCGAAGTGGTGCGCCGGATGGCCGCGCAGTACGACGTACTGGTCACCAATTATCGTCCCGGTGTGCTCGACCGGCTCGGCCTTGGCTACCAGGACCTGCTGCGCATCAATCCGAAAATCGTTTACGCGCAGGGCAGTTCATGGGGACCCAGGGGGCCATGGTTGCGGCGTCCCAGCCGTGACACGTTGGCCCAGGCGGCCAGCGGTTTGATGGCGCAGACCGGGATGCCGCACGATCCGCCGCTGCCGGCCGGGATCATGGCCGCGGACCATTGCGGCGCGATGAGCCTGGCGGCCGGAATTTTCGCCGGCCTGCTGGCGCGCGAGCGCACCGGCAAGGGCCAGAAGGTTGACGTGTCGATTTACGGCACGCTGCTCTCGATGCAGGGGTTTGAAATCGATTACACGTCGATTTCCGGGCAGGAGCCGCGCCGCGCTGGCATATCGCACGCCTTCCTGCGCGGCGTGTGGGGCGCCTACAAAACCGCCGACGGCTACATCTGCCTGGCCGGCGTGGACGACGGACGCTGGCCGCGCTTCTGCCGCATCCTTGGAATAGAGCATCTGGAAAAAGCCCCCGGGTTCGACAACATCGGCCGCAACATGCATGGCGACCGCGTCCGCGCCGAGCTGGAAAAGGTCTTTCCCTCGCGAACCACCCAGCAGTGGCTTGCGGTTCTCAACGAGGCCGACATTTTGGTGACCGAAGTCGCCGATTACAAGTCGGTGCTGCAAAGCGAGCAGGCGCGCGTCAACGGCTATATCCGCGAACTGGATCATCCGACGGCGGGCAAGGTCAAGATCTCGGGCCAGCCCATCATCATTAATGAAGCGATCGAACAACAGGCCGCGATGCCGCCTGAGCTCGGACAGCATACGGAAGAGGTCCTGCTCGAAATCGGCTATAGCTGGGAAGATATTGACGGCCTGCGCAGCGAAGGCGCGATCTGAACCCGCGCTGACACGGAGGTATCGTGAAGCTGGAGCGAAGAGTGGCCCTGATCACCGGGGCGGGTTCCGGAATCGGACGCGGTTCGGCACTGATGTTTGCCCGCGAAGGCGCCCGTATAGCTGTCGCCGACATCGACGAGGCGTCCGCGGCGGAAACCGCGCGTCAGATAAAAGAGCAGGGCGGCGAAGCTCTCGCAATCGGCGCCGACGTGGGCAATCCCGAACACGCGCAGGCGATGGTTGAAGCGGCGCTCAGGCGCTGGGGCGCGATCGACATCCTCTACAACAACGCCGCCACCGAGGGTCCCATCTGCTTCGCCGCGCAGATTACCATCGAGCAGTTCGATCGCGTCATCGGCGTCAATCTGCGCGGGACCTGGCTGGCGATGAAGTACGCACTGCCCGCGATGATGGAGAAGCGGCGCGGCTCGATTCTCAACGTATCGTCGCTTGCGGGACTGAAGGCGACGCCCGGCGGCGCCGCATATGTCGCGTCCAAGTTCGCCGTCATCGGTATTACGCAGGCGGTCGCGATCGAATACGGCAAATACAACATCCGCGCCAATTGTATCATTCCCGGATGGATCGAAACCCCGATGGTGCATCGGTTGTTCGGGGCCGCGCTGCCGCAAAGCAGCGTCACCGCGCCGCCGCTGCGGCGTATCGGACAGCCGCAAGACGTCGCCAAAGCGGCGTTGTTCCTGGTCAGCGACGACGCCGATTACATCACCGGAACCGTATTTACGGTCGACGGCGGTATCAATGCCGGCGATCACGGGCCGTAACGCCGTGGTGCTTGTGGATCTGAACGAAGCCGGCGGCGCGCGGGTGGTCCGCGAATGCGCCGCGGCCGGCAGAGCGGTCTTTCAAACCGCCGACGTTATCGGCGAGGCGGACGTGAGCCATCAGGGCCGAAGAAATGGGCCGCGGCTGCGTCCCGTCGTTCCAGAGGAAATGAGTCCGGCCCGCAAGCGCGTGCTCTAAAGCTTGAAGTTTCCCGGCGGCAAAAATCCTGAGTGCGCAAGAAAAATCGCGAGCCATGCGAAAATCGTGCGTCTAAGTGGCGTCGTGTGCCTGTGAGCAAATGCGGCGCTATAGGGGTGCGCGTCCGCTCCATTGCGGAGTGTCATTCCGACCGACCGAGCGTCAGCGAGGGAAGCGCAGGAATCAACTCGAAGCAATTATTTCCAGCGCAAAAAAGAGCCGCGCCCGCCAGAAATGGCGGGCGCGGCTCTTGTCTACTGACCACGGGCGCGGCCGCTGAAATTCTCAGACCGCCCCGATGGCTTTATTGCATCACCTGCGCCATTCCGCCCGGGGTGCCCCAGCGGGTGTAATCGTCGTAGGATTTGGCGTCATCGTTAATCTTCCCGTCGTTCTGGATATCCAGCGTGATGTGATTGTTCTGTACGTCCCAGAACGTGTACTCGCCGTCGCCCGGACCGCCCGCGCCGGTTGCTACGTCGCCATTGGTGCCCGGAATCGGCATCGGTTTGTAAACCGACGGGCCGGTCTTCCACAGATGCAGCTCGGCGTCGTACAGGTCCATCCAGATCGGCTGCCAGGTTTCCTTGTCGATGTATGCCATCCGGGTGCCGTAGCAGTAACCGCCGGACTTGGCCGGGACGCGGCGAATATCAAGCACGGCCACCGGCCGCACCTGCCAGACCACCGCCTGCGGTCCCGGGAAATATAGCGGCTTGTAGTAGTTGTCCTTGTTGGTATAACCGGGAGTCGGATACCCAACCAGAATGTTCTTGTAGCCGAGGAAACGCGACTGAAAAATGGGCGGCTGCAGGTTCATCGAACGCTCGTCGTCCTGCGTATAGTCGCTGCCCACCAGCGGCGAGCATCTCGCCGCCGTGGTCAGTCGAATCGAACGGCGCAGCGAGGGTACGAAAACATAAGAGTCGGGAAGATCGGCGGGATTGTCATGGAAGATCTGGAGCGAGTTCAGGTACTTGGACTGCTCCGGCTCCATGATCACGTTGTTCTGAGTAAGAAAGCTGTCGCCGGTATTGGGCAGGTTAACCGGCTTGCCGGGGTCACTGAGATGCTTGACTTTGAAGTTGACCTCCCTGACGCCGTTGACATACTTGTTGCCGAACTTGTCCATGTTGAAACCAAGATTGGCATAAGTCGTGATCAGGTATGGTATATAGGCGTAATACTCATTATACATTATTTGAACGCCGGCTTGCGGACCGCCGGGACGCGGAAACGGCGCTCCCGCAACGTAGCCCTTGATGTCGTAGCCGCCGTCGCTGTTTTTGACCAGGCGCACCTGGCTGGCGTACTTCTCGGTATCCTCCTGATACTTTTTGGGCAACGGGGTGGGAGTGGTGGCGCCGATCGTCATCTGGGCGTTTTCCGGCAGACGCCAGAAGAACCTGCCCGCCCACAACTGCTGCATTCCAACCGGCATGAACTGCTTGTACTGCTGCCAGTTCTGTTGGTTGATCTGCGTGCCGGGGCTGATTGTCCTGGAGGAATCCGCGGGCGCCAGAGCGTCGTAATTGGCTTGATCCCAGCTCACCTGCGCCGCCGCCAACCCGGCTTGGAAAAGGCAAGCCAGAGCGGCCGCGGCGATTAACAAACCTCTTTTCCCTTTCATTCCTAACCTCTCAAAAACGTTTCGGATCCAAACCTCAGCTACCGCTATCGGGGGGCGGCAGTACAGTCAATCAGGCCTCCGGTTCAGGTTCATGTGGATCGTCTCGAGAAGAAATAAACCTATGGCGCAACGGCAGTTCTGCCCAAAATATGGGCATAATCAGGAGTGTCGTCTAAAGACTACAAGACCCGACACGACCGCTTGAGTGGAGCGATCGGCGTCAGCCTACAGGGCCGCGGTACGGCGGCTTGATGGCAGGCGGAAAGGTGAAACCCGTAATCAACGGAAGGGCGGGTAAGAAGCATGGAGTCGCTCGATGCTTTACCAGCGTTCCGACCCTGGCCCTCTGTCATGAAAAGACAGTGAGAGCGGGATTGATGCGCCTGTTGATGCGCTGCGCCCGGTTCCCGGTATGGGTTGAGCGGCCGATCGAAACTCAGTTGCAGCTATTCACATCATACCAGCTTTTCACAAAGGGCCGCGGCGGGCAATCTTTTTTTCGGGAACCGGTCCGCATCAACGCGCCGCGGTGAACGGCTTCAGTCCTTCGGTCCCTTGAGATTCTCGATCATCTCATAAGCCTGCCGATCGTACTGTACAACCTCAACCGCGGTGCCGATGCGGTCGCGAAGATCGAAGTAAGCGAAGTGGAATTCGGCATTCTGGCTTTCGAGAATACGGGGTACTCCGGCGGCGCGGAGCTCTGCCGTTGCCTTGTCCCAGTCGGGAACCAGGAACGCGATGTGATGGATGCCGCCGGTGCCGGTTTGGTTGAGGAACTCGCTGTAAATGTCGCCGCCGGGCGTGGTGGGCTGAATCAGTTCGATTTCCTGATCCCCGGTGGGGCCGACGCGGCCCACCCCGAGCTTGATGTTGAATGGTGTTGTGACCGGCTTTCCCCGCATCAGCAGCGGCGCCGCCATCGGCAGTTCCATCAAACCGATATGTTTGACGCCCAACAGCCGCATGAACGACTGGCGGGCGGTTTCAAAATCGCGCACCACGTAGGAGGCGTGCAGATAATACGGCGCGAGACGGTCGAGGATCTGATCCATTTCGAAAACTCCTGATGGTTTTTGACGCTGGCCGCGGCCCGATGGGATGATGGCACATTTGCCGGCGCTGATGGTATCGGCATCGGACCCCGGAGGATTTATGAAAGGGAAAATCGCCTTTATTCCGCGCCCCCGCACGCTTGAGTTCTTCACCTGCGACGTGCCCGATCCCGAACCCGGCGCAATCGTGCTGGAGGTAACGCAGACCAACGTCTGCGGCTCGGAGGTTCATATGTGGAAGGGGGAGATTGGCGGGCCGCACGGGGTGATGCCGGGGCATGAGATGAGCGGACGCGTCGTTATGCTCGGAGAGCGCGTCAGCGCCGATTGGGCTGGAGCCGCGGTCAAGGCCGGCGATCGAATCGCGCCGGTGCCCTATCTGGTCTGCAATCGATGCGTCAATTGCGAGGCGGGCAATCAGGCGGCATGCCTCAACAACATCGTGCGCCATATGCATCCGGATCAGCCGCCGCATTTCACCGCCACCTTCGCGACGCATTACTACGTGCAGCCCGGACAATGCTTCTACCGGATCCCGGACAACGTGCCGGATCGAATTGCCGCATCCGCCAACTGCGCGATGTCGATCGTGTACTGGGCGCTGGACAAGAGCGGCGTCGGATACGGCGATACGCTGGCGGTGATGGGGGCGGGCGGCCTGGGACTGCATGCCGCCGCGCTGGCGTCGGCGCGCGGCGCCCGCGTGATCGTGATGGACTCGGTGGCTCGGCGCCTGCAGCAGGCCAGAGGCTTCGGCGCCCACGCGACCATCGATTTGCGCGATTATGCGGACCTGCGCGCCCGCCGCAGGCGTCTGCGCGAACTGACCGGCTACGGTCCCGACGCGGTGCTCGAAGCGGCGGGCGTGCCCCAGGCGTTCGGCGACGCGCTGGCGTATGCGCGCCAGGGCGGCAAAGTGATCGAGGTCGGCAACGTGCTGCTCACCCCGGCCGCGCCAATCGCGCCCGGGTTGATCACGATGAAGTCGCTGCAGATCACGGCCGCGATGGGTTATCCGCCGCATTATTTGAAAAAGTCGCTGGACTTCCTCAGCCGGAACATCGGCCGCTATCCGTATAACGAACTGTGCGACGCGCAGTTTGAGCTGTCCGACGCCGCGCTGGCGCTGGACCGCAGCGAGCGGCGCGAGGTGACGCGGGCCGCAATCATGCCCCAACGCGGTTAGAGCGCCAATCGACAAAGCGGATCGGTTTTGAGTATATGCTCGGATAGGCCGGCAGGACGGCGCAGTCATTCAGGCAGCTTCGCAAGGAGAAACTCGGATGAAAGTTGGCGCGAACGTTACCATGATCAATCCCAGCGGCAGCAACCGCAGCGACGACGAGATCTACCACGACGAACTCGCGCTGATCGATCTGGTCGAACCGCTGAACTTCGACTCCCTGATGAGCGTGGAGCATCACTTCACCGGCTTCGCCATGATTCCGAACAACACCCAGTTGCTGGCCTACGTCGC
>JAJPJA010000045.1 GCA_021324455.1 Pseudomonadota bacterium | reverse complement strand
GCTGCTTACTGCTAACGGGGGCTCTGGCACTGGCCGCCTGGTTCGCGACGCGCTCTAAGCTGGTTCTCCTGGTCCCGCTTGTCGCGCTCGCGATCTTCCTGTCAGCGGCACGCGGACCAATTGTTACCATCATGCTGAGCGGCGTCGCCATGTGGGCCGTGAGCGCGCGCTCCCCGGCAGCCTGGGGCCCGCGGTTCGTCCTTGCCGCTGCCATCGGCGGCGGCCTTCTGGTCGGGGTGCTCGTGGTTCTCAACTCGACGACCTTCTCCTCGCGATTCGCTCCGATTGTGAGCCGCCAGGTCGAGGGACTGCTCGACCCGACCAACCCCGAAAAATCGACCGCGACCGGGCATGCTGAGCTGGTCATCGACGGACTGGCGTCCGGCTTCACTGCCCCGGCGGGCTATGGGCTGGGCGCGACCACGATCGCGGCGTCAAAGTACGGTGGGGTTATGGCGTCGACGGAGTTCGATCTGTCGAACATCATGGTGTCGCTGGGTATTCTGGGCGGAGTTCTTTACGAGGTAATTGTCGCCCTGGTCCTGGTTACGGCACTGCGTTGGTGGAAGGCGGCGCGTACCCCGTCGGCGCTGGCCATGCTTGGAATTTGCATCGCCACCGTGGGTGCCTGGTTGATCGGCGGTGAGTATTCGATGGTAGCGATCATCTGGTTCTGTGTCGGATCCATGGATCGGCTCTACGGCCAGGCCACGCGGGACGCGATTCAGAGGAAGCGGGATGCGCATCGCCTTAGTCACGCATAAGTTCACCCGGGGCGACGGCCAGGGGCGGGTCAACTACGAAATCGCCCTGGCCGCCTTGCGCGCGGGCCACGAGGTCTGGCTGGTCACGAGCGAAGTGGCCCCGGAACTTCGTCAGGCGCCCCGCGCGCACGTGGTCCTCATCAATGTCGACGGATGGCCGTCAAGGCTGGTGCAGAACCAGGTCTTTGCCCTCAAGAGCGCCCTCTGGGTTACCCGGCACCGGAGTGACCTCGACCTGATTCACGTCAATGGCTTCATCACCTGGACCCGCGCGGACGTCAATACTGCCCACTTCGTACATGCCGCGTGGATGAATTCGCCGGTGCATACCTGGCGTCTGAGGCGCGACGCCTACGGCCTGTATCAGCTGATATTCAGCAAGGTGAACGCCTTGCTTGAGCGTCGCGCCTACCGCTCTTCGAGAGTTGTCGTCGCGGTGTCTGAGCAGGTACGTTGCGAGCTAGAGTCGCATGGAGTGCCGGCAGGCAGAATCTGCGTGGTCTCCAATGGAGTGGACCTGGAAGAGTTTGCACCCCGGGTCGTCGATCGCAGTGCGCTGGGACTGCCCACCGGGCTGATTTATCTGTTCGTCGGTGAAATTCGCACGCCGCGCAAGAATCTCGATACATTGCTGAATGCGCTACGTCTAACCGCGGACGGCACCTTGTGCGTGGTCGGCGACACCACGCAAAGCCCGTATCCGGCTCTCGCGCAGCAACTGGGCGTTAGTGACCGCGTCAAGTTTCTCGGCTTTCGTCGCGACGTGGCGCAACTCATGGGCGGAGCAGACGTCTTTGTCTTCCCGTCCCGCTACGAGGCATGTTCCTTGGTCCTTCTCGAAGCGATCGCGGCCGGCCTCCCGGTCGTGGCTGCGCGCACGACCGGGGGAACGGAGCTGCTGACACCTGAATGCAGCATACTGATCGATGACGCCGACGACGCGATTGAGTTGGCGAATGCTCTGCGGCTGCTGGCCGAAGGAGCGGAGTTGCGCCGCAAGATGGCAGAGGCTGCGGTGACGGTCGCGAGGCGGCATTCATGGGAGCGGATGGCCCAACGATACCTGCAGATCTACGATCAATGCGGGTCACCGCCGCGCGATGCAACGGTTTCGAGTTCACGGGTGGAATCCAGACCTATGTCATGACGACTGCAAGAGAGGCATTTCTGGAGTGAGACAATCGCGGACCGTGAAAAAGCGCATCCTTTCTTAGGAAGATAACCGTGGTGAACAATCTGGTGACGACTCCCGTAGGGATACTCAAGCCGTGCTACATCTTCTCCCCACGTACGCTGGTGAGTCGTATCGGCATGGCTTTCGCTCGCGAACAGCCAGCGAACGTAACAGTACGTCTCCCGTGGGGCGCCGAACTCGAGGTCAACGCGAACGAAGGGATCGGGAGGGAGATCTTCCGTCAAAACATCTTCGATATCGCAGTTAGTGAATTGGCGTGGCGCATGCTGCGAGCCGGCGACGTTGCCGTCGACGTGGGTGCGAATGTAGGGTACATGACCAGTCTCTTTGCCTCGCGTGTCGGGTCCGAAGGGCGTGTTGAGGCATTTGAACCCCACCCGACGATCTTCGAGCGGCTCCGCAACAACGTCGCTCGCATTCCAGGCGGCCCGGATTGCGTAAAGCTGCACAACCTCGCTCTCGGCAGGCGCGAAGGAACTGCTGAGCTCGTCGAGCCGAGCATCTTCGGTATCAACGAGGGCGCTTCCCGGGTTGTGGACAAAGGGGGAGTTTCTACGGATTCGCACCATCGCTTCGAGATCAGGGTGATGCAGTTGGACTCGATGCTGCCCGCGTCGCGCATCCGGCTCCTGAAGGTCGACGTCGAGGGGTTTGAGAGCGAAGTTCTCGCCGGGGCCCAGGGTCTGCTCGCGGCGCGCAGCATCACGAATATCATTTACGAAGCGCACGATTGCGGTCGGAGCCCTTTGCACAATGTGCTGATGGGATACGGTTACCGCATCTTTGGCATAGGGCACTCATTGCTCGGACCCAGGCTAAGCGCTGGCGTCGCTACTCCGTCGGTGGATCGTAGTTGGGAATCTCCGAGCTACCTGGCCACGCTGGATCCGCAGTCGGTCGAAGCTCAGCTCAAACCGCGTGGTTGGCAGGTGCTCCGCGGCCGCTAATGAGCACCCGTCGGAGCACCCGACTTGACCCGTTGCCGGCTCGCGTCGGCGGCGATCGCCGCAGATATCGTTTCGACGAAGGACACGGCGATACGCTCGTTCTCAAGGTGGTGACTGACGTAGGCTTGACCGACGGCAACCATTTGATGTCGCTGTTCGACGGACTGCGCGAGTTCCAGAAGCGCCCGCGCCAGATCTTCCGCGTCCGCTTCACGGAAGACAACGCCTCCGCCCGTTGCCCTTATGACGTGCGGAATTTCCCCCGAGTCTGAACCGATCACCGGCGTGCCGCAGGCGATCGCCTCGACGACGACCCTGCCGAATTGCTCCTTCCAGTTGGGGCGCGTCTCGGAGGGGAGCACCAGCACGTCGAAGGCCGAAAGATATTTCGGTGCTTCGGTGTGCGGGACGAAGCCTACCAGCGAAATCCTCGACGTTAATCCGAGACTGCTCGCAATCCTCTTGAATTCGGACTCGAAGGTGCCCGTGCCGACCACTACCAGCCGCCACGGTATCGAACTCAGCTTCGAAAGCGCGATCAGCAGCGTTCGCAGTCCCTTTTCCTCGGTGAGACGGCCTAGGTAACCGATCAGGAATTCCCTTTGGTCGCTGCGCAGGCGGGTCGCCAAATCGGCCGCATCCGCCCGGGGCCGATAGACTGCCGGATCGATGCCGAGGGGAAGCACGGTGGTCGGCGCGTGTAAGCCCTTCATTCGAAGAACGTCTTCGACGCTCTTGGAAACTGGGAACGCAAATGCGCTTTGCCGATAGACGAACTGCTCACCGACGTGGAAGGGCAACGGGTACCGTTTGCGGATGTTCTGAGCGGAATAGAAGCCGATCGGACACCGCGAAGACAGCAGGTTTGCCATGTATAGCTGCATCGTCGCCACCGCGTAGGGCTCGTGATGCGCATAAATCACCTGTGGCTGCAGGGTATTTAGAAGTCCGACAAAAGTAGTCTGATAGAAATGTAAGGGTATGTTTCCCGACATGACCGTCGGAATCTGGACAAGCCTTCCCCTGAAGCCGGGCCAACGAGAGGGGCACACCTGCGCGTTGTAGTCGTTCTGCCAGGTCGCCGGGACGATGATGGTGAGTTCCCAGCCCGTGAGCAGCTCGACGTCGGCGAAGAACTGCTGGTTTATCGCGGTAACACACGGATGGCTAAGAATCACGACGCGCATGGAGAATCAGGAACGGCCCTTTACGAGGTTGTTCTTGGACCTGCGATCGGCCGGATGCTACCTGCCTTCCGCGGCAACATGATGACGCGAACCCATGTAGCGGGTGCATCCGTATTGAAATCAAATTGACATGACCCGGACCTACGGTTGTCGGTCGCCGCACCGCAAAGAACCGGAAAGCCAATGGACAGCGACATTACCCAGTTCTGGGACCGCGTATTCGAGCAGGGTGACCGTTGTGAGCACAGTCGCGTCGAAATGCCCGATCCGCACAATCGTGAGCTGCAGCGCGCAGCTCAGCACTTCGGTGCGCTTCAGGGCGGTACCCTGATCGATGTGGGCGCAGGACGTGGGGCCACCTCGCTGTACTTTGCTTCCAAGGGGGCCAACGTCATCAGTGTCGATCAGAGTGCGGTCGCCGTGAGGAACCTCGCCGACTACTGCACCCAACGCGGCATCAGGAACATAAAGCCCGTACAGTTGTCGGCGTTCGAGATCTCAAAGGTGGGACCCGTCGACTTCGTGTTTGGCGCAATGATCCTGCATCACCTGGAGCCGTTCACGGATTTCGCGCAAGAGCTTAGCCGCACGCTGAAGCCGGGCGGGAAGGCGTTCTTCTTCGAGAACAATGCGCGCAGCGAGCTGATGATATGGTTCAGGGAGCATCTCGTGGGGAAACTCTGGGTGCCAAAGTACGGGGACCCCGATGAGTTTCCGCTCACTCCGACCGAGGTGGATGAGCTGCGCAAGCATTTTGAAGTGCGGGTAGAGATACCGGAACTCGTTCTCTTCCGTCTGATATCACTTTACTTGTTGCGAAACCGCATGCGCGCGCCCTTTGATTGGGCAGACAGGGTCGGGTACCGATTCGCTGGGCTGCGTAAATACAGCTACCAGCAATATCTCTGTCTGGGCTGAGCCAAAACGCCCATAGAAGCCGCGCGTAACTGGCCTACAATCCGTAGTCAAGACGTCAGAGCTAATGACGCAGCTCACTAGCGACGGCCTTAATACGAGGGCCCGGTCGTTGTCTTAAAGTAACACTCGCAAACAACCTGGTCCGCTCGAATCCGTGAACAACGCTAGCAAAGGGGTGGGCGCAAGGGGCGTTCTTCCGCGAATGCCAGTTCCGTCATTGGACGGCGTACGAGGGATCGCCATACTTCCAGTACTGGCGCTTCACGGAACTTATGGACTCATACCTGGCGGATTCCTCGGGGTCGATCTGTTTTTCGTGCTCAGTGGATTTCTTATCACTGCACTTCTGTGTAGAGAATACGGTGATACCGGAACCGTAAATCTACCGAAGTTCTTTGCCCGCAGAGCCCTGAGAATCCTGCCGCCAGTGGTGGTTGCGCTCGGCCTCGCGACCGCGTTGGGTGGATTCCATTCATATCGGCAGCTCGCCCCGGTCCTATTCTTCTACGCAAATTATGCCAGTCCGACGCTTTTGGGTCCGATGGCGCACACTTGGTCATTAGCGGTCGAAGAACAGTTCTACCTGGTTTGGCCGGTGATCTTTCTCCTCTGCATGCGATACCGCGGCCTAGCAGGAGCAACTTCGGCGGCACTAATCATTCTAGTGAGCTCGTTTGTCGCTCGCGCAGTTGCCGAGGCCCACGGCGTAGGTGTCGAAACGACGTATCGGTCGTCTCTAATGCGCGCAGATTCACTAGCCGCCGGTTGCCTGGCCGCACTAATTCCGCTCCGCCCCGAGCGCAAACGGCCGTCATGGGGCGATGCCGCGTCTGTCATATTTTTCTGCTCGTACCTGCTTTGTATATTCCGTGTAAGAAGTGAAGACATGACACTTCGGTACGTAGGCTTTACGGCGTTTGCGGTTGGCGCCGGCTACGCGATAAGGCGCTTGGTCACGTCAGATTCCCTCGGCGCCCTCAGACAAGCGCTATCAATGAAATGGATACGTCACATCGGGAAGATGTCCTACGGCCTTTACATCTATCATTTGCCAATTTTTTTCGCGTTGGAGCGATACCGAGTTCCGCACTCAACGTTCAATTTCGTGGTCCTCACGACGCTAAGACTCCTGTTGACCTTTGCTTTTTCAGAACTTTCATATCGCTTCGTAGAAACACCGATTCTTAAGCTAAAGCGAAGATTCGCAATCTCGAACAGCAGCTTCTTGAACGTGGCGTCGCCAGTAAATACACCCACGACTGCGGGGACCGTAGTCTGATGGCGCACCACAGAGGGGGGCTCTGCGGCAAGCACACGCGCGTGCCAATCCGTGATGGAGAAACTTTTGGGGTACCTTGGTCCAGGGCATGACTGATACTGCAGACACCACCGCACCTGGGGCCAGCGACCGCCTGTCTGGATCCTTGGCAATTGCCATTTGTACGATGGAACGTCCGAACGAGCTGCGGCGCTGCCTGCTTTCGATCATGTCCGGCCGGGCGGTTCCCTACGAGATTCTGGTTTCCGACGACAGCAGGGACGGCGCCGCTACGGCCGCGGTCTGCGCCGAGTTTTCGCTGGTGCGATACTCAGTGGGTCCGCGACGGGGCCTATGCGCAAACCGCAACGCCGTCGTAAACCGGGCGCGGACGGACTACATCAGCCTGCTGGACGATGACGTCGTCGTCTCGCCCGACTTCGTCGCCCGCGCCTTGGAGCTACTAGCCGAGCTGCCACCCAAGACACTCGTGACTGGCACGATGGTCGATGAAGGGCGACCGATTGTCCCTGGCAACCCGACTTTCCTCGGGTTCTTCGGGCGAGCGCCCCGCGGGCACTACAAGAATATAAATTTGATAAGCAACATCTTTCCACGCGCTGCATTCGATGAGGCGCGATTCGACGAGTTGATTGCCTACGGATATGAAGATATGGACCTGTGCTCGCGCCTACTCTCAAAAGGGTACGTCATCAAGCACGTACCGGACCTCGTCAACACCCATCTG
The DNA here is from genome assembly GCA_021324455.1 of Pseudomonadota bacterium. Lineage (GTDB taxonomy): Bacteria > Desulfobacterota > Binatia > Binatales > Binataceae > JAJPJA01. The sequence continues at coordinate 7,876 of JAJPJA010000045.1, read as the reverse complement.
CCGCCGCCGCGAACAAAGGAATTCGCTCGCGAGAGGCTCCTCATGGCAGCGCGCGCCAGGTTTTACACGAGCGTCAAGCGATACCTCATTTACGAGCGGAGCATTTCGCGCCTGGCTGCCTATGCGCTGCTTGCGCCGACGCATCGCATTTTCCATGCACTTAAAACACGTGATTGGCCGGATATTCCTGCTGCGATCTCGGACATGGGGTTTGCGCTGCGTGCTGGCTTGCGAGAGCGCGCCCGAGAACGGCGGGCGGTGTAGGCGGCTCTCCGTAAATCTCCCGGGACGTAGTACCGGCAAACGCAAATCAACGACTCGGGCGACTTGGTTTTTGGTCGGACGCGACGGTTGCTCAGGCTCCGCCATCTAACGGACGCGGAGATTGGGGCGCGGGGATATCGGACTGCGCTGCGACGCGCAATATGCCTGGATCAATCGCGCCATAGCGGTGCCGATCCTTCAGCTTCAGGAACGGCTTTTCGAGTAGTTGCCAGGAAAGCGTCGCCACGGTGATGGTGGCAAGCAGGCACAAACTCACGCGCAGCACCCGTTCCCACCCGGTGCTGTAGCGCGTGAACAGAAAAAATATCAGGTAGTGATAGACATACAGCCCGTAACTGATCCTTCCCAGGTAGACAAAGGGCGCCCAAGACAGAACTGCCCGTAGGCCCTCGAGACCCCCGTTCCAGAGGGCGAAGATCAGGGCGCACGTCGCGAGCGCCAGGGCCGGCGGAAAGAGCACCGCCTGAGCTGCACGCTCTGGAGTGGAGGGGAAGTACATCCACAGGCATATTGCCGCGCAAGACAGGCCGCAATAGAGCCCAACGCGCTGCAGCGTGAGGGCGGTAAGCCCAACGAAGGACTCGCGGCGAAGCAGCACCGCACCGCCGATGCCGGCCAAGAGAATATCGAACTGAATCGGGGAGAGATACTCGAAGCGGGGGTTTTGCCATACGACCAGGTTGGCCGTGCGGGCAAGGGCGACAATGATGAACGCTCCTGCGCAGACTTGGGCAAGCCGGCGGTAATTTGCGCGCAGCAGCACCAGTGGCGCGATCAGGTAGAAATGTTCTTCCACGCACAGGGACCACAGGTGAGTCTGGGAGTCGAGTTTCGCTCCGGTAAAGACGAGGTAGAAGTTCGTGAGGTAGAGGGCGTGATAGGGCAGCGCGTACAGCCTCCCGTTAAACAGGTGAAGGCTGCCGCCCAGAGCGATGACCAGTAGCACGAAGTAGTAAAGTGGAAAGATGCGCAATGCGCGGCGGATATAGAACGTCTTGAGGCGTTCCACGAGCGGCACTGCCGTCTGACTACGCAGTGATAGCAGAATATTGCCGATCAGGAAGCCCGACAGCACAAAGAAGACCTGCACGCCGTACCTGCCGAATCGGAAAACCGATTCGTCCGCGTGAAAGAGAAATACCGCAAGGAATGCGAACCAGCGCAGGCCGTCGAGAGCGGGGCTATGTTGGCTCTTCACGGGGCATGGACGGCTTTGATGAGGATGGGCTTGTGGGCGACCCTCCGGACATGGCCGCATTTGCCTCTGATCGTTCCACTTCTTTGTTAAGCGGGATTTACGCACCGGCGAAAAGACCGCCGTGATGGCGATTCGCACGCCCCGTTGGATGACGGCGGCTGCACAAATCTGTAACGTTCCCGGCCTAAGGTTCCCACCCCGCCCCGCTGCGTTCCCGCTTGCTCCGCCGCCCTTGACACGCATACTTACAATCGGCATGGGCTGGTTCGGGGAGGAACCGGGCGGCCTCAACCGCGTCTACGCAGGCTTGCTGGGCAATTTCGCGCAGAGCGGCGCGGCAGTGCATGGCGTGGTCGCGGGGTCTGCGGATTCCTCGCAGAGCACGCCCGCTGGCCTCTCGTTTTTTGCCTCTCGTGAGGCGCCAACGTTCGCCAGACTCCGGGCGTGCCGTCGCTCGGTTCAGCAGCTGATGCGGGACGGGCCCATGGATGTGGCGGCGGCCCACTTCGCCCTATACGCGCTGCCGGTCCTCGATTTTCTGCGCAAGCAGCCCTTTGTGTTCCACTTCCATGGCCCTTGGGCGAACGAGTCGAAAGCCGAGCACGAGGGATCGGTGCATGTCGCGGCGAAGCGCATGATTGAATCCTTCGTATACGGGCGCGCGGATCGGTTTATCGTGCTTTCCGCTGCGTTTGCTTCGATTTTGGAACGCGACTTCGGCGTCGATCGCCACCGGATCTTCGTCGTGCCGGGAGGCGTCGATACCAAGCGCTATGGCGTCGGCGTCTCGCGCCGGGATGCGCGCGAGCGGCTCGGCTTGCCGACTGACCGTCCGCTGATTCTTTCGGTTCGGCGGCTCATCCACCGTGTGGGGCTGGAGCATCTCATTGACGCTATCGCCGAAGTGCGCAGGAACCAGCCCGACGCACTGCTCTTGATTGCCGGAACCGGCGCGCTGGAAGCGCAGTTTCGGGAACGAATAGCGGCCCAGGAGCTATCGCAGCACGTACGTCTGCTGGGTCGCATACCCGAGGACGACCTGCCGCTGCTCTATCGTGCCTGCGATCTTTCAGTGATGCCCTCGGTGGCGCTGGAGGGTTTCGGGTTGCCAGCGGTCGAGTCGCTGGCAGCCGGAACGCCGGTGCTGGTAACCCCGGTGGGCGGATTGCCGGAAATTGTCGGCGAACTGGATCCGGCGCTGATTGTTCCGGAAGTCGGGACCCAGGCGCTCGCAGAGGCACTGGGCCGGGCATTGCGGGGGCTGGGCACGCTCCCCTCTGCAGAGTGCTGCGCGCGCTATGCGCAGGGACGCTTCGATTGGCCGATAATCGCGCGACAAGTACTCGCGGTGTACGCGCGATAAATTCGCGCGTCCGCAACCTCCACTTGTTCAATTCGTCCCCGCGGGCCGGCAAGAGTGGCCTAGGATTGCGAACCTCAAGAACTGTGGTGAAGCTTAAGAGATGTGTGGACTGGCCGGGATCGTAACTGAGCGCGACATCACCCCCGAATCCCTCGAGGCCTGCGGCCGCGCGCTCCGCCATCGGGGTCCGGATTCGGGTGCGTTCCGAAAGCGCGGCTGCGCGCACCTGGTGTTTCGCCGACTGCGGATCATCGATCTGCGGCCGGAAGCCGACCAGCCGATGAGCAACGAGACGGGTGACGTGTGGCTCGTTTTTAACGGGGAGATTTACAACTATCGTGAACTGCGTGCCCAACTTGAGTCGCGGCATCAGTTTCGCTCACTTGCCGACAGCGAGGTGCTGGTCCACGGATACGAAGAATGGGGCTTCGAGGAGCTGCTGAGACGCATAGACGGGATGTTTGCCTTCGCCCTGTGGGACGAGCGTTCGCAGGAACTCATGCTGGCACGCGATCGTGTCGGCAAGAAGCCCATGTTCTATACGAACCCGTCGCCCGATGAACTGGCTTTTGGGTCCACCCTCAACGCAGTTTTGGAACTTCTGCCCCACCGCCCGGATGTCGACCGGGTGGCACTTGATCAGTATCTGGTCTACCAGGCGGTGCCGGCTCCCCTCAGTGTCTACGCGGGGGTCAAGATGCTGCCGCCAGCCCACTGCCTGCGCTTCCGCCGCGGCGGCCCTGCGCCCGTCCCGCAACGTTACTGGCGGCTCTCGTACGCGCAGAAGCGTTTGCGCAGTGAAGGCGAGTTGCTCGAGGAAATCGACGGGTTGCTGCGGGAGGCGGTTAAGCGTCGGCTGGTTGCCGACGTCCCGCTGGGCGCGTTCCTCTCCGGAGGGGTGGATTCCAGCCTGGTGGTTGCGATCATGGCGCAGCTGCGCTCGGAGCCCGTGGAAACCGTGACGATCGGTTTCGACGATCCACGTTTCGATGAACGCCCCTATGCGCGCAAGGTTGCGGAGCATTGCCGTACAAACGCACACGAATATGTTCTGCCTGCGGGTGAGATTCGCAACCTGCCGTTGATTATCTGGCACTACGGTCAACCCGTGGCCGATGTCTCGATTCTTCCCACCTTTGCAGTCGCGCGCTGTGCGAAGGAACGGGTCACCGTAGTATTGAACGGCGATGGCGGTGACGAGGCCTTCTGCGGTTACTCGCGCCCGGTCGTCGCACGTGCGGCACAGCTGGTGCGCGGAATCCTGCCGCGCGGTGCGCTCGCGCCGGCCGCCCGCATCGCGAGCCGCCTTGGAAAGCGCGGCCAGCTACTTGGTTCGGCCCTCGCGACCGATGCCCGGAATTCCTTCGTGTACGAGCGTGGGTTTCGCGAAGCCCGCTCACAGCTTTACTCGCCGGAGGCCCTGGGCGCGCTGGCTGGACACGACCCGGATGAGCACTATCGTGTGGCGTGGGCTGAAGCGGATGGGCCGACGGATGCGGACCGGGTCCTCGAAGCTGAGCTGACGACTTACCTGCCTGATCAGCTGCTGAGCAAGATGGACGTCTCTACGATGGCCCATTCGCTGGAGGCGCGCTCGCCCCTGCTGGACACGCGTCTGTTGGAGTTTGCGGCGACGATCCCCATCGAGCAACTCAACAAGGGATGGCACACGAAGTATCTGTTAAAGCGTCTTGCCTCGCGATACGTCCCGCACGAGGTGCTGTATCGCCGCAAGCAGGGCTTCGTGATGCCCGTCTCGCGGTGGATCCGCGGCGAGCTGGCTCCGCTCACGCGGTCACTTCTCCAGTCGCTCGGTTCCCGGGAGCGGGGCCTGTTCCGGCGCGAGAGCCTGATGCGGATGCTCGATGAGCATCTGGGTGGAGCCCGTGACTGGGGCCAGCAGCTGTGGACGCTGATCGTACTGGAGATCTGGTTCCAGATTTTCGTGGACCGTACTCTGGATCCGAGCACGCCCCTGGAACTCGGCGTGCTGCAGGCTGCCTAGGGTGTGCGGCGGTGGCCCGACCGGTTAGAGTCCTTTATCTCGATCACACCGCGAAGCTGAGCGGTGGTGAATTGGCGCTCGGGCGCCTCCTGGGCGCACTAGACCGGACATGCGTCGAACCCATGGTGGCCCTGGCCGAGGACGGCCCCCTGGTCGATCTTCTGCGCCGGGAATCGATCCCGGTCGAAATAATGCCGCTCGGGCAGCGGCTGCGTTCGGTGCGCAAAGACACGCTCAGTGCAAGCGGCCTGGTCGGCCAGCTGCGCTCGATCGGAGACTTTGCCGCGTATGCGGTCAAGATGAGCCGCAGGGCGCGCCAGTTGCGCGCGGATCTCATCTACACCAATTCGCTCAAGTCCGACTTCTACGGTGGCGTGGCGGGTCGCCTTGCGAAGGTGCCAGTAATCTGGCACGTCCGTGACCGGATCGAGCAAGGCTATCTTCCCGCGGCAACCGTCCGCCTGGTGCGCTTCCTCGCCCGTCGCCTGCCAAGCTGCGTCGTGGCCAACTCTGTGAGTACCCTGGAGACGCTGCGACTTCCGGCTTCGCGAGCCACCGAGGTGATCGCGAGCGGAGTGACGCGCGAGTTCATCGCCCAGTGCAGCCAGCCGGTACGCGGAAGCGATGGCCTCGCGCACATCGGGATCATCGGGCGCATCGCCCCGTGGAAAGGGCAGGACGTATTCATTGCTGCGGCGCAGCAAGTTATTGCAAGGGGCTTTCAGGCGCGCTTCCACATCGTGGGATCGGCGCTCTTTGGGGAGGAGCGCTTTGAGACCGAGCTGCGTCAGCAGGTAGCGCGGATGGGTATGGAAGATTATGTTGAATTCGCGGGGTTCCGTGACGTGCCCCCGTTTCTGCGCTCCCTGGATATCCTCGTGCATGCGAGTAAGAGCCCGGAGCCCTTCGGCCAGGTGATCGTCGAGGGCCTGGCCGCACAGCTCCCCGTCATCGCGACCGACGGGGGCGGGGCGCGGGAGATCATCGAGCATGGCAGGACGGGGCTTCTCGTACCCATGGGGAACGCGCAGGCCCTGGCAGCCGCGATAGCGGACGTGCTGTCCCGGCCGGACTGGGCCCGCGGACTGGCCGCCGCGGGGCACAGGCACGTCCTGGACAACTATACCGTCGACATGGCAGCCCGCCGCAGCGAAGCCCTCTACCGGCGGCTCCTTGCGCCGCGGAGCCCCTGAGCACCGTCATCCCCCTGTAACGGTATTGACCCTAAAGTTGCGCTTGCAGCGGTACCGCTCTTACGGGGGCTCCCATTCTTACAAGAACAGCACCAGCCTCCCCGGCCGGTGTACGCATTGCTGTCGTTCACGACTGGCTCGTCGCCTACGGCGGCGCCGAGCGCACGCTCGCACGTATCCTGGAGTGCTATCCGCAGGCGGACGTCTTCACGCTCGTCGACTTCATGGCTCCCTCGGAACGAGGCTTTCTGGGCAACCGCACCGTCCGGACCTCGTTCCTGCAGTCGCTGCCGTTTGCGCGCCGCCGCTACCGCTCCTATCTGCCCCTGATGCCGCTCGCCATCGAGTCTTTTGATCTTGGCGGCTACGATCTGGTCATCTCGAGTTCCTTCTGCGTCGCCAAGGGTGTGCTCAGTACACCCAACCAGGTGCACGTGAGCTACGTGCATTCGCCCATGCGCTTTGCGTGGGATCTCCAGCACCAGTATCTGCGTCAGCACAATCTCGAGCGGGGCCTGCGCGGTCTGCTTGCGCGCAAGCTGCTCTCAGACTTGCGCTCCTGGGACTACCGCACGGCCAATGGCGTCGACCAGTTCATCAGTAACTCGCACTTCATCGCGCGGCGAATCTGGAAGGTGTACCGGCGCGAATCGATCGTGATACATCCTCCGGTGGACACCGAGTACTTCCAGCCGGCACGGGATGAGCGAGAGGACTTCTACCTCACGACCGGGCGCCTGGTGCCTTACAAGTGCACCCGATTGCTGATCGAGGCTTTCGCGGCGATGCCGGAGCGCCGGCTGGTGGTGATCGGCGACGGACCCGAATACGCGCGTCTGCGCGCGATCGCACCGCGCAACGTGGAGATGCTCGGCCATCAGCCCACCGCCGTGGTGCGCGACCACATGCAGCGCACGCGCGCGTTCCTTTTTGCGGCACTCGAAGACTTCGGCATTGCACCGGTCGAAGCACAGGCCTGCGGCACGCCCGTCATCGCGTTCGGAGACGGCGGCGTCACCGAATCAGTGATCGACGGCAAGACCGGCGTCTTTTTCGGCGAGCAGACGAGTGCCTCGCTGCTCGAGGCGCTGCAGCGGTTCGAGCGTCGCGCGGGGCGTTTCAGCACGGCCGAGATCCGTGCCAACGCGCAGCGCTTCGGGACCGAGCGCTTTAAGCAGCAGCTGCGCGCCTGCATCGACAAGCAGCTCAATCCCGCAGCCCTTGCAGAGCTTGCAGTCGGCTAGAAACAAGATGGATCAGCCGGCCACAATTTCTGCGGGGCAGCCGCAGCGGGGTGCCACCCAGCTCGCTCTGGCCGCGGCGGCGGTCGTGGCGCTCGTGCTGATGTTCCAGGACACGTTTACCTACCTTTTCGGGATCTGGCAGCGGGAGGAGTACAGCCACGGCTTCCTGATCCCGCTCATCAGTGCGTACCTCATCTGGCAGCGTCGTACCCAGTTGGCGCAGACCCCGATCCGCAGCTCCTGGGCGGGCGTGGTAGTCGCAGTCGCGGGAGTCGCCATCTACTTTCTGGGAATGCTGGCATCGATCACCACCATCGATACCTACGCCCTGGTGATCGTGCTGCTCGGTGCGGCGCTGGCGCTGCTCGGTTGGCCGGCTTTTCGCATCGTGCTCGTGCCGCTCGCGCTGTTGTTCCTGATGAATCCCATACCGAGCTTCTTCTACAACAACCTCTCCTCGGCGCTGCAGCTCATCTCCTCACAGCTTGGGGTCGCGTTCATGCGCGTGTGTGGGGTAAGCGTGTTCCTGGAGGGAAACGTTATCGACCTGGGCAACTACAAGCTGCAGGTCGCCGAGGCGTGCAGCGG
>JAJPJA010000123.1 GCA_021324455.1 Pseudomonadota bacterium | reverse complement strand
GATCCCGCCGCCAGCCGCTGACCAAATCGTAGCCCTCGCTCAGACGGGCCAGCAGCCGCGGGATGTCCGCCGGGTCGTTCTCACCGTCGCCGTCCAGCGCGACCACCACCGCGCCGCGTGAATTCTGCAAACCGCAGGCAAGCGCCGCCGTCTGACCGCTGTTGATCGCCAGCCGCAGCACCCGGCAGCAGGCGTCGGCGGTGCGCAGCTCGCGCAGCACCGATCCGGTGGCGTCGGTGCTGCCGTCGTCAATAAAGATAATTTCGTAGGAAAGTCCCAGCGCCCTCAGCGTGCGGTCCAGCTCCGCATGCAGCGGACGCAGGTTGTCCTGTTCGTTGAAAACCGGGACGACTACGGAGAGGTCCATCGCGGATGATGCGAATCCGTCAGCTCCAAAAAGGCGCGGTAACGCCCCTCGATCTCGTCCCAGCCGAGCTCCAAAATGCGCTGGACGGAAAAGCGCTCCACCACGTAAGAGGCCAGCACGCTGCCGTATACCACCGCGGTGCGGCGCACGCGCTCGCTGAGTTTGCCGCCGCGCGCCACGTAACCCATGAACGCGCCGGCGAAAGTATCCCCCGCGCCGGTCGGATCGTGCACGTCCTCCAGCGGATAGGCCGGCACCGCGAACATCCCCTCCTCGCTGAACTGGAGCACGCCGTATTCGCCCCGTTTCACCAGCGCGGTCTTAGGTCCCATCTTCAGGATCGCGCGTCCGGCCTTGACCAGATTCTGCTCCCCCGAGAGCATCCGCGCTTCCTCGTCGTTGAGGGTGAGAATGTCAATGCGCCGCAGCATTTTGATCAGCTGCGCGCGCGAATTCTCGATCCAGTGATTCATGGTATCGGCGGCCACCACTTTGGGGTTGGCCATCTGGTCGAGCACCGCGGTCTGCAGTTCGGGTGAGATGTTGGCCAAAAACAGGTAATCGGCGCGGCTTTGATCGGGCAGCAGCTTGGGCGAAAAATCCGCGAACACATTGAGCGCCAGATTGAGCGTGTCGCGCCGGTTCATGTCTTCGTGATAGCGCCCGTGCCAGCGAAAGGTCAGGCCCTCGCGATACTCCAATCCGCGCAGGTCGATATTGCGTTCGGTGAACAGCTCGCGATGCTCGGGTTTGAAGTCGGTGCCCACCGCTGCCACCAGGCTGACCGGCCCGAAAAAACGCGCCGCCAGCGCAAAATACGTCGCCGACCCGCCCAGCGCTTCGACCGCCTTGTCGGTCTGGGTTTCGATCGTGTCGTAACCGATGGTGCCTACTACGACGATGCTCATGCGATGCCTTATGTTGGATGTCCCGAAAAACAGGCCCTAAAGATATTTGCCGATCAGCAGCTTCAAATCGGCGGCGATTGCGGGCGGTATCATGGCGCGATCGGTGATGATGGCATCTTTGAGCGCGTGCGGGCACGCGCAATCGCGCGCCCTGCCCGCGATTGCCGGCGCGAGCTTCGCTACCACCGACTGCGCCAGGGCCACGTTCTGGTTGAGCACACGCAGTACGCTGCCGATATCGACCTCGCGATGCCCTTCATGCCAGCAGTCGTAGTCGGTCACCAGCGCCATCACGGCGTAACAAAGCTCGGCCTCGCGCGCCAGCCGCGCCTCCTGCATCGCGGTCATGCTGATCACGTCCACGTTCCAACTAAGATAGAGGTTGGATTCGGCGCGAGTGGAAAACTGAGGCCCTTCAATACAGAGATAAACACCGCCGTTGCGGATGCGCGCGCCCGCCTCCTGCCCCGCCCTGGTCAGCGCGGCGGACAAACCCGGACAGACCGGATCGGCCAGGGAAACATGTGCCACAATGCCATTGCCAAAGAAGGTTTGCGGGCGTTTGAAGGTGCGGTCGATGAACTGGTCGGGGACGACGAAATCCCCCGGATGCAAATCGGGCCGCATCGAACCGGCCGAACTGACCGAAATCAGATGCTCGACGCCCAGCTTCTTCATTCCATAAATATTGGCCCGGAAGTTGATTTCGCCGGGCAGCACTCGATGTCCGCGGCCGTGGCGCGAGAGAAACACGATCCGCGCTGCGCCCAGACGGCCGCAGTAGAACGGATCCGACGGCGCGCCGAAAGGAGTATCGAGCTCGACTTGCTCGACCTCTTCCAGGCCGCTCATTGAATAAAATCCGCTGCCGCCGATAACGCCGATTACCGTTTCCGCCATTTTGGCCGCGTTTCCTTCCGCGTGCATTACCTTACCGAAGCGTTCCGGCCGTGAATAGTGGCGCCGCCGTGCCGCAGCCGACCGCAAAACTTCTCCGAACTCCGGCGGTCGTGCCGATGCGTATCAGGCTCTGCGCGAAGCGATCAGTGTGCCCAGAATCGCGGAGAGTTCGGCCGGGTCCACCGGTTTGGTCACGTGGTTGTCGAATCCGGCCTCGAAAATCTTGACCTTGTCCTCAACCCGTCCATAGGCGGTAAGCGCGACCAGCGGCATCCGGCCGTCGTGGCGCGCCTCTTCGCGTCTGCGCAGTTCGCGGGCCAAAAAATAGCCGTCATGCACCGGTATCCCGATGTCCGAGACCACCGCGTCGGGACGCAACGTCTCCACAATCATGAGCGCCGCCTTTACGGAGGACACTGCGGTCGCGCGCGCGCCCAGCGACACCAGCAGATTTTCCAGCGCGTCGCACGCGCCCGCGTCATCGTCGACGATCAGAATTGAATATCCGTCCAGACGCGCGGCATGGGCGAACGCCGTCGAAGCCCCGGTGGGATGCCGCCGCGCGTCGGCGGGCGGCGTTTTGCTGACCGGCAGCGGCAGCCTGACGGTAAAGGTGCTGCCGTGGCCAAGGCCATCGCTGTGCGCGGAAACGGTGCCGCCATGCAGCTCAACGATTTCCTTTACTATGGTCAGTCCCAATCCAACGCCGAGCCTGGTGGAACTGGCCCCATCAGCCTGCCAGAAGCGGTCAAACACCGACCCCAGCGAGGCCGGGTCGATCCCCTGCCCGTTATCGGCCACCACAATTTCGATGTGAGAGTTGATGCGCGCGATCCTGACCTGAATCTTGCCTTGCTTGGGCGTGAACTTGACCGCGTTGGAGAGCAGGTTCCACACCACCTGCTGGAGCCGGCTCGGATCGCCCACCATCGGACCCACCTGCGGATCGATAATCTCCTGCAGCGTGATTGACTTGGCTTCCACCGCCGCGCGCATGCTTTCTACCGCCGTTTGCACAACCTGCGCCAAATCGAGCACCTGTACATCCAGACGCATCCGTCCGCTTTCGATTCGCGAGACGTCCAGCAGGTCGTCGACCAGCTGCGCCTGCGCTCTGACCGCTCGTTCGATTGCCGTCAGACCGCGGCGCGTGCGGTAGCCGATGCTGTCGTCCAGCAGCAGGGTCGAAGCCCACAGCATTATGGAATTGAGCGGATTTCTCAGCTCGTGCGATACAGTGCCGAGAAATTTATCCTTGGCGAGACTGGCCCGCTCGGCTTTCGCCCGGGCCTCCTGCGCGCTCTCCAGGGCGCGGCGGAACTGATCGCTCGCGTCCTGGACCTGACGCCATCCCCACAGCAGCAGGAACAACATGACTGCCGCCGAGAGCAGCGGAATGAGTATAAACAGATTTTGATTTTGCCGCTCCTGCCGCGCGTTCATGCTGGCGACAAGCCGGTCTTCGGTCCCAATCAGACTTTTTAAAGCGCCAACCAGCGCCTGGCCGTTGCGATCCAGTCGAGCGAAAGGATCCGGCGGCAATTGACCCAATTCCTTGCGCTTCAGGACATTGTCTGCCGCCTTGACCCATTCCTCCTTGAGGTCGCTGATTTGCAGAATGCGTTCCTCCAGTATGGGATTGTCCGCCGTCAGCGCGGCCACGCGCGCGAGATTTTTGGATAATTGGTTTCTGGCTTCCGCAATCTCGTTCAAGCAGCGGCCGTCCCTTGAATACAGATAGCGGCTCACCCCCACCTGCATCCGGCGCACTTCCAGTTCGGCATCGCGGGCGCACAGAATTACCTGGTTGCCGTGCTCTATCCAGGCTGACGCGGCGGACTGCGAATCAATTAGCCACAGAACGATTCCGGTCAGCAGACCCATCGCGAGTATGAACGGAATCAGGTACCTGGCGGTAAGTTTCCGTTTAAACCGTCGATAGGGCATGCATGCGGTCCTCTGGTCCGGGTGCGCTGGTAGAAAAATCCAACCATTTGACGGCTGGATGACTCCATTAGCGGTTCGCAGAAGACGTGCCAGGCTTGGGCCGCCCCGGCATTGCCGGGCTACCGGCGCATATTTGCATTCAAACCGAGCCCATCCCGCAATCGACCGGCTGATGAACGGCAGAATGTACAGAGCTAAAGCTTGCAGACGCCAAAGTCCGGGAAGCGCAAAACTTACATGGGTGAATGCCGCCGAACAGCGGAGTTGCCCATAATGGCTGCAAAGAAGTCGTTATCGCTTCAGGCACGCGCTATGCTTGTAGTTGATCGTGCCCGCATACTGGCTGAGCTATGGCTTCCAACAAAGGCAATCCGATCCTGATCGTCGAGGACGAGGCGGACGCTCGTGAGGCCCTGAGCGAATTTCTTGCGGCCAAAGGCTACCAGGTCGCATGTGCGTCCAATGGCTTGGCTGCCATCGATCAAATCAGAAACACAAAGCCCGTCCTGATTCTGCTCGATCTGAACATGCCGGTCATGGACGGCTACACCTTCCTGGATCAGGCGCAGCAGAATCATCTGCTCGAAGACGTGCCGGTCATAGTGACAACCGCTCACCGCCTCCAGGACACGCCCGGAGCCGCCGCCATTGTCAGTAAGCCGATCATGCCGGAAGCGTTGGTGCCGTTGATAGAACGCCTGGTGCACGTCCACTAGGAGGGCGCGCTCAACTCAGTTGGGCGCCGGCTCGGGCGCTTTGGTCTCCGGCATCGCCAGCACGAAAAAAACCAGTGCGGCGGCGGCCAGACCGGTAAGCATCAGGAATCCGGCTCGATAACCCCGCTGCTGAGCGACAACGCCGGCGATCAAATTGCTTATCGACGCGCCGATTGCGACGCAGGTGTTCATTACACCTTGCAGCAAATTAAATCTCCCCGTATGCCGGGCCAGATCGGCCACGATAATCACCGCCACCACGCCGAAGATTCCAGCCCCGATGCCGTCCAGCACCTGGACCGATATCAGCAGGTAGGGATTGGCGCCCCACGCGAACAACAACCCGCGTATCGGCAGAGCGGCGAATGCTGCGATGAATACCGGTTTGCGGCCCCATGAATCGGCGCAGCGCCCCGCCGCCAGCGCCACCGGCGTCATCACCAGTTGCGCGATGATGATGCAGGCGGACATGTAGGGCGCGGCCGCGGCCGGACTGCCCGCCGACAACATCTCGCCAAGCAGCGGGAGCATCGCGGCGTTCGCCAGATGAAACAGCACCACCGACGCCGCGAAGATCGCCATCCGGCGGTCGCGGGTCAGTTCGCGAATCGAAACCACACCGATGCCACCGCCGCTTTCCACCTTTGCCTCGCGGGCCAGCGCCGGGTCGATATCGCGGTCGGGGATGAAAAAGGCGGCGATCGCCGCGCCCGCACTCATCAGCGCCGCGAACTGAAAGATCGCCGCCGAAGAGATCCAGTAAGCGATTGCGCCTGCGATAATCGCCGCGGCAACGGCGCCCACGTGGCTGAATGCCTCGTTGCGGCCCATCCGGCGGGCGAATGCGCGATGCCCCACCAGGCCCATGCTGATCGCCGCAATTCCCGGCGGCATCACGATCGACGCGATCGCAACCACCGCCTGCGCTATCGCCACTGCGGTCAGACCTTGCGCGGTAACCAGCACCACGCAGCCGGCGCCCAGTCCCAGTGAAGCCCACATCACCAGCGCCCGCTTGCGCGCAATCCAATCCACCAGGGCTCCGGCAGGCGTCTGCGCCAAAATGGTCACGAAACCCGGCAGCGACATCGCGATGCCGATTTTCGCCAGGTCCCAATGCCGCGCCGAGAGCAGAAAAATCGCCAGATAAGGTCCGACGGTGGTTTGCGCGTCCGCTTTGAAGAAGTTGAGCCAGTCCAGCGCGCGTAGGCTGCGCGCCAAACCGGGTGCACGCCCTTGCACTGGGGCGGCCCGGTCAACCTCATCCGCTCGAAGCACCAACCACCTCCGAAAAGAGATGAATCATCCTAACGCTAAGGATTGCCCAAGCGCGGGAGTTTTGTCCGCAGTGGAGTTTAATCCGCCGAAGAACCGCGCGGCGCGCCGCCCTCCACCCGCAATTGTCCGCACGCCGCCGCGATATCCTGGCCGCGGCTCTCGCGGATGGTTGCGGTGAGGTTCGCCTCATACAGCATCGCCTGGAAGCGCTGCACGGTCTCGCGCGGGCTGGGCTCAAAGCCGGAGCCCGGAAAAGGATTGAACAAAATCAGATTAACCTTGGCGCGCAGCGGCGCCAGCAATTTCGCCAACCGCGCCGCGTCGGCCGCAGTATCGTTCACCCCCGCCAGCATCACGTACTCAAACGTGATCCGCCGCCGGCCCAGATCGAGCCGCCGGCAGGTCTCGAGCAGTTGCTCCAGCGGATAGCGCCGGTTGATCGGAGCCAAACGGTTGCGCAGCTCATTGGTGGTCGCGGTCAGCGATACCGCCAGATGCACCGAAGTCTCAGCCATCAGCTTTTCGATCATCGGCACCAGTCCGACCGTCGATACCGTGATGCGGCGCGGCGAGATACCCATTCCCCACGGCGCGGTCATGATCGTAAGCGCGCGCAGCAGACGCGGATAGTTCGCCAGCGGCTCGCCCATCCCCATGAAGACGTAGTTGGTCAGATGCTGCCCTTCCCCCAGATAACGCGATGCGGTGATGACCTCGGCCACGATTTCGGCCGCGCTGAGATTGCGCTCCAGACCCATGCGGGCGGTGGCGCAGAACGCGCATTTCATTGCGCATCCGGCCTGGCTTGAGATGCATAGGGTGACCCGATCGGGGGTGGGAATTATGACGCTTTCGATCTCGCGTCCATCCTCCAGCCGCAACAGCAGCTTGGCGGTGCCGTCGGCCGAGCGGTTGAGCGCCGCCACGCCGAGCGGAGCCAGCGTAAAGCGCGTTTTGAGATGCTGGCGGAATTCGAGCGGCAGATTGGTCATTTCGTCGAACGATTCCACCCGATGCGTATAGAGCCATTGCGCAATCTGCCGGGCCCTGAACAACGGCATTCCGGCCGCGGCCGCAATCTGTTCGAGCTCCGCCATCAGCAGGCCGCGAATGTTGCGCGTCTGCGGCTGCGGGACCGGCCATCCATACGCATCAGGCTCCATGCGACCAGTTTAGACCCAAACCGCGCAGCGATGCATCCCGGCCGTGAACCTTGTGCTGAAGTTCTAATCCGACCTTTCCACTCCCGCCTGGCGCCGGTGCGAACCACAGCCCGTTTGCCGACAGCGGCGAATCCAAACTCGCCGCAAATACGGAAGCCGTCGGCTGCAGGGCCGGGCAGGCTGTTACTGAACGCCTCGTTCACTCTGCGCGCTTCAAAGCTTCCATCCTTTCAGTACCGGCACGCCTTTTTCACTTGTAGCATCGTCCAGATTCAAATGACTAATCATATAGTATAAACGTTGTATATCGTCCGAATGTGCCGGCCCGAGCGGGAGCGGGCGAAGAAGGCCGGGGCGAATCCCTTTGGCCGTATACGATTGTCCTTGACAGTATTTACCCGCTCCAGAAAGCTGGTGGTCAGGATGCCGTACGAATCTCTGATCAATTCCTGGTAGATTTGAACCTGATTGCCTGAAGTGATTATCTGGTAATGCGGTTGGAGTCGCGGCAACCGGATTTTTTGTCGCCGGTATCGATTGGCAACTGGCGCTGCTCCATGACCGCGTGGCAGTGCAGACAGCGGGCTCTGCGGAGTGGCATCGTGGCAGGCGTTGCACTGCGCGGCGCTGAGTAACCGCGCCGGTCCGGCGGGCCCCGAGACCACCTGCTGCTCGTAGGTTTCCGCAGGCATCCGTGTCTGCCACAGCTCGCTGAAACTGATCGGGGCGCTGCACGAGGTTTCGCGAATGCTTTGGCGTGCTGCCCGGCAATTAAACCCCAGCGCGCTGAACGGGCGCGCGGCTCCGTTTGCGCGCGCCTTGCAAGACCTGGGCGGACCGGCGCCAATTGCCGCCGGATCGGGACGACCGCTGGCATCGGCTGTGCCGCGAGGCTTTATCTGGTCCACCTGGAGGAATGGCTCGCTATCAGACCGGCCGATGGACTTCGCCGATGCCACACTGGTACATATTGCCAACAGGGAGTACCTGACCACCATTGTGAGCATCGACCGCAACGATTTCGCAACTTATCGCCTGGGCCGCGGGCAGCGTTTCCGAATCGTGTCCGCGCGCCAGCTCTTTGCGCGCTGACTCATCTTCTGTCACATCCGGGAGGACCACATGAAACTATCCAGAGATTCAATCGACCTCGGCATCGTCATCTCCGACCCCGCCAAATCGCTGGCCTTTTATCGCGACCTGCTGGGCATGAAGGATAACGGGGAGATGGAGGTGCGCGGCGGACGGATGTACCGGCTGCTGTGCGGCAGCAGCCTGGTGAAGCTGGTCAAGATGGATCGCGAGCCCGAGGGCAAACCGGTCGGCGGCGGACCCGGGCGCGGCTTCGGCCTGCGCTATTTCACGATCCACGTTGACGATCTGCGCGCACTGGTTGCGCAACTGGAGAGCAAGGGCGTCAAATTGCTGGTTCCACCCGCAGAAAACCGCCCCGGCGTACTGATGGCGATGGTCAACGACCCTGACGGCAATATCGTGGAGTTCCTTCAGGGTGCCTGATCTCCGCGGCTTCGCTGCGCGCCCGGCCCAATTCGGGAAGCTCCGGCGATGCAAATCCGGTCTGCGGGAGAAACGCTGTGTCCAGAATCAACTTCGGCCGTGTGATCGTGGGCGGTATCGTTGCCGGACTGCTGTGTTTTTTCGGCGACGGCATCGTGCATGGCGTCCTGCTCAAGCCGCGATGGGCCGAGACCATGGCGGCGTTGGGCAGGACCGCGGCCGGCGACGTCGGCCGGCGGGATTTTCAATATTTTCTCATCTACGACCTGCTCAAGGGCCTGCTGGCCGTATGGCTGTACGCGGCGATGCTGCCGCGCTTCGGACGCGGGGCCGTGACCGCCCTGGCCGCGGCGTTCACGGTGTGGCTGCTGGTCATCCCGGCGCCGGTGATCGGGCTGTTGCCGATGCGATTTTTCGGCGCCAGGCTTGCCGTCCTGTGGTCGCTGTACGGACTGGTTCCGATCGTGATCGGCACGCTGGCGGGTGCGGCGCTGTATCGCGAGCCCGCCGCCACGGCCGCCCAATCCCCCCTTCGCCGCGCCTGAATCTCAACATGCATTGGTCGGCCGATGGTCGTCAGGCAAAGCGCTCCTTCAGCCATCGCGCCGCTTCTTCCAGCGCCGCCTTCGCCTTGTCCACCAGACCGTACATCTGGAAGAATCCGTGATGCATCCCGTCGTAGCGCGTGACTTTGGCGGCCACGCCGGCTTGGGCCAGCCGCTGGCCGTAGCGCTCGCCCTCATCGCGCAGCACGTCGTATTCGGCGGTGATGATCAACGCCGGCGGCAGTCCGCGCAGATCGGCGGCGCGCAGCGGCGATACGTAAGGATTGTCGGCTTCGGCCTCGCTGTTGAGGTAATGTCCCCAGAACCATCGCATGCCGGCGGCGGTCAGGCCGTAGCCTTCCGCGTTGTCGGTATATGAGGGATGCCCGGGTTTGTAGTAGTCGGTGACCGGATAGATCATCAGTTGACCGCGCAGCGCCGGTCCGCCTCGATCGCGCGCCATCAACGCTGTAACTGCGACCAGGTTCCCGCCCGCGCTGTCGCCGGCGATAACCATGCGTGCGGCATCGGCGTTGAGTTCGCGGGCATGCTCCGCGGTCCATTTGGTCGCGGCGTAGCAATCTTCGGGTCCCGCGGGAAATTTGTGCTCCGGCGCAAGACGGTAATCGACCGACACCACGACGCAGCCGGCGGCGCCGCACAGATTGCGGCAGGTGCCGTCATGCGTATCGAGATTGCAGACCACGAAGCCGCTGCCGTGAAAAAACACCATCACAGCAAACGGTCCGGCGCCGTTGGGGGTATAGATGCGCAGCGGCAGGTCGCCGCCGGGTCCCGCAATCGTCCGGTTAGTGACCGACGCGACCGTCAGCGTCGGCAATTTGCCGGCCGCGCTGCGCTCGATCGTCTGCTTGCGCGCGTCCGCGACCGATAACTGCTCAAACCGCGGCAGACTGGCCATCTGGTCGAGTATCGCCTTGACTTGTGGATCGAGCGGCATGATTCACCTCCGTTTTTAACTCGCGGTCTGCAGCTTATCGGGTTTGTAATTTATACCGCCGATAATTGTAAAGCGTCCGGAGCAAATCCATCTGCCCGCCGCGGCCGGGTCGCAGCCCTCGATGCGAGCGGTCGGCCGCTGTGCTTTCGCGTACGATGCGGTCCGCTTCGGATTTGTCCAGGCGGCTCAATCGAGGCCGCTCAGTCCACAGTCACAACTGTTTTGTTGCGCTGACCCGTCTGGACAGGATTCGATCTGAATATGCGGTTGCTCAACCTGAAATTCATGTCACTCGTCATGCTGGCAATTGTGGCGGCGCTGTCCGCGGCGGCATTCGCCGAATCGGCGGACACCGCGTCGGCGGCGCGCCCTGTACATCCCGGACAGACGCTCAAAGCCAGTGCGACCCGTTATCCAGGCGGGCTCAACGGCCACAAGACCGCCAGCGGCGAGCGGTTCCATCAGAGCGCGCATACCGCGGCCAGCAATAAACTTCCTCTGGGCACTCACGTCAAAGTGACCAACCTCGACAACGGCGCCAGCACCAACGTAAAGGTAACCGATCGCGGCCCCGGGCTGGGCAGCCGCAGAATCGACCTGACGAAAAAAGCCGCCAAAGAGATCGGACTGACGCCCAAAAAGGGTATCGTGCCGGTGCAGATCAAGGTGACGCGCACCCCCGACGGCCGCGAACCCCCGCCCTCGCAGGCGTCGCGCTAGTTTACTGAACCGCCGCTCCACTGCATTTTCGATCGCTCCATTGCCGATGTGAGTATTCAAGTTGATAACGATTGCGCGGCTTTCCACATTACTTTGCGCGTCAATTGTCAACGAGCATACCCCGCCCCATCGCGCCGTCAATCGATAGTTATTTCCGCCGCGGCGCGAAACCGCGCCCTGGGAACCTTCTGACACAGCGGCGGGTTAGTTACCCAGAACTCGGATTCAAAAGGTTCTCTCAAAGGCTTTAGCAACAACCAACGGCAACACGCTCGCCGGGTGGGCGCCAAGCCAACTCGTGGTTGGCCGCTGACGCCGGACGGCTCACGAGCCGTAGGGCACAGGTATGTCCACAGACCGGGGCTTCCAACGGAAGTCCGGGTCGCCGGCGCCATTACGGCGGCTGCGCAGGTTCGAACCGCGCCGCCGGAGAGGAACTTTTGTATCTCAACGGCGACGGAGCGATGGGGCGCGCGACCCATCGCGCCGAACAACAACCGGCCGGCAGACTCCGGCTGCCGCCCTGATTATGGACGCGGTGTGAAGCACCTCCGTCCGTGCATAACAAGGAAGAACACGTGCGCAACTGCAAACCAAACCGCTTTACAACGATGATGCCGCGGCGCCTGAGTGTGGGCGCCGCCGCGACCGCATTGCTGCTGACCTGCGCTGCGCCGCGCGCCGCACGCGCCGAGCAACCGCCTCCGCCGTGCCATCCTAATCCACTGGCCGCGCAGGACGAAGCCACCGTGCGCAACCGCGGCGACGTCGTCAATCTGCCGGCGCCGCTCAAGGATCGTCTGGCACAACTGGCCAACCGGCCCCACAGCCAACTGCCGCTCCAGATCTACGCCGAAGCTGACGGAGCCAGCCAGTTGTTTCAGTACTACCTGCTGGACACGACCGGCTTCGAGCCCAATGTGTTCACGAAAATTTTCCCGGGAGTTAACGATCACGTCCAGTTGACCGCAACCGGCGGCAACTGCGGGCTGCCCACGGTGGGCGCGGTGCGCGTGGCCCTGGAGCCGAAGCCGGGACTGCCGACCGACCCCAACAATCCCCGCGCCTTCAACGACGTGTTCACCGACATTTCGAATCTTTTCGTCATCAACAACGAAAGCGGATGGTACGAGGGTTGGATGATCCACGACCTGACCGTGGCCAGGGTCGATCCCGCCGCACGGCCCGATGGTCACGCCAAATTTGGCGCAATTCTGCCCGCGGACGCGGCCATATTGAATAAGATGGGCGCCGGCAACAACGTTCCCGGCGCGGTCTTCACCATCGACGGCAACGCGGTCCGCCTGCCTGGCGCTTCGGACCACTTCCCTGACGTCCAAAGCAACACCGTTCCGATTTACGTCAGCATGGGCGCTTACAACTGCCTGCAACAATCTGACTGTCATGCCTACTGGGAGTTTAACTACACCGGCACCAATTGGGTCCATCCGCTTTACGAACTGCCCTTTACCGGCGGCTTCCCCGACAACTTCGCCGAGGCTCCCGACACTTTCGAGGACGGCGAGATCGGCAAACTGCTCTCGATCGTCCCCGGTCCGGGCCCCGCGGGCAAAGACAACAGCCCGACCGCGGTGGGCGATAATCCCAATCTGCCGCGCGACCCCGACAAGTTCGACGCCGACAACGGCTTCGACAGTCAGCGCGAATTCAGGGAGCGCGGCGTGCCCAGCGGGTTGGCCAATGAGATTTTCCTGGACGTGTATGAACGGCCCGCTTCCTTCATGCCTGAGGATCGCAACCTGCAGCGCAGGCTGTTTGAAGCGTACAAAGCGGAAGTCGAACGCATCAATCCTCACGGCGACGGGATTGTCACCGCGCTTCTGGGGGATATTGACACCGCAACCGACGGCTTTGCTGACAACACCCGCCTCTACCTGCCGCCGACGGTGTTCAACCGCTTCGCCGTTACCAGGGAGATCAACGACGGCTCACTGGCGCCGCGTTTCTCGCCCAGCCAGCGCGCGTGGGTCTTGAGCGGATCGCTGGTCAGGGTGAGTCCCGCGGTCAACGCCTCGAGCGGGCGCGACGCCGACGATCGCTAGTCCTGAGGCAATACCGCACGAGCTGGGCGCGGCGGATAACGCCGCGCCTAGCTCGCTTTCAAAAGCCCTGGCGCCGTTGTTCCGGAATTGCGGCCCGGCGGCGCGAATCACCGGCCCTTCAGTATCCGCATGGCCCGGCGCTTTTGACCCGTGCCGATGTTGCCGGTGTTTCGCGCCCAGCATTTCGCGTTAGTTGCGGGCAGTAAAGACTGAATCCTGAATTTCACCGCGCTGCGAGGTGTGCCTTACCCGCCGTCTTAAAATTTGTAAAACTCGCGCGCTGAGCCGCGGAAGATCTGCTCCTGCTGCTCCGCGCTCAGGCCGCGTGTCGCGCCCTGCAGAACGCCGATGAAGTCGGGATAGAACGCGTCAGGATGCGGAAAATCAGATCCAATCAGTATACGGTCCGCGCCGATCACACGCGCGGTCAATTCCAACGTCGCCTCCTCGGGGT
Source organism: Pseudomonadota bacterium (assembly GCA_021324455.1). Classification (GTDB taxonomy): domain Bacteria; phylum Desulfobacterota; class Binatia; order Binatales; family Binataceae; genus JAJPJA01. Next base: position 4,607 of record JAJPJA010000123.1, on the reverse strand, counting down.
CGAAACTGATCCAGCACTGCCGGCGGAAATACTCCGAGGGCTTGATCCTCATCCGATCGGGCAGCGTGTGTCCCAGATGTTCAAAGCGATGGTCCAGGCGCTCCAGGTACGAAACCAGCCATCCGCCGCTGGCTTCCAGGATGCCGACGCGCAGGCGCGGATGGCGCTCGAGAACTCCGCCGCAAATCATCGAGCCCACCACGAACATCGAGTCCACCGGATGCACGAACGGGGCGCGCAGGAATGACGGCACCGGCAGGTTTCTGTCCAGCCCGAAGCGGACGCCCGCACCGGGCATCCGATCGACCGAGAAAGGATGAAAGCCGACCGGTACGTCCAGCTCTTCGCACGCGCTCCAGAACGGCTCGTAGACTTCGTCCCACCAGTCCGTGCCCTCGATGTACACGCAGGGGCGCAGGAAGACGCCCTTGAAGCCGTGAGTCTTGACGCATCGCCGCAGCTCCGCGACCGCCGCATCGACGTCCGACAGGGTAACCGCGGCGATGCCAAACAGACGCCTGGGATCCGCCTTGCAATAATCCGCAAGCCAGTCGTTGTAGGCGCGATTGAGCGCGCGCGAATATTCGATATCGGGAATGAAGGTCAGGCCCAGCGTCGGATACAAAAACGCCGCTTCAAAACGCTCCTGGTCCATCACCTTCAGCCTGGCCTCGGGATAAAACGCCGCCGGATTCGCCTTGCTGTAGGGCGGCATCGCCCGGCCGCCATACTCCGTCTGGTTCCATCGCATGATCCCGGCGCATCCCGCCAGAGCGTTGGCGGGGACGGCGGAAGCGGCGCCGGTATTGGTCGCCGTATAGTGCATCCATGAATCGCCCTCCCAGAACTCCTGGCCGCCGCGCTCGACGATTCTGGGCGCCCGATCCTTGAATTTCGCCTCGATATATTCCGGCAGCGCCCTGGGCGGCTCCAGCACGTGGCCGTCCGCGTCGATGGCCCATGGCTCGTCCTTTTGTGGCGTTGATTTTTGGTTCACTGCCGATGCCATTTTTGGACTCCTGTCGCTAAGCTGATAACACCGCGCCCAAAGATCAGAGATGATAAAGCCGCCGCGCGTTATCGGCGCAGATCGCCCGCCGGTCCCCCGCCTCCAGCTCCTTGAACCAGTCGGCGGTCAGTTCCTTGCTCCTGGGCCAGGTGGTCTCCGAATGCGGATAGTCACTGGACCACATTATCTTGTCCACCCCGATATGACGGCATTCGCGCAGCCCCACCGGGTCTTCCATGAAGGTCGCATAGACCTGGCGCCGAAAATAATAACTGGGCGGCTCCTTCAACTTGCTCCCGGTCCAGTAGCGATGCCGTTCCCACAGATGGTCAAGATAATAATGCGCAAACGACAGCCATCCGATCTGACCCTCGACCGAAATGACCCGCAGTTCCGGATGGCGTTCGAGGACGCCGGAGAGGACCAGGATTGCGGTCGCCTCTCCCATCGCGAATTTGCTCATCAGCAGATCGGACATGAATCCGGCGGCGTCGGTTTTCGGCATCCCGGCTTCACGCCCGCGCCCGCCGACATGCAGCGCCGCCGGCCATCCGACTTCGACCAGCGTGTTCCACAGCGCTTCCCATTGCGGTTCGAACCACTCGCCTGAGGGCGGAAAACGCGGTATGAGGGCGCTCGCCAATCCTTTGCGCGCCGTCCGGCGCACCTCGGCCACGGCGCCCTCAACCGTCTCGCACGGAATGTACGCCACACCGAGCAGCCGTTTCGGATCGGTTGAGCAGAAATCGGCCAGCCAATCGTTGTACGCCAGGTGGAAGGCATGCCGCAGCGCGGCGTCCTGGGTCTGCAAGGGACCGCCCCCGTACAGGACCTCCGCCTGCACGCCGTCCATATCCTGATCCTTCAGCCGCTCGGCCGGATCCCAGCCGCCCGGGCGCTGCTCGCTCAACCGTCGAACCGTGAGGCTGTACTCCTCGAATTTCCGCCCCGCCATGGCGTTGATACCGAGGATGGGAGTGCGGCGTCCCTCGAAGACCTGGAAATCGCCCTCGTCGGTGCTCTCCAGGCGCGGCGCGCGGTCGCGGAACTCGGAACCCAGATATTCGCGCCATATCGTGGGCGGCGGATTGACATGCGAATCGGCGGAAATCAGGTGATACTCCATTGCCATCGGACTCCCCTTCGCTGTCGCTGCGGGTTAAACGAACCGCCCCGCATCGAAGATTGCCGGTCCCGCTAATATGGCAGATTCGTCGAGATACTTAAACGCTAACTTCGGGCCTCGCTGTACAACCCGCTCGTCTTGGGGGCGGATGTGTGCTGGACACCATCGTGCCGGCGCTGCCAATACCGGTATTCGGCCTCGCGCTGGCTGCGATCTGCTAATCGAGAGCCTCTCCTTTAAATCGGCGAGACAATCCGCGCTGGCAGGCGAAGTCGAGATTCGGTAACGCCGCCCGCCCCGCTAAAGAGACGCAAGGCGGCTGCAGGAATTGGCGGAGGGGGTGGGATTCGAACCCACGAGCGGCTTGCGCCGCTGCCGGTTTTCAAGACCGGTGCCTTCAACCGCTCGGCCACCCCTCCGCGACGCCGGTAGCATTTGAAGCTGCGCAACAATTCTGCCGGTTTGCGGCCGGTTTGCAAATATCACGGTCGTGTCCTCAACCCGCTGGCGACATGGCCACAGCGAGAAGAGAGCCCGGCGGGATGCTTTTTTTTGGCAGTTCGCATTTGACTTGGTTAGTATCTAAGGCAGAGCTGGGTCGAAGACGCCGCCGCGTACCGGCTTGCGCACAATCCAACGCTGGCGGACGGCGGCTCATCGAGATGAGTCAGGGAGAAACCATGAAGAAGAGCTTGACTGTTGCAGTGCTGATGATGTGGATGGTGCTGGCGGCCGGCGTCACCGGCGTCCGTGCCGACGAATGGTACCAGGGACAACCCGGAATGTGGCATCGCGAAGGCAACAACTGGGTATGGCGCGGCAAGCAGGGCGACGAATGGTTCGAGGGACATCGCGGACATTGGTACGCGGAACCCAACGGATGGTACTGGCTGAGCGACGACGGGCGCGAGTACCGCCGCGGTCCTCACGGATGGGAATGGGCGGCCGAGCGGCACGGCCACAACAAGCATCATCATCATCATGACTGAAGTAACGGCGGGCGGTTGCGCTCCTGCGGCGCGCTCGCCCGCGCGGTCGCGCCGCCGATTTCATCGCGCGGCTGCGGAGCGGACGTGCGCGGCGCCAGGCCGGCTGTCAGCCAATTGACGCTGCGCTATCGGTGCGATTGCCGCCGCGTAGAGTTCCATACCTTGGCGGTTGGGATGCCAGTCGTAGGGACGCAGGTCGATCTTGCCGGGCACCTTGCCATTGTATTCCTGCTGGATCAGGCGCAAGCGCATACCCAGCATTTCCTCCACGCTTTCCATCAACTTCCGGTCGGCTTTCGCCGCCAGCAGCTTGCGGCTTTTCATCTCGTCCATGGTGGGCAGATACACCAGCAAAATCCTCGATCCTGAACTCCGGATTGCTGCAGCATCGGCGGACGCTTCCGCATCCTGGCGGAAATCGGTTATGGATAATCGCGGCATGTTGCCGTCGGGAAAGATATACGGAGAGCCGGTAGTCAGTCTTCGATAGACAAAAGAATAATCCCAGGATAACAGCGGGACGGCTTTTCTTACACTTTCCACTTCGCGTTTTATCGCTGCGAACTGGTTATTGGCCTTGAGCAACACGGGATCGCGCGGATTGGGATGGTGCAGCTGCCCTTCGCACCATTGCGGGGTTGCCTGGGGAACTATAAGAACCTGGTCGACTGCGAAGCGGTAGTCGTCGAAATTGTCTTTATTCGAAGACAGCAAAAAACGCCTGAAGCCGTTGCGCTCAAGCTCCCGCGACCACCATCGGGCTCGGGAGAAATCGTCGCCGATGGCCGCGATGATTGCCAGATCCGGATGGAGCTGGTTGATCCTGTCCGCGGCCAGGTCGAGCATCTGCAGGACTCCGTAACCGGCGCGCGCATAGTTCAGCACCACCACTCTTTTTCCGGTCTGCTCCCGCAGCTTGCGCTCAAGCAGGTCCGGCCAGGTGACGCCGTCCTGGTTCCATTCGGTGAAAGAGTCGCCAAAGGCGAGAATTCTCACGTCGGCGGTTTCATAGTCCTGCAGTGTGGACTTGCCGACCAGCCCGTCCTGGTTTGAGCGGGCAACTACCGATCCCCACGCCACCTTGCCATCCAGCATATAGCAGGCCCAGATGACGAGGTTCGGTTTAGGATGTACTCCATATTTAGCGTCAAAAGCGACGGGAACGATCGGCGACACGCGATAGTCATATTCGGTCCGCCGCCGCATTGTGCGCAGTTTCAGACGATAAGACCATTCGACTGCAAACAAAGTTAAAATGGTCGAAACCAGAAGCACGCCCAACTTAATCCACAACCTGTCGCCACCCGGTGTCATTTGACGAATCCTCGGACGGGCGTCATGTTCTGCTGCGCAGCGGCTCCAAACCCGGCGGCGTTTAGAACAGCGTATAGATGAACGGTGCGATGGCGGAGGTCTGCACGAACACCACCATCAGACCGAGGATGAACAGCACCAGCAGCATCGGCGTCAGCCACCACCATTT
>JAJPJA010000127.1 GCA_021324455.1 Pseudomonadota bacterium | reverse complement strand
GGCGCCCGGACCGGACCATCTGGTTCGCAGTGTTCAAGGACCCGGACGGCAATTTTCTGGAGTTGTATCAGTATACTCTTGCCAATTCCTGATATGAAATCGATGTTCGGGCTCCTGCCCAATGCTTCGCCAGACGAATTCGACATTCTCCAACGTGTTACCAACAAGCGGGATCGAATCCGGCAGAAGCAACGCAATGAAGTGGCGTCAGCCTGGGTTTTGATTTACGCTTGAACCGTCGGGCGAACCGCCGATGTTGAGACCAGGTGAAATTGTTCCCGATTTCGAGCTGCCGGCCGCCGCCGCCGGCAGGACCGAGCAGGTCAGCCTTGCCCGTCCGGCGGCGGATTTGGTGGTGCTGTTCTTTTATCCCAAGGATTTTTCTTTCATCTGCCCCACCGAAGTCAAAGGCTTCCAGCAGCATCTGGCGGACTTCACCCGCGAGAAGACGCGGATTATCGGCGCGAGCTGCGACAGTATCCAGACCCATCTGGAATGGATTCGCGAACTGGGCGGTATCGACTATCCGCTGATTGCGGACGAGGGCGGCCAGCTTGCCGCCAGCTACGGCGTTTTCGACCCGGCCGAGCGGACGGCGCTGCGTGCGACCTTCATACTCAGTCCCAAACGCGAAGTGCTGTACGCGGTCGCCAGCAACGCCAACGTCGGGCGCAGCGTGGCGGAAACCTTGCGCGTGGTGCAGGCGCTGCGCAGCGGCCGCATGTGCCCGGCCGACTGGAAACCGGGAGTGGAAACCGCCGCCTGACGGCGCGATCGCGCAACCTTGCCTATTACCGCCGAACAGAGACGCCAACGCTTCGAGCGGCTGTCCAATATCCGCGAAGTCGTGTTCGGGATGCAGGACGGTATCCTGACCACGGCCGGAATTCTGTGCGGATTGGCGGGCGCGCTTCCCAAACGCTACGAGGTTATCCTGACCGCGCTGGCGTCAACCGCCGCCGGGGCCATCTCGATGGCGGCCGGCGCCTATCTTGGAACCCGCGCCGAGGGCGAGGTGCTCGAGGGCGAACTCAACCGCGCCCGTGACGAGGTCGTGCAGGAGCCTTATCTCATCCAGGAAAGCCTGCTCGACCAACTGGCCCGCGAAGGTCTGAGCCGCGAGGCGGGCTATCGGGTGGTGAAGCTGCTGAGCTCCGCGCCCGAAGCATTGACCAAGACCGCCGAGGAGAAGGTTTACGGAATCGGCGAGAATATCGTGTCCAACCCGGTTACCGACGGAATCGTGATGGGGCTGGCGTTCGTAATCGGGGCGCTGGTGCCGCTGCTGCCTTTCGTGCTGGTGCCGGCAACTCAATTCGGACTGGGCGCGGCGGTGGTCGCCACCGCCGCGGCATTATTTGCCGTAGGCTATTTCGAAGGATGGCTGGCGGACCGCTCGCGCTGGATCAGCGGCGCGCACTTTCTGGCGATCGCGCTGGGCGCGGCCGTGGCCGGCTTCGCGATCGGCAAGCTGATCGGCTGGGCCAGCGGCGTCGCGGTCAACCCGCTGTCGTGAAGCCGCCCGCTTACTCATCGCTGACCGCCTTTTTGGCTCATTACCAGGCATTGCGCGCGCGGCCCCGCCGCACTCAGGACGAATCGGGGCGGCTGGCCGAGATGGAGTCGCTGATCGCGCAGCTGCGCCCGCCCGAGGTCCAGGCCTTGCGCAACGCAAACGGCGGCGGCTCAGAACGGCATCGCGAGCGCGCATTGCGGCACCTGACCCAGATCCTGCGGCACAAGGGAGTCCTGTCGGGGTAACCCGATGCTCGCCTACGTCCTGCGCCGTCTGGGGTTCGGGATTGTGGTGCTGGTCGGGACCTCAATCATCACCTTCATCATCGCGTTCGTGGTGCCGGCCGATCCGGCCGTGACCATCGCCGGCGCCAAGGCGGACCCGCAGACGCTGGCGCTGATCCGCACGCAGTTGGGGCTCAATCAGCCCATCTATGTTCAATACGCCCGCTACCTCGCGCGCGTCGTCCAGGGCGACCTCGGCCGCTCCTATATCCTGCGCCAGAGTGTGACGCGGCTGATTGCCGAGCGTTTTCCCGCCACCGCCATTCTGGCCTTATGCGCGATGGCGCTGTCGCTGGTGCTGGGCGTGGTGATGGGCGTCGTGGCGGCGGCGTACAAGGAGCGCGCGATCGATAATATCCTGCTGGTGGTTTCGTTGGCGCTGATCTCGCTGCCGGTGTTCTGGCTGGGCACGATGCTGCTGATTGGAGCCGGCTTTTATCTGCGTTCATTTCCGCTGGGCGGCTTCAGCGGTGCGCGCAGCCTGATCCTGCCTACCATCACGCTGGCGCTGGGTTCGGGCGGTTACTACTCGCGCATCCTGCATACCAGTTTGGGCGAAGTGATGGGCCAGGATTACATCCGCACCGCGCTGGGCAAGGGGCTGTCGCGGCGGCAGGCGATGCTCAAGCATGCGATGGCCAATGCTTTACTGCCGCTGGTGACGCTGGCGGGGCTGGACCTGGCCGGGCTGCTGTCGGGTGTCGTGCTGACCGAGACCGTCTTCAACTGGCCCGGAATCGGACGGCTCGCCTTCGAAGCGATCTTCAACCTCGACATCCCGCTGATCATGGGCACGGTGCTGTTCTCGGCATTCCTGATCGTCGTCGCGAACCTGCTGGTGGACCTGCTCTACGTATGGCTCGACCCGCGCATCCGGCTCGGTGAACAGCCATGAAGCGGATCGGCGCGATGGAACTGATTGGCCTGCTGATGGTGCTGAGCCTTATGGTGATTGCCGCCACTGCGCCGCTGATCGCTCCGCACGATCCCACGCGCGCCGTCGCGCCGACTTATGGCGAGCCGGCGCCGCCCACGCGCGCCTTTCCCCTGGGCACCGATGAGCTGGGACGCGACGTGCTCTCGCGCATCATATACGGCGCGCGCATCTCGCTCACCGTCGGCGTGGCCGGGATGCTGGTTACGATGACCATCGGCGTCGCCATCGGGCTGGCGGCGGGTTTCTTCCGCGGCGCCGTCGACGTGGTGCTGATGCGGTTTACCGACGTGATGCTGACGCTGCCGGCGCTGCTGCTGGCGATGGCGCTGGTGGCGGTGCTCAGCCCCGGTCTGGTCAGTATCCTGATCGTGATCGGGCTGGTGTCCTGGACCACGGTGGCGCGCGTGGTGCGAGCCGAAGCGATGTCGGTGAGCCAGCGCGATTTCATGCTGGCCGCGCGGTCGTTGGGCGCCTCGCCCGTGCGGCTGATCGCGCGCCATCTGCTGCCCAACGTGCTGCCGCTGATCGTGGTGATGGCGGCGCTTTCAACGTCGGGCACGCTGCTGCTTGACGCCGCGCTCAGTTTTCTGGGGCTCGGCGTGCCGCCGCCGGCTCCCAGTTGGGGCCGCATGATCGAAGAGGCGGAGCTGTACTTCCGCGTCGCGCCGTGGCTGGCGGCTTTTCCGGGCCTGGCAATCTTCTACGCGGTGCTGGGCTTCAACCTGTTCGGCTACGGCTACCTCCGCCGCCAGGGCCGATAGCCTGCGGCTGCCGGGAATTATGTACACATCTGTGGTTGCACGATAGGATGCGGTTCGAACGGGACGAGAACCGGCGCGAGGCCGGTCTGCGCAAACACGGCCTTGATTTTCCGATTGCCGCTTTCTGGGCGGCCCACGCCTCGCGGCATGGCCCGGGCTATCAGACGCGGATTAATGCCGTTTTGAAGGCTTTCGTCGCAGCTCGACAACGTGCGCAACGCTGATTTCCTGTTGCTTTGTGCCCTCCTGTTGGCGGTCGCGGCCGCATGCAAATCGGGGCCCCCGGTTCAATTTCCCCCCGGAACCAGGGTGCTGTGGCTGGCCGCCGCCGACGACGTGCCGACGCTCGATCCGGCGGTCGGCTACGACAGCGCGTCGTGGGCATATGAGCAGGCGATCTTCGATACCCTGGTGCGCTACGGCGACGCCAACGTGGAGCTCCAACCCGACCTGGCGCTGTCGTGGGAGATTTCCAAAGATGCGACCCGGCTGACATTCCATCTGCGCCGCGACGCCCGCTTCAGCAATGGACGGCCGGTCACCGGCGCCGACGTCAAGTACGCGATCGAACGCGTGCTGAAGCCTTCAACCCGATCACAGGGCGCGGAGTATTACCGCGGTATCGCAGGCGCGGCGGATTTCGTTGCCGGCCGCGCCCGCCAGGTGGCGGGAATCGAGCTGCCCGACCCCTACACGATAGTGTTCCATCTGACCGGCCCGGATCCGATCTTCATCCATAAGCTGACGATGCCGTTTGCCGCCGCCGTGCCGCGCGAGGTGACGGAAAAATGGGGCGAGGATTTTTCCCATCATGCGGTCGGCAGCGGCGCCTTCAAGCTGTCCCAATGGATCTCCGGGCAGCGCCTCGTACTGGTGCGCAATCCGTACTACTTCGCCGGAGGATTGCCCAAACTGGACGCGGTGGTCGAGCTTACCGGCGTTAACGAGGAATTGCAGTGGCTCAAGTACGAGGCCGGCGAGATTGACGTTTCCAGCGTCCCTTCGCCCGAGTTTCCCGCCGTGATGAAATCGCCCCGGCTTAAGGCGCTGACCATCCATAACGTCACCGTGACCACCAATTATTTGGGCATGAACTGCCAGATGGCTCCCTTCACCGACGTGCGCGTGCGGCGCGCGTTCAACTATGCGATCGACAAGGAAAAGCTGCTAGCGCTGCTCAACGGCCGCGGCGTGGTCGCGCGCGGCGTGCTGCCGCCGGGCCTGCCGGGCTACACCCCGGATGTAACCGGATATCCGTACGACCCGGGCCGCGCGCAGCGTCTGCTGGAGGAAGCGGGCGTGCGCAAGGGCTTCGCGCCGGTGCTGTGGATGCGCGCCGATCAGACCATGCTTTTGCTGGCGCAGTCGGTTCAGCAGGACCTGGCGCTGGTCGGCGTCAACCTGGTGCTGAAGCCGGTGGCGTGGGGCCCGCTGCTCGACGCCGTGCGCCAGCCGCATAACACGCAGATGTTCATGCTGGCGTGGGAAGCGGATTTTCCCGATCCGGAGAATTTTTTGGAAGTGCTGTTTTCAAAGCGGCAATGGCGCTCCAACAACGATACGTTCTTTTACGATCCGCAAGTCGATCGCCTGATGGCCGAAGCCGCGCCGATTGCCGACCTGGCCCGCCGTTTTGAACTTTATCGCGAGGCCGAACGCATCATCATCGGCCAGGCGCCGTGGGTGTTTCTCTATCATCCGGTCAACTATTTAATTAGGCAGCCGTGGGTGCATGACTATGTCATCAACCCGATGCGTCCGACGCGCCTGGAGAAGGTTTGGATCTCACCGCATTGAACGCGGGCGGAAGCGCCGTTGGCGAAAGCGGAACAAAGGCTCGCAACTTAGCGGCATCCGGCGGTTGCCTGCGCAGCGGCGCGGCGCTCGATGAGTTCCAGCGAATTCGGTTCATATCGCGGAACGCTCCCGCGGAATCGCCAGCGCCAGACAGCCGGCGCCGAAAAGCAGCAGGGCCATGGCGGCAAGCGCGAGGCCGAAACTGTGATAACGCTGCATCACCAGTCCCATCGCGTAAGGGCCGGCGAAGCCGCCCAGATTGCCGACCGAATTGATCAGCGCGATTCCCGCCGCAGCGGCGCTGCCGTCCAGATATTCCGATGGCATCGACCAGAATGGTCCCATCGCACCCCAGATTCCGGCCGCCGCCAGCGACAATGCGGCTATCGCAAAGACCGGATTGGATGCGCGAGCGGAGAGAATCAGTCCCGCCGCCGCGCAAAATGCCGGTAGCGCGATGTGCCGGCGGCGTTCTCCCATTCGATCCGACGACTTGCCGACGATCACCATCGCGATGGCGGCGGATAAAAACGGGATCGCGGAAATGAATCCAACCTGCAGATTACCCAGGCGGCCAAAATCCTTGACGATTCGCGGCAGCCACATCGTCACGCCGTACAGACCCGTCACCACGGCGAAGTAGAGCAGCGCCAGCATCCAGATCCGGCGGTTGACGATGCCGCCGAGCAGGCCGTGCTCCCGCCCTGAATCATCCTCGCGCGCAAGGCTTTCCTCCAGCCACTGCTTTTCCGTCTCCGTAAGCCATCGCGCGCCGCGCGGATAATCGGTGAGGACAAATAATACGGCGACGCCCAGGATTATCGAAGGCAGGCCTTCCAAAATGAACAGCCATTGCCATCCGGCAAGCCCCCACGCTCCGTCGGTCATCAGCAACGCGCCCGAGAGCGGAGCGCCGATTACTCCGGCCAGAGCGCTCGCCGTCATGAACAGCGCAATCGCATGGGCGCGCTGCGAGGCGGGAAACCAGTAGGTCAGATAGAGAATGATGCCGGGAAAGAAGCCGGCTTCGGCCGCACCGAGAAGAAACCTGAGCGCATAGAAGCTGAGCGGGCCGCGCACCGCCGCCATCGCGGCGGCGGCGGCGCCCCATGAAATCATGATGCGCGCGATCCACCTCCGCGCGCCGACGCGTTGCAGAATCAGGTTGCTCGGGATCTCGAACAGGAAGTAGCCGACGAAAAACAGTCCCGCGCCCAGGCCGAACGCCGCGTCGCCCAGCCCCAACTCGCGGTTCATCTGCAGCGCGGCGAAACCGGCGTTGATCCGATCCAGGTAGGCGGCAATATAAAGAAGGAAGATAAAGGGCAGCAGACGCCGCCTGATCCGGGCCAGCGCCGCGCCGCCCGGAGTCTGAATCTGCCCCTGCGCGCCGACGGATTCAGGCTGACCCTGGCTGCGCGGCGCCACGGCGTTTGATGAGAACGGCCGAGGAGACGGCCAGGGCAATCAACAGTACGGCTATCAGCACCACCAGCCACAGATAGGCTTCGACTTCGGTCCCGCCCAACGCGGCCAGGGCGAGCACCACGCTGACCCAGATGAAGCTGCGGTCGAAATGAAGTCCCGCCAGATAAGCGGTGACGGCGAGCACCAGCAGGATCATGAGCGCGACCGAGTCGGCCGCCATCTGGCCGCGCGCAAACTGGAGAAAGATGATGCGCACGGCGACAATCGGGCCCAGCCAGTGCAGCGCCTGGATCAGCGGTATTTCCCAGGCCGACATGTTGTTGGTGTTGCCGGCGGCCAGTTGATGGCCCAGACAGACCAGGCCGAAGACCGGGAACATCGCGCTCCAATACCAATCGGCTGCCTGGGGCGAGTAGTTGGCCAAAAACAATCCCACCACGATCAACGCACCCAACGCGCCGACTATCAGAATGCGGCGCAGGAGGGAGAGCTGAATTCGCGCCGCCAAAGAATCGACGCGGCCCAAACGTCTCGAAACCGGCGCCGAAGCTTGCGTTTCGGTTGTTGGAGTATGTTGCTCTGTGCTCATGACCGCCATCGAGCCTAGCGGCAAACCTTCGGCGCAATCAATCGCCGCATCGCGCTTTCCAGCTACCGATTTGACCGTGGAGTGAACTTAGGCTGTACTAGCAATTGATTACCGGAAACCTCGCCGGCTGATTCGGGCACATGGACCAGATCGAGATTAAACCTTTGCTGCGCAAGCTTGCGGCAACAATCCAGGTGCCCGGATCCAAAAGCATCACCAACCGGGTTCTGTTGATGGCGGCGCTGGCTCAGGGCCGCTCGGTGATCGAGTCGGCCCTGATCAGCGACGATACCCGCTACATGATCAGCGCCCTGCAGCATCTCGGATACCGGATCGCGCTGGATGAGCCCGAAAACCGCATCGAGATGGACGGGCATGGCGCGACGATTCCGGCCGCCGCGGCGGACCTGTTCGTGGGCGGATCGGGCACCGCGATGCGCTTTTTAGCCGGCTTTTTGACTCTGGGCAAAGGACGTTTCCGCCTCGACGGCAATTCGCGGATGCGTCAGCGGCCGATCGCCGACCTGATTGACGCCTTGCGCCGGCTGGGGCTCGCGATCAATTGCGAAGCCAACAACGGATGCCCTCCCGTGGTGATCCAATGCGGTGAGGATTTCCGCGGCGGCGAGACGGTGGTTGACGCCCGCCTGTCCTCCCAGTTTGTTTCCGCCCTGCTGATTCCCGCGCCGATCTGGAAAGATGGGCTGCACCTGAAATTCACCGGGTATGCCGGACTCCCCTTCATCACGATGACGATCAGGTTGATGGAGCGCGCGGGTATCCGGGGGATTTTGGTTGAAAACAACTTTATCAGCGTGGCGGGCGGACAGTCTTATCAGCCCGGATGTTTCGAGGTCGAGGCCGACGCCTCCAGCGCCAGCTACTTTGCCGCCGCGGCTCTGCTGTGCGGCGGCAAGGTTGAGCTGAAGAACCTGCGGCGCGATTCGGTCCAGGGCGATATCAACTTCCTCTCCGTGCTCAAGCAGATGGGCGCGGCGGTCACATGGCGGCGCGGTTCGGTGGTGGTCGAAGGCGCTGCGCAGTTCGGCGGCCTGGACATCGACATGCATACGATGCCCGACATGGTGCCGACGCTGGCGGTGCTGGCGCCGTTCGCCACCTCGCCCACCCGCATCCACAACGTGGCCTTTATTCGCCATCACGAAAGCGATCGCATCCACGCTCTGGCCACGGAACTGGCGCGCCTGGGGGTGGGCGTGGTCGAACACGAAGACGGCCTGGAGATCCAGCCGGGACGCCCCAACGCGGCGGCGATCGAGACCTACGACGACCATCGCATCGCGATGAGCTTCGCGATTATGGGGCTGCGCACGCCGGGGATTCGGATCAAGAATCCGGGCTGCGTATCAAAGACGTATCCGCACTTTTTCGTCGACCTGGCCGCCCTGGGCTGAAAGCGGCGCGGCTTACCAGCGTACCACCTGCTCGTAAATCTTGGGCAACTGTTTCGGCAGCGCGGTGATGTCCTCGATTACCAGGTAACGCGAGGGCTGGCACATCTGGCGCAGATAATCGTGCCCGGTGCGATCGACCGTGATGCAGAACGGCATCACGCCGGCCATCTCCAACTCCTTCAGCGCCACCATCGTGTCCTGGATCCCGTACGCATTGGAGCGCCGGTCCTGGCCGTAGTCGAAATCCTGCGGAAAGCCGTCGCTCAGCAGGATTACATGCTTGGCGCGCGAGCTTACGTCCTTGAACTTCTCGCGCGCGTGGCGAATCGCCGTGCCCATCCGGGTCGAACGCTTGGGCTCCACCGATCCGACCCGCGCCTTGACCTCGTCCGAAAGCTCGCGGTCGAACTCCTTGATGACGTAAAACTCGACGTTGTCGCGGCCGTGGCCGGAGAAACCCATGATGGCGTAGGCGTCGCCCAGTTCTTCCAGCGCCTGCGCCATGATCACCAAAGCTTCCTTGTTGACGTCGATGATGCGGCGGGGGCGCTGGCGCGGACCGCCGTGGCGCTGCCACACCTTGAACCAGTCATCCGCGTCATCCGAATCAGTAAAGCGGCGGTTCTCCTGATGGATCGGCTCGTCGGTGGAGGCCGACATGTCGAGCAGGAACAACGTGGCGACGTCGCGGGCTTCCTTCTTGCGCGCCCTGTACACGCGGGGATCGGGCGAGTTGCCCATCGCGCGGGCCACCCGATGCTCCACGGCGCGGTCGAGATCGAAGTCGTCGCCGTCTTCCAGTCCGCGCACCATCCGATAGGAGGCGGGACGGATGCGCTGGAAATGGCGCCGGATCTGCGGCAGCATCTCCGCGTACTGGCGCAAGGTGCGCGAGTAAAACTCGCCGTCGTCGCCCTCGGGCACGATCTCGCGCAAACGGCACCAGTTGCGCCGGTAATCGTTCATCCCGTAGTCCCATTCGTCGTAGGCGTAGTAGGCGTCATGCGAACGCGAGCCGACCACCAGGCGGCCATGATTGCCGAATGACGCCGCTTCCGAAAGCTGCTCCTGCAATTCGGCCAATGCCTGCGCCTGCTTGTCGTCGAGCTGGGTCAGGTACATCCCCTGGCCGTCGCCGTCGCCCTCGGATTCAGAGGGTTTGATCTGGGCCCCGCGCTCAAGCAGGCGGCGCAGTTCCTCGGGACTGATACCGCGGCTGTTGCGCCCCTTGCCGCGTTTGCCCGACACCTGCATGCGGACATTCTGATCGGTCTCGCCCTGATCGGTCTCGCCGCCGTCGCTGTCGCCGCAATCCTGGTCCATCCCTTCCTGGCCGCCGTTTTCGCCTTCGCCGAGGCTTTGGGTGAGATCGTTCAGCATCCGGCGGGCATTCTCGTCGAGCATCTCGGCGTCGCCGGCCTGGGCGGCTTCGAGCAGCGCGTTGAGCCAGGCGTAGAGTTCGGCGCTCTGCCGCAGGCTCAGGATGATATCGGCCGCCGGATGGCGCAGCGGGGCGAAATATTCCTGCGCCTGGATCATGAACGCGCGTTCGATCGGTTCGAAGCCCGGAGGAAGCCCGGCCGCCGCCTTGAACAGCATCGTGCTGAGCGCCGTCGCCGGCATCTCTTCGGACAGCGCGCGGTTGACGGCGGCAATTTCCGGCGTCAATCCGCGATAGCGGCGCGACAGCGCGGCGTCGATGCGCACCGATTCGCACAAGCGGAGCATCGCGCCGGCCAGCCGGGGATCGGCAAACGTCTCCAAATAAGCGGCCAAAGCCTCCAGCCCGGTTTCGCCGCGCTGCTCGAAGCCGGGCACCTGGTTCAGACGCAGCGCAAAGCTGCCGAATTCATGGCGCGCGGCCAGGTGCGCCGTGATCACCTTGTAATAGCTGAAGGCGGCCTCGCGGCTGGCGAAGTTCTGCAGCCGCTGCGGCAGACAGATCACTTCGCCGGCCATCAGCGGATAGCGAAACGCCGCCGAGACCGCGCCTTCGCTGCCGATCCCATCCAGCCGGAACTCCAGCGGAAACAGCATGCGCATGAACTTGGTGAGCACACCTTTGACTTCGTGCAATTCCAGAGAATGCGCCGGCGCCGTATTGGTCATAGTGGATGACACCTTTGCCCGCTAGACTAGCAAGCCGCCCGATCGCCAGGCAATTTGAAGAGCGAAACTTCGGCGGTTCAGGAAATGCGCGGACCGCGGCCGTCCGGGGTCCTAAAGGTCGAAAACAGATAATTGCGCGGGCACCCGGCCGCCACGAGGCCGGAACCCGCGGCTCCTTGACTAGCGCGCGAAGCGCGGCCTTAAACTTACATGACGGCCATGCAGAAAATCATTTCTCGTCCTTGCCGCGCCGGATTTCTTCTGGCATTGATGCTGACCCTGACTTGCGCCGATACCCGCGCCGGAATGACCGACGGGGTCAGGAAAGTCGTGCTCGCCAACGGCCTGACCATCCTGGTGCTGGAGAACCACAAGGCGCCCGTGGCGACCTTCGACGTGATCTACCGGGTCGGGTCGCGCAACGAGCAGATGGGCAAGACCGGACTCTCCCACCTGCTCGAACATCTGATGTTTCGCGGCACCAAGAAGCTCAAACCCGAAGAGTTCTCCAATATCATCCAGGAAAACGGCGGGCAGGATAACGCGTTCACCGAAGAGGACCTGACCGCCTATTTCGAGATCATCAACAAAACCCACCTCGACGTGCCAATCGCGCTGGAAGCCGACCGCATGGCCAACTTCGATCCCAAGGGCTTCGATTCGGAAAAGGACGTCGTGATCGAAGAGCGGCGCATGCGGACCGAGGATAATCCGGAGGACGCGCTGGCCGAAATCACGCAGGCCCAGGCCTACGTCGCGCATCCCTACCATTGGCCGGTGATCGGCTGGATGCATGACATACAGGGGCTCACATTGCAGGACGCGCTCAACTATCATCGGATTTACTACTCGCCGCAAAACGCCCTGATCGTGACCGTGGGCGACTTCAACGCCGACGCCGTGATCAAGGAACTGACCGAGACCTTCTCCAACATCGCCAACGGACCCAAGCCGCCGCCGGTCACGGCCGTGGAGCCGCCGCAGGAAGGCGAGCGCGGCGCGATGCTGCGCCACGCGGCGCAGCTGCCGGCGATCGCCGAGGCCTTCCACGTGCCGGCGCACGAGTCGCCCGACTGCTTCGCGCTCGAACTCGCTTCGGTGATTCTCTCGGGCGGCAAGAGTTCACGGCTGTACAAAAAGCTGGTGATCGAAAAACGCATGGTGGTGGAGGTTGACGCCAGCTACGACCTGCTGTCGTTCGATCCGACCCTGTTCTGGATAACCGCGCAGATGCGCCCCAATGTGAAGTCCGACGACGTGGTCAAGGTGCTGGACGACGAGATAGCGCAACTGGCCAACAAGCAGGTCGATCCGCAGGAACTGCAGAAAGCCAAGAACCAGGAACTGGCCAGCTTCGTCTTCAGCCAGGACTCGGTGTTCCGCGAGGCGATGATGCTCGGACAGTATGAATTGATCGGCGGCTACAAGCTGTTGGACCAGTATATCCCGTCAATCGACAAGGTGACGCCGGCCGACGTGCAGCGCGTCGTGGCCAAATATCTGGTCAGGCCGAATCGGACTCTGGGTACGCTGGTGCCGACCGGCCTGCTGCCCCATCCGGGCGGCGGCCCCGCGGGCGGCGGCGCGATTCGTCATGCGCCGGACAACCGGGGGATACAGTCATGAGGCGGCGCGTGATCGGCTGGATGATCGGCGCGGCGGCGATGATGGCGGCGTGGATGCCGCCGCTTGCGGCGCGCGCCCTCGAAATCAGGCGCGTCAAACTGGACAACGGAATGATCGTGCTGATCTCGCCCCAGCATAATCTACCCATGGTCACGGCGGCGATTGCGTTTGACGCCGGCGCACGGCGCGATCCCAAAGGCGAGGAGGGTCTGGCCCATCTCAGCGCCGCCTCCCTGATGGAAGGGACGCGCACGCTGAGCGCCGCCGAACTTAACCGCAAGGTCGATTTTCTGGGCAGCGCGATGGATATCGACGCCGGCAGCGATTACTCCACCGCGTCGCTTACCTCGCTCAAACGCTACTGGCGCGACACGCTCAAGCTGCTGGCAGGAGTGCTGACCAATCCGGGCCTGCGCGACGACGATATCATGCGCAAGCGCGCCGAGCAGGTCGCCGGCCTCAAGGCAGCCGAAGAAGAGCCCGGTTACGTGGCGCAGATTACGTTTCTCAAGCAGGTCTTCGGCGAAGGCGGCCCCTATGGACATCTGCCCGACGGCACCGTCGACACGGTCGAGAAGCTGACGCCGCAGGAGGTGCGCGACTTCTACCAACTGCATTATCGTCCCCAGGGCGCGGTTGCCGCCGTGGCCGGCGATGTCGATCCTGATGAAGTGGTGAAGGCGCTGAACGAGGAACTGGCACCGCTCAAAGGCGCGGTCGCTCCGCAAAAGCCCGCCCCCTTTGCGCCGATTGGCCCCGGCGCGCACGTCACCGCGATCAATCGCGACGTGGCACAGGCCAACATCATCATCGGATTCGACGGTGTGGCCCGCTCCAACCCCGACTACTACAAGCTGCAGGTGATGAACTATATTTTGGGCGGAGGCGGCTTCGCCTCGCGCCTGGTCAAAGAGGTGCGCAGCAAGGCGGGACTGGTGTATTCGATCGCCAGCTACTTCCAGGCCGCGCTCTTCCCCGGATCTTTCCAGGTGGTGCTGGAGACCAAGAACAAGAGCGCCAACGAAGCGATTGCGATGGTGGTGGCGCAGATGAGGCGCATCCAGGAGTCCCCGGTCAGCGACGCGGAGTTGGAATCGGCCAAAAAGTTCCTGATTGGGAGCTTTCCGCTGAAACTCGACACCCAGGGATCGATCGTGCAGTTCCTGCTGCAGGTGCAGATCTATGGTTTGGGGCTCGATTATATAGACAAGTATCCGGGCTATATCCGGGCGGTTACGAAAGAAGATGTGCAGAACGTCGCGCGCAGGTATCTGCATCCCGATTCCTACATCCTGGTCGCGGTGGCCAACCAGAGCCTGGCCGGCATCAAGGTAGCCAGCGGTGCGGGACCCGGCGCAAAACAATGACGCGGGCGAGATCTTCACCGTCGGCCATTCCACGCATCCGCTGGAAGCATTTCTCGAGCTGCTGAGCGCGCACGAAATCCGCGCGCTGGCCGACGTGCGGTCGTTTCCCGGCTCGCGCCGATACCCGCAGTTCAATCAAGCCGCGCTGCGCCAGGCGCTCGCGTCAACCGGTATCGAATATCACTGGATAGGCGAACTGGGTGGACGGCGCCGCGGCGTCAAGGACTCGCCGCACATCGCGTGGGAGCATCCGGCGTTCCGCTCATACGCCGATTACGCGGAGACCGGAGATTTCAGCCGCGGTCTGGACGAACTGATTGCGCTGGCGCGCCGCCTGCGCACTGCATACATGTGCGCCGAAGGTTTGTGGTGGCGATGCCATCGGCGGTTGATCTCGGACCGTATGCTGCTCGCCGGATGGCGCGTGACGCACATCCTGCCCGACGGCAAACTGTCCGGGCATTCGCTGCCGCAATTCGCGCGCGTCGTGGACCGGCGATTGATCTACGATGGCGGATAGCAAATGCGCATGGCTGGACTTCCCGGGTCAGCCAGCTTTCCGCACTTTGCCGCCGGGCAATGTGGATAATGTGAAATAGCGCGTTTTCCGTTGATCAGTTCCGACAAAGTAGCGCGGGTGACACTATAGTTCCCGGGAAACCGGCAGCATCACATCTGCCGCGCCCTCACGCCTTGCACAAGCCGGTGTAGCGGCTTAATGTTGGCCGAGGTCATGGGCGGGCCGCTCTCGCCCAGCGGATGTCCATCTATACCATTGGAGGATTTGGCATTGCGTAACACCGGACATTACGCCACGGTCGAAACCGAGCGCGGCGCTATCGTTATCGAACTTTACCCCGAAGTCGCGCCCAAAACGGTCGAGAATTTCGAAAAGCTCGTCAGCCAGGGCTTTTACAACAACCTGACGTTCCATCGCGTGGTGCCCGGGTTCGTGGTGCAGGGCGGCGACCCTGCCGGCAACGGTACCGGCGGTCCGGGCTACGACGTGGTGGGCGAAATCAAGCCCGGCGAAAAGCATCTGCGCGGCACCGTCGCCACCGCCCGCACCGGCGACGAA
The DNA here is from genome assembly GCA_021324455.1 of Pseudomonadota bacterium. Lineage (GTDB taxonomy): Bacteria > Desulfobacterota > Binatia > Binatales > Binataceae > JAJPJA01. The sequence continues at coordinate 20,401 of JAJPJA010000127.1, read as the reverse complement.
GTCAACCCGCAGCGCCGCAGCAGCGGCAGTCAGTTCTACATCTGCCTGGAACCGCAGCCGGGGCTCGACGGCCAGTACACCATCTTTGGCCAGGTCATCAGCGGCATGGAGGCGGTGGACAAGATTCAGCGCGGCGACCGGATGAAGAAGGTCGCTCTTTCCGACAAGCCGTCGGCCTGATCGCGGATGGGCGGGAAAAGCGAATTCTCCGAGCATGAAGATCAGAACCTGGCTGACGATGGTGCTGGCGCTGACGGTGCTGGCGGTGGGTGTTGGCGCGTTCGCGCAAGCCGACAAATCCGACGGGCTGCCGCTGCGCAGCACGGGACATTACGCGATCGTACAGACCGAGCGCGGCACCTTCGTGATCGAGCTGTATCCCAAAATCGCCCCCAAAACCGTGGCGAATTTCGAAAAGCTGGTGAACAAGGGCTTTTACAACGGCCTGACTTTTCATCGCGTGGTGGAGGGCTTCGTGGTGCAGGGCGGCGACCCCAACGGCGACGGCTCGGGCGGTCCCGGCTACGAGATCGAGGCCGAGATCAGGCCCGACGAGAAGCATCTGCGCGGCACCGTCGCAACCGCGCGCACCAGCGACGAAGTCAATCCCGATCGCAAGAGCAGCGGCAGCCAGTTCTACATCTGTTTGGAGCCGCAGCCCGATTTGGACGGTCAGTACACGATATTCGGCGGCGTGGTTAAGGGCATGAATGTCGTGGACCGGATCAAGGTCGGCGATCACATGAAGAAAATAACCCTGAGCAGCAAACCGGCGGCCTAGCAGGACGAGGCGGTCGTCGGCGCGAATCAAAAATGGCAGCTTGATGCCGTTAGGAAGGCAAAAGGAATCACGATGGCGTCATCCGGGAGCGGGCACCACAACGGGCCCTACTTCACCATTGACCTGCATCTTCACACCAGCCGCGGCAGTTCCGATTCCAACGTATCGCCGCGCGAAGTGATCCAGCGGGCCCGCGAGGTCGGACTGAGCGCCGTATGCATCACCGAGCATGACCATATCTGGGACGTGCAGGAGGTGGCGGAGTTCGCGGCCGAGGCGGGCGTCGTGCTGCTGCGCGGCATGGAAGTCACCACCGAGGTGGGGCACGTCGGGGCGTTCGGCCTGGATCGCTACGTGGGCGGAATCTACAAGTTGAAGGAATTGCGCCGGGTGGCCGACGATTGCGGCGGATTGCTGATCGCCAATCATCCGTTTCGCTACAAGCTCGACCCCAAGCTTACCTTCTTCAACAACCACGACGATCCGTTCGACGCCAATGACGTCAAAAAGGCGGCGGATCAGATGGTGTTTTCGATGGTGGACGCGGTGGAAGTGCTCAACGGATGCTGCTCGGAGGAGGAAAACCGCTTCGCCCTGCAGGTGGCGCGCGCACTCAACCTGGCCGAAGTGGCGGGATCCGATTCGCATTCGGCCGATTCCGTCGGATGCGTCTGTACGGTGCTGGAGGCGCCGGCGCTGACCGACCGCGCGCTGATCGACGCGATCAAGGCGAGCCGCTCGCGCGCGGGCCGCGGCCTGCTGCATGAGGGCAGCGTCAGCCTGTTCGGACTTTGACGGCAACTGCATCGGCAAATTCCGCCGGCTTTCTCACGCGGTTGTTAGGCCATTTCGGTTAGGCTAAAATGGCGTCCCCTTTTGTGGGTCGCCGATGGCAGAAATCGACGGGCGCTTAGAATTAATCGAAAGTATCTCGTCCCTTGCCGGAACTACTTCGGATCTCCGGGAGGCGCTGGACGCTTTTGTCAAGGCGATCGCGTCGGGGATGGAGACCGAAGTCTGCTCCTTATATCTGCTCGAACCCACCCAGCAGCGTCTGGTGCTGCGCGCCACCGTAGGTCTGGACCGCGACTCGGTGGGCAAGGTTTCGATGAAGCTCAGCGAGGGATTGGTTGGGCTGGTCATCGAAACCATGCAGCCGGTGGCGGTGGCTGACGCCATCAGCCACGCGCGCTACAAGTATTTTCCTGAAACCGGCGAGGAGCGGTACCATTCGTTCCTCGGCGTTCCGGTGCAGAACAATCGCTCCGAGCCGATCGGCGTGCTGGTCACGCAAACGCTGCGCAAGCGCAAGTTTACCGCCAACGAGATCCGGCTGTTGCGCGCTGCCGCCAACCAGTTGGCGCAGATGCTCAATCATTTTCGGCTGCGTCAGACTCTGGCGACCAAGGAAAAGGAGCGCGACGAATACCGCCGCCGGATGATTGAAGCCAACCGCCAATTGAAGGATTATGAAAAGGTCGGCGGCAAAACCCGGCTGGCAACTCCGGTCAAAATTCGCCGTCCGCGCCTGGTCGGACTGGGCGCCGCGCCCGGCTTCGGTCAGGGCGTGGCGCATCTGGTCGGCACGTTCCTTAACACCATCGACATGAATCTGCGCGCCGACGATCGCGCGGAGGAACTGCGCCGTCTCAATGAAAGCCTGGCCAAGGCGCGCGCCGAGCTGACCGCGCTGAAAGCCCGGATGGCCACCATGATGCCGGAGGGGGAGCTGAAGATTTTCGACGCCCATCGGCTGATTTTGGAAGACGACGAGTTCATCGACCGGATTCGGGCGGCGATCGAGTCGGGCTACGCGGCGGAAAGCGCGCTGTTCCGGGTCATCGATGAACTGAGCGCGTCGATGTTGGCGATGGCGGACGGCTATCTGCGCGAGCGCGCCAGCGATTTCCGCGACGTCGGGCATCGCCTGCTGCGCCATCTGCGGCGCGAGGACAGCCGCAGCCCGTTCGTGCATCCCACAATCCTCGTCGCCGAGGAGCTGACGCTCTCGCAGCTGACCCTGCTTTCGCACGAAAACCTGGCCGGAATCGCACTGCAATCGGGCGGGGTCACCTCGCATGCCGCGATTCTGGCGCGTTCGTTCGAGATTCCCACGGTGGTCGGAATCGAGCATCTGATGGAATCGGTGAGCGAGGGCGACGACCTGATCCTCGACGGCAACTCGGGCATCCTCTACATCAAGCCGAGCGCCGAGGTGAAGCGCGAATACGAGCGGCTGTCGCGCCAATACAACGCGTTCCGGCGCGAGTTGATGGCCAATCCGGCCGAACGCGCCGTCACTCACGACGGCCATCGGGTGCATCTGCTGGCCAATATCGCGCTGCAGAACGATATCGAAATTGCGCTGCGCTACGGGGCGGAGGGCGTCGGCCTGTTCCGCTCCGAATTCTCGTTTTTGACCTACGAGGATTTTCCCGACGAAAATGAGCAGGTGGCGCTTTACACGCGGCTGCTTAAGCCGGTGGGCAACCGTCCGGTGACGATTCGCACGCTGGATATCGGCGCCGACAAGTATCCGTCATACATGCGGGTGCCGCGCGAAGACAACCCCTTTTTGGGATGGCGCTCGATCCGGGTTTCGCTGGAGATGCCGTCGCTGTTCAAGCTGCAGTTGCGCGCGATTTTGCGCTCGGCGGCGCGGCATAACGTGCGCATCCTGTTTCCCATGATCTCCAGCATGGACGAATTGCGCGCCGCGCGCGAATTGCTGGCCGAGGCCAAGACCGAACTGTACCGCGAAGGCGTCGAGCACAATCCCAACATCCCGGTCGGCGCGATGATCGAAGTTCCCGCCGCGGTCTGGCTGGCGCCGCGGCTGGTCAAGGAAGTCGATTTCTTCTCGATCGGCACCAACGACCTGATCCAGTTCCTGCTCGCGGTGGACCGCAACAATCCCAAAGTCGCGCAGCTTTACGAAGCGCTGCATCCCGCCGTGCTGGCCGCCATCGCGCAGTTGTTCACCGTGGCCAAAGAAGCCGGCAAATCCGTCTGCATCTGCGGCGAGATGGCGTCCGATCCGATGGCAACGCTGATCCTGATCGGCATGGGATTGACCGAGCTCAGTTTGAGTCCCCTGTTCATCCCGGTGGTGCGCGAAGTGGTGCGCCACGTCAATTATGCGACTGCCCGCCTGATCGCCAAGGACGTGCTCGAAATGGGCACGGTTCAACAAATCAAGGGCTATTTGGTGGAGCGCTACCGCGACCTTGAGCTGATCAATTTGGTCGAGATGTACCGCTGAGCGGTCACATTAATCTGTTCCACGGAAAGGTTGACTCGGTTAGTTTAGATGCTGTACGAGAATACCAGCCTTGACCAGTCGGTTAGGAGCCTCATCGGCGGAGCGGGAGTCGGTGCGAGGTTGAAGAGGATTTTGTAAATGGGAGTTTTACTTCTTGTTGCGGTCGCATTCCTGGGCGCATCCGGCCTTTTCTACCTGATTTTGGGCCGCAATCGCTACGGATCGGTCTCCTCCAAACGCAAGCAAATTGCGGTCTCTGCGGCGGCGGGCGAAGCCTCCGTGCTCAAACCGGAACCCAGCCGCCGGGTCCGGGTCTATTTCATTAAACCATCGCGCTATGACGACGACGGCTACGTGCAGTTCTATCGTTGGGGCGTTCAACCCAACAACACGCTGACGGTTTTGGCCGCGCTCAACGACACTTACAACAAGCAGTACGGCGCCCGCCGCAATGTCTACCTGGAAACCGTCATCTGGGACGAGGTGTGCGACGGCGCGATGGGTCCGGAAAGTATCCTGGCGATCAAAGATCGCGCGCGCGAGGACGGGGTCGAGCTGCTGATCGGAATCGCCGGCGTGCAGTCCAACCAGTATCCGCGCGGACGCGACCTGGCGCTGCAGTTCGTGGCTCAGGGCCTGCCGACCATCATGGGCGGCTTCCACGTCAGCGGCTATCCGCAGTCGCGCGAGTTTCTGCATAATTGCGGAATCTCCACCGCCGTGGGCGAGGCGGAAAATTTCTGGAGCGAGATCATCGGCGATTTTCTCGACGGCAATCTGAAGCCGGAATACTCGGTCAGCGACGGTATCCGCGCCAAGACCGGCACCGGCGACATCCTGGTACCGGTCATCACCGACGCGCAACTGCCGCTGATCGACGATCGCTACCTGACGCGCTTTTTCAACGATACCCAGACCACCCTGGATACGTCGCGCGGATGCCCGTTTACCTGCTCGTACTGCTCGGTGAAAAACGTGATGGGGCGCACGATGCGATCGCGCGACCCGCAGTCGGTGGTGCAATGGGTGCGCGACGCCGTCTTCAATCACGGGATCGACTCGCTGTTCCTGGTCGATGACGACTTCTTCCGCAGCCCGCGCTGGGACGAGATTCTCACCGGCATGGCGCAGGTGCGCAAGGAATTCCCCCGGCTGTCGTTCATGATGCAGGTCGACGTGGACGCCTCATGCTACGCCAATCTGGCCGAGGGCGAGAAGCCGGGCGCCAAACACAGCCGCAGCCGGCGTTTCGTCGATCTGGCGGCGCAGGCCGGATGCTATCAGGCCTTTGTCGGTATCGAATCGCTTAATCCCGACAATCTCAACTACGCCACCAAGTACCAGAACACCGACGACCGCAACCATCGGATGGTGCTGGAAGAGGCGCGCGCCAGAGTGCTGGGCAAGTACCGGCGCGTGGTCGATAACTGGCATCGCGCCGGCATCTCGGTCCATGCCGGCTACATGCTGGGCTTTCCATTCGACGGTCCCGACTGCGGCCGCATCGCCGGCCGCACCCTGCGCCAGCTGGGGTTCGATATCGTCTCGTTTTTCATCATGACACCGCTGCCCGGCACCGAGGACCAGATCCGCTACGCCAAAGAGGGTCAGATCATCGACTGGGATTTCAACAATCTCGACTCCCAGCACGTCACGCTCAAGCACGACAAGATGGACAAGTACATGTGGATGCGCGCCTACACCGACGCCTTCAAGGTGTTCTACTCGCCCTGGCGCCTGCTGCATACCATCCTGACCGTCGCCGGCGGGCGCGGCTTGTCGGCCGAAGCGCGGCGATCGGTGGTTCGTCAGTTCGTGTATTACTTCTTCAGCTACCGCCAGGGACGGCATCCGATGGTGGGCGGCGTGTGGCAGATTCGCCGGCGCGATCTGCGGCGCGGCCCGGTGACCGACGAAGAAGCGCAGCGGTTTTACCTGGGCGACCGCCGCTTCAACGCCATCCTGCACGGTTCGCAGGGCGAATTCGCCGGCGCTCCCGCGTAGGCGGCTGCTGTGAGGGCGCCGGCGGCGCCCTTTTCCACCACCGTACGAAACCTCAAGCGCCGCCATCAGGCGATTGCGGCTGGACTCGGGATGCGCGGCGTCCTACAACGGAGATGAGGCCTCCACCACCGCGCTCCGCAAGTGCAGCCGCTATGCCCGTACGCGAACAGGAAATCGACGCTCTGGCCCGGCATTTGGTCGAATCCCTCAAAGCCAGCGGAGCTATCGTGCCCAAAGGCGAACTCGACGCGCTGATTGCCTGCGTGGTCGAGTTCATGTCGGACAATTTCGAGACCGAAAATCAGATCGACGAAGAAGCCGACCGGATGGCTGAGAGAGAGGCCCGCCAGCATCCGGGAGTCGACGTCACCCGCCTGCGCGCGCTGATTAAACAGCGCATTGCGCAGCGCAGGGACTTCACCCTGTGACCCGAGGTCCGCGATGAAGCTGAGTGAGGCCCGGATCCTTTATCTCGCGCGCGAATCCTTGAATCGATTGCGCGCCGAAGGATTGGCCGACGTGCCCAACTTTCCCCTGGCACTGCGGCAGGGCCGCGAAGCGATCGCGCATTGGCTGGAGAAGGGCGACCAAATCGACGCCGCGGTCCGCCGCAAGATCGCGTCGCTCAAGCGCGGCGTGGTTGAGGGCAGCGGCGAATGGCAGATCCTTTACCGGCGCTACCGGGAAGAGGAGCTGCGCAAGAAGGGCCCGCGCTAGAATCACCCGCTGCGCAGGTTCAGCCGCTCGGCAGAAGGCGGACGACCCGTCCCTCCAAAGCTGTGCCGAGAAGACGGACGCTTGGGTCCCTCCGTGATGGCTGACGCGTCAACCATGGGCCGCCTGCCAAAACGCTTTTCAATCCCGGGGAGCGGCGTTTTACACGGGGGGATGCGGGAAACCTGGTTTCGCCAGATCTTCGCTGAAAAACATTGGATTTTCTTTTTGCACCCCCTTTAAACCCGGGGTTGGTTGCGATACATTTTTGTTGGCACTCGAAGACCGAGAGTGCCAGTTGACATCCGCCGGCCGATGATTAACTTTTCGCGCGGATGTTCAATCCTTAATAAACCGACGACAATTTTTGAGGGAGGTGGGTTCAACGCCATGAAGAGTATCAGGCCGCTAGGTGATCGAGTCCTGGTCAAGCGGATTCAGGAAGAGGAGAAGACCAAGGGCGGAATAATCATTCCGGATACGGCCAAGGAGAAGCCGCAGGAAGGGATGGTGGTGGCGGTCGGGAAAGGCAAGACGACCGAAGACGGAAAGGTTATCCCGCCCGATGTCAAAAAGGGCGATCGCATCCTGTTCGGCAAGTATTCCGGCACCGAGGTCAAGATCGAAGGCGAAGAGCATCTGATCCTGCGCGAAGACGAGATCGTTGGCGTGCTCGAATAGTCAAATCGAACAAAACGGATCAATTTCACAGAGGGAGTAGAAAACTATGCCTGCCAAACTTGTTCGCTTTGGCCAGGAGTCGCGCGAAAAGATTCAGCGCGGGGTAAATATCCTGGCTGACGCGGTGACCGTAACCCTGGGCCCCAAGGGGCGCAACGTGGTGCTGGAAAAGAGCTTCGGCGCGCCGACCGTGACCAAGGACGGCGTCACCGTGGCCAAGGAAATCGAACTCGAAGACAAGTTCGAGAACATGGGCGCCCAGATGGTCAAAGAGGTCGCCTCCAAAACCTCCGACGTGGCCGGTGACGGCACCACCACCGCCACCGTGCTCGCCCGTTCGATCTTCAACGAAGGCATCAAGATGGTCGCCGCCGGGCACGATCCGATGTCGATCAAGCGCGGCGTCGATCGCGCGGTCGAAGCGATTGTCGGTGAGTTGAAAACCCTGTCCAAGCCGACCAAGGATCGCCGCGAAATCGCCCAGGTCGGCACCATCTCGGCCAACAACGACTCCACCATCGGCGATATCATCGCCGAGGCGATGGAGAAGGTCGGCAAGGAGGGCGTCATCACGGTTGAAGAGGCCAAAGGACTTGAGACCACGCTCGAAGTGGTCGAGGGGATGCAGTTCGACCGCGGCTATCTTTCACCATACTTCGTCACCGATCCCGAACGGATGGAGTCCAAACTCGAGGATGCCTACCTGCTCATCCACGAGAAGAAGATTTCCGCGATGAAGGATCTGCTGCCGATTCTCGAGGCTATCGCCAAAACCGGCAAACCGTTCCTGATGATCGCCGAAGATATCGAGGGCGAGGCGCTGGCCACCCTGGTGGTCAACAAGATCCGCGGCACGCTGGCATGCTGCGCGGTCAAGGCGCCGGGCTTCGGCGATCGGCGCAAGGCGATGCTCGAGGATATCGCGATTCTGACCGGCGGCAAGGTGATCGCTGAAGAACTCGGCATCAAGCTGGAGAACGTAACGCTGCAGGATCTCGGCCGCGCCAAGAGAATCGTGATCGACAAGGACAACACCACGATCATCGACGGCGCCGGCAAAAAAGCCGACATCGAGGCGCGCATCAAACAGATCCGGGCCCAGATCGAAGAGACCACTTCCGACTACGATCGCGAGAAGCTGCAGGAGCGGCTGGCCAAGCTGGTCGGCGGCGTGGCCGTGATTCGGGTGGGCGCGGCGACCGAGGTTGAGATGAAGGAGAAGAAGGCTCGCGTCGAGGACGCGCTGCATGCGACCCGCGCCGCGGTCGAAGAAGGCGTGGTGCCGGGCGGCGGCGTGGCCCTGGTCCGCGCTTCCTCCGCGCTCGACAACCTGCGCGTGGCCGAGGAGGAGAAGGTCGGCGTCAACATCATCCGCAAGTCGCTCGAAGATCCCGCCCGCTGGATCGCGCAGAACGCCGGCTGGGAAGGGTCGATCGTGGTCGACAAGATCAAGAACAACAAGGGCGCGTTCGGCTTTAACGCGTCGAGCGAGGAGTTCGAAGACCTGATGAAGGCCGGGATTATCGATCCGACCAAGGTCGTGCGCAGCGCGCTGCAGAACGCCTCCTCGGTGGCCGGTCTGCTGCTCACCACCGAATGCATGGTGGCGGAAAAGCCCGAAGAGAAGCCGGCCACGCCGGGCATGCCTCCGGGCGGCATGATGTAGGCCTGCTCCAGCAACGGCGGAAAAAGGCGGCTCCTGCGGGCCGCCTTTTTTTTCGGCGCCCACCCGCGATTATCCCGCCGCGCCAGCCGGACACGGGCTCAGCCGCGCTTTTTGAAATCGAACATGTCGAAGAGATCGCCGATGGCGGGGCGGTTCTTGGGAACGTAAGCGTTGCCGGCGCTTGCGATCGGGTTGGGCAGATTGTCGCGGCTGCGCGCGGTCAGAGGCTTGAGCCTCCAGTTGCGCTCGATGAACTTCAGGATCGACACGTGATCGCAATAGGTGTGCACGACACGGCCGCCGCGTGAAAAACGCGACACCACGATCAGCGGGATGCGCGGGCCGTCGCCGAAAAAATCCAGCGTTTGGATATAACCCGAGTCGTAATACCCGCCGCCTTCGTCAAAGGTGACAAATACCGCGCTGTCGCGCTCAAGCCGCGCATTGGCATCCAGCCGGTCGATCACGTTTTTCACAAAGGCTTCGAACAAATCCACTTTCGAACTCGCCGGATGCCCGTCGATCATGGCGTCGGGCTTGACCAGGGAGACCGCGGGCAGGCTGCCCGCGGCCAGATCGCGCAACAAATCGGCGGTGTCCTTCAGGTGTTCGGACCGCGCTGCCGCATCGGTCATGATCGATGACGCATACTGGAAAGGATTGCAGATCTGGCAATAGGCCTGCCCAACCGCGGTGGCGGCGGAGCGATCGCCGCCAGCGCGCTTTACGGCGGCATCGAAGGCGCCGCCGTAGTAGGCCCACGAGACACCGCGCTCAGTCAGAGCGTCGCCGATGGTGCGCAGGGTGGACGGCGGCACGAACGTCCCCGGCCTTCCCACGCGCGGCGCTCCGTTGGGCAAAAAGCCCGGCGGTGTATTGTTGATCATATAGAAATGGCCCGCCGCGCAATTCGAGGACAATCCCAGGCGGCGCAAATAACCGGCGATCGGCGCCACGCCCGGCTGCGCCGGGTCGGAGCAATCAACCCAGTTGGCGTCGCGGATGTAACGATTAAGCGTGCCGGGCTGCGGATTCGGATTGGCGATATAAGCCGCCGGGGGCGAGGCGGGTCCGCGGCTGTCGCTGAAGAAAACGTCGTCGCCGCTCGCCAGCATCACATGGTTGGCGCCGGTGCCGCCCATGAACGACTGATGAAAATTGTCGCTGATCGTAAAGTTGTCGGCGAGCCGCTTCAGATACGGCGCGTCGCCGTCGTTAACGTTGTAGACCGCCATCGAGTTGCTGCCGCTGAGTCTGCCCGGACAGCAGGTGACGGCGACAAACGGATACAAATCGCCGCGGCATCCGGGCTTTGCGCCGGACCCATCGCAATCGGATTGCTGCCACATCTGGAAAAATCGATGCACCGTGTCGCCGGTGTAGGAGTCGTAAGGCAGCGTCGGGCCGGTCAGCTGGAATGGACCGGCGGGCAGCGCCGCGTAATTGGCAACTCGCGTGTCCACACTTGCGGTCTTCGCCAGTCCGCTGGCTCCGGTGGTGAGCAGCTTGCGGTCGGCAGGCGCCAGATCGGGTTCCACAGCGGACGCTGCGGCAATCCAAGCAAAGGGCGGGCGGGTATTTGAGGGCGCATTCGGCACCTGCGCGGCGCTGGGCGGCGGCAGGGTCGCGTAAGGAGTTTTGCTTTGCGGGTCGATGTAATACAAAGACTGGGCGGCGGCTTGAAATTGCTCCGCCAGGGCGTAGTTAAGACCCGGCGTGCCGTCCGCGTTCAGAATCCGCCGCGAGAGCAGGTTCCAGACGCTCTGGCCATGCCGCGGCCGATACAGCCCGAAAATGTGATCGAAGGTGCGGTTCTCGCCGACGATCACAATCACATGCCTGATCGGCGTAACCGCGGCGCTGGATCCGTCAGTCTTTCCCTCGCTCCGGGTCTCAGCAAAAAAGCTGAGTGCGAGTGCGAGCACAACCATCCATGTGCCGAGTCTCGAAATACTTGAACGCATCAATCTTCAGACCGGGGCGGGTACAGGAACTGATTTGCGTCAGATGCGCAGGAATGTTTCATCAGCATTAAAAAGCGAGCCGCTCGGCGAGATCAAGCAGAGCGCGGTCGGATTGCGGCGGACCGGCAAGGGAAAGCCCGATCGGAGCTCCGTCGACTGCGGCGGCCGGGATACTGACTTGCGGCAGCCCGCATAGCGACGCGATACAGGTCAACGCCATCAGCGCGCCGCGGTTCTCCGGGGCGTCGGCCTGCGCGCGCGGCGGCGCCGCAAAGGGCGCCGTCGGCATGCACAGGACCGTGCCCGGCACGAGCATGGCGCCGATTCGAGCGCGGGCGTCTTCACGTATCCGCAGCGCGGCACGGTACTTCTCCGGCGTCACGCGCGAGGCGGCTTCGTAGCGTTGCGCTATCGCGGCGCCCAACCGCGGACGCACCGTCTCGATCCATGGCCCGTGAACCGACCACGCCTCATACCCGGTGATGGCGCCGTAAGCGTCGCGCCAGCGGTCGAGGCCCTGCGGACTGAGGAACAGGTGATGAACCGATCCGAACATCGCAGCAACGCGCCGAAGCGCGGGGTCAAGCGCGTCGCGCACCGGCGCCGGCGCCAGGGTCAGGGGATCGTCAATAATCAGGAGTCGCTCGGGCGGCCGCGGCTGCGGAATTGAGGCGAGCATCACGCCGCCGACGCGGCGCAGGATTGGCGCGCTGCGCGCGAACCATCCCACGGTATCGGCGCTGCGGACATGCGGCACCATCGCGGCCGTGGACACCGCGCCATGCGTGGTTCGAACGCCGTAGATGCCGCAGAAGCTGGCGGGCACTCTGACCGAACCGCCGGTGTCGCTGCCGAGGGCAAAGTCGCACAATCCGCCGGCGACGGCGGCGGCTGACCCGCTGGAAGATCCGCCGGTCGCGCGCTCGGGGGCGCGCGGATTCGCCGGCATCCCATAGTGAACGTTATCGCCGCTGAGGCTGTAGGCGAGCTCGTCCATCACGGTTTTGCCGATCAGACTGGCGCCGGCGTCGAGCAGCGTCTGGATTGCGGGCGCGGTCGAGGAAGCCGGCGGATGGGTCCGCAGCCAGTCGGGATTACCCGCGCAGCAAACAAAGCCGGCAACGTCGAAATTATCTTTAGCGGCAAAGGTCAGACCGCGCAGCGGGCCCGCCGCGGCGCCGGCAATCGAGATGCGGCAATGCCGGCAAAAGGCTCCAAAACGATCATCCATGCAAGCCAGCTTCCATTATCCGCGCGGGCGGGGAAAGAGCAGGCCGGAAACGGAGGAAATCGCTTACGCCATTTTTTGAATGTAATCAATGCTTGATTCGAAGTTCAATGGTATCTACTCTACCGCCCACTCATCTGTCTAAAAGGTTGTGGCCTGCAAATTGAAAAATATAACTGTGATAGGTCGACGCCTGAGCACCGCCTTCGCCCTGATCGGCACGGCGGTATTGGCGGCTGCCGTGCCTGCTTTCGGTGGGGTCCTGTGTGTCAGCCAGAGCAGCGTTCCCCCCGGACAGGCCAAGAAATACGGATGCGCGCCGGCGACCTACAGCAGCATCGGCGCGGCTATGGCCGCCGCCTCACCGTCCGATACGGTATTCGTGTTCAAGGGAACTTATACCGAGATGGTAACGGTCGGCTCCGCGCTGGGCGGCCTGAGTCTGGTGGGCCAGGATTCGAGCAAAACCATCATCGACGCGGCCGGACTCGCCAACGGCATTCTCGATCAGGCCAGCTTCGTGACGATAAGCGGCTTTACCATTCGCAATGCGCTGCATGAAGGCATCCTGGTGCAGGGCGCGGCGGCTGCCTGCGGGGACGGGAGTTGTGCTCCATCCGGACCGCAAATCACCAACGTTACGATCTCCGGCAATCTGATCCATGACAACGATAAGGCGCTCGACGTCAGCACGTTAACCTGCCCGGCCGTCGGACCGGTGCCGCCGCCGCCCGCTTTCGAGGCGTTCGACTGCGGCGAGGGAGTGCATCTGGATGGAGTCGCGCACAGCACAGTGAACGACAACGTGATCGTTCACAACTCCGGCGGGGTGCTGCTGACCGACGAGACCAATTCCAATCACGACAACATTGTCAGCAGCAACGACGTGGAAGATAACGCGTTCGACTGCGGCATTACGCTGCCGTCGCATCCGGTGAACGGCAACCCGGCCAATATCGGCATCGCCGCATTCGGCGTATTCAACGACACCGTTGCGGGCAATCTGTCCAGGCATAACGGCGCCGCCGGCACGGGGGTTTTCGCTCCCACTCCGGGCACCGCCTCGTATCAGCATCTGATTATCGACAATCGACTGATCGACAATGTCAATCCCGGCGTGATCTTTCATGAGCATGCGCCCGGACAGAACTTAAGCGGCACTTCCGTGATCGGGAACTTCATCGCGGGCAACGGGGCCGAGCCCGACCCCGGGGAGCCGCCCGAGACGGACGGGCCCGTCGATCCGACCGGAATTGAGATTTATGCCGACCTGCATGCGGCGCCGATCGCGGGACTCAAGCTGGTCGGCAACACCATCCGGCACGAGACGAACGACATCTGGATTGGCGCTCCGGCGTGGAGCAATTGCGCGGCCTCGCCGGCGCCATGCTGGGTGGTATCGGCGCAGCTCAACGACTTCGAGCCGCACAGCGTCGGTATCAACAACACCGCCGACGCCGCGGATGTACTGGTCGATGGAACGCTGAATTTCTGGGGATGCGGCAAGGGGCCGGGCGCCCCCGGATGCGCCAGCGCGCTGGGCAACGTCAGCGACGTGCCGTTTCTGACCGCGCCCGTCCCTCATTAATCGGCGAAGCTGACGAAACCGGCATCGAGTCGGCGCCGCAGTGGAGCGCAGACGCGGTGCCGGTTTTCAGTTCGGCGGCCCTCTTCCGCCCGACCCGCCGGATCGCGTACCATTAGGGAGCGTTGGTCTCGGCGGTTGATCAAGGACCTGGCGGACTTGCGCGGTATCGCCTATGACTTTGAAATCGAAACTGATTGCGGCTGTGGGCGCGGGCCTGTTGGTTTTGAGCGCGGGCGCGTTGGCCGGAGAGTCAACTACGGCTCCCGCCTGCTGCACGGCGCATCCCGCGAGCGAGACCCAGGCGGCGTCGGATTTGCGCAAGACGCTGGATCCGGGGCAATTCACGGGCGAGGTGCGCGAAGCGTACAAGGTCGCGCAGGAAAATCCCGATCTGCTGGCGCAATTGCATTGCTACTGCGGATGCGACCGCACCAACGGGCACAAGAACCTGCTCGACTGCTATCGCGACCATCATGGCGCGTCGTGCGCGATTTGCACCGGCGAGGCGCTGGAAGCGAAGAAACTGTTCGACCAGGGCGCCAGCATCGAGACCATCCGGGAGGCTCTGCGCGCCCGCTTCGCCGGCAGCGCCTCGAACTGAGCCAAGGCGCGGCCGTCCGGCTCTCAGTCCGTTTTGGGCAGACCCAGCCCGCGCTGCGCGATTATATTTTTCTGCACTTCGATAGTGCCGGCGGCGATGGTGGCCGAGATCTCATGGATCCACTGATGCTCGATTCTGCCGTCGATTGGAGCGCGCGGGTCCGCTTCGGTAAGCTGGCCCGACGGCCCCAGGATTTCCAGTCCGACCTGGCCCGCCAACTGTTCAACGGTGGTGTTGTGCACGCGGGCGATTGATCCTTCGATCGCCGGCACTTCGCCCCTGGCCTGCATCGAGATGGCGCGGTAGTTGAGCAGCCGCGCCGCCTGGTAGCGGCAGTACAGGTCGGCGAGCTTGGCGCGCACCTCGGGCCGTTCCGACAGCGGACGCCCATCGACCACGGTCTTGCGCGCATACTCGACCAGCATCTCGATCACGCGTCCGGTTTTGGCGTAGCGCGCGACGCCGACCCGCTCGAACGACAGCCCCGCGACCACCATCATCCAGCCTTCGTTCTTGGCGCCCAGCAGGCAATCGCGCGGGATGACCACTTCATCGAAGAACACTTCGTTGAAATCGCGCGGGCCGGCCATGCTGCGGATTGGCCGCACCGTGATGCCCGCAGTGCGCATGTCGAGCGCGAACACCGAGATTCCCTTATGCTTGGGGGCTTTCTGATCGGTGCGCGCCAGCAGCAGGCACCAATCCGCGGGGAAGTCGGCGTAGCTGGTCCAGATCTTCGATCCGTTGACGACGAAATGGTCGCCGGCGTCGTCGGCGCGGGTGCGCAGCGAAGCCAGATCGGAGCCGGCGCCCGGTTCCGAAAATCCCTGGCACCAGATGACCTTGCCGGCGGCCATCGGCGGCAGAAATCTGGCCTTCTGCTCGGGCGTGCCGAAGCGCATGATCATCGGTCCGATGTAATTGAGGTTCATGTACTGGGGGCCGCGCGGCTCGTCATGCGCCCACATCTCCTCGCGCACCACGGCCTGCATCCATTCGTTGGCGGCGGCGCCGCCGTACTCGCGCGGCCATGAGATGGTAAGCCATCCGCGTTGGGCCAGCTTCTCGCAGATCTGGCGGGTCAGTGCCGGCACGCGATCGTCGTCGGAAAAGAGCCCGCGCCACCAGTCCGGCAATTCGCGTTTGAGAAACGCCCTGACCTCTTCGCGGAACTGTTTTTCTTCAGGACGGAAATCGAAGTCCATCGATCGATCCTCCACACCCGCTGACGCTCCTGCCGGGCGATGACCCCGGCAGGACGCGATTGTATAAACATTTGCCGGCCGCCGCGACAGCGCGCAGCGGATGCGATATTGGTCTTGCCAGCTTTGACATCAGCAATGCATTCTTATCATCCTCTGGCAAGCGTTGGACCCGAATGACATCCGTTACATTCGCGAATAAGCGGTTTGGCACGCCCACGGTTTGCGGCCGCGGCAAATCCCCCATCAAGAGCCCAATGGCGTGATCAGATGTCCCAACTGCAGCGTCGATAACCTCGACGGCAGCGCATACTGCGATAGCTGCGGCGATGCGCTGGGCGGCGCGCCCGCCGCGCCGCATCCGGCGGCGCCGGTCAGGATTATTGCGGGCCGCTACCGCGTCGAGCGCGAGTTGGGCGGCGGCGGCCAGAAACAGATGTATCTCGCCGCCGACCTGCGCTTGAGCAACCGTCCGTGCGCGCTGGCCCAACTCACTCCGTCTGCCCGCAGCCGGCCGGCAATAGCGGAGGGGGAAGCGATGTTCCGGCGCGAAGCCGAAACACTGGCCGCGTTGAACAACTTTCATATCGTTCAAATCTACGATTACTTCGACGAGGGCGGCCGATGCTACCTGGTTGAGGAATACGTCCGCGGCCAGACGCTGCAGCAGCGGATCGCGAGCCGCGGGCGGATGCGGCTGGAGGAGATCGTCCGGATTGCTCTGCAGGTGCTCGAGGCGCTGGAGTATCTGCATGGACTGACGCCGCCGCTGCTCCATCGCGATCTTAAACCCGACAACATCATCCTGGCGCCGGCCACCGGCGGCGGTGAAGTGGTCAAGCTGATCGACTTCGGCATCGCGCGCCACTTCCAAATCCAGCGCGGGACCGTGCATGGAACGCCCGGCTATGCCGCGCCCGAGCAGTATCGCGGAATGTCCGAGCCGCGCACCGATCTCTATGCCCTGGGCGGAATCATTCACTATGCGCTCACCGGCCGCGACCCGCAGGAGCATGAGCCGTTCAGCTTTGCGCCGTTGCAGTCAATCCGTCCGGACTTGCCCAGGGAACTGTGCCTTCTGATCGATCAGACCCTCAGCAACGAGGTAGAGCGCCGCCCGGCCGGCGCGGCCGAGTTCAAAGCGCGCCTGCTGGCCGCGGTTGCCGTACCGCCGAACGCCAACGCGCCCCAGCCGCGTTCCCCACCGCCGTATCCGCCGTCACCCCATCAATCGGCGGATGCGCCCACGAGGCCGCTGCCCGCGCCGGCGCCGCACACGCCGGGGACTTCGGCTGTAACAGCGTCGAAGATCCAATGGACTCCGGCGCGGGTTGAGTTCACGGGCGTGCAGCGCGGCACCGCGGCGCATCCGATGACGGTGACGGTGCGCAACACCGGGCGCGGCACCCTGGAAGCACGCGTCAGCACCGACGCGCCCGGCCTGGTGCGCGTCGCGCCGCATCATATCGCGGAGAACCAGACCCGGTTGCGCGTCGAGGTGGATTCTTGCGCGGTGCTCTGGGGGCATCGATACCGCGCCAACATCAATCTGGTGCTGGACCATTCGGGCGACAGCGTTGCGATTCCGATCGTAATCACCGCCGCCGACCATCACACGCTGCTGGCCAGTGTGCGGAGGCTGAGCACTGCGGCCCTGATAATCGCCGGCACAGCGGCCCTGGGCGGCGAAATCCTGTTGGGCCAGGCGGGTATGACTGTTTCCCGAGCCCTTCACGGCACGCTTGCGGCGCAGGTTAAAGAGGCCGCCGATGTGGTTGCAACTTTGGGGCTGCTGACGCTGCTGGTTGTGGTGATCGCCTCAAAGCGGGGCGCGCGAGTGCTGACCCTGATCGCCGGTGTAATCGCAATCGCTGCTGTGCGGGCCGCGGTGGCGGCGGCTTTGCTCGACTATCTGTTGTTCCCCGCAATCGTGGCCGCGCTGGCCAGGGGCTGCGCCATGCTTCTTCGGCGTCCCTGTATCAGGTTTCTGGCGCGTCATGGATTAGGATTATGGGCTCGGCTGCGCGCGTTCCTTCTTCTGATGGCGCCGCCGGCCGCGGCGATGCTCGGCGCCGCCGTATGGCTGATGATGGCCGCGGTACCGGCTCCTTCGGTGGGCATCAGTCCATGGCGCGCGCCGCCCTATGTGCGGCCGGTGCCGTATCCGGCGTCTTCATACGGGCCGGCGCGTCCGGCGCCGCCTGAGCCGGGGGAGTCCATTCCCGGTGTATCGCGGCGGCCCGTCAGGCCGCGCGCCGCAGCGCGTCCGCAGCACGCGCCGCCTCCGCCGCAGGTTATCGAATCGGAAATCCGCGCGCGGCTCTCCGCCAACGGTTTCGACCGTATCGGCGTCAGTGTGCAGCCGGGTGGACGGGTTTACCTCAACGGCAGCGTGAGCGATTTGAGCCAGCGCGATCAGATCGAGGAGCTGGTTCGCGGCGTGGACGGAGTGCGCGGCGTTGTCGCCAGTCTTGACGCCCCCAGGGGATGGATGGGCGTGACGGTAAACTCGGGCGGCGGCGGCGCAATAGTGCGGTACCTGATGCCGCGCGGACCGGCCGATCGCGCCGGCATCGCACTGAACGACGTCATCGTCGAGATCGACGGCGCACCGATTCGCAGCCGCGCTGACTTTCATCGCGCAATCGCGGACAAAGCGGCAGGTCAGACCATAAGCGTGACGCTGATGCGCGCCGGCCAGACGATCAGCGTGCCGGTCGAACTCAGGAAGAAACCGTTTCACGCCGGATGATTGCGGTTGCTTGATGGCGCGGCAGCGGCGTTTGACAACCGCGCCCGCGCAATCATAGCGTTGCGGCGGTAGCTGACCGGTTTTATCGCGGAGAATTCATCCCGATGGCGTACAGCGAGATCATCTACAACAAGGAAGATCGCGTGGCGACGATCACGCTCAACCGTCCGCAGTTCTACAACGCGTGGACGCCCACCATGAACCGCGAGATGCGCGAGGCGCTGCTTGACGCCGACAACGACAACGACGTCGGCGCAATTATTTTTACCGGCGCAGGCAAGGCGTTTTGCTCCGGCGCCGATATGTCGCTGGTGAGCAGACGGGCGTCGTCCTCGGACGAACCGGCCAAGCCCAGGACCGGCGCGGCTGCGAAACCGCCGCGGCGGCCCGGGCTGCTGCCCTATCTGCGCGGGCTGCGCACGCCGGTAATCGGCGCGATCAACGGGGTCGCCGCCGGAATCGGCTTTACCATGCCGCTTTATTTCGACTTTCGCATCGCGGCGCAAAGCGCCCGTTTCGGCAGCATCTTCTCGCGCCGCGGCCTCACGATCGAGGATGCCACGGCGTACTTCCTGCCCCGTATTGTCGGCCTGGCCAACGCGCTGGACCTGATCATCACCGGACGCATGCTCAGCGCCGAGGAAGCGCTGAAGATCGGATACGTGCGCGAAGTCGTGCCCGACGACCAGTTGATGGCGCGTGCGAGGGAACTGGCGCGCGATTTGGCGCACAACTGCTCGGCCATCAGCATCGCGCAATCCAAACGCATGCTGCTGGAGCATCTCAGCAGCGACCTCGATAGCGTCCTGCGCGACGCCGACGAAATGACCAATTGGATGTACAGCCTGGCGGACATTAAAGAGGGGGCGAAGGCCTTCGCCGAGAAACGCGCCCCGCGCTTCTCCGTGCCCAAGACCCTGGCCTACAAAAAGAACCAGGACGGTTGAACGATTTCGAGGAGACGAGGGATGCCTCGGGCGAAAATCAACGCAATCGAGCTTTACTATGAAACGCACGGCGAGGGCCCGGCAATCGTGCTGGCCCACGGCGGCGGCGGCAGCCATCTGAGCTGGTGGCAGCAGGTGCCGATACTCTCGCGCGGCTATCGCTGCGTTACGTTCGACCATCGGGGATTCGGCGCATCGCGCGAAGCCCAGGACGGTCCCGGCGCGGCGTCATTCGTCGAGGATCTGCGCGCCCTGCTCGACCATCTGCGGATTGAACAGGCGGCGCTGGTCGGCCAGTCGATGGGGGGATGGACGGTGCTGGGCTTTGCCGCGGCGTATCCGCAGCGCACCCGCGCGCTGGTGCTGTGCGATACGACGGCCGGGATGGACGATGCGGACGTGCTGGCGGAGCAGAAGCTGATCGCGGGGCGGGCGGCGGGCGGTTTGATTCCCAAGGCGCTCGCGCCCGATTTCATCGAGCGCGAGCCGGCGCTGCATTTCCTCTACAGTGAAATCAACGCGCTCAACGATCTGCCGCCCAAGCTGTTGGGCGGGCTGTTCGGACTGCGCTTTTCGCCCGACCCGCTGGTGCGGCATCGCATCCCGACCCTGCTGGTGTGGGGCGATCAGGACCTGCTGATTCCGCCCTCCACGATGGACCTGATGAAGCGCCGGGTGCCGCACGCGCGCCTCGCGCTGGTGCACGGCGCGGGCCACTCGGTGTATTTCGAAAAAGCCAGTGAGTTCAACTCGATCCTGATCGACTTTCTCAAGACGCACGCGGCCTAGCCGCCGATTGGAGAGCATCGTTATGGCCAGAATCGATTTCGACAAACTGCCGCGCTTTTCTGAATTGCCCGCAAAACAGGGCGCGCCGGAGGGTTCGACCTGGGGGCTGTTCGGCGACGATTACGAACTCGGATGCCTCAATTTCCTCACTTCGGAAGGAATCGTCGAAGCCGCGCGTCTGGTGCAAAGGGGCAAGGTGTTCCGCCTCGACATGAAGGTCGG
>JAJPJA010000027.1 GCA_021324455.1 Pseudomonadota bacterium | reverse complement strand
TCGCCAGCACGTTGCCCGATGCGTCGCTGCCGCCGGCGACCAGCACCCTTCCGTCCTGCAGCGCCACGGCCACATGATTGATGCGGGCATTCACCATGCTGTCGCTGCAGATCGGCGGTGTCGTGCCGATGCCGCCGACGCAGGTGTAAGTCTTCGATGCGGAATTGTAGATCTCCGCGGTGGCCAGAGTATTGCCGTCCGATCCGCCCGCTATCAGCACCTGCGAGGAGCCCGCAAGCGGGGTCGCGGTCTGGGAAAAACGGACGTCATGCAGGCTTGCGGCGCAATCTCTGCCCGTGGTGCCGCCGATGCAGTTGAAGGCGCCGGTTGAGGCGTCGTACAGCTCGGAGGTATTAAAGATGCGCCGGGTGAGATCGGCGCCCCCGGCGATCAGGACGCGGCCGTCATTGAGCGCGGTCGCGGTGTGTCCAACGCGCGACCTCACCATGGTCTGCGCGGTCGCGGAGAAAGTCTCGCTGGCCGGCGCGAATACCTCCGCGCTGTCCAGCGACGAATTCGGGATCAGCACGCCGATCGGATTGAGGAGCAGGGCGCCGCCGGGAACCAGCACCGCACCGCCGGGGAGCTGCACCGAGGGCTGTTCGAAGCGGACGTCGGTCATCATTCCGGCGGCGGTGAACGTGCCGGCGGCAGGATCGAAAATCTCCGCGCTGGTATCGCCGCTGCCGCCCGTGATCAGCACGCGGCCGTCGTTCAGAAGCTGCGCTGAATGAAAAGCGCGCGGCGTCGTCATCGGCGACGCCGTCGGGGTGAACGCCCCGCTCTTCGGATCGAAGATCTCGGCGCTGTCCAAAACGTTAAGCGAGTTATCGACGCCGCCCGCGATCAGCACGCGTCCGTCCTGCAGCGTGGTTGCGGTGTGATTGTGGCGCGCTGTGCTCATCGAGCCGGTCGGGGTGAAGCTGTTGGCGCTTTCATTGAACAATTCCGCCGAGGTAAGCGTGGTGCCCGAATCGTCGATCCCGCCCGCGATCAGCACCTGGTTGTCATCCGGGCAGCCGCATCCCTTGATCAACGCCGCCGTATGCTCGGTGCGCGCGGCGTTCATCGCACCCGGATTGCCGAAGAACTGCTGGCTTTTGGGATCGTAGAGTTCAGCGTTGGGCAGCGCGCCGACCGGCAGTCCGGTGCCGGTCTTGGTGGTCGGGTCGATACTGGAATCGACGGCCGGGCTGCCGCCCGCGACCAGCACCTTGCCGTCGGCCAGAAGCGTGGCAGTATGCCAGGTACGCGGCGCGAACATCGCGCCGGTGGACTTGAACTTGTTGGCCGAGGGGTCGTACAACTCCGCGCTGAGGAAGGCGGTCGCGACCAGCAGACCGCCGCCGTTGTCGCCGCCGGCAATCAGAACGGTGCCGTCGTTGAGCAAGGTCGCCGTATGATGATAGCGCGCCTGCGCCATCGCGCCGGTCGTGGCGGTAAAGCTGCCCGCCGATGGATCGTAAATCTCAGCCGAATCGAGAACGCCGGCCAACTGGACACCGCCGGCGATCAAAACCTGTCCGTTATTGAGCAGAGTGCCGGTGTGAAAGATCCGCGCGTCCGTCATCGATCCGGTCAGCACGAAATGCGGCGCGGCTGGCGAGGGCTCGACGTGAGTGCAGGAGGGACACGGATCGCATGCGTCCAGGCCCGCGGACAAGGCGACGCACAGTGATATAAGGGCAAAGCACGGTGATGCTCTGAAGAGCGCCGCCCACACAGCAGGTTTTCCGCACCGCATTCTGGAATTCCTCAAGCGTCCGCCGGCGTGAACGGCAGAAATTTTGCCTAGAATTACCAGAAAAAAGCTTTATCGACAAAACCTGGCGCGCCGGGCTGAGGGCGAATCAGGCCAGCGCCGGCATGACCTCGCGCGCGAATATCTCCAGCGTGCGCGACCGGCCGAAGTCGGTGAACCACGCAATCCCCATCCCCACGCCGCGCCGCTCGCGTTCGCGAAACTGGTCGATAACCGAAGCCGGCGTGCCCATCACCACGCGCCCGCGGGCCCCGCGCATCATCGGATGCCGGCTGTCTTCGGCCCATCGCTGCCTGAGCGCCTCCTCGGTCGTTTCCACGCAGACGAGGATATGCTCGGAGACTTCCAAAGTGCCGAAATCGCGTCCGAATTCGGCGCAATAGCCTTTGAGCAGATTGAGTTTGCGGACGAACTCCTCGGCGCTGGTGGGGAAGATGTTCCAGCGATCGGCGTAGCGCGCCACCATCCGCAGCAGCACCTTTTCGCCGCCGCCGGCGATGGTCAGGGGCGGACGCGGTTGCTGCAGCGGTTTGGGATTGTTGCGCGCGCCGTCCACCCAATGATAGCGCCCTTTGAACGTAGCCGTCGGCTGCGTGAACATCAAATTCATGATTTGGATCGCCTCCTCCAGCGCGCGCAGCCGCGCGCCGATCGGCGCAAAGTCGAAGCCATAGGAGCGATGCTCCTCCTCGTACCATCCGGCGCCGATTCCGATCTCCAACCGTCCGTTGCTGATGTGATCCACCGCGGTCAGCGCTTTGGCCAGGTAGGCCGGATTGCGATAGCCGTTGCAGAACACCAGCATCCCCAGCCGCGTCCGTTCGGTGCGCGCGGCCAGCCCGGTCAGACAGGCGAGCGCCTCGGGATGGTCGCGTTCGGGCGCCATGAAGTGGATGAAATGGTCGTTGAGCCAGATCGAATGGAACCCAAGCCGGTCAGCGAACAGGGCGCGCTCGAGCAACTCGGGCCAGCCCATGAACTGGGGCAACTGGATGGCGATTTTCATGCTTGCGGACCTCCGGCGATGAACCGCGCAACTTTAACACATTGGGTCACGTATGCGTTGAGCTGACGGCGTCCCGCGCGGCATCGATTGTCACCGCGCGGCCGGCGCATCGGGATGCAGATGCAGCGTCAGGTGGACGATGTTTTTGCCGTCCACGCGCCGATAGGTCCGGCTCTCGGTCAGCAGCCGTACGATGTGCAGGCCCATCCCGCCGGCCGGACGCACCTGCGGCGGCTGACTGAAATCAGGCTCGGGATTGGCAAAGGGGTCGAAGGCGCTTCCGTTGTCGGTCAGTTCGATGGTGAGGCGGTCCGGCTCCAGCCGCAGCACGAGTTCGGCCGAGCCGGGCCGGGAGCGGCCGGGATAACCGTATTTGATCAGATTGGTGAGCAGCTCTTCGACCACAATCTGGGCGCGGGCGGCGCTATCCTTGTCCATCGCGTGATGCGCCGCGAAGGATGCGATAAACGCCTCCACGTGCGCGGTCGCGCCCGCCTCAATCCTGATTTTCAGATGTTCGTGTGCCGTCACTGAATCGGCGCGGGCGGAAGTCGAGCAGCACGATACTCCGCGCGCCCGCAAATGTAGCCGGTTTTGCGTCCCGATTGCGACTGGTTTTCGCATTGCCGCGGAGATAAGGTGCAGTTATGGTTGAGCTGGCACGAACCTGGCCTCGAATAACCGCAGCGGCACTGGCGGCGGCCTTTGTCGTCGTGTTTGCGTCAGCGGCCCGCGCCCGGGATTCCCGAATCGCCCAGGTCAAGACCGTCAGCGGCGACGCTGCCCTGGTACGCGGCGGCGCGCGGACTGCCGCCAGACCCGGCGATCCGGTTTACGAAAAAGACACCATCGAAACCGGCGCGGACGGCGCCATCGGCATCACCTTCATCGACAATACCGTGATGTCGGCCGGTCCCAATAGCGAGATCGACCTGTCCGAGTACCGGTTTGATTCCAGCAATTTCAACGGTGCGATGCTCACCGATATGCGCAAGGGCACGGTCACGATGGTATCGGGCGATATCGCGCGCAGTTCGCCCGGCGCGATGAAGGTCCGGACTCCCAGCGCGATCCTCGGCGTGCGCGGCACCCGCTTCGCAATCGAGGTGGAGGGGACCCGCTGATCGTGCGCCGCCCGCTCTGGACGATGCTTCTGATGGGTCTGGTAGCGGGATGCGCCAGCCGGCAGCAGGCGCTGTTCGTCGTCCTGCCCAATCCCGACGGCAGCGCGGGTGCGATTACGGTCAACGGCGGCGGGCAATCGGTAGTGCTCGACCAGCCCTACGCCGCCGACCAGGAGCGGGGCGGCAAGTTCACGGCAACCAGCAGCAGCGCCGGCCAGGTGCAGCAGGTGTTCGGCAGCGCATTGGCCGCGCAGCCGATGCTGCCGCGGCATTTCCGGCTCTACTTCATCAGCGACTCGGACAAGCTGACGCCGGCCTCCGCGCAGCAGTACAAGGCGGTCTTTGACGATATCAAGCGGCGGCAGGTTTATGAGGTGGAGGTTGTCGGGCACACCGACACCTTCGCTTCCAAAGAGTACAACCAGAAGCTGTCGCTGGCGCGGGCCGAAGCCGTCAAGCAGCGTTTAGTGCATGACGGGCTCGATCCCGGGTCGATCTCGGTGGCCGGCCGCGGCGAGCTGGATTTGGCGGTAAAAACTCCGCCGGGCGTTCACGAACCGCGCAATCGGCGGGTGGAGATCACCGTGCGGTGACTTCCGACCGCCATTGATGACGGTTGTCTGAACGGAGGTTCGCGCTGCTGCGGCCGGGCTAAGCGGAGGTCTCGACCTGGGCGCTGCGATGCATCAGCTTTTCGCGTACCAGCATCTCGATCTCATCGGCCATCGCGGCGTTGTTCCTGAGCATCTCGCGCGCGTTCTCGCGGCCCTGCCCGATACGCTCGCCCTTGTACGAATACCAGGCGCCGAGCTTCTCGATGATATTGTGTTCCGCCGCGATATCGACCAGCTCGCCTTCCTTGGAGATGCCGGTGCCGTAGAGGATGTCGAACTCGGCCTCCTTGAAGGGGGGTGCGACCTTGTTCTTGACCACCTTGACCTTGGTGCGCGATCCGACCACGTCATTGCCGGATTTGATTGCGCCAATGCGCCGGATATCGATGCGCACGCTGGAGTAGAACTTCAGTGCGTTGCCGCCGGTGGTGGTTTCGGGATTGCCGAACATGACGCCGATTTTCATCCGGATCTGATTGATGAAAATCACAATCGTACGGGAACGGGAGATAATCGAGGTCAGCTTGCGCAGCGCCTGCGACATCAGCCGCGCCTGCAAGCCCATCTGCGGCTCGCCCATCTCGCCTTCGATCTCGGCGCGCGGCACCAGCGCGGCGACCGAGTCGATCACCAGCACATCGATCGCGCCGGACTGCACCAGGGTCTCGGCGATTTCCAGGGCCTGCTCGCCGTTGTCGGGCTGCGAGATGAGCAGGTCCTCGACCTTGACGCCAAGCTTGCGCGCGTAGCCGGCGTCCAGCGCATGTTCGGCGTCGATGAAGGCGCCGATTCCGCCCGCCTTCTGGGCCTCGGCGATACATTCCAGCGCCAGCGTGGTTTTGCCCGAGGATTCGGGGCCGTAGATTTCGACCACGCGTCCGCGCGGCAAGCCGCCCACCCCCAAAGCGATATCGAGGCCCAATGAGCCGGTGGAGATGACCGGGATATCGGTTTCGATCGCCTCCTCACCCAGCTTCATGATCGAGCCCTTGCCGTACTGCTTCTCGATTTGGCTGAGGGCCAAGTCCAGCGCTTTGCTTTTTGTGTCCTGCGCCACGTTAAAACACCTACCGGCCCGTCCTTTTAACCTTGCCCGCACCGGGACCGGCGATGTCATATTGGCACAAAAGCATCAAACGGCTCCATGCCCCGCCGGCGCACCCGGGCGCATCTTCCCACAGTCCGGCGGGTTCGCATGCGAAACCGGCGGTTATCCATGCCCGCCCGCTCCGGTCTAGCCGCCGGACATCGCACCGACGATCAAAAACGGTTCGGCGGCGGTTGTCACCGCCGCCGGCAGTGGGGTGTCGGGCGGGTCGTGGGACAGGTCCTGCTCGCAGGCGAAAAATCTGACAAACGGGCGGCGCTTGCGCGTGACATGATCGCGGATGGTTCCGCGCAGCGCCGGATAGCGCGCCTCCAGGGCGTCGAGCAGGGCGCGCTGCGTCAGCTCGCCGCGCAGTTCCAGATTCACTTCACCCTCAACCCGCGCCAGCTTGCGCAGATGCGCCGGTAGTACTACCCGGATCATCGCAATGTCTGCACCTCCACCGACAGCACCGCCGGCAGGTCGCGCACGATCGGGGTCCACGAATCGCCCGCGTCCGCCGACCCGTAAACCTGTCCGCCGGTGGTGCCGAAATAGATGCCGCATTGGTCAAGCTGATCGACCGCCATCGCGCTGCGCAGCACATTGACGTAGCAATCGCTATGCGGCAGCCCTTTGCCCAGCGGCTCCCATTCGTTGCCGCCGCTGCGGCTGCGATAAACGCGCAGCTTGCCCTCAGGCGGATAATGCTCGGAGTCGCTCTTGATTGGAACCACGTACACGGTCTGGGGCTCATGGGCGTGGATGCCGATGGTGAAACCGAAATCGGTGGGCAGGTCGCCGCTGATTTCGTGCCACGAATCGCCGCCGTTATCGCTGCGCATCACGTCCCAATGCTTCTGCATGAAGAGCACGCCGAGGCGCGCCGGATGCATCGCGATCCGATGCACGCAATGGCCCACTTCGGCGTCGGGATCGGGGATGCTCTCCGAATGCAGACCGCGGTTGGCGGGCTGCCAGCTCACACCGCCGTCGGCGCTGCGAAATACGCCGGCCGCCGAGATCGCGCCGAACAGCAGTTTCGGATCGGCCGCGTCCTGCACGATAGTATGCAGACACAGTCCGCCCGCGCCCGGCTGCCATGACGGCGCCGAACCATGCCCGCGCAAACCCGTCATCTCGCGCCAGTTCCGTCCGCCGTCTGTGGTGCGGAACAATGCCGCGTCCTCGACCCCGGCGTAAACCGCGTCGGGGTCCGTTGGCGACGGCTCCAAATTCCACACCCGCTTGAATTCCCACGGATGCGGCGTGCCGTCGTACCACAGATGAGTCTGCGGCCCGCCGTCGTAGGTGAACTGATTGCCCATCGGCTCCCAGGTCTGTCCGGCATCGTCAGAGCGCTGAATGATCTGTCCGAACCAGGCGTTGGACTGCGAGGCGTAGAGCCGGTTGGGGTCCGCCGGCGAGCCTTTAAAATGATAGATTTCCCATCCGCCGAAATGGGGGCCGCTCACGTTCCATTTTTTGCGCTTGCCGTCCGAACTCAGAATGAATGCGCCTTTGCGCGTGCCTACCAGCACCCGTACCTTGCTCATATTCTCCTGCTGCTCCTTGCGGGACGTTTATCCGCCCGGAAAAGCCGCCCGCAGCTCTGTGTTAGTCGTTCGCGACCGTTTAAGATCGACATTTTTGCGGCGCTGAAGCGCGGGGAAACCGCCGTACCTAATGCTTCAGCATCTGGTAGATCGATTCGAGATCGCGCCGGATATCAATCAGCACCTGGCGTTGCGCCCCGGGGGCGTGATTGGGCTCGGCGCCTGGGGCAGGCAGGGTCTTTGTTTTTCCGCCCGCGGAGTTGACGGCAGCCTTGCCGCTCTTCTGCGCTTGCGCCAGTTCCCTGATGCGCTTGCGCGCGCCTTCGATGGTAAAGCCCTGGTCGTAGAGCAGATGTTTAATCAGTTGCAGGATTTCGATGTCCTGCGCGCTGTAGAGCCGATGCCTGGTGGCGGTATGGTAGGGGCGCAGGTCGGGAAACTGGGTCTCCCAGAAGCGCAGGACGTACGCCTCGACACCCAGGGTGCGCGCGGCTTCGCCGATTTTGAGCAACTGAGCTGGCGCAGAACTGGAACGGGCAGATTTGGCGGACTTCCCGCTTTTCTGCCGGCTGGTTCGTAACGGCCGTGCGGGTTGGCTAACCATCGAAAACGCTCGAAAGTAGCCTACACGCTCTTAACAAGGACTTACAAGTTCAAGCTTCTCTTTCCGTTCGCCGATGCCGTGTCAGTTACTGGCGCATTTGCGCATTAAGCCGCGGCAGAACGGCCCCGGTCAGCTCTTCGTGCATCCTGTTCACCTCTTCGTCGGTCAAGGTCCGTTCCTTGTTCCGATAGCGCAGCGACAGCGCGATACTCTTTTTGTCGGGTGCGATGCCCTCGCCGGTATAAACGTCGAAAATCTCCACGCTCTCCAGCATCGGCTGATTGAGCTGCGCGATAGTTTCCAGCACCGTCGCGCCCGCGACGGCGCGATCGATCACCAAAGCGAGGTCGCGCCGCACGGCGGGAAAGCGCGGCGGCGGCTGGATTGCTTTGGGCGGCGGTTCAAAGCCGCTTAGTGCTCCGAAATCCAGCTCGAACAGGGCGCAGCGCCGATTCAGTTCCATCCGCGCGCCTTCCTGGGGATGCAATTCGCCGGCCACGCCGATCAGGCTGCCCGCCAGTCTGATTTCAGCCGCCATCCCCGGATGCAGATACGGGGCGCGGGCCGGATCGATCGCCGCAAACGCGATCTCATCCATGATCCCGAGCGCGCGGAAGTAGTTCTCCAGAATTCCCTTGATGCTGAAAAAGCCCGCCTCCACCGGCGGCGCGCCGACAGCGGGAATCATGTACGTGCCGTAGCTGACCGCCGCCATCCGCATGCTCTCGGCGGGTAAATCGCCGCGCCGCGCGAACGTTTTGGCGATCTCAAAGGCATGCATCGCGGTCGCCTGGCGGTTGAGATTGAAGCGCAGCGCCGCCAGTAATCCGGGCATCAGGCTGATGCGCAGTTCGCTCAGCTCAGTGGACAGCGGATTGGCGACCACGACCGGCTGTGCGCTCTCGAAGCCGGGGAAGCGCCGGTTATCATCGGGTGCGATAAACGCGATGGTCCGGATCTCGGTCAGACCGCATCCGAGCATTATGTCCCTGGTGCGTGCGGCGAACGCGCGTTTGGGATCGCGCGGCATGATGCGCGCGGGGCGCTCCGGCAGGTGGTCGGTTACTTCTTCAAATCCGCGCAGGCGGCCGATTTCCTCGGCCAAATCCGCGGTTTCGTTCAGGTCGGGCCTGAACGACGGCGCAATCACTCCCAGACGGTCGCGGCCCAGATTATGAACGGCGGCGCCGATAGAAATCAGCCGGCGGCGGACTTCGTCGCGCGGGAGGGTGATGCCCAGCAGATCGGCGGCGCGGCGCAGGTCGAGTTCGATTTCGCGTTTTGCCGCCGCTTCGGGTTCCACGTCGCGCACCGGGGCGAGTTCGCGTCCGCCCGCCCATTTACGAATCAGTTCGGCGGCGCGGCTGATGGCGGCGAGCTGCCCTTCGCGATCGATCCCGCGCTCGAAGCGATAGCTGGCTTCGCTGCGCAGTCCGAGCCGCCGCGCTGTTCGCGCAATCGTGATCGGCTCGAAAAAGGCGCTCTCGAGCAGGATGCGCGTGGTAGCGCCGCTCACTTCGCAATCCAGTCCGCCCATCACGCCGGCAATAGCCAGGGGACGGCGGGCGTCGGCGATCATCAGATCGTCGGGACTGAGCTGGCGGCGGATGTTGTCCAGGGTGACGAATTCGCGGTCCGCGCCGGCGCGCCGCACGACGATCTTGCCGCCTGCGATCCGGTCCAGGTCGAACGCATGCAGCGGCTGTCCGCGTTCCAGCATCACGTAGTTGGTGACGTCGACCACATTGTTGAGCGCGCGCATCCCGCACAGTTCGAGCCGCCGCCGCATCCATGCGGGCGCGGCGCCGATTCGAATCGACCCCATGGGCAGACCGGCGTAGCGGCGGCAAAGGTCGGCGGCATGAATCTCGATATCGGGACATTCGCCGCCCGCGGCTTTGGGCGGCTTGACGCGCGGCGGCTTGAGCTTGAGCCCGAACAAGGCGGCGACTTCGCGCGCCAGGCCCAGGATGGAAAGGCAATCGCCGCGATTCGGGGTAATGGCAACGTCGAAAACGGTTTCGTCCAAATCCAAATAGCTGGCGAGGTCGCCGCCCAGCGGAGCGTCGCCCTCCAGTTCCAGAATGCCGCTGTGATCGTCGGACAGGCCCAGCTCGCGGCCCGAACAAAGCATCCCTTCGGAGCGGACGCCGCGGATTTCGGCGGCTTGCAGCGGCGGGACTTCTTCGAGCGATTGCGCCGCCTCCCCTGCTTTGTGGAGGCCGCCCAGCCGCGCACCGACGCGGGCGAACGGCGCGACCATTCCGGCATGCACATTGGGCGCGCCGCAGACCACGCGGAAGCGGCCGAATTGGCCGGCGTCCACGTCGCACAGGCTCAGCCGGTCGGCATTCGGATGCCGTTCCACGCTCAGCACGCGGCCCACGGTAACGCCCGCGAACGACGGCCGCATCCGCTCGACATTCTCCACCTCAAGCCCGGCGACGCTCAGCCGATGGCTGATCTCGTCGGCGCCGGCCTGGATTGGGACAAACTCTTTCAACCAGCTGAGCGGCAGTTTCATGGACGTACACGCGGATTAGAATTGTTCGAGAAAGCGCAGATCATTTTCAAAGAACAGCCTCATATCGTCGACGCCCAGTTTGAGCAGGGCGATGCGTTCGATACCGATACCGAAGGCGAAGCCCTGGTATTGAGCGGGGTCGTAGCCCACCGCGCGCAGCACATTGGGATGAATCATGCCGGAGCCCAGAATCTCCACCCATCCGGTCTGCTTGCACACGCGGCATCCGGCGCCCCCGCACAGCACGCAGCTGATATCGACTTCGGCGCTGGGTTCGGTGAAGGGAAAAAAGCTGGCGCGGAAGCGGACTTTGGTGGCCGCGCCGAAAAATCCGCGCAGAAATTCCGACAGCACGCCCTTGAGATGAGCCATCGTGACCAGTCCCGCCTGGTCCACCATGAAGCCCTCGATTTGCGAGAACATCGGCGAGGCGCGCACGGAGAGTTCGTCGCGGCGATAGCAGTTGCCCGGGCAGATGATGGCGAGCGGGGGTTGGCGATGCTGCATGACATGAATCTGGCCGTTGGAAGTATGCGTCCGCAGCAGCATCCCGCCGGGTAAAAAGAACGTGTCCTGCATCTCGCGCGCCGGATGGTCGGGCGGAAAGTTCAGGGCCGAGAAGTTGTGAAAGTCGTCGTCCACATCCTGGGTGGCGATAACTTCGAAACCCATCGCTTCGAACAGTCCGATCATCTGATCGGCGACCTGGGTCAGCGGATGCACGCGGCCGCGGCCGATGCGCGTGCCGGGCAGCGTCACGTCGATCCGTTCTTCGGCCAGCGCGCGCTGCATCCGCGCGCGCTGCTGGCGTTCCTGCAGGGCTTCGATGCGGGCTTCGAGCTCGCGCTTGATGCGGTTGACGAGCTGTCCGATGGCGGGCCGTTCCTGGGCCGGCACCTCGCGCATCCCGCGCATGATCGCGGTCAGCTCACCGGATCGTCCGAGGATCGCGACGCGCACGTTTTCGATCTGATCGGCGGTGGCATCGTCGGCCAGCTGGGCCAGCGCGCGCTGGCGGATGGCTTCGAGTTGCTCTCTCATTTTCGCCTGTTCTTCGGTGTCCTTGCGGGCAGTGTGCTCACTTTCGACGGCCTGGCAAATCACCCCTGAGTCCTGCCGTGGTCTGCCTCATGACCTGTTTCATCCGGCTCTCAATAAACGAAGACCATGTGAGCGTGAACGCCACATGGTCTTCTGATGCGCGCGGCGGAAATTCGAACTCAGGCAGCCTGCATACCCAGAGCGCTTTTCGCCGTGCGCACCAGCTCGCTAAACAAGCCGTCGCGATTGGTTGCCAGTACCGCCAGTTGTTTGCGGTCGATCGCCACGCCGGCCTTGTTGAGGCCGTCGATCAGGCGGCTGTAACTGAGGCCGTACTCCCGCGCCAGTGCATTGATACGGGCGATCCATAGGGCCCTGAAATCGCGCTTCTTCTGTTTGCGGTCGCGATAGGCGTAAGTCAGTCCCTTTTCCAGGGTGTTGCGGGCCTGACGATACAGTTTGCGGCCGCCAACATAGCCGGAGGCGAGCTTCAACTGGCGTTTATGGCGTCGGCGGCTTTTGAAGCCGCCCTTTACACGAGGCATTGCGGATCGATCCTTCCGTTAGTCTTGCGGGCTCTGCTGGCGATTGAACGGCCGGCTTTCGGCCCTGCGCCCAAGCTACTTATAAGGAACCAGCAGATGCGCCCGTTCGGTGTCGGTTTTGCCCAAGGTGCCGGGACGCCGCAGATGGCGCTTGCGGCTGCGGCTCTTGGAACTGTTCAGATGACGCAGGTAGGCCTTTTTATGCTTGACCTTACCGGTTTTGGTAAAGCTGAAGCGCTTGGCCGCGCTGCGATTGGTTTTGATCTTCGGCATCGTAACCTATCCGTCACAATATGCTGGCAAAAACCCACGCTCCAAACTAGCGCGGCGTCAGCAGGACCGACATGTTCCGCCCTTCCATCCGCGCCGTGCCTTCGGGCTGGGCGATGTCCTGTACCAGACCCATCACCTGTTCCAGCATCTTCTGGCCCATTTCGGGATGGGTTATCTCCCGGCCACGAAAGAAGACTGATACCTTAACACGCTGACCGTCCTCGACAAAGCGGCGGATATGCCTGACCTTGAACTCAAGGTCATGCTTTTCCGTGCGGGCGCCCATCTTGACTTCCTTGATGCTGGATCCGCCCGAGCTTTTCTTGGTGTGAGACTTCTTTTTTTGCGTGTAGCGGTATTTGTCGAAGTCCATGACCCGGCAGACCGGGGGCTGCGCACTGGAGGCCACTTCGACCAAATCCAGGCCGCGGCTTTGCGCCAGGGCCAATGCTTCGCGCGCGGTCATGATACCGGCCTGATGGCCGTCGGCATCGATTACCCGGACTTCGGGCGCGCGGATCAATTCATTAACCCGGACCGATGGCTCGCGCACCGGTGGGAGACGATAATTCCTAGGGATAAAACACCTCCTTTGCGCGGCGCGGCATTCGCGGCCGCACTACATAGTGTACAGGCGCAGACCAAAAACCCACAAGGTTGATTCTTTGGGCGGTAAAAGCGGGCATCAAGCCGCCGCTGTTGCGGACCCAACTACTCATTGGTCCGAATGCTTAGCATGGGTGTGAGCGCTTAGCACGGCAATGGCTCTGCCTTGAGCATCTCAATGAACGCCTCGAGCGAGAGGCTCTGGCTTTTCTCGCCGCGCAGCCGGCGCAGCGACACGGCGCGCGCCGCCGCTTCGCGCTCGCCGACGACCGCCATGTAGGGGATCCTGGCCAGTTCCGCCTCGCGCACCTTGAAGCCGAGCTTCTCGTTGCGGATATCGGCGCTGGCGCGAAATCCGGCCTCGCGCGCCAGCCTGGCGATTTCCCCGGCGTAGTCCTCGACCTTTTCGCTCAAAGACAATACCCGCATCTGCTCGGGCGCCAGCCAGAACGGCAGCACGCCCGCGGTATGCTCCAGCAATACGCCGATGAATCGCTCCAGGGTTCCCAGCACCGCGCGATGAATCATCACCGGACGCGCCCGGGAGCCGGCGCTGGCGGTATATTCCAGGTCAAAACGCTCCGGCATGTTGAAATCGAGCTGGATGGTGGCGGCCTGCCACTTGCGCTTGAGCGCGTCGGGTACGTAGATTTCGATTTTGGGGCCGTAAAACGCGCCTTCGCCCGGATTGAGCTCAAAATCGAACCCGTTGCGGCGCATCGCTCCGCCCAGTACTTCCTCGCGCTGACGCCATTGCTCGACGCTGCCCAGATGCTTGTCCGGCATCGTGCCCAGCTTCAGTTCGATAGCGCCGAAGCCGAGCGCGTCGTAAACCTCGCGCACCATGCGCAGGTTCCGATCGATCTCGTCCGCGATCTGATCCTCGGTGCAGAAAATATGCGCATCGTCCTGCGACATCGCACGCACGCGGGTCAGGCCGTGCAGCGTACCGGAGCGTTCCGCGCGATGCAGGCGGCCGAAGTCGGCCAGGCGCAGCGGCAGGTCGCGATAGGATCGCTTCTCGCTGCGATACATCAGCGCGTGGCTGGGGCAGTTCATGGGCTTGACGCCGTAATCCAATTCGCCCGCGGCGTTCTCGCCGTCGGTGGTGAGGAACATGTTCTCGCGGAACATCTCCCAATGCCCCGAGGTGCGCCAGAGCTGATTTTTGAAAATCTGCGGCGTGATTACTTCTTCGAATCCGTAACGCCGATAAAGCCGGCGCATGTACTCGATCAGTTGATTATAGATGATGGCGCCCTTGGGCAGAAAAAACGGCGACCCGGGCGCGAGCGGATCGAAGAAGAACAGCCCCATCTCGCGCCCCAGTTTGCGATGGTCGCGGGCGCGCGCCAGCTCCAGCATCCGCAGATGCTCCTCCAGCGCCTCTTTTGAGGGGAACGCGGTGCCGTAAATGCGCGAGAGCATCGCGTTGTGCTCGTCGCCGCGCCAGTACGCGCCCGCCACGCTGGTCAGCTTGAACGCCTTCAGATACCGGGTGGACGGTACATGCGGTCCGCGGCACAGGTCGACCCAATCGCCCTGACGATAGAGCGAGACGCGCTCCTCGGGGATGCCCTGGATGATCTCGACCTTGTACTTCTCCCGCATCGAGTCGAACAGCGCGATTGCCTCCTGGCGCGGCATCTCGACCCGCTGAACCTTGAGGTCGGCCTTGACCAGCTCGCGCATCTTGCTTTCGATTTTCGGCAGGTCGTCCACGGTAAAAGGCGTGGGCGGCGCGAAATCGTAATAAAACCCGTCCTCGATCGTCGGTCCGATGGTGACCTGGGTGCCCGGATAGAGGGTTTGCACCGCCTGCGCCATCAGATGGGCGGTGGAATGGCGCAAAATGTCGATACCCTCGGGGCTTTCCGCGCTTACCGGCTCGATTGCGGCGTCCTCGGTCACCGGCCGCGACAGATCCACCAGTTTGCCGTTGACGCGCGCCGCGATGGGGCGCACACCGTTGGCTAACTGTCTGAGCAACTCGCCGGCGCTGCTGCCCGAAGCAACAGTATGGACCACACCGTCAATGGTGACGCGAATTTCCGAACTCATCGAAGCGATATCGGCCGGAGTGGCATACGGCGGGCGCCGCCGGCGCAATGTTCCGGGCGGCCGGCGGGAAGCACCCGGAAACGATAGCTGGTAGGCACGGGCGGGATTGAACCGCCGACCCCTTCCGCGTCAAGGAAGTGCTCTCCCGCTGAGCTACGTGCCTGATGATGAATTCGCGAAGACAACCTGTTCACCGCTAACAAAAAAACCAACTACGAGCAATAACTCGCCGCTGCTGCGCACCCGGGGCCATCGAAAGGCCGGATCCTTTTCTGATAGATTCGACCATCGCCCCTTGAGCGACGCAACCATATGGATCGCGAGCGCATCGTCCAAATGTTCCTGCTCGGCTCGCTGGCCGTGATGGCCTACGAGCTCTACCGGATTTTATATCCCTTTTTGGTGCCAATCGTGTGGGCGATGCTGCTCGCCTTCATTTTCCATCCGCTGATGGTCCGCGCCGAGCATCTGATGCATAACCGCTCGCTCGCCGCGCTGTCGATCACGCTGGTGACGGCGCTGGTGGCGATCGTGCCGGCGCTGTGGCTGTCCACGATGCTGGCGGCGGAAGCCCATTCGCTTTACAACCAGGCCTATGCGTTGGCGGGGCAGGGCGGTGTCAGCAAAGTCCAGGATATCGCGCTGCATTCCCGCATCGGTATGGCGTTGAGCAGGCTGCTGATGCGGCTGCATATAAAAATCGATGAGGAGTTGCCCAAGGTTGCCCTTCAGGCCACCCGGCTCACCAGCGACACCATGGTGGGCTACGTCACCGGCACCTTCAAAAACCTGCTTTCCTTCGTGATCGATTTCGGCCTCATGCTGATGATCCTGTTCTACCTGCTGCGCGACGGCGAGGGCTATTATCACGCTCTTCGCGATATGACCCCGCTGCACGAGGACGACAAGCACGCGGTGTTCGAATCGCTGCGCGTAACGTTATCCTCGGTGATGCGCGGATTGCTGGTGACTTCGCTGATCCAGGGCGTGCTGATTGGCGCCGGACTGGCCGTCACCGGCGTGCCGTACTGGGCCTTTCTGTCGCTGGCCACCGCCGCCGTCGGGCTGTTTCCCTTTGGCGGCACCGCCCTGGTGTGGGTTCCGGCGGCCTTGTACCTGGGGTTTGCCCGCAGTTGGATTTGGGCGGGCGTGCTGGTCGGATGGTGCGTGCTGGCCGTTACGGTGGTGGATAATTTCATCAAGCCGCAACTGACCGGGCGCGGAACCGGGCTGCCGACGCTGGCACTATTCCTGGGAATCGCGGGCGGTTTGGAGGCTTACGGGGTGCCGGGACTGTTCGCCGGTCCGGCGGTAATCGCAGTGCTGGCGTCGCTCCTGCGCGCGTATAACAAGAGTTACAACCAGCTTCAGCGCGAAGCCGCCTGACGCGGCACGATCGCTGATCGATTCAGACTTTCAGGACAGGAAGAAACTGCGATGCGGCTGGAAGGACCAGCCGCATCGCATCATGCGGTTGTGCGGACTCAGCTCATTGCGCCTGGATGCTCTGGATATAGGCGATAATCGTATCGATCTTCGCCTTGACCTGAGCAGGCGTGCGGCCCGGGGCGCCCGGCATATTGGAGCGCGAGAAAACCACGCCCCAAATCGGCATTTCGCGCGTTCCGTGGCTGGCGATGACTTCCTTACCGGTGATCATGTTGTAGACGTGATCGTACGGGAACTTGCCGCCGTTGTTCTTGGTCAGCAGGGTCAGGTTGGCGGGCTTCTTCTTCAGGGTATCCGCCACCGGTCCGTCACCCGTGCCGTCCATTCCGTGACAGGGCGCGCAGTATTGGCGGAACTGAAGCCTGCCGCTGCTCACCGCGCCGCTGGTTGCGTGCTGGACGACTTCGTGTCCCGGCCCCGGCCCCGGCGGCACTTCGACCTGGGCTAAAGCCGTTTTCCCAGTCGCGACGATCATTAACACCGCCAACGCCGCAATGATGGACACGGTCGGGTATTCTAGACGTTTTGCCACCATTATCCTCTTCCCCCGTGCAATGGGTTAGTAGACTTCGCGGCAGTTTCTAGCAGATAAGGAATCGCACGTCAAAGGCATCTCGCGATTGGGTCCGGCGTACCGCCGCCCCATCTGGCCCGCGCCGCGCGATGCCGATAAGCTGACTGAGGGATGGACAATTCCAAGGAAGCCAGGGCACTGGGCATCATCCGCCATCTGCGCGATTGCGGCTTCACTGCCTATATGGCCGGTGGATGCGTCCGCGACCGTATTCTGGGCGTTGCCGCCAAGGATTACGACATCGCCACCGACGCGCGGCCCGAGGTGGTCCAGCGGCTGTTTCCGAATACGGTGGCGGTGGGGGCGAAATTCGGCGTGGTGGTAGTCCTGATAGACGAGGTGCCGTTTGAAGTCGCCACCTTCCGCGCCGACGCGCCCTATCTGGACGGGCGGCGCCCCTCCGCGGTCCATTTCGGCACGATCGAAGCCGACGCCCAGCGGCGCGACTTTACCATCGGCGGCATGTTTTACGACCCCATCAACGACCGCATCATCGATCTGGTCGGCGGACAGCGCGACCTGCGCGCCGGCGTCATCCGAGCCATCGGCGACCCCCGCCAACGTTTCGCCGAAGACCGCCTGCGGATGCTGCGCGCGGTGCGTTTCGCCGCCCGCCTGAACTTCGACATCGAGTCCGCCACGCTGGACGCCATCGTGCGCGCCGCGCCCGCCATCACTGACGTCTCCGCCGAGCGGATCGGCGACGAAATCGTCATGATCATGACCGAGGGCAACCCGGCGCGCGGGATGGAACTGCTGCGCCGCAGCGGCCTGATGCGTCCGCTGCTGCCCGAAGTCGAAGCGCTGATCGGATGCGAGCAGCCGGCCAATTTCCATCCCGAAGGCGACGTCTACCGCCATACGCTGCTGGCGTTGTCGATGCTGGATGAGAGATGCACCGAGACGCTCGCGTTCGGCGTGCTGTTCCATGATATCGCCAAGCCGCCGACCCGGGAATTGAGGGACGGCAAGACGACCTTTTACGGCCATACCGAGATGGGCGCCGAAATGGCGGCGAACATCCTGCAGCGGCTGCGGCGATCGCGCTTTGTCCAGTCGCGGGTGGCGTATCTGGTCCATTACCATCTGCGCATGAGCGACGCGCCGCGGATGCGACCGTCCACGCTCAAACGGATGCTCGCCGAAGAGGGTTTCGACGAATTGCTGACGCTGGCGCAAATAGACGCGCTCGCCTCCAGCTCCTATCTCGGCTTCTATCATTTCTGCCGCCGCGCCATGCAGGCGCATAAGCCGGAGCAGTTGCGGCCCCCGCGCCTGATCGACGGCCAGGATTTGATCGATATGGGCTTTACCCCGGGCCCCGCCTTCAAAACCATCCTGAAGGACGTTGAGGACCTGCAACTGGACGGCGAACTGCGCGACCGCACAGCGGCGCTGGATTACGTGCGCAGCCATTATTCGTCCGCCTCCCCGCCCTGACCAATCGCGCCGGCATGCAAGGCCTGCTCGAAGCCACCGGCATCAGCAAGAGTTTCGGCGCCACGCGCGCGCTCGACGCCGTCGACTTCTGCGCCCGCCCGGGCGAGATTCACGCACTGCTGGGCGAGAATGGCGCGGGCAAAACCACGCTGATGAACGTAATCGCAGGGCATCTGCGCGCCGACCGCGGCATCGTCAGGTTAGACGGCGCCGCGCTCAGAGCCGGCTCGCCGCAGACCGCCCTGCGCGCCGGTATCGCCACCGTGCATCAAAGTCCGCTGCTGTTCGAGCATCTGAGCGTGGCCGAAAACCTGGCGCTGGGCGCTTTCGCCGGCCGCGGCCTGGCGATGCGTCAGGTCGAGCAGCGGGCGGCCGCGATGGCGCAGCAGCTCGGTTTCGCGCTGCGGCTGGACCAGCATACGCTGCGCACCCTTTCCATCGCCGAACGGATGCGCCTGGAAATCCTGCGCGCGCTCAGCTTCGAGCCGCGCGTACTGATCCTCGACGAGCCGACCGGCCTGCTCGCTCCCGGCGAACTCAGCGGATTTCTCAATCTGCTGCGCTCACTGCGCGACCGCGGCCGCAGCGTCATCCTGATTACGCATAAGCTGGCCGAGGCGATGGCGGTGGCGGATCGAATCACGATGCTGCGCGGCGGGCGCGTGATGGCGCATACGACTCCGGGCCAGACCACCACCGAGGAACTGGCGGCGTTGATGGTCGGCGGCGTCGCGGCCGCCGCGCCGCGCCAACTCGCCGACGCTGCGCTTCCAGATGGCTACGGCGGGGACATTTTGAGCATCGAGGGCGTTTGTCTGGAGGAGAACGGCCGCGCCATCCTCAACAACGTTTCGCTGCGTCTGCACGCCGGCCAGATCGTCGCCGTCGCGGGCGTGGACGGCAACGGACAGCATGAACTGGTCGAAGTCCTGGCCGGTGTGCGCCATCCGAGCCGCGGCCGGATTTTGATCAACGGCGAGCCGGCCGGCGCCGAAGCGATGCGCCGGATTGCCGTGATACCGCAAAGCCGCGACCAGGACGGCCTGATCCTTGATATGGAGCTGTGGGAAAACCTGCTGCTCGCGCCGGCCCTGCGCAAACTGATGAGCCGCGCAGGCCTTCAGCTCCGCCGCCGCGCGATGGCGCTGTGCGGGGAGCTGATCGGCCGCTTCGCAATCCGCGCCAGCGGCGTGCGCGACAGGGCCGCCGCACTGTCCGGCGGTCATCGCCAGCGTCTGATGGCGGCGCGCGCCATTGCCGCCCGCCCCGCTGCCCTCGTGGCCCACGACCTGACCCGCGGCCTCGACGTCGGCGCCGCCGCCGAGGTGTCCCGCATCATCCGCGAATTCGCCCGTCAGGGCGGCGCGGTGCTGCTTATTTCCACCGACCTGGATGAAATCTTCGAACTGGGCGATCGCGTAGCGGTGATCACGCGCGGCCGCCTCATCGAGGTAAGCCGCCAACATCGCACAGCGGAGAAAATCGGGCTCCTGATGGCCGGAGCGTCGGAGTGAAAGTACATTTGCAGGCCTAGCCGGATACACAACCACGCCATCGGTCCGTTTGACTTGATGCGCTCGGCTGGACTTAACTCGATTCATGGCTGGAATTGTTTCCTACGGCTCCTACGTTCCATACCGGCGGCTCAAACGCGCCGCGATTGGCCAGATACTGGGCGTCGCCGCGGTCAAGGGCGAGCGCGCCGTGGCCAGTTTCGACGAGGATAGCGTCTCGATGGCGGTGGAGGCGCTGCGCGACGCCTTGCGCAGCGCCGGAGGGGCGATGGTGCAGGCGCTGCTGTTCGCCACCACCACTGCGCCTTATGCGGAGAAACTCAACGCTGCGATAGTCGGCGCGGCGGCGCAACTGCCCGCCGAAATCCGCGCCGCCGACCTGACCGGATCCGTGCGCGCCGGCATTTCCGCGATTCTGCAGGCGGCCGACGCGGTCAACGCGGGCGCCGGCCGCGCCGCGGTTGCGATGGGGGATTGCCGGCTGGCGGCGCCCGAGGGGCGAGCGGAGCAGACCAACGGCGACGGCGCCGCCGCGTTTGTGATCGGCGCACAGGATACCATCGCGGAAATCGAAGCCAGCGCTTCGGTCACGCGCGAATTCCTCGATACCTGGCGCGCGCC
This sequence comes from Pseudomonadota bacterium, assembly GCA_021324455.1. Lineage (GTDB taxonomy): Bacteria > Desulfobacterota > Binatia > Binatales > Binataceae > JAJPJA01. The sequence goes on along the minus strand of JAJPJA010000027.1, from coordinate 22,370 downwards.
CGGCGATCGCTTTCCCCATTCCTGGGAGGAACGATTCGCGCTGACGCAGGCTTATACTCCGGAACTTATCGCCGTAATCCGCAATCTGCTGAGCAAGGTTAATGTCGCGCCGTCCGACCTGTCCCGGGTGGTGATCGACGCGCCCAACGTGCGCGCGATCGATGAAGTGGCGCGCGCGCTCAAGATCGACCCGGCACGCCTCGCCGACCCCTTTGCCGCCACCGTTGGACAGACCGGCGCCGCGCATGCCGGCCTGATGCTGGCCGGCGCGCTGCCCGCGGCCAGGCCGGGAGATCGGATCCTGGTTGCGGCAGCGGCGGAAGGCGCCGACGCGATGCTGCTGCGGGTGACGCCGGCCGCCGCGCATTTCCGGCCGCGCCGCTCGGTCGGCGGCATGATCGAATCCAAGGGCGACGTGTCGTATGCGAATTACCTGAAATGGCGCGAGATTCTGCCCACCGAACCGCCGCGCCGTCCCGACCCCGAACGCCCCGCGGCGCCGCCCATGCTGCGCTCCGAGCGCTGGAAGTTCGGCCTGGTGGGTACGCGATGCCGCGCGTGCGGCACGCCGCAACTGCCGCCGCAGCGGGTCTGCGTCAAGTGCCGCAAACGCGATCAGATGGAACCCTATGGATTCGCCGACCGTTCCGCCCGCATCGCGACCTTTGCCCTGGATCGGCTGGCCTATTCGCTCAATCCGCCCACCGTGAACGTCGTGATCGATTTCGAAGGCGGCGGCCGTTTCCTGTGCGAGATGACCGACTGCGAGCCGGAGAAAATCGCGATCGGCGATGAAGTCGAGATGACCTTCCGCCGGCTGTTCACCGCCGACGGCGTCCACAACTATTTCTGGAAAGCGCGCCCCCGGCGCTGAGGAGATTTGATATGGCGAGCAAGGGTATCAAGGATCGTGTGGCGATTATTGGGATGGGATGCACCCCGTTCGGGGAGCATTGGGACAAAGGCATCGACGATCTGCTGATCGATGCGGCTTACGAAGCATACGCCTCCGCCGGTATCGATCCGGAAGACGTCGACGCTTACTGGCTGGGCACGATGGGGTCGTTTTCGGGACTGACTCTGTCCACTCCGCTCAAGATTCCGTACCGTCCCGTCACGCGCGTGGAGAATTTCTGCGCCACCGGGTCCGAGTCGCTGCGCCAGGCATGCTACGCCGTTGCGTCGGGCGCGTACGACATCGCAATGGCGATCGGGGTGGAGAAGCTCAAGGATTCAGGTTACTCCGGCCTGGTGGTGGGGACCGCGCCCAATGACGGCACGCTGGGCAGTATCACGCCGCCGGCATCGTTCTCCCTGCTCGCTCCGGCCTACTTCAAGAAGTACGGCCTTGACGCCGACAAGGGCAAGGACGTGATCTCGCGCATCGCCTGGAAGAACCATCGCAACGGCGCCCGGAACCCTAAGGCGCAGTTCCGCAAGGAAGTTCCGATCGAGACGATCAAGAATTCGCCCAAAGTTGCCGACCCACTGGGCATCATGGATTGCTCCGGCGTCTCCGACGGATCCGCCGCGGCCATCGTGGTCCGCGCCGAAGACGCGCACAAGTACCGCAAGGATCCGATCTATATCAAGGCGCTGTCCTTTATCGCCGGACCCGGCGACGGTCCCATGTCCACCGAATACGACTTCACCACGTTTCCCGAAGTGGTCGCCTCGGCCAAAGACGCATACGCGCAGGCCGGGATCAGGAACCCGCGCCAGGAAATCAGCATGGCCGAGGTGCACGACTGCTTCACGCCAACCGAACTGGTGCTGTACGAAGACATGGGCTTCAGTCCGCGCGGCACCGCATGGCGCGACGTGATGGAGGGGTTCTTCGATCTGGAGGGCAAGCTGCCGGTCAACCCTGACGGCGGGCTGAAGTCGTTCGGGCATCCGATCGGTGCGTCGGGCCTGCGGATGATGTACGAGATGTGGCTGCAACTGCGCGGCGAAGCGGGTCCGCGTCAGATCGACAATCCCAGGATCGGGCTCACCCACAATCTGGGCGGTGCGCCCGGCCGATGCGTCAGTTTCGTGTCGGTAGTGGGCCGCGAAGTGGGCTGATTGGCCGGCGCGTGGAGAAATCGCGATGTTCAAAATCGGCAAGCTGTTCCATCTGACGCACGTGGTCGACAGTCTGCGCGACGCCGACGCCTGGTATGACGAGGTGTTCACGGCCTGCCGCTATTATCGCGGCTACATGCGCGCCGCGATGCGCAACGCGTCGGTGCTGGCGATCGGAGATACTCCGCTGGAGGCGATTCAGACCGCGCCGGTTGCGGGCGCGGAGAACTCCGCTATCGGCAAGTTCCACACCCGCTACGGCCAGCATTTCCATTCGATAGCCTGGTACGTCGACAGCATCGAAGAGACCTTCAATCAACTGGTCAAGCACAACGTGCGCCAGGTCGATATGGTCGGCCGTCCCGCCAAAGGACCGTTCGGCAAACGCAACATCGCCGTCTGGACCCATCCCAAGGACACGCACGGCGCGATCGAATTCGCGCAGGTCGAGGACTTCAGCATCGACGTGCGGCTGCATCCGGGATGGTCGTCCGCGTACTGGCGCGACCGCCATCCGCTGGGCATCGAGCGCGCCTCGCACATCACCGTCGTGGTGCGCGATCTGAACAAGGCCGCCGCATTCTACCAGGACGCGCTGGGCGCAAAGCTGCTGCATGAGGAGAATGACGCCGGCAAGAAGAGCGCGTTTCTGGCCGTCGGTGAAGACACGGTCGTGGAGCTGGCGCAGCCGCGGTCGGCGGACAGCCCCGAGGCGCGCGACCTCGAACATGCCGGCGAGGGACTTTACGCGGTGACGTTCAAGACCAAAGACCTGGCGCGCGCCGCCCACTTCCTCGAATTGAAAAAGCAGCGCATCGATAACCGCAGCGCCGACTCGCTGACCCTCAACCGCGCCGACACCTTCGGCATCGGCATCGGCTTTACGGAGCGCCGCATCCCCAACGACATGAGATAATCGCGGGGAATCCGGAGCCGGTCACATACGTCGAATGTAAGGTAAAATCGCGATCGGCCGGTCGGAGAACCGGCCATCGGCTTGACCGGGGGCTCTCAATCGATAAATCTCCACGCACTGGAATTTAATGAGACCTGGCGCAAAAAGCGGTCGCGGAGAGACGGCAATGGAAAGAAAGCGGCACAGGTTGCTTGAAATTCTTCGGGACACTTCGTTTCGGAGCAATCCGGAGCCCGTTTTCCGCCTGGCTTCAGGGAGCTTCAGCAAATATTACGTCGACTGTAAACAGGCGCTCTCATACCCCGAAGCGCGCGCACTTATCGCTGATCTCATCTGCGAGCGCATAAAGGGCGAGTCATTCGATGCTGTCGGGGGGCTGGAGATAGGCGCTTATCCCATCGCCACCTGTGTCTCGGACGCCATCTACCGGCACAACCGCAACATCGTCCGCGTGTTTGTGGTCCGGAAGGAACCGAAAACCCACGGGATCCGGGACCTGATTGCGGGTGATATCCAAGCCGGTGACGAAGCCCTGATCGTGGACGATGTGGTTACCCAGGGCAACTCGACACTCAAGGCCATCAAGGGTGCCCGCCAGGCGGGCCTGCGTGTCCGGCGAGTCGTGGTTCTGGTCGACCGGGAAGAGGGCGACGGACGAAAGAACATCGAGGCTGCGGGGGTCAGGTTCGAAGCTCTCTGCACTTTGCGCGAGCTGGCGGAATTACCCAATGACTCCACTCAAAGCGCAACTCGTCACGTTAATCCGGGCGGCCCTTTATAGGGACAACCTTTGCGCCATGCTGCCCGCGGCTATTTCACCAGCCGCCCGCCCTCCACGGTACCATTGATCCGCATTGTTCACTCGACGACGTTCAAGGCGTTTTGAGGGCCCGCCGCCGCCATATTGTCCAGCAACTGACGCAGCGGCTGCTTGAGGCCCTGGACGCGGGGTTCGACCATGCCCGGGCAGTTGCCGGGCCCGCTCAACGCTTCAGGAAGCGTTTTTCAATCTGCGAGCATGGGACCGCGATCTGGCCCCGGCCGGCGCGACAAACGAAACTCACGCCGGGACGCCGATGGCCACCATCAGCAGGGGGATATTGCCGGCCGCGCGGGGGCTGAAGAATTCGACCGTGTCGTCGTCGTAAAACGTCAGGCCGGTGGCGCCGCGCTCCATTGAGTAGGCGGCTAGATAGGCGCGGCCGCCGTGCAGACCGGCTTCCAGTTGCGCGGCGCGGTAGCCGCGACTGCCCATCAGCGACAGCGTTCGATCGAAATCCGCCATGTAGCAGATGAGCGCGCTGCAATCGGCGCCCAGCGGCTGCTCCAGGCATAGATAGCCGGCGTTGCCGCGGAAGTCGCCTGCTTTGAGCAGTTCCAGTGACCGGCTGGCGCGGGAATAGGAATAAGCTCCGGGTGTGAGGCCAGTCACGGCGTTAACGATCAGATAAGTATCGGTCAGCGGCGGGAAGTCGCATCGCGGATGCCCGCTGGAGGCGGTGAGGAGCGCCGCGAGTTCTTCGGCCGGGATCGGCTCGCGGGCAAATTTCCGCGTCGAGCCGCGCCGCACGATCGTTTCTCCCAGGCCCAGAACCTGGAGATTCGACCAAACGCCGCCGCCCTCTTCGGCGGCCCAAGCCGCAATCGATCGGACCTCCGCGGCGTCGATCAGTTTGGACGCGCGATGCATCGCGATCAGGTCGGGATACGATCTCTCCTGGTTCGAAAGCGGCACCGTATCCAGCTCCAGCGGCGCCGGTTCAGGATTTGAGGGCGTTTCGATTTCAGTGCGGTCCAATGCTACCAGGCACAGCGGCCCCTCGCGCTCGCCGTCCACCCCGATCAGCCGTTCGATCTCGGCATCAACGAAATCGACTACTATGTCGGCGGCGAGTCCCTCGGCGTTGGCCGCGGCGATCAGATTGGCGAGCATCGTCCCGGCGTCCCAGAAGCAGTAGCGGTAAGATCGCGCCTGATACTTCCATGCGCTGCGCCAGAAGATGCCGCTCAGGATCAGGACGGCGCGCGCCTGTGCGATTGACGGCCGCGTTGCGCAGGCCGCCGCGATGGCGCCGCGCCAGTCGCCGCGGCGCAGTCCGCGCAGCTTCAGATCGGCGGGCGAGAAATGGTACAGGACCGGCTCCAGGCCGTCCGCACCGGAGCCGCCGGCCAGATAAACCTCAACCGGGTAGAGCGCGCCGGCCGAAGCCGCCGCTCGGAAATGATAGTACTCCGTGCCGACCTTGCGCTTGCGGGTCAGCCCGGCGGCGCAGAACAGAATCCGGGTCAGCCGTTCGAGGTCGAGCGGCGTTGCCGCACTGATTTCGGCGCCGCCGCTAATCGCTTCCAGAGCCGGCGTCGAGGAGAGATCAAGCTGGCGCGGCAATGCCAGGGCGGCGGCCTGGGGATAAATCTTGAACGGAAACGGCCGGTTGTCCCAGTCGAGGCGGTGCCCGACGCTGCGCACGCTGGTGTACGAATGTTTGGTGACATCATGATAAAAGCGCGCGGCTTCAGTTTGCCGATTAGGCGAGTCCATACGATCACCCTCACACCAGCTTAGCATCAGCATCGCCGAAACAACCGCCCCCGGGATGAATCCGGCGGCGAGTTCGGTATTGGCCTCGCGGGGCGGTTCGCCCTAGATTCATGCGGGGGATTAATCCGGGTCTGGAGGTTTGCCACAAGTGAGCATGCTCGATTCCCATGCCGACGCGATCGCGCGGCCGATCCGTCCGCGTTACCGGAAATATTTCGCGTTGGTCCACGAAGATCTCAGCGCCATCTATTCGCGCGATATCCACAAATGGCTGCTGCTGGCGCCGCTCATCGGCGTGGTCACCGGGATCCTGATTACCGGCGTGGTGCTGGTGATCCTGCATTTCATGTGGGCCTATCTGCTGCCCTTTTATTACGCCCATCACTGGTCGATCGTGCCGTTGACCACGCTGGGATTTTTGATGACCGGGCTGATCATGCAGTTCCTCACGCCCAATCCCAATCAGCATTCGACCGAGGAGATCATCGCGTCGTATCACGAGCATCAGGGGGACATTAACTTCCGTCCGTTCTGGTACAAGCTGCTGGCCGCCGCGACGACGGTGGGATTCGGCGGCAGCGCCGCGCTGGAAGGTCCGAGCATCTATGGCGGCGGCGCGGTCGGGTCGTGGCTGTGGAGCCGGGTGCGCGGCTTCCGGCTGACCGAGGCGGACCGGCGCGTGATGCTGATCAGCGGCGCCGCGGCGGGGATGGCGGCGGTGTTCCGCGCCCCGCTGACCGGCCTGATCTTTGCTCTGGAGATGCCCTATCGCGACGACCTCGCGCACGAGGCGCTGTTGCCTTCGCTGATCGCGTCGGTGGTGTCGTATGCGATGCTGGTGGCGCTGCTGGGGTCGGAGCCGCTGTTCGGCTTTATCGGCGCGGGCCGTTTTTCGGAGCGCGACCTGTTATGGTCGGCGCTGCTGGGCGTGGTCTGCGGACTGGTCGCGATGGTTTTCGCGCAGACCTTCCGCCGCTTCCGCAGCTTCATGATCAATCTGGCGATTCCGCATACGTGGAAGATGGTCGCGGGAGGAATTGCGACCGGTCTGTGCGGACTTTGCTATGTCACTGCCTATCCCGCGGTCTCGCTGATGCCGCTGGGGCCCAATTATGAAGCCGTCAAGGACATCCTCGCCAATTCCCATCCGGCCGGGTCTCTGCTGGTCTTCGGCGCGCTCAAAGGCGCGGCCACGCTGTTCAGCCTCGGCGTGGGCGGGGTCAGCGCGATGTTCGTGCCGCTGCTGCTGATGGGCGGTTCGATCGGCAAGGTCTGGGGCCAGTCGGTGATGCATCTGTCGGGCGTCGATCTGTACGCCGCGGTCGGGATGGCGTCGTTCATCGCGGCCGCCTACAAAACGCCGCTGGCTGCGGTGATCTTCGTGGCCGAGACTACCGGCGGCCTCTCCTTCCTGATTCCGACTCTGATCGGTTCCGCGGTCGCGTATGCGGTTTCGGGCGAAGCGTCGGTCTCTGCCGATCAGCGGCTGCATGAAGTGGCCAAGCTCAGCGGTCCGACCGGAATCAGGGTGCGCCAGATCATGCAGAGCCACATCGTGGGCGTCCAGGCGAGCGCCACGGTGCGCGACTTCTTCGACAATGTGGCCAACACCTACCGGCATCAGGTGTATCCCGTGTTCAAGGACAAGATGGCGGTCGGCCTGATCTCGTTGTGGGAGATAAGCCAGGTGCCGCCGGAGCGATGGTCGCAGACGCGCATCGGCGACGTCGCGCGCTCCGAATTCACCCAGATAACCGAAGACGCCGACCTCGGCGAAGCGGTGCGCTTGCTGACCAGGCAGCAGCGCGATCGGATGCTGATCGTGATCGGCGCCGACCACTCCCCGATCGGCATCATCACCGACTCCGACGTCCTCCAGGCCCTGGAACCCGGCAACACCCATCCCGCCCCGGCAAAGTGAGGTGCGTTTTGGCAGGCGGAAACCCCCGATTCTTGCTATGGCCAGTGTACGGGCCGCTAAAAACTTGACGTTGGCGGAGAACAATGCCGATCCTTTATGTAAAGTTCGCTAAAGGATGATAACGGCTGTAGTTTTGCTCCCGTCGGGTGCCGGCTTGCCGACCGCAGGGAGCTGTTTGAACGCAATCCAGATCCGTTTCGTGGCTTACGACTGCAGGTGAGATACGAAAAAGATGCTGGTGCCGTCCCCGGCGGCGGGCGCGGCACAACCGCGATTGGTCCGCACGATGGCAAATCGGCGCGCCCGGTCGCGTCGGTGGCGAAAACCGCACGGGAAACAGGGCTGATCGAGCTCAGGCAGGAAGTAAACCAGCTGCGCGAGCGGCCGATCGAAGCCGTCCGCCATCCGCTTGATTTCGGGCGCGAGAGGGCCCCGGTCGAGGACCAGGCTCGCGCCGCATTGTCGCAGCCGCTGGCGCCGCTCGAATCGATCCTGCTGACCGGGCAATTGGGCCAGCGCCAAAGCCGCCCGCCGGATTACGAGAAGGAGAATCGGGCTCTGGCCGCGCTGGTGCAGGCGCTGGCCGATTCGCCGCGCACCATCCTGCAGACCCTGGCGGACAAGGTTCTTGAGCTGCTGCGGGCGGGCTCGGCGGGTCTCAGCCTGCTGAGCCCGAACGGAGAACGGTTTTACTGGGCGGCCATCGCGGGGCAGTGGTCGGCGTATCTGGGCGGAGGTACGCCGCGCGACTTCGGCCCCTGCGGCGACGTACTCGATCGCGATGTTCCGCTCCTGTTCACGCATTGGGAGCGCCGCTACCCTTATTTGGAGACGGCGACGCCGCTGGCGGAAGAAGGATTGCTGGTCCCGTTTCAGGTCCAGGGCAGAAGCGTGGGCACGATCTGGGCCATCTCGCACGACCCGCAGCGCAAGTTCGATTCCGAGGATTTGCGGCTGCTCCAAAGTTTGGGCCGCTTCGCGTCGGCGGCCTATCAATCGGTGGAAAACCTGGGCGCGGCGGACCAACGGCTGGCCGCGCTCAACCTCATGGAAGACGCGGTTCATTCGCGCGAGCTGGCCGAGGACTCCAATCGCAAGCTGCGCGGCGAGATCGCGCAGCGCAAGCGGATCGAGGCCGCGTTGCTCGCCAGCCAGCGGCAGCTCGGCGCGGAAGCCGACGCGCTGGCCAAACTCAACGACTGGAGTTCGCGGCTGTGGCGATGCCGCAGTCTGCATGAGGGACTGGACGAGATGCTGGGGGCGGTTATCGAACTGCTGGGCGCCGACAAGGGCAGCGTACAACTGCTCAACAAAAACAGCGCGCTGACGATTGACGCGCAGCACGGCTTCGACCGTCAGTTTCCGGAAATGTTCGCCGAAGTATCCGCCGACCACAATTCAGCCTGCGGCAGGGCGTTGAAGTCCGGCCGCCAGGTGATCGTCGAGGACGTGGAGACCGACCCGCTCTACGAGCCGCTGCGGCCGGTGGCGCGGGCCGCCGGATATCGCACCGTTATGGCAACCCCGCTAATCGCCGGCGACGGCAGCTTGCAGGGGATGCTGTCGACGCATTTCAGTGCGGTGCACCGGCCCGGCGAGCAGGAACTGCGCCGCCTGGATTTGTACGTTCGTCAGGCCAGCGATTTCATTGTGCGCTGCAAGACCGAAGACGCTCTGCGCCAGAGCGAACAAGCCTTGCGCGAGGCCGATCGGCTCAAAAACGAATTTCTCGCCCTGCTCGGCCACGAGCTGCGCAATCCGCTGGCGCCGATCCACAACGCCAGTGAATTGCTGTCACGGATTTTGCTCGATCATCCCCGCGCACAGGCCAGCGTTGCCGTAATCAAACGGCAGACCGGCCAGCTGACGCGGATGGTGGACGACCTGCTCGACGTGGCGCGCATAACCCAGGGCCTCATCACGCTGCGGCGGCAGAGGGTCGAATTAGCCGGCGTGGTTGGCCAGGGAGTCGAGACGGTGGAGCCGATGTTGCGCGAAAGAAGGCATCAGCTCGCGATTGTGTCGAGCTTGCGCCCTCTGTACGTGCACGGCGACGCCGCACGGCTGGCGCAATGCGTCAGCAACGTCGTGTCCAACGCCGCCCGGTACACCGATGCGGGCGGTCGAATCCGGATTGAAATCCGCGCCGAGGGAGCGGACGCCGTGATCGAGGTGGCGGATAACGGCTGCGGTATTTCGCCGGCGCTCCTGCCGCGAATCTTCGACCTGTTCGTGCAGGGCGACCGCACGCTGGACCGGGCCCAGGGCGGCCTCGGCATCGGCCTGCCGGTGGTCAGAAAGCTGATTGAAATGCATGGCGGCAGCGTGCGCGCGCGCAGTCCCGGTGTCGGCAAGGGCGCCACCTTCGAGCTTCGCCTGCCGCAAGTCGAGGCGCCGCCGGCCGAACCTGAAGAGCAACGGCCGCTGGAGGTCGCGCCCCGGCGCATCTTCATCGTCGACGACAACGTCGACGCCGCCGAGGCGCTGGCCGAGCTGCTGCGCCTGGACGGGCATCAAGTACAAACCGCGCACTCCTCCAAAGAGGCGCTGCAGCGCATCGAAGCGTTCAAGCCCGACATTGCGCTGCTCGACATCGGGCTGCCGGAGATGAACGGCTACGAATTGCTGCAGCGCCTGAAAACGGCGCCGGCCTTGAACCGCCTGCGCTTCATCGCGATAACCGGCTACGGTCAGATTGAAGACCGCGATCGGGTCCGTGCGGCGGGCTTTGAGAGTCATCTGATAAAGCCGGTGAGCATGCCGGCGCTGGCCGCCGCCTTGAGCGGCAAAGCGGATTCGTCGGAGGGAGCTTGCGGTTGAATCAATCCGCTTGCCGGCCCATTGCGCCATGAGCGAAGAGCGGGTCCAGCTCCGATGCCATCCGGCGACGCCCGCCGATGCGGTGCGTTCGATTTCCGCGCTGGTCAGCCGATCCGCAGCGGCGCAGTTGCGGATACGTTTCCGGCTCGAGGGAGATATCGCCCGCCTCCGCGTGCCGGCTGCGGCTGCGCCCGCAATCGGCTCGGAGCTGTGGCGCCATACCTGCTTCGAAGCCTTTATCGGGCTTTGCGGACAGGCCGCCTACCACGAGTTGAATTTCTCGCCTTCGGGGCAATGGACCATTTACGCCTTCAGGCAATATCGCAGCGGGGCTCCGCTGGCGGACCAATCGATGCGCCCGCGCATCGCCGTGCGCCGCGCTCCGGGTTGGCTTGAGCTCGACGCCGCGGTCGGGCTCGAGGCGCTCTCGGAAAGTCATCGGCGCGCGCCGCTGCGCGTGGGGCTGACGGCGGTAATCGAGACGAGCGGCGGCTTTTCCTACTGGGCCATCCGCCATCCGTCGGCCAAACCGGATTTTCATGACCCCGACGGATTCGCGCTGCTGCTGGAGCCGCCGGGGGATCAGGCTCGATGAGCGCGAACCAGCCGCGGCATCTGAGACGGCGCGAGGTGCGGCGGCTGCTGGCACAAGCCGGCGGCGAGCGGCGCGCCGGGCGGCGCATCGACCTCCTCTCGCGCGGCCTGCTGGGCCGTCCGTACCGGAGCAATCCGCTGATTGGATCGCCCGAGCGCGCCGAGCGGTTTACCGCCGCGCTTGACGGTTTCGATTGCGTTACCTACATCGAAACGGTTCTGGCGCTGGCCCGCGCCGCCGGCGTCGACGATTTCGTCCGCTGGCTGCGAAAGATACGGTATGAAGAAGGACGGGTTGAGTGGAAGCGGCGCAATCACTACATGACCGGCTGGATCCGCAACAACCTGCGCGAGGGTTTTATCGCCAGGGTTTCCAGCCCGGCGGCGCCGGCCGTCGGCGCGGTACGCGTGCTGGACGCCGTGGCGGGTTTGCCCGCGCGGCGCACATTCATCAGATGTGTTCCCAAGCCGGGAGTTGCGCGGCTCATACCGTATCTGCAAAGCGGCGACCTGATGTTTTTCGTCTCCACGCGCAGCGACCTCGACGTGTTTCATTGCGGCATGATCGTGCGCGAGGGCAGCGGCGTGCTGATGCGCCATGCGTCGCGCAGCCATGGAGCAGTGGTGGAGCAGGAGTTGGGTGAGTTTCTCAAAGCGAATCGGATGACGGGCGTTATCGTGGTGCGGCCGCGGGAGATGCGGCGGCGCAGCGCGGGGAAGCGGCGGGGCCGGATGTGAAAATCGTCTATCCAAAGGACTTTTCATCGCGAGCTATTGAGCAACTGATCGACGCCGCCGATTCCGAATTCCTCTTTATCGGCGACCCGCGGGTGAATATCGAACCCGGTCCGCGGATGTTCGAGCGGATGGCCCAGGTGATGCGGGACGGCGCCGCCGGATGGGTTTATGCCGACGCAGCCGGCCATCCGCGCATCGACTATCAACCCGGCAGCATCCGCGACGGCTTCGACTTTGGCCCGGTGGTCGCGATGCCGGTCAGGGCGGCGCGCGAGGCGGGGATCGATCGCGCATGGAAATGGGGCGCGCTTTACGATCTGCGGCTGAGGATTGCGCACAAGCATAACGTGGTGCGGATTCCGGAGGCCCTCTACAGCGCGTCGATCGATGACCAGCGGCCCAGCGGCCGCAAGCAGTTCGATTACGTCGATCCGCGCAATCGCGATTACCAGATCGAGATGGAGCGCATCGCCACGGCGCATCTGAAACGAATCGGCGCGTGGCTCGAACCGCGGTTCAACCCGGTTCCCGCGCCGACCGCTCGGTTTCCGGTAAAAGCCAGCGTGGTAATTCCGGTGCGCAACCGCGAGCGGACAATCCTGGACGCGGTTCGCAGCGCGCTGGCCCAGCGCGCCGGGTTCGACTTCAACGTGATCGCGGTCGATAACCACTCAACCGATCGCACGACGGAAATCCTGAGCGGTATCGGCGATTCGCGTCTGCTGCACATGGTTCCGGAGCGGCGCGATCTGGGTATCGGCGGATGCTGGAATGAGGCGATTTACTCCCTCCACTGCGGGCGCTACGCGGTCCAGCTCGATTCCGACGACCTCTATCGCGACGATACCGTGTTGCGCCGCATCGTGGCCGCACTGGAAGCCGGTCCATACGCGATGGTGATCGGCGCCTACACGATGGTGGATTTTTCGCTCAAGGAGATTGCGCCCGGCCTGATCGACCATCGCGAATGGACACGCGAGAACGGACGCAACAACGCCCTGCGCATCAACGGGCTGGGCGCGCCGCGCGCCTTCGATACCGCCGTCGTGCGCCGCATCGGTTTCCCCAACGTCAGCTACGGGGAGGATTACGCCGTGGCCTTGCGCATCAGCCGCGACTATGAAATCGGCCGCATTTACGACTCCGTCTATCTGTGCCGCCGATGGGAAGGAAACAGCGACAGCGCGCTGCCGCTGGAAATCGCGAACCGGTACGACCATTACAAGGACTGGCTGCGAACGGTCGAGATCCGGGCCCGGATGCGCCGATGAAGCCTCAACTCGACGAACTGTTCGCGCGCCAGGCGGCGAGATGGCCGCTGCTGGCGCAGGGCATCGAAGGGCTGGCGCGCGCGGCCACCCGGACGATGCGGGTGGGTTGGTTCGACGTGCTGGTTCGCCACATCCCCCATCGCGTGGTCAGCACGACGGCGGCGGTCGACCGCGAGTCGGTGTTGAAGCGCCCATGCTTTCTGTGCGCGGCGAATCTCCCGCCCGAGGAGGAAGGAGTACAATTCGATCGGGATTTCACCATCTACTGCAATCCGTTTCCGATTGTGGAGCGGCACGTTACGATCGTGCACCGGGAGCATACCGCGCAAAGCATCGCGCACCGTGTGGGGCGGATGCTGGAGCTCGCCGCCGCGCTGCCCGACTGCTTCGTCGTCTATAACGGTCCCGAATGCGGCGCGTCGGCGCCCGATCACATGCATTTTCAGGCCGGCGCGCGAGCATTGTTTCCGATTGGAAATGACACGGAGAGGCTTTTGCTGGGGCGGAGTTTTCGCGCCGTCGGCGCAGCCGAGTACGGCCGCAACGTATTTCTGTTCCGCGGACGGGATCGATCGGCTTTGGCCGATCGGATGGATCGCGCGATCGAATTGCTGGCGCGGGCAACCGGGAGGCGGCCGGAACCGATGATTAATATCGCGGCTTATTATGAAAGCGGCGAATGGACCGCGTATCTGTTTGCGCGCAGCAAGCATCGGCCCGCCGTGTTTTACAGCGGGCAGCTTACGGTAAGTCCCGCCGCGATCGATTTCTGCGGTATATTGGTGGTGCCGCTGGCGCGCGATTTCGAAAGCATCACCGCGGACGCGATTGCCGCGATTTTTCGCGAGGTTACTCTGCCCGGCCAGCAGTTCCAGGAGATTGCAGGCAAGCTGGAGCGCGAATGTTGAACGTATCCGTAGGGCTGATTGAAGGACGCGCCGCCGTTGACGCCGAACTGACCGGCACCTTCACCGACCTTTCCGGCAGGCTCTATCCGCCCGGCCGTTACCGCTTCGACGGCGAAGCAACACTGACCCCGTCGGACATGAGCGCGTGCGCGTTCGCCCTGGATGACGTCACCATCGGAATCGGGTTTCACTGGGAGCGCAGGGAACGCCAGGTATATCGCGGGGCCTTGCGCCTGATCAGGCGCGGCGCCGGACTGACCGCGATCAATGACATCCCGCTCGAGGAGTACGTCACCAGCGTGATCTCGTCCGAGATGAGCGCGTCGTGTCCGCTTGAGCTGCTGAAGGCGCACGCGGTGATTTCGCGCAGTTGGCTGTGGTTTCCCAAAGCGCATCCGGCGCCGGCCGGACGGACCTTGACCGGTGCCCGCGAAATACTGCGTTGGTACGGCCGCCAAGCGCATGCGGATTTCGACGTTTGCGCCGACGATCACTGCCAGCGCTACCAGGGCATAACCCGGGCGTTCTCTCCCGCCGCGGCACAGGCGGTGCGCGCGACGGCCGGGGAGTTTCTGCGCTACAACGGCGCCGTATGCGACGCACGGTTTTCCAAGTCCTGCGGCGGCATCACCGAACGCTACGCCAGCGCCTGGGAAGATGCGGACATTCCCTATCTTGAATCGGTCTATGACGGCGCGGCGAAGGCGGCGCCTGACGGCGACATTGAGCACTGGATCCGCTCCGCTCCGCCCGCCTACTGCAATACGCATGACACCGAATTGCTCTCGCGCATCCTGCCCGGCTTCGACCAGGAGACGCGCGACTTCTATCGATGGCGGGTCTCGTACACGAGCGAAGAACTGGCCGCCCTGATCAAGTCGAAACTTGCGGTGGACCTCGGTCCGATCCGCGAGCTGCAGCCGCTGGCCCGCGGGCCGTCAGGCCGAATCCATCGGCTCAGGATCGCCGGCGCACGCGACTACATCATTATCGGCAAAGAGCTGGAAATCCGCCGCGCGCTGTCGTCTACGCATCTGTACAGCTCCGCCTTCGTCGTGGACCATGAACCCGGCCGTATCGTCCTGAGCGGCGCCGGCTGGGGCCATGGCGTGGGCCTGTGCCAAATCGGGGCGGCGGTAATGGCCAGCCAGGGCCGGCGCTACACGGAAATTCTTCAGCATTATTATCGCGGCGCCGCTGTTGGCCGTTGAGAAGGGCGGCGGCCAATCGCGGGCTGCGATAACTTCCGCGGGCGGTCGCCGCGGAGGGGCCGCTGATGCGCGCTTTGCGGAGCAGGCTGTCAAAGCCGTTCATCGAACAGCCTGCCCCGCAGCGGGTTTACTTCATGACCCGATCCAAACCGCTGGGCGTGTAAACGCCGGCTTCGCGGTACTCGCCCGGCACCTGGTCATCGACGGTCAAAGCGTAGCCGATATCGGGCGAGGCGTGGTTGTTTTGCAAATCCATGGCCATGGAAAAGCCGAAGGATCGCGGCTGGACGGTGCGTTGCCCCTGGTACATTACCGGGCCCAGGATGAGCCAGGTGATGTGGTAAATCTTGCCGCTGCGATCGTAGTTTTCCAGGTAAGGCTGATTCCATGTTTGCGCGTCGACGTAAAAGATCCTCTGGGAATAGCAGTAGCCTCTGCCCAATACTTCAGTCGGCTTGAGGTTAATCAGATAGACCTTACGCAGTTGCCATGTGTTGTAGCCGGGTTTGGGCCAACCGGGGAACGCCGCGCCGGTCTTGTAATCGCCGCCGACATAGCCTTTCTGCGAGGCTTCCGTGTAGGCCACTTTTTCGTCCATGAAGGGAACCAGTAATTTCTTCTCTCCCACGAATTCAGGCTTGAAGAACGCCGGCTTCCAGTCTGTATCATCGGCCAGATAATCCGTACCCAGTATCGGCGTGCATCGCGACGAGGTCGAAAGGCGCAGCGAACGGCGCAGGCTGGGCAGGAACACATACTCCTCGGTCAGGCGCGAGGGGTCCTCAGGGTACAATTCCAGCGCGGTCGTATACTTGGCCTGCTCGGGTGTGATCTGAATGAAACGGTTCGCGATGATATTACCGCCGGCGTCGGGTAGATTCATCGGATAGGGCGGGTCGCTCAGATGCATCAGGCGGTAAAAAGCGTCGTCGGTATCCTCGGGCTGGACATTGCCGAAGCTGTCGGTTTCCCAGTTATGGCTGAACTCATGCAGGGCAAAGGGGGCAAAAAACCCGGCCCAGGTGTTGTACATGATCTTGGCCGCCTTGTTCGGTTCCGTGGGATTGGGGAAGGGCGTGCCTGCCTGGTAGCCGGTCCAGCTGAATCCGCCTGTGGCCGGGTCCGGCACTAAACGGGTCTGGCCGGCATATTTCTCGGTGTTTTGCAGCATCGCCTTGGGCTGCGGATAATCAACTGTAGGCCCGACCTCGATCACGTACTCGGGGCTGTCGATGACGTGGAAATGCCTGCCGCCCTGGAATCCAAGCTGGATAAAATAAGGCAAGAAGTTTTTGTACTTGCTCCAGTTCTGCAGAGTAATCTTTGTGCCCGGCGGGATGGTTTGCGGCGACGACGCGTCGATCATCTGATTATACACGTTGAGATCGAACTGCTGCGCGAACGCCGCGGTTGTCAGCGTCAGCAGCGCGGCGGCCAGGACGCACGATAAGCTTCGTTTCATGATTTTTTCTCCCCAGCGTAAATTTGTCTTCACCTGAAGTACTCCGGGCCTCCGCCCAGGTATGGGCCCCCGGAACTATCGCGCGGCGGGGGGTCCGGAATGCCTTCGAGAGCAAAGTTGCGGGCTTGCTGTCATCGCCAGGCCGGCTTCGGCGGTTTGCCTTCCACCTTCCTGTCCAACCGTCTTGATTTGCAGCCCCGGTCGGCTCTGGCTTCTATGTTTGCAAAAGAAAAAGTACAAACGTCAATAAGTCGGGCAGCCCTCGTTTTTGTGCCTCAACCCTCGACAGCTATCAACCGTCTGCGGATGGTATAGTGTAAGAAACTTTACACTTTTCAATTTTGTTGCGGTCGAAGCCGACGCAGGAGAGCGCGGGGGCCAGTTCAGCGGCGCGCAGGGCGCGCAACCGAAATCCCCGCGCATCGATCCAATTTTATCAGGGCCCGGCCACCCGGTTTGGCCTGGGATTCCCCCGCAGCGTCCGCTTCGCAATGACAGTGGATACGGCGCATTGCGGTGAACAGCCGGATGTGCCCGCCGGTCATGGACGCTCGAGCATTCTTTCAGCTCACGCATCCACGACCGGCCGGCGCGCCGGTCCTGCTATTTGCTCATCAGCGCTTTCAGAACGCGCGGGGGCGACATCGGGGTGAAGCGCATCCGCACGCCGGTGGCGCGATACAGCGCGTTGGCCACCGCGGCCGGCGGCGGCACGATCGAGACCTCGCCCACGCCGCGCACGCCCAGCGGATGCATCGGGTTGGGCACCTCGACCACGCAGGTTTCGATCAGCGGCAGATCCAGACAGGTCGGCATCCGGTAGTCCAGGAAACCCGAGTTGCGCAGGTTGCCCTGGTCGTCGTAGACGTACTCCTCGTTGAGCGCCCAGCCCAGCCCCTGCGAAGTGCCGCCCTGCATCTGTCCTTCGACGTAACTGGGATGGATCGCCTTGCCGGCGTCCTGCGCCACGGTGGCGCGCAGGATCTGGATCTTGCCGGTGTCGGGGTCCACTTCGAGATCGACCAGCAGTCCGGCGAACGCGGGACCGACGGCGGCGACATGCACCGAAGCCCGCCCGCTGACCGGTCCGCCGGTGCGCACCAGCTTGGAGGCGATTTCCTTCAAGGTCAGCGGCGGATGACCATTGTTCTTGATTGTCATGGTGCCGTCGGCGTATTCGATTTCGCTCCGATCTTCGGGGTTAAGCTTCCACATCTTCGCGGCGCGCTCCTTGAGCTGACGCACCACGTCCTGGGCCGCTTGATACACGGCCAGTCCGGTCGCCATGGTGACGCGGCTGCCGCCGGTCAGGTCGCATTGGCCGATCGAATCGGTATCGGCGACGCTGGGCCGCACGTCTTCGGCCCGAAGACCGAGCACCTCAGCCGCAATCATCGCCATCGACGCGCGCGACCCTCCGATATCGGGATTGCCGGTCACCACGCTGGCGGTGCCGTCGTTGTGGATGTTGACGACGGCCGAGGACTGCATCCCGGCGTTGAACCAGAAGCCGAAGGCCACGCCGCGGCCGCGATTGCTGCCGCTCAGCTTCGACTGGTAGTGGGGGCTGTTCTTGAGCGCCTCGCAGGTCTCGACGAATCCGATCCTGGGGTACGGCGCGCCGAACATCGACGGCGTGCCTTCTTTGGACGCGTTCATGATGCGCAGGTCGATCGGATCGATGCCGCATTTTTCGGCCAGTTCGTCCAGCGCACATTCCCATCCGAAGGCGGCGTTGGTGGCGCCGGGCGCGCGATAGGCCGCCGTCTTGGGCCGGTTCACGACCACGTCATAGCCGTCGATGAGAAAGTTGGGGAGATTGTAGGGCGCCAGCACCGTCATCGCGCCCGCCGCTACCGGCGACCCCGGAAAGGCGCCGGCTTCGTACGCCAGCCAGACGTGGGCGGCCATAATTTTGCCGTCTTTTTTGGCGCCGAGTTTGACTTTGATCGTCGAGCCCGAGGTCGGGCCGCTGGCGCGCAGCACTTCCGCCCGCGTCATCACCATCTTCACCGGGCATCCGGTGCGCATCGAGAGCGCCAGCGCCAGCGGCTCGAGGTAGATGGTGGTCTTGCCGCCGAAACCGCCGCCGATTTCCGCCGGGATGACCTTGACGTTGCCCACCGGCAATCCCGCCACCTGCGCGCTCATGGTGCGGACTTCGAACGGCGCCTGGGTGGAGCAGATCACGGTGCCGTGGCCGTCGGTGTTGTAAATGCCCACGGCGTTGTGCGGCTCGATGTAGCCCTGATGCACCATCTCGGTGCGGTATTCGTGCTCGATAATGATGTCGGAGTCCTTGAACCCGTCCTCAACCTTGCCGCGCTGGAACTGGATGTGCGACGCGACGTTGGTCTGCTGGTCGCCGGAATCCGCGTTGCGCAGATCGGGATGCAGAATCGGGGCGCCGGGTGCCATCGCCGCCTCCACCGTCAGCACCGGCGGCAGCGGCTCGTATTCGACTTCGATCAGGCCCAGCGCTTCCTCCGCGATGTGGGGTGAGGTCGCGGCGACGGCGGCAACGGCGTGGCCGTTGTACAGCACCTTGTCGCGCGCCATCACGTTGTGCGCGCAATGCATCGGGTTGAACGGAATCTCGCCCAGCGCTTCCATCCGGTTGGGCAGTTCGGGCAATTCCCTGCCGGTGAGAACCGCTTTTACGCCGGGCAGCTTGAGCGCTTTTTCAACGTTGATCGATTTGATCCTGGCGTGGGCATACGGACTGCGCAGCACCTTGCCGTGAAGCATGTTGGGAAAGCTGTAGTCGGCGCCGTACTTGGCGCGGCCGGTGACCTTGTCGACGCCGTCGTGGCGGATGGGACGGGTGCCGATGACCTTGAACTCCTGCGTTGTTCCTGCTGCCATGAGTCCGCTTCTCCTGCGTTATTCCCGGCGGCGCGCGCCGCCCGGGAGGAATGGTTGCGCAACCCGAAAACCGCCGCGGCAAAACCCGCGGGGCCGCCCGCTCATCCTAGAAAACCGCGGCCGCTACCACAAGGGCGGCTGCGCGCTACTTCTGTTGGCGCGCGCGCTGCGATAAGAGTGGACCATCCAAATTTCTCGAAGGCACCGAAAGTATGGATTTCAGCTTATCGCCCAAAGCCCAGGATTATTGCCGGCGCGTCGCCGCTTTCATGGACCAGCACGTCTATCCCAACGAGGAACTTGCCGAACGGCAGGTGGAGGCCTCCGGCAACGAGCATCATGAACCCGAAATCGTCACCTCACTGCGCACCAAGGCCAGGGCCGAGGGTCTGTGGAACCTGTTCATGCCCGACGAGCGCTACGGCGCCGGACTTAAGAACGAAGAGTATGCGCCGGTATGCGAAATCATGGGCCGCAGCCGCATCGGCCCCTACATCTTCAACTGCGCCGCGCCGGATACGGGCAACATGGAAATCCTCGCCGAGTTCGGGACTCCCGAGCAGAAACGGCAATGGCTCGAGCCCTGTTTGGAGGGCAGGATGCGCAGTTGCTTTTCCATGACCGAGCCGGAAACCGCCGGCTCCGACCCCACTCAGCTCCGCACCCGCGCCGTGCGCGAAGGCGACTACTACGTAATCAACGGCCATAAGTGGTTTACGTCGGGCGCGCTGCATGCGCGCTTCGCGATCGCGATGGTGGTGACCGACCCCGGCGCCGAACCGCATCGGCGCGCCAGCCAGATCATCGTCCCGGTGGATACCGCCGGGTTCAATATCGTACGGCCGGTGCCGGTGATGGGACATACCGGAAACGGCGGACATTGCGAAATCATATACAAGGATTGCCGCGTGCCGGTGACCAACGTGCTGGGCAAAGAGGGCGACGGCTTCGCGATTGCGCAGGCGCGTCTGGGTCCCGGCCGCATCCATCACTGCATGCGCGCGATCGGCGTGGCGGAGCGCGCCTTCGAGCTGATGTGCAAGCGGGCCAACACGCGCTGGGCCCACGGCAGCTACCTGGCGGACAAGGCCAACGTGCAGCAATGGATCGCCGACTCGCGCATCGAGATCGATGCGACCCGGCTGCTGGTGATGCGCGCGGCGTGGAAGATCGACACCGCCGGCAAGCGCGGCGCACGCGACGAGATCGCGCAGATCAAGGTGATGGCGACCAACATGGTGATGAACGTGCTCGACCGCGCCATTCAGGTGCATGGCGCGATGGGTGTGTCCGACGATACGCCGATCGCGCGGTTCTGGCGCGACAGCCGCGCGCTCAGAATCGTCGACGGCCCCGACGAGGTGCATCGCATGACCCTGGCGCGCCGCGAACTGCGCAAATGGAAATAGTACCTGCTGTTCCCTCTCCCACATTTTTTGTTGGAGATGGGTGAGGGTGCCTGATACCGCTGGAGCAACCTCCTCCATTTTACTGGAGGCCTGGAATTACGGTGACTGACTCGCCTTAAGGTTATTTGCAGCCATGACAGAAGCATCCGGACCGCTGCCGGAATACACCGAGATCAGGGACGAAGACCGTTTCGATATCGCGCCGCTGCGCGAGTATCTGCGCGGCCGGCTGCCCGGCGCGGAGGGTCCGATCGAGCTGATGCAGTTTCGCACCGGCAGCTCCAATCTCACCTTTCTGCTGCGTGCCGGCGGCAACGAATGGGTGGTGCGGCGTCCGCCGCGCGGTCCGGTGGCGCCCAGCGCCAACGACATGAACCGCGAGTTCCGCATCCTGTCGCGCCTGTGGCAGGCGTTCTATCCTGCGCCGCGCGCGCTGTTCTTGTGCGACGACCCGTCGGTAATCGGGGCGCCGTTCTACGTGATGGAGCGGCGCAAAGGCGTAGTCGTCACTCTGCGCCAGCCCTTCGCGCCCGCCCTGCAGGGGCATTCGCCGTCAACCTATCGCCAGATGGCGGAGGCGTTCATCGATACGCTGGCCGATCTTCATGCGGTCGATTACAACGCGATCGGACTGGCCGGATTCGGGCGTCCCGAAGGTTTCCTGCAGCGCCAGATTACCGGCTGGATGGGGCGATGGGAAAAGGCGAAGACCCAGGAAGTTGCGCTGATGAAGACCCTGGCGGACTGGTTTGTGGAGCATCAGCCGCCGCCGCAGCCGCCGGTCATCCTGCATAACGATTTCTACCTGCACAACGTGATGTTCGACGCGGAGTTTCCCGGGCGCATCGTGGCCGTGCTGGACTGGGAGATGGCCTCGCTGGGCGATCCGATGATTGATTTGGGCACGGCGCTGAACTATTGGCGCAACGCCGACGATACGCCCGAACTGCTGGACTTGAGCGAGGGCTATCCGCATACGGCGATGACGCCGGGGATGCTGCGGCGGGAGGAGATGGCGCAGCGCTACGCGATGCGCACCGGCCGCGACATCAGCCGGTTCCCCTATTATTTGGCGCTGGCGTACTGGAAATACGCCACGGTAGTGGAGCAGCTGTATCTGCGCTACCATCGCGGCCAGACCACCGAGCCGCGGTTTGCCAATTACAAAAAGTATGCCCCGGTGCTGGCGCGCGAAGCCGCCAAAGTCGCGGCGCCGCTGGGTTTCCGCGGTTGACGATCAGTTTGCGCCCGGCCGCTGCGCGAGGAGCGCGTGCCGCGCGACTACAGCCGCATACGGCCGCGCCGCGCCGGTTTCGCGGCCGACAACTATCCAATTGCCGCGGCGAACTCCGCCGCCGTTATCACCCTGGCCTGACGCGGGAAGATTTTTTCGAGCAGCACCCGATGTACCTCCGCGTCGCGATCCGAGCAGCAATCCTTGAGCACGATCAGGCGGTAATCGGCGTCGGCGGCGTGGCGCAGCGTCGAGAGCACCACGCCGCTGGTCGCGATACCGAACATCACCAGCGTTTCAATGTCGTTGGCACGCAGGATCATATCCAGATCGGTGCCGGGAAACGCTCCCACGCGATGCTTGGCCACGACGATGTCGCCCGATTGCGGCGCCACCGCCGGATGAATCGCGGTGC